>CAXPJI010000017.1:0-43549 GCA_964217345.1 Euzebya sp.
CTACCCAAAGCGTTTTGTTAACGGATACTTTATGAATACTCGAAACAGAAAACCTTCCAGACAGAATACTTGATCGCCAACGTAGTTCATCCCCATCGACTGTGTAGTAAGTATGAGTATAAAATGCAATCATCATCAGGGTAGTTGCGGCGAGAATTACAAACGCAATCAGTGCTTCGGCACCCGATATTCCTGAACGAATCAAGGGCCACATCGGGATCACGCAAACAGCGATAGAAAAAATGAGAACACCATTGAACAGTGTATCAGTTCGAGCTTTAAATACTTTGGTTGGGCTCGATGATTTCATCAGTTGGTACAGACTTTAATTGAAAGAGTCTCAGAGGGAGTGGGTGAGTAGGCTAGGCATTGCGCACATAATTGTTCCTCTTTGATAAGTGTAAAGTAAAATTGATCACCTTCTTTAATTTCATCTGGGAAATCACAGATGGATCCCAAACGAAACGCGTTGCTGTAGGTAATTTCTTCCCAGGGGTCAACCCAAGTTTTAGCGATAACCCCTTTATCATACCATTCCTCAGGCACTTGACTCTCAACGGTTATCACGTAATTCATGCAAATTCCTTGTACAGCCAAGGTTCCTAAATAAATAGGGCCATCTTCACATGAAGGCTCATCGAGTAATGGGTCGATACTATCGCACTGCATTAGCGGTAGTAGAATAAGAAGTATTGAGAAGAATTTCATCTCTATAAAATTAGTATTTTGCAGGCTATGAAACGAATCGTCCTTATCCTTGTAATCTTAGGTGCTTTCACCTCTGTTCGAGCACAAGAGTTTGATCAGAATGAATTGCGATTGAATCTTTTAGACATGCTATCTAGAGGAACTCTTAATGCGAGTTACGAACGATTCTTAACCCCTCAAACTTCCCTAGGAGTAACTACTATGGTTGCACTGAACGACGATTACACTGAAAAGTTTGAGTTCGCTCCTTCATTCAGAATGTATTTCAATGATGATCTATTAGAGCTACGAAAGAGTGTTTTCGTTGAGGTCTTTACTGCCTTTGTAGTAGCTGATAGTGGCTATTACGACTACAACTATGTAGAGTGTGATTATCCAGCTCAAAGTGTACAAGCTAGTGCCGACCCACAAGGTTTATCAATTGCTCCTTGTGGATATTACAGCGAACCTTCGTCAGAAGCAGCTTTTGCCTTAGGGATGATGCTGGGTAAAAAGTGGGTAAATCAAAGCAACTTCGCTTTTGAATTAGGCTTGGGCTTTGGCCGTTACCTAACTCAAACCTATAACGAGGCCTATCCGCGTATTAATTTGAGTATTGGGAAGCGTTTTTAGCCAACCATTGATCTCTTCGCAACACAGCATTTTCTGAGATATCCTTCCAGAAAAGATTAATGTCAAAAGCGTGATAGTTTTTGATGAAACTCATGAAAAAGCGTTTCGGAACTTTGGGAAGCGATGCCCAGATCATCCCATCAATCATTTCAATGGTTATGCTCTCAGGATAAATCTCTTTATCATAGTATAAGAGCCCACTATGATTTTCGAACGTAGTCTGCTGTTGACCATTCCACGTAATTGGGTTAGAGGTAACCCGCCCTTCATAATAGCTTTTATATTTTTTCGGCAATTTGCCAGATTTATAGGTATTCCAACTTACGTAGCCCCTTGTAGATTCTGGAGTTTCAAGTGGTTTTAGAGAACTGAAATACATAGATTCGATTCCTGCTCCAGGTAAATAAGCGGCAACCAGCTGATCTTCAAGTTCAGTGCCATCGAAGAACTCTTTTACTAGTTTGCCCCCATGCATACTCCCCTGTGAGTGTCCTGCGATGATGATACCCTTACCCTTGTTGTAGTTCTTCAAGTAATATTCAAAGGCCGCCTTCACATCGTCGTAAGCGATGGTCCAAGTGTCACCAGCAATTGGTTTTAATTGGTTGTCGAATACTTTATAATGGGCCTGTCTGTAAAAGGGCACATATAAATTCCCTGCCTCTGCGAACGCTGAAGCCTGGTTAGTCACACTGAGTGAGATCACCTCTTCTCTGATGTCTGAACGATAAATGTCTGCATTCCAAGCGGGGTCTTTTTTATCGCTGAATAGGGTCGGATAGATAAAAAATACATCTACCGATTTTACGCTTTCTTCTCCGACGACCTCGGATAATGACTGCGGATACTGTCCGGGTAGAACCGCCCAACTTTCACTCTTCGAATAATCTGGATTTTTAGGGATGTCTACAGAATTAAACGGAACTATCTTTGCAGAACTACAACTTAGTAGAAAGACACCAAGAACAATAAGCAACCATTTGTTTTTCATAGCTTTTAATCAAGTAGTAAATTTAATGAATCATCATTAGAATGAAATCACATCAAGTATTTATGACTACTGTTTTCTTTTCGTTGATTGTATCGATAATTGGCGCCTGCTCTTCAGGTACCGACCCGATTACTCCACCTGAGCCCTCAAATCCTAAATCATTTACAGAGATTGTTGTTTTTTCAGTGAACGATGTTCATGGGCGGATATACAATTTTCCTAAGCTCAAAACACTGCTTGATCAGGAGCGAGAAAAAAATAATCAAGTATTCTTCGTGAGTGCCGGAGACTTATTTTCAGGCAACCCGATTGTTGACTTTCACCCCGATAAAGGGTTTCCTCTAATAGATCTGTTATCTAAAATAGGCTTGGATGTAAATGTCATTGGAAATCATGAGTTTGATTACGGACAAGAGGCATTGACAGCAAGAATGAATCAAGCGAGCTTTGATTTTGTGTGCTACAATGTAGACGGAGGTTCAGGAGCCTTAGCGCAAGTACCCGAATATACCCTTATTGAAAAGGGAGGTGTAAAAATCGCTTTCGTAGGGGTTGTTGAAACGAGTAGCCCGGGGGGTTATCCGCTGACGCATCCGAGAAAAATAGAAGGTCTCACCTTTGTAGATGGAAATGCGGGATTCGGCAAATTTGCTAATCTCAAGAACGAAACCGGAGCCGATTTATTAGTGGCACTAACGCATCAGGGAGAGGAAAGTGATGAAGCACTACTTCGAGCCAATCCTTTCATTGATCTTGTTATTGGCGGTCACACCAATAAAGAATACGGCATCGCTATCGGAGATGACTTCATGGTAATGTCTGGCGCCCATTTAGAAACCGTAGGTAAGACTACTATTAAGCTTTATGAGGATGGAACCACTGATTTTGCGTGGCAACTTATCAACCTAGACAACTTAAACATTGCTGAGAACACAGAAATCGCAGATCTTGTTGACGCATACAATAACAAACCAGAGTTTTATGAAGTGATCGGTAGCTCTGCAATTGATCACTCGAGAGATGAGACTGCTTGTTTCTACACCGACGCCCTTAGACAGGTATCAGGCTCAGACTTTATCATTCAAAACAGGGGTGGAGTAAGAGCTAACCTAGATCAAGGAGAGGTAACACCTTTTGACATTTATACCATTGACCCCTTTGGAAATGGGTTTGAAACCTACAACTTCACGGTTGGTGAAATGGAGAATGTACTTGAGTCGATCCCCACTAGTTATAGCTATTCAACCCACTACAATTTGATTTTTCAAGGGGATCAAATCGAAATTGCAGATGCTAATGGGAATTTACTTGACGACAATACGGCCGTTACCTTGAGCATCAACGATTATCTTACTAACGTATTTTCTTCGCTTTTCGATGAGCCTAGCTTTATATACGAACTAACTACAGCCGATTATCTAATTGAGTTTTTTAGGTCACATGCTTCAGGGCCGGTCGATTACAGTGGCTGTACAAATTAGAAAAAGGGTATCATAAAAAAAGGCTCCTCATGGGAGCCTTTTTGTTCTATGATTAGAAAGAGATTCTTATTTCGAACTCTTATAATATTCTTCACTAACCTTGATGGTTGAGTTTAATAGATCTTTCGATTCTAGAAGAATATTAAAAAATAACGTAGTATTCTTAGGAGAGGTTTCGTTGGATCTAGTTCTCGCAATTTGACTATCAATCTTAGCAGTTATTAAAGAATTGATTTGTTCTTTTTTAGCGATTTCTTGAGCTAGTCCATTGTAATCTTTCTCTGAGAAGCACTTCTCAATGTTATTAAGGAACATTGATAGTGAATCCTGAATCTCATTTAACTCCTTAATCTGATTGTAAGTCAATGGCTTGTGTTGATTTTCAACGTGCTTGAATGATTTACGTGCGATATAATCTAGGGATTGTGTAATGTCTGTTAAACAAGCTAGAACGATCATGTAGAAATTACTACCGTTAACACTTTTCTCATCTAGGTTTTTGATGAAGTAAAACAAGTGATTTCTAAGGTCTTCAATCTCTGTTTCAAGTTTAGAGATTTGTTTTTTAGCCTTTTTGAGCTTGTCAATCTTTTGCTTGGCTAAACCGTCAATCACGTTATGACTGATTTTATTAGCTCTAGACATTACATCAGCTACATTTTCAGAACTCTCCTTGATAATCCCTTGAACGGTTTTACTCTCTGATTTTCTAAGGACCTTAGGGTTTAATTTTTCTGCTTGTTTCTTTTTGTGGCTAACGTAGTTTCTAATAAGTAATGCTGCAGTTACCATAAGTAAAATAACGATTGAAACTCCTTTTCCTAGGTAAATGAGGTAGGTTAAGATTCCTGCAAAAACAAAGGCGATAAAAGCGGTAAAGAACCATCCGCCGATAACATTGATTACACCAGCTACGCGATAAACTGCTGAATCTCTTCCCCATGCTTTATCTGCAAGTGAAGTACCCATGGCAACCATAAATGTAACGTACGTAGTTGATAGGGGTAATTTCATTGAAGTTGCAATAGAAATTAAAATACCTGCAACGGTTAAGTTAATTGAAGCTCTGATTAAATCGAATGCAGGAAGATCCTTGGCTTTGTCTGACGAAATATTCAGAATTGGAACCTTAAAGCTGTTTTCAATTCTGTTTTTTGCAGATTGAGGTAATAGGTGCCCAACCGCTGAAGATAGCGAGGTTCCACCTCTAACGATAAGCTTAGATAATAAGTTGGGTTCAAATCGCTCAGAACCTTCTGATTGCCTTGACAGGTTGATCTCTGTTTCGGTTACTGATTTTGCTTTCTGAGATAACCAAAGAGTAGCTACCATGATTCCTCCAGCTAAAAGAAGTAATAACGGTTCAGCAGGTACTTTCTTTGATAAAACCCCCATGCTGAATTCTGAAGCTGGCACTCCTGAGGCAGACCATGCTTCGAAAGAATGGTAAGCGGCCATAGGAACTCCGATAAAGTTTACAAGGTCATTTCCTGAGAATGCTAAAGCCAACCCAAATGTTCCTACACCAATAACTACTATCAGTATGTTTTTCTTAAATACTCGGTCTACGATAAATGAAAGTAGTGCCCAGAACAGAAACATTCCACCGATTACAAGAGCACTGTTGGTTTTTAATATTTCAGAGATATCATTGTAGTAAGGAGTACCTTTTAATCCTTTGTAGAAAATAAAATATCCGATACTGGTTAAACAAACTGCAGCGAATAAGAATCCGAAACTCTTAATTTTCTTCTCATATTGAAAGGTGAATACTAGCCTTGATATCCACTGAACAAGCGCACCGATGGTAAATGAAATGACCACCGAAAGCAATATTCCAGAGATGATCGATATGGCCTTTTCATTATTGATGTACTTAACGATATCGCCTAGTCCCTGGGTGTCGTCCATTCCAATTTTGATTAACGACATTACTACCGCAGCTCCTAGCAAGTTAAATACGATAGATACGGTAGTAGAAGTTGGCATACCGATCGTATTGAAGAAATCAAGAAGCAAGATGTCTCCAATCATTACCGCGAGAAAGATGAACATGATTTCGTCGAAATAGAATTCTCCTGGGTTGAAGATACCTTTTCGAGCAACCTCCATCATACCGCTAGAAAAAACGGCTCCAATGAAGATCCCAAGGCTTGCAATTATCAGAATTTTCTTGAACGAGATCGCCTTTGATCCAATTGCTGAGTTTAAAAAGTTTACGGCATCATTACTTACACCTACAATTAGATCTACGATAGCTAAAACTGCTAAGGCAGCAATGATTAAAGTGAAAATTGTGTTCATAAAGGTTGTTTAAATGTTTCTAACACTGTGTTTAATTACTCCCTTCTAGAAGTGAAGCTCAAAACCTGTTCGTACTACAATCTTATTTGGATTATTATCAATAGTTGCTTTAGTTATATCTGCTTGAAACTTCAATTTATGTCCAACAACATACTTTGAAAGTCCTAAAGTAATCTCTTTAGGGTTAGAATTACCGGTAATTTGATCGTATTTGATCTCAGAGTAACGAAGCGCTAGCTCTAAGTTGTTCTTGAACAGATATCCCATTTGTGTGTTTAATGCTTTTCCTACAAGAACAACATCTCCTGTACTTGTACCATCACTATTTGTTGCTACTGGGGCTGCAGCGTCTCTCTGCGTCATTTCTGTTAATAAAGACCAGCCTTTGTATTTTGCAACAACATCTACGAAATGAGTAGTAATATCGGTTTGAAAAAGACCGGTATCATTGTACATATAATCACCCATACCAGAGCGCGTTTTAACCGCATCTGCATTAAAGTTGTAGGTATAGGCCAGCATTAATTTAAATTGCTGCTCACGTTCTAGATCTGCCTCAACATAGTCTCCTTTTTTCTTGAACTCTCCGAAAGGCAGTGCTTCCATTCTGATAGTGTACTGAAGGCCACCTTGATTGCCCTTGGTAACATTTCTACCTTCTCCCTGAGACAGGGCAAATTTTTCCTTAGTGATGAAATTATTTCCCCATGAACTCTTATGACGAATCTGAAAACCTAGATCACGGTCAATGTTAAATCTACTATTTAAGATAGAGCGATCGATAAATTGGAGGTTTGCAGAAGAAACTACACGCTCTACGTTACCTGGAAGCTTGGTCTGACCTGCCCACAATTCCCAATTTTTTGCGAAAGACCACATGATTACAGCATCGAGAATTTGATTTGGAGCATTATTGGTGAAACTATTAATACCGCCTAAATCTCTATTTGAAAGCCCTAGCTCAATCTTATATTTAAGTTTTGGACTGTAGGCCCACCCATCAAACTTTAGACGAGCACGTCTAACAATAAAGTTGTACTCCGCATTTCCGTACTCATTATTATCGTAGTTCCATGTGCTATTGAATCTAGACTGTATACGAGCAGATACTTTAGTACTGAAAGTGCTGTCTGCAGCGGTATAATTAATGAGTCCTTTTCCGAAAGACGGGGTAGTCATTGCATTGTCCTGTGCAAAGGAAATTTGAGTGGTTAGAAATAATACTAAACCGAAGATCTGAAATAGTTTGTTCATTCTCAGGTTAAATTTGTGCAAAGAACCTACTATCGTTTTAATACAATGTTAAATGAGGAATAACCTTATGTTATGTAATTGTTAAGCCTTTATTCTATATGATCTATAAATAACTCTAAGTCAATAGATTTCCATTCTCGTCCCATTCAGCCTTGTCATTTCGTCGACTGACATCGAGGAATTTCGGCATCCAACTTTCGTCATAGGACATGCCGTGTTTTTGAAGCACATGATCAGGCACTCCATTCCAAACATTGGGTTGGTTTCCTTGGTAACCTAAGTCTTTAATCCCCACTTCTGAGGTGTAGTAGCCAGTCAGTGTGAGATTGCGCATCAAATTGAAGAAGGAGGCTTGCTCTTTTAATTCTTCGGACACTTCGTTAGGGTATGCAATGGGCTCTAGAAGAGCATGTTGATTGGGCTCTTCAAGACTTAAAAAGTCACTGCCAAAAGCTTCAGTTGCGCGCTGATTCAGAGCGGATAGGCCGTTTCTCAACGGTTCTTGAAAGGGAGGATAGTCTTTGGCCATAAACTCAATAAGCTCTGGGACTTCAGCTTTTTCAATATCTCCGGTTTCGTTTGCGGGCAGTATAAGGTGAGCCAACCTTGTAATAAGGGCAAGCTCTGCTGGAGAAAAAAACTGTCTATTTAGGAGGCTATTGTCGTGAGCGGTTTCATCGGCAGTTCTTCCGTATTTGTATTTCCAGAGGCTTTTCTCAACTTCTTCTGGGTTAGACCAATCACAGCCTGAAAGAAGTAGTCCTGAGGCGATCGATCCTGCTGCTAAATATTTTAAACTTTCTCTGCGATTCATAATTAGAAGTTTTGCTGTTTGAATTGATCGACGATATAATCGGATGTTCTCCACGAAAGGGCCAAGATGGTCCAAGTGGGGTTTTTATCTGCCTGGGAGACAAACGGCCCTGCATCAACAACGAATACGTTATCGACATCATGTAAACGTTCGAATTCGTTCACTACCGATTGTTTGGGGTCACTTCCCATACGGGTAGTACCTACTTCGTGAATGATTCGTCCCGGTTTATGAAGCCCATAATCACTCTCTTTTCCGGGCTTATCACCAAGAGGGATACCTCCCATATTCACTATAATTTCCTCGAAAGTGTCGTGCATGTGTCGAGCTTGCTTGCGCTCCTCGTCACTCCATTTGTAGTGAAAACGTAGTACAGGAATTCCCCACTGATCTACTTTTTCTGGGTCGATTTCACAGTAGTTTTCTTTGCGAGCGATTGATTCTCCTCTACCAGACATGCCGACCATTGATCCGTAGTACTTGCGGATATCTTTTCGTAGGTGATCTCCGTACCCGCCGACGCGTTCTCCAAAGAAACGGTTGAGATCATTTGGGTTGAATCCGAAGCCATAGCTAGGCATGCCAAGACCTCCCCACACTTCAATGTGATAGCCTCTAGCGAAATCAAGATTTTTATTATCTAGCCACCAAGGTGAGTATAGGTGCATACCACCCACTCCGTCTTCATTGTAGATTTCACGATCCATAAGTGCAGGAACAAATCCCATTCGATCAGCTCCTGTAGAGTCGTGAAGGTATTTTCCAATGAGACCGCTACTGTTACCTAGGCCATCGGGATGCACTGCACTTTTTGAGTTGAGCAGAATGCGTGCTGAGCTACACGCTGAGGCTGCTAGTACGACCACCTTACCTTTAAGTTCATAGTCTTTTCCGCTAGTCTTGTCAATATAACTTACTCCGGTTGCCCGACCATTACCGTCGGTTAATACCTCGCGAACCATTGCTCCGGTATAAAGATCGATTTGTCCTCCGTTTTTCTGAGCAGGAAAGATTAGACAAGACCCCGCCGAAAAATCGGCATATACCTGGCAAGAGCGATTGCACTGATTACAATAAAAACAAACGCCTCGCTCGTCATTTATGCGTTTAGTAACAATAGAAAGTCTCGAGGGCATTACTTTCACTCCAGCCATTTCGGCACCTTTCTTATAGTATAGTTCGTGCAGTCTAGGTTTTGGAGCAGGTAAAAAGAAGCCGTCTGGTTCGTTGTAAATACCTTCTTTGCTTCCAAAGATCCCAATCAGCTTGTCTACCTTATCGTAATAAGGTTTCACATCCTCGTAGCCAATCGGCCAATCTTCACCGACGCCATCTCGTGATTTAGATTTGAAATCTAGCGGACCGAAGCGAAGCGAAATTCGCCCCCAGTGATTGGTACGACCTCCTAGCATTCTTGCCCTAAACCAGTCAAACTGCGTGCCTTCTACGTTAGTATATGGCTCGCCTTCAATGTCCCATCCTCCGTAAAGCGCATCGAAATCTCCAAAGGCACGATGTATACTTGAACCGCGTCTAGGCGATTCATAAGGCCACTTGAGTTGGGTTTGCTGTTCTGGGTTTGCAGGATCAAAATGATCTCCGGCTTCAACGACGGCTACCTTAAGGCCAGCCTCAGATAATACTTTGGTGGCCATACCACCGCCAGCACCTGAACCGACAATAATTACATCGTAAACTTTCTTTGAAGAAATGATTTCCATAGGCTAGATATTCTGTCTTTCAATGTAGTACACTTTTCGATGAGATGAAAACGATTCTCTTTAGAAACTTTAATTACATACTTCAAATTAGTTCTGTTACAAATCATTTAGAAAAGTCACTTTTAATTTGTTCTTGCTTTTCTATGAAAGTACTCATGATTCATATAGTTCTTTCTCAAAGAAATAAATGATTAAAAGATTGACTTAGCGCCAATTACAATATTTTGTTTAAGTTTTATATATTTAATATCGAATAACCAATAGTTAAACAAAATGTTGAGCAGTTGTCCTAAATGTGATTCTAAGCACATTACCAAGGCAGGTGTTATTGATGAACGTCAGCGGTATAAGTGTAAAGAATGCAACTATCACTTTACTGTTGCAAAGTCGGGAAAATCGACAGACATTCAAATCGTTAAACGTGCCTTACAACTTTATTTAGAGGGGTTGAGCTATCGTGAGATAGAATCGCTCCTAGAGGTTTCTCATGTTAGCGTAATGAATTGGGTAAAGAAGTATAAAATACAGCGCCCTTTAGACCAAAGCCATCAAATCGATCGTCACTTTTTAGCTCACGATGACGTGGTTAAATTAGTGGAGAATAGAGGTTTTTTACACGACACTAATGTGCTTATTTCTAGAATTAACGGTCACTATATGGTGCTAACTTTTGGTCCTCAATCTAAAGAATTTGTTTAACTAATTTTTGCTTTGAACAAAATTCATGTTCCATTACAAGGTTAAACAAAAATCCTTGGTGAAACTTTTATAGACTGAGTATACTCTATCCCGTTAGAGTACTTTCAACGTACACATAGAATATTAAATAAGAGATAATCTGAATTCATAACACGTGAAATAGTCGTGTTTGATCATTTCTAGACCTTATTGATAATCTTTTAGTGCCGATGAAAAACTTACTTAGAATAATTTTTATTGTTAGCGTTGCTTTTCTACTATTCAAATTAATCTCTAGAATTAGCATAACTAATCTTGATAATCAGGATCTAACACAATATGTAGATACACGAATAGGCTCGAAGGATAATGGATTAGAAAGTGGCTATACTTTTACTGGAGCGACTTTTCCTTTTGGAATGGTTCAGTTCACTCCAAGTTTCTTTTCACCGGACAGAGGATTTGTTGTTACCCAATTAAGTGGAGCAGGGTGCTCTAATATGGGAAATTTCCCGGTATCTGCATCTAATGGCAATCTAGAGATATCACCCAACGACATGACAAACTTCAATAACATTGATGAGGTTAGGGTTCATGACGCAGGACGATTATCTACGTCAATTAATGGAGGTATTGACATTGATCTAACTACATCGAAGCGTGCAGGATTCGCGAAATTCAAATTTAATAATGCTCAAAAGGGAACCATTGTTATTGGTTCTGGGGTTAACTCTACCGAAGTTTCAGACGCCTACCTAAAGATTACGTCGTCAACTTCATGCGAAGGGTACGCTGTTGGAGGAGATTTTTGTGGAGCACCTACTCCTTATAAAATATATTTCGCCGTAGAATTTGATAGACCCTCAGAATCTCAGAAAGTTTGGAAAAATTCTAATATCTCTGAAATTAAAGAGGCTGAAGGAAAAAATTCTGGGGCTTTGACTTCCCATTTTATTTTGTTCAAATAGCACCCTTTGATTATCAGAACAATCTATCGCCAGACTTGAGAAATTCTCAATTAAACGTTTCTTCTTTGGAGAATACAGGGATGATTACCACTTTAGATATAGGTAACCCAATAAATATTCATCCGGCAAATAAACAAGAGGTAGGTGAGCGATTAGCTTCCATTGCTCTTTATCAAACCTATGATGCCGAGGAAAATTATGAGGGGATTACACCAATTCAAACCTTTAGACAAGGGAAAGAAATTGTTATATCGTTTGAATGTCTACAGGGGGGTATAATTTATGAACCTGAAAATGCCAAAGACCTTGAAATTTCAGAAGATGAAAAAACTTATTATAAAGCCGATGTTCGAGTCGAAGACTGCAAGATTTATCTTTCAGCACCTGAACTTAAAAGCCCAAAACATGTTAGACATGCTTGGAGAGACGTTTCAACGGGAGCCATTTATAATAGCCTAGGTCAGCCTATTTCAACTTTTAAGGTGTCAGTGGAATAAGTTATTGATTGTGAACTAAGGATTCTGTTTTGATTCTATCGAGGATCCACCTATATTCTATCAAATTACAGCCTATGAGTAAATCAGATCATGCTAAAAAGTATTGGAAGGAGAATCTTCGTTATGTCACAATTCTTCTGTCTATTTGGTTTTCAGTTTCTTTTCTTGCGGGGGTGGTTCTGAAAGACCTGCTTGATCAGTATAGTATCGGAGGATTTCCGCTAGGGTTTTGGTTTGCTCAACAAGGATCTATCTATGTATTCGTCGTACTCATTTTCGTTTACGTGCGCCTGATGAATAAGCTTGATAAAAAGTATAACTACGACAAAGATTAATCATGACCGTACAGATTTGGACTTATATCATAGTAGCCCTAACATTCGCACTTTATATCGCAATCGCGATTTGGTCGAGAGCCGGTTCTACGAAAGAATTCTATGTAGCGGGTGGAGGAGTTTCGCCATTAGCTAATGGTATGGCAACTGCCGCCGATTGGATGTCTGCCGCTTCTTTCATCTCTATGGCCGGGCTTATCTCTTTTATGGGTTACGATGGCTCTGTTTATCTCATGGGTTGGACAGGTGGATACGTTCTTCTCGCCCTACTTCTTGCACCCTACCTTAGAAAATTCGGAAAATTCACCGTTCCTGATTTCATTGGAGAACGTTACTATTCTAAAACCGCTCGTTTAGTTGCCGTCTTCTGTGCTCTTTTGGTTTCGTTTACTTATGTGGCGGGTCAGATGCGCGGTGTGGGAGTAGTATTTTCTAGATTTTTAGAAGTAGATATAACCACTGGTGTGATCATCGGTATGATTATCGTTTTATTCTATGCCGTTCTCGGAGGAATGAAGGGAATCACCTACACCCAGGTAGCCCAGTACTGTGTACTCATCTTTGCCTTTATGGTCCCTGCGATTTTTATCTCTTTTCAGATGACCGGAAACCCTATTCCACAAATAGGAATGGGAGGTAAGGGTGCCGACGGTATGTATCTGCTAGAAAAATTAAATGGCCTCTCTACAGAGCTTGGTTTTGCTGAATACACAAATGGTTCAAGATCGAAAATGGATATTTTCGCGATGACCGCAGCTTTAATGGTGGGCACAGCAGGTCTACCCCATGTAATTGTACGCTTCTTTACAGTGAAAAAGGTTAGGGATGCACGTAAATCAGCAGGTTTAGCTCTTTTACTTATTGCGATTCTTTACACGGCTGCCCCCGCAGTTGCAGTTTTTGCTCGCCTCAACCTTATTCATACGGTAAGCGGACAACCATATGCTCAAATGCCAGATTGGTTCTCTAATTGGGAAGCCACAGGTCTTTTAGGATTCAACGACAAAAACGGTGACGGCCTCATCCAATATTCTGCAGACGCGATGATTAATGAATTGACCGTTGACAGAGATATCATGGTACTAGCCAACCCTGAAATCGCGAATCTACCTGCTTGGGTGATTGCCCTAGTGGCCGCTGGTGGTTTAGCCGCTGCCTTATCGACCGCAGCGGGGCTATTATTGGTGATTTCTTCGTCTGTTTCGCACGATTTAGTAAAGAGTGTATTTAAACCAGATATTACAGATAAACAAGAATTAGTAGTGGCAAGACTTTCTGCGGTCGGTGCAGTAGTTGTTGCCGGATATTTCGGAATCAACCCCCCTGGTTTCGTTGCTGCTGTTGTAGCATTAGCCTTCGGGCTGGCTGCGGCCTCCTTCTTCCCTGCGATTATTTTGGGAATTTTCTACAAGAAGATGAATAAAGAAGGAGCGATTGCGGGTATGATCGTTGGTATTGGATTGATGCTATTCTACATGCTTAAATTCAAATTTGGAATTTTTGACGGAGGTAAAACTGCCGTTGCCAGTTTATCTAAAGACTGGTGGTTCGGCATCTCTCCAGAAGGCTTCGGTTTCATCGCTATGATTGTGAATTTCGCAGTTTCCTTGACGATTAATGCATTCACTGCAGATCCGCCAGAAGAGGTTCAAGAAATTGTCGAAACCATTCGAATCCCTAGCGGGGCCGGTGAGGCTACCCACTAGAATTTTATTAATTTAAAAGGCCCGAATAATTTAATTGTTCGGGCCTTAATACTTCTACCAATGAGTAATTATCACATTAAGAATCTTGAAGAGTACTTTCAGATTTATCGTAAATCGGTGCGTAACCCTGAGTTGTTCTGGGAAGAGATTGCTGAAGAACATTTTGTTTGGCGTAAGCGTTGGAGCAACGTTTTGTCTTGGGATTTTGAAAAACCCGAGGTAAAGTGGTTCGAAGGAGCACAGTTAAATATTACCGAAAACTGCATCGATCGTCATCTTAGTAAGTACTCAGATAAAACAGCGATTTTATTCGAACCGAACAGTATCGATGAACCAGCTCAGCACATTACCTACAAGCAGTTATATGCTCAGGTAAACAAGATGTCTAATGTGTTGAAATCGCAAGGAGTTAAGAAAGGAGACCGCGTTTGTATCTACTTGCCGATGATTCCTGAGCTAGCTTATGCCGTTCTTGCTTGCGCTCGAATAGGAGCTGTTCACTCGGTGGTTTTTGCAGGTTTTTCATCTACGGCTTTAGCTACAAGAATCAACGACTGTGATGCCTCGGTAGTAATTACTGCAGATGGTTCGTATCGAGGTGCTAAATCGATTGATTTGAAGTCGATTGTCGACGAGGCGTTGAACGATTGTCCTGGGGTCAATTCGGTTTTGGTTGCTGAACGTACAGGGGGTAAAATGAATCTGGTAAATGGTCGCGATCATCTGCTTGCCCCATTGATAAAAGGAGCTAGCGAAGAATGTGCGGTTGAGGTTATGGATGCTGAAGATCCGTTATTTATACTCTATACCTCGGGTTCTACAGGTAAACCCAAAGGGATGGTTCATACTTGTGCCGGATACATGGTCTACACCGCCTATACCTTCAAAAATATCTTTCAGTATCGAGAAAATGATGTGTATTGGTGTACCGCCGATATCGGATGGATCACTGGCCACTCTTACATCCTCTACGGCCCACTAGCTAATGGCGCTACAACCGTGATGTTCGAAGGAGTACCTTCATATCCCGATTACGGTCGTTTTTGGGAGGTTGTCGAGAAGCATAAGATCACTCAATTCTATACCGCGCCCACTGCGATTCGTGCATTAGCAAAAGAACCTTTAGAACTCGTTGAGAATTACGACCTCTCCTCGCTTAAAGTGTTGGGCTCTGTCGGTGAGCCCATCAATGAAGAGGCTTGGCATTGGTACAACAACAATGTGGGTAAAAAAGAAAGCCCCATTGTAGATACGTGGTGGCAAACAGAAACGGGAGGAATCATGATATCCCCCATTCCTTACTCAACTCCTACGAAGCCTACCTTCGCGACCTTGCCCTTTATCGGTGTGCAACCTGCACTGATGGACGAAAGCGGCAAAGAAATTAAAGGAAATCAAGTTGAGGGTCGTTTGTGTATTAAGTTCCCATGGCCATCGATTGCTCGAACGATTTGGGGCAATCACGAACGCTATCGAGAAACCTATTTCTCAGCCTATAAGAACATGTATTTCACTGGGGACGGTGCTTCTCGTGACGCGGTTGGATACTATCGCATCACCGGTAGAGTTGACGATGTAATTATTGTTTCGGGCCATAACCTGGGGACTGCTCCAATAGAAGATGCGATTAATGAGCACCAAGGAGTTGCCGAATCTGCTATTGTCGGATTCCCTCATGACATCAAAGGAAACGCCCTTTTCGGGTATGTAATTCTAAAGGATGAGGCGAACAGTAGAGATCAAGACGAACTTCGAGCTGAAATCAATCGACTGATTTCTGAGAAAATAGGTCCTATCGCTAAACTAGATAAGATTGTCTTCGTACCCGGTCTACCCAAGACGCGGTCAGGCAAGATTATGCGAAGAATTCTCAGAAAGATTGCTTCGAATGAGGTGTCTAACCTTGGTGATATATCGACATTGTTAAATCCTGATGTAGTTGAACAGATCAGGAAAATAGTTGGAGTATAGCTATAAAAAAGACCGCCCTCTTGTAGGGCGGTTTTGATTTTAAATAGTGGTGTAGCGGCTACCTAAGCGTCTGATAGTCAAAAGTATTATTTTTTCTTTGGGCAATCTATGCCTATATTGCTTTCCCTTAAAATTTTAGGCATGCTTAAATCTAAGAAAGTAACTAACGAATCTTCTCCGATTATCTTGTCGGCACCATCGGTTATTGATGGACAGTTTAAAACCAATCGTGGCTTAAGAATTGAATGTCAGTATTTCGGAGCCGTGGTTTCTTCTGAAAAGATTTACGTTTCAACCGAAGCTAAAGTGGTAGGAGACCTTGTATGTAATGGTCTTACTGTTGATGGTGAAATCAAAGGTGATGTTTACTGCACCGGTAAAGTTCTATTGAATGAAGGAGCCAAGGTTACGGGTAACATTTATGCCAAACTTTTTGAGAACAGATCGAATGAGCATCTAAATTGTACCATTCGTATACCCAGCCCAAAAGCCGTTCATAGAGCATTAGAGCGCCTAGAATCTATTGACTTGGAGGTGCCTATGACCGGCACGAATCTGCTTAATGAGATTTCACTGTATTTTACAAGCAAAGCACAGTCTGAAGGTTCAGAAGCAGGGTTGCGTGTCGTAGACGAAGAACCTAGTCTTCGCTCTTCTGGATCGGATTCTTAAACGCCCACCACGAATACCCCACCGAGTATATCGTGAGTAATAGGGTAATACCGATAACTATGTAGGCCGATGCCGACTCTATAATTAAAGGAGCAATAGCCATAAGTATCCCTCCAATTATCCATACAGGGCCACTTGCCTTGTGCGTTCTTTTCCAGACCTCTTCGCTTTCGAGAGTCCAGGGCGTTCGAATACCAATGAAATAGTTTGGTTTTAACCTTGAGAAATACCAACCCAATACCGCAAAGAGTAATCCAACCAAGCTGATAATGCCAAAAGGGCTAGACATTTCAGCCTGTTTTGTGGAATAGAGAATAAATAAGGCGAGCGCTGACATGAACAAATGCATCACTAGTCGTAGGCCCGCAAGTTGAGCGTCGCTAATTTTCTTCTTAGGATCAATCTTCGGAGCGTATTTTAGGATGAAATAAAGCGGGAGATTTAATATGAATAGCAAACCTACTAACTCATTTTTACTCCCATATCGATCGATCTGACCCTTAGCATTCCAGTGCATAGGAACCTCTTCGGGTAGCTCTGCCCAGATTGCAAGAAGATAAATTACCGGAATTACGATAATCGCAAGGATTAAAAATTCGGTGTATTTCGAAGCACTTTTCATGGTGTTATTTCTTTTGCCATCCGCCAATGATAGCTCCGGCAATGATTAGAATGATCAAATTCACTCCTCCGTCTAACCATGCCAATGCATAGGGACGTAATGAAAATAGATTCCAAGTTATAAGCCCTAAGATATAAATGGGAAAACCAATAATCAAGCCCGTTTTTGCTCCGTCTATAGCCGATACAATATTCATTCGACCATAGATATAACTAAGCATATACGTCAGTGCAGTTGAGCTTAGGACACTCACCAAATAAGCTATAGGGTGAGCAGTATCTTCCATTGTTAGATTGTTTAATGAGAGGTAGGCATCTACAAATAGACCATACCAAATGGCTGGGATGATTTGCGCAATTAGCACTACAAGCCAAACCGCTTTGTGATTGGTTTTCATCGTTAGGTTGGTTTCAGCTTGAAGGTACAAAAAAATTTAAACCGAATCGCCGAGGACTAAATCTTCATTTTTTAGAGTGTAATTCAGAGATTTTTTTACCAGCTCGTTAAGATTCATACCATACCGAACAGCTAGTCTAGAAACAGATTTGTGAGTCTCACTCGACACTCTAACGTTAAATACGCCTTTGTATGATTTCTCGGGAATTTTGTTCAGAGATTTACAGGTGTCTATATAATCGATGACAGCTATTTGAAAGTTCTTTTCTAGATCTCGGACATTATCTGCCTCAAAATTGACCAAATCGTTAATGCCTTCAATTTTACCATAGAAGATTTTGTCAGCATTACTGAAATGAACACTTCCTAAGTATTGTTTGTATGAGAGGAAATCTTTCATAATTGGAGTTTATCAATAATCTGAACAATTACATATCGCTTGACGATGTTTGATGGGTGTGGCTTGTGAAGATTTATTATTTCGCCATTTTGATTCACAAATTTCACTCTCGAACCCCCAGTAACACCTTTGTTTTTTATCTCGATAAAACCCAACCCGGAAAGAACCCTCGTTAACTCATGCCAAGTAAGGTCGGACGGAACCGTCAGAAATCGAGATAATAATTTTTGTCTTTTAGTCACAGTTCAAGATTACCTTCTCTCACCGTAACTAAATTTCAGTTACAAAAATAATTAATAAATCTAAAAATCAAATTGAATACCCTGTGCCAGTGGCAAATCTGAAGAGAAGTTGATGGTGTTTGTTTGGCGTCTCATGTAGATTTTCCAAGCATCTGAGCCACTTTCACGACCGCCTCCGGTTTCTTTTTCTCCTCCGAAAGCACCTCCGATCTCGGCTCCTGAAGTACCAATATTAACGTTGGCTATACCGCAGTCACTTCCCCAGTGAGACAAGAAGGTCTCAGCCTCTTGTAAGTTATTCGAGATGATTGAAGAAGATAACCCTTGGCGAACTTCGTTCTGAATTTCAATGGCGTTTTCTATTCCTCCACTGTAGCTAATGAGGTATAGGATAGGGGCGAAAGTTTCGTTCTGAACAATGTCTGCGGAATGGTCGATTTCGATGATGGCGGGTTTGACATAGCATCCGCTTTCGAAGCCTTTGCCTTCGAGTTTACCCCCTTCGATGAGGGCCTTACCGCCTTGTTCTTTGGCAGCTGAGAGTGCGTTCAGGTATTGATCTACGGCGTCGGTGTCGATTAGCGGGCCCATGTGGTTGTTGGCGTCTAGCGGATCTCCGATTCGAACTTGGCCATAAGCCTTTACAAGACGTTCTTTAACGGTTTCGTAGAGGTCTTTGTGAACGATAAGTCTTCGAGTTGAGGTGCATCGCTGACCGCAGGTGCCGATCGCGCCAAATACGGCTGCTCTAAAAGCGATATCCAGATTAGCGTCTGGGGTGATGATTACGGCGTTGTTTCCACCTAATTCTAGGAGTGATTTGCCTAGTCTTGCTCCGACCTTGGCAGCAACATCTTTACCCATTCGGGTTGAACCTGTGGCAGAGACTAATGGGATACGTTGGTCTTCTGACATCCATTTTCCGACTGAAGCGTCTCCGTTTACTAGACAAGAGATGCCCTCGGGCAAATTGTTTTCTCTAAGAACGCTTGTGATTAATTTTTGGCAGGCAACCCCACAGAGTGGAGCTTTTTCGCTGGGTTTCCAAATGCAAACGTCTCCGCAGATCCAGGCTAGGGCTGTGTTCCAACTCCAGACTGCAACGGGAAAGTTGAAGGCAGAGATGATACCGACTAATCCGAGTGGGTGGTATTGTTCGTACATGCGGTGTCCGGGTCTTTCAGAGTGCATAGTAAGCCCGTGGAGTTGACGTGATAGACCGACTGCAAAATCACAGATGTCTATCATTTCTTGAACTTCTCCGAGCCCTTCTTGAAGAGATTTCCCCATTTCGAGGGATACGAGTTGTCCAAGTGCCTCTTTGTTTTCTCTTAGCTTATCTCCGAACTGTCGAATAATCTCTCCTCTTTTAGGAGCGGGGACCTTACGCCACTCTGCAAAGGCTGATTCGGCAGTTTCAACCACTCTTTCAAAATCAGTTACAGAAGCGGTAGTTACCTCGGCTAAAAAGGATCCGTCAATGGGGGAGTGAGAGGCTATAGTTTTGCCGCCACCAAACCATTCTGAACCGGTGCTTACGCCGCTTTCTTTGGGGTTGATATCAAGAGATTGAAGGAGTTTCGTATGAGACATTTTTATGATTTTAAGTTCTAGATGTTTGTGTAGTAAAGGTGCTTTCGAAAATTTTATCGGCGTTACCCGACTCAAAACCGTCCCGACGCATGTGTCGTTTTATTTCAGTGAAGGGAAGATGCGCAAATTCGGGAAGCGGAAGTCGTTCTGCGAATTCTACATAACTACCTGAAATTACTGCTTTATCTCCGCCCGCAAATTCAGCCTCTACCTTTTCGGCAACCGAGCTGCTTTGTCGTAGAAGGCCATCTGGGCTAACTTTAATTTCTCCACCCGAGTTATTTAAAGTGATACCAATAGATTTTAAGAAGTCATTGAACTGCTCTAGCGTGCGGTGTTCGCCAGCCAATTGATGTACACTAATAGTGTAGTGATTTAAATAGTAGCGATTATAAATGACCCATGCAGCGTATTCGCTTTCTTCAAGTAGCGCCTTGTAATCATCAAGGGTAGGCAGTTGCCAAAGTGGTTTGTGAAAAAACTCAGTTACTTCTTCAACGTTGTTTAAATCAATCGAATCTACAGGATCTGCAGTTAGGGTACCCGTATATTTTGCAATGATTTGCTGGGTCTTTTCTGAAAGATCTTTAACCCGTAATTCGCTGATAAATACTCTTGGCAATTCGTCATCAGGCGGAGCATACCAGTGCGCATCAAGTTTTTTTCCTTCAAAGAAGAAGTAGTCGCGCTTCTCATAACCATGAGCAAGAAAGATTTTCTCAAAGGAGGCAATTCCAAGATTTTTAACTCCCATCGTTCGAAACGCAATGTGGTCGTTCAGGATCTCAGATTGTCCTGTAACAATACCATGAGACACCATGGCGTCAGTGATTTTCTGTACGTCAGGGACTCGGTCTCTGTATACAGCAAAGACTCCTTGCAGAATCTTTGAAATGGTAGAATTGTTCGATAAATGCATACCTTAAAATTACGAATTGTAAAGCTTGCCTGATGGGGTCTCTAAGAAGGTTTTGTAGTCGATATCTTCTTGTTTGATAAATCCTTTTTGTGGGAGTTTATTGTCGGCTACCATCTCAACGGTTGCTGCGATTGCTGCGGCTGTTGTCCAGGAAATCGCTCTCCATTTATGACCGCCGATTTCGATGGGGTAAAAGGCCTTCCAATATTCTGCTCTGGCTATTTTGTCGCCTTTCCAACCTTCAACTACGGCATAGACGTAAACCACATCTTCTTCTACTGGAGGTTTCGCATTGGTGAGCACTCGCTCTAAAGTCTCGAAATCATCTTTCATGATTAACTCATACATTAAAAAGCGCATGAGTTTGCCGTGGCCTGGATACCTCATTGTTTTGTAATTCAAGGTATCTACCTTTCCCTCGAGTGTCTCGCAAAGCGTCCCTAGCCCACCAGAAGTGGAGAAAGCTTCGAATTCTTGACCTTCAATGGAGATGTATTCGGTCCCCTCGAGAGATGGGACCATTTTTCGCACCCCATTGTGAATGACCTCTGCGTCATTTAAATACTCGTTGAGAACTCCGTAAGAAGACCAGGTAAAGGAATAAGCCAATAAACCGTTCGGATATCTCGGCAAAGCCCCCACTCGTAGTTCAACGTCACGAACCTTCGTGAATGCTTTTGTAAGATCAAATCCCATAATGCCGATAAACCCCGGTGCTAATCCGCACTGAGGCACCATAGCTGCTTTAGCAGTATCTGATAGCGATCGGATATAATTGGTGGTCGGCACATCCTCAGTTAAGTCGAAATAATGGAGCCCAAAATCGTGTGCGAATTTTGCAATCGGTTTATTTAAAAAATAGGGTAAGGCCGATACTACCGTATCAAATCCTTTTAAAGCCGTTTCAATTTTAGTAGCATCAGATAGATCTAAGGTTTCAGTATTGAAAGGGTGTTTATAGTCATAGTGTGGAGGTTGTTTGTCGAATCCCGTCACCTTAAAGCGTTCAGAAAGTAAAGTGGCCACCAGTGTTCCTACTTTACCCAAACCTAGTACTGCAATTTTTTTCATTATTCTTGAATTGTGTTATAAATGTAACTATAAGAGAATATAATGTGATATTTTATGCATAATTTTATAAACAATTAAACAACCTAACATGCTATCATCCTTTACTGACGGATTTTTCTCTGTCGATCCTAAGCACGGCTTCTTACCGATTGCTGAACCCTTGGCAAAATTGCCAGAAACTTTTTCAGGTTTACAGAGCCTCATTGATGAGATGCCGATTGTGAAAGAAGATGGTTCTCCAGGCTTATTAGCTACAGAGGGAGCTTTTGAGAAGGCCGTTTTGGCACTCCCAAATTACTTGAGTCATGTTCAGACAGAAACGAATCCGTTCGTACTCGCTGCGCTTTTTCGCGCCTATGGTTTTGTGACATCTGCCTATACCCTTGCGCCCTCTCATCATAACTTTCTAAAGACGGGTAAGTATGGAAAGGCGCACGAGGTGCTTCCAGCCAATGTAGCACAGCCCTTCGCTGCAGTAGCTGATAAGTTAGAAGTTTATCCTTGGATCGATTATCACTATGCATACTCACTAGGGAACTATCAGAAAATCGATAAGTCGAAGGGTTTTGAATGGACGAACCTTGCGATGGCCGCTAAATTCTCTGGAATGGATGATGAGCGTGGATTCATCATGCTACACGTGGATATCAATCAATATTCACCTGATCTAGTTAAGGCTGTTTATGGAATTGTTGAGAACGAGAATAGGGATGACCTCAATCGTGATGTTCATCTGTTAGCAGATACGCTCAATAAAATGAATGATCGTCGAAGACTCATGTGGGAAGCATCAAGATGGAAGCACTACAATGACTTTCGAGTCTTCATTATGGGAGTGAAGGGTAATGACGATATTTTTCCGAACGGTTTGCTTTACGAAGGCGTTTGGGAGGAGCCTAAGGCTTTTAGAGGACAGACGGGTGCACAAGACAACATTATCCCGACCGCTGATATTGTGAGTGGCGTGATACATTACTATCCGCAAAATCAACTGACTTCGTATTTGATGGATCTTAGACAATACCGTCCCATGTGTATTCAAAATTTCTTTAAGGAACTCGCCGAACAAATGTCTAAGAAGCCACTTGCACAGCGACTCATCGAAGATGACAATCAAATAGGAATGCAAGGTCTTATGAAGGCCTACGAGGAAATTTATCTATTTAGAAATGGCCACTGGCAGTTTGTGCAGAAATACATTATGCAGAATACGGCTTATCCGAAGGCGACCGGTGGCACACCGATAACTTCTTGGATACCGAACCAAATCAAGGCCGTGTTAAGCGCGATGAAAGATTTGTCAAAGGCGATGCAATCTACCCCAGAATTCTCAATAGAAGAGTGGCAAGAAGGCTATGATAAGAAGGTAAAACTCCTTAACAAGCAATTAGAGATTGTTGCTGTTGAAGCTTTTGATCCTGAGGCAGTCTTTAAACTTAACCTAGAACTAGGATACCAAGACTTTTAGACTTCTGCCGCTTAAGGAGCCTAGCCCTCCGAAGATTCCTCCGATAAGTCCCGTCACTGCAATTAGTGCACCCACACTGCCGTTTAGGGGCAATAAGACAGCGATCTTTTCGGCTAAAATGAAGTCATTCGAACTTGAGATACTGTAAGCTTGAATGGCCCATAAAAGACCGATACTCAGAAGAGGTGAAAAGAATACAGAACTTCCTTTCAGGCGAATGAAATAACTACTAATTGCCGTAGCAATCACAACACCCCACCAAGGAGTAAAGCTTTGAAGTAATAGGGCAAGACCGATGCTTAAAAGGCTATGAATTAGAATTCTTTTCATGGTTTTAATTGCGTTGTTGATGTAATTGCACTTGTGGGTTGTGCGTTCGGCAGATAAATCAGTTCGTAATAGTCGCCGGCCGCCCATGTGTCGATCATTGAGTCGTAATAGCGGCTACCAGGATTACCCGATTGTCCGCCCGGATAAACCCCCATTGCTTTAGTTTCTGAACTTAGTTCAACGATCATACGCCATGAAGGGCCATGAGTTTTACTGGTTGCATTTACGATGCTTTTATTACCTCCGATAGGAATGTCAAAACGAGAAAATGCAGGTAGGGCTTGTAGGAGGTGTCCGACCTGCGTACCCTTATAAGCGGCCCAGTCTAAGGACTTCCCAGTTTTCTTATACGCATCTAGTTTCTTAACAGCTTCTTTGAATGCCAGTCGAGCCAGTGCCGAGGCATCTTCAGTTTCTGAAGTGCTTTTTAGGTCAAAAAACGAATGATCAGCGTGGTATTTAGTCAGCCATATCGTCTGGTAGCTATCTGGTAGCTGTAAGGCTAGTTCGCTTTCGCGAAGCTCATCCCAAACCATTTTATAATACTCATCCCAAACTACTTCAAAAATTGAGGCGCCGATAGCATCGGTATGGTTGTAATAATCCCAAGACGACAAGGTGCTATAATAAGCCTCTGAACTATTATTGACCTCTGATTCAATCATCGATAAGAAGGCAGGTAAAATCTCTGCAGCCTTTAGGTTGTAATTGTTGTTGTGAAGGTCTTTGAAGTCTTTTACAGAGAACTTTTCTTTTGATCTGAAATAGTCGTTAATCACTCGATTGCGATACGTTTCATAGGTTGGGTCATAAACGTAGTAAGGGTAGTTCTCATCGGTCGGATGCTGATTCGCCGAACTCACAAATCCCCTCTCTGGATTACGTACATGCGGATTATGCTCTTGCGGAATAAAGGATTGCCATTCGTTTTGAGGGTTGGTGCCATCCATTACGAATTTGCCTTGCTCATTGAACTTATTGGCAATTTTACCTTGAATCCAAAGGGCAATGTCATTGTCTTTTGATGCGAAAATGAAATTCTGAGCAGGTGCGGTGTAGGTAGAAACTGCTGCCACATACTCCTCGTAGTTTTTAGCACGATTAAGACCTAGAAACGTGTTTTGGTTAGAGTTGGGAAGGTGTCCGATCCACTTCATTGCTAGGTTTTCTCTCCCGTTTCCTTTGAAGGTTTCGTCGTAGGTTATTGGGCCATAATGAGTGTATCTAACCGTATCTAGAACTGGGCTAGCTCCTTTCACCTTAATGGTTTCAACCACCTCTCGAATGTCGCGCCACTGGTCTCCATATCGATAGCGTTTTTTACTTTCATCTTCGAACTCAATTCGATACCAGTCTTTCACATCTCGTGTTGCATTGGTGACTCCCCATGCGATGCGGTCGTTAAATCCGATAATTACGCCTAGGGCTCCAGGTAGTGTTGCTCCCATTACATTGTGGTCTGGTGCAGAGAGCTGCATTACATACCATATTGAAGGAAGATTTAATCCTAAATGCGGGTCATTGGCTAGAAGCGGATTCCCACTTTCTGAGTGTTCCCCATTTACCGCCCAGTTATTACTCCCGTTATCTGGGTCTGGTTTTTCTAATACTTCATGTGTTTGAACAATAGCCTTAGAAACTCCTTCAGGACCTTCGGGTCTTTCTACCTTGCCGAAGTCGCTCCAATCTCTTTCTCTTGGGATCACCGGGTCTTGATCAGCGATGAAATCGGGAAATAATAGATCGAACGTTTCTCTTCCGAATAGACTTAAGAAGTTGGTGTTTTCGAGATCCTCGTCGCGTCCGGCCAACATATCGGTCATGTACATGAGAAGTAAGGCCGACTTTTCAGGTTGCCAAGTTTCTGGAGCATAGCCTAGAAGTTTGTATTCTACCGGATACTGTTCAGGAGTCAGCGAAGCAATATAATCGTTAACCCCGTTGCTGTATGCGTATAGTCTTTCAGAAAGCAAAGGATCTTTTAGCATTTCGTTGATGGCATTTTGCGCTCCGAACACCATTCCCTTTCTGCGTTGTCCTCGGTCATATTCGATGGCTTTTTCTCCGATGATTTCAGAGAGACGTCCGGCCGCAGCGTAGGTTTGAAATTCCATCTGCCATAAGCGATGCATCGCAGTAATGTATCCTTGAGTATAGTAGAGGTCTTCGTCGTTTTGAGCGAAAATGTGCGGAATTAATTCTGAGTCGTAATGAACGGTCACTTCTGATCGAAGGCCATCTAGTTGCATGGTTGTCTCAGGAGATTCGCTTTGGTCGTTTTGCCAAAAACCCGTTTGAGGGCTCATGAAATTACCTAGGGCAGGTAGTGTTCCCCAGCCACGATTTGCAGCATAAACTAAAAAAAGAGTGAGCGCTGCACTGAATATGAATTTTATCAATTTCATTGAAAGAGCGATTAATAAGGTTCTACAAGATAGTATTTACGAATTATAGATTGAAGAAGGCGAATACTAATAACAGCGCAAACACCACCATAAACACGATGGATTGTAAGAAACTAGTCAAGAAGAAAAACAACAAGGTCTTCGGCCAACCTTTCTCAAAGAATCGCTTGAAACTAATGAGATAATAGATGAACCAACTCAACCCTAGAAGGCCTGAAATTAAACTAAACAATGACCAATTGGTTCTTGAGGCTAGCAGTTCGAGGCCTTTTTGAATAAACAGCAGAATGAAAAAACTGGTGGCAATGTGTAACACAAAAATCAAGTGATCAATATACCAGTAGTGTTTTCTTCTAATAAAAACCAATTTTAGAATCAGCGCTAGAAGGGGAAGTGTGATGAAAAGTACTTGAGGTAAGCGGTTTAAAATTTCCTCACCAAAGGCCTGAATGAACCCTTTCTGTCCTTCATACTTGTCTTTGATTTGATAGAATTTTTCTACAAATTTCAATTCGAAAGAACTGCTTCGCTCCTCGGACTTTAAGGTCAGTTGATTGCTCAGATATTCTTCGTAAGACTCGAAATCACTTTCTAAATTGACAATCGAATCGCTTTCTCTCATTCGCTTTCCAGCTTCAAGCCCTTCAGAAAACCCTTTCGCAAAGTCTACTGCTTCAGGTGCTGAATCTTCAGGAGGTGATCCAATGGAGATTATATTTCCTTTTTCGTCACCCCCGGCAATATCGATAAGATCTGGATTAGAAAAGGTGCTACTAAATAAAAAGAAGATCGCAGAGGTAAAGAGATAAAACTGAACAGGGTTCACATAGCTGCTCCGCTTGCCCTCCATGTAAGCTAGTGTTAAAGCGGCCGGCTTGCTAAAAAGAAGGCGAATCGATAAAATGAGTCTGCCGTCGTAATTTAAAAGGCCACTAAAAAACTGACCCAACAATTGCCAGACACTAAGTTTTTGTGGTCGATCTTCTTGACCGCAGCTGCTACAGAATTTACCGGTTAGTGGTGCATTACAGTTTAGGCAGGTTGTTCGGTTTTCCATTGCTTTAATCGGCCGTTTCGTAAACAGATCGTATGAAGGCCTCAGGTCCTATGAAACCAGTTCCGTAGGTGCCGTCCCATTCTGCCAGAGGTTCTAAATCGATGACTTCTTCAACACTCTTACCTTCATTTCGTAACTCAACGATAAGTTCTCTAAATAGATCGAGTAGATTGGCGTAGTCGACCAACTCCTTTTTATTAGCCACCTGGCCATGACCTGGGATGATTACGGTTTGATCATCAATCATACTTGCTGCCATATAGAGGTTGGTGATCATGCCGTCGATATCTCCGCCTGAGCTTATATCTACATAAGGATACCGACCGTTGAAGAAATTGTCTCCGAGATGAATCACATTTTCAGTGATGAAGTAATAGAAACTATCTCCGTCAGTATGTGCGTCGTTCACATGAAAAGCATGGATCTCAGCATCATCTCGATACCTCAGTTTCATTTGATCAGAAAAGCTGATGGTCGGAAGCGCTTCTAATTCTGCAGGCGGCGTATTTCTTCTAGCTGATTGTTGTCCCGATTTTAATCGATCATAAACGCGATCGTTTGCAATGATGGTAGCTCCTTTTCTCGCGAAATTGATGTTTCCCCCCGTATGATCCCCGTGCCAGTGCGTATTTAACACGTAAGCGATAGGCTTAGGATTAATGTTTTTAATGGAAAATTCGATTTTGTCGCTCAAAGGAGCGAACTGATCATCGATTATATAGTTTTGATTTTCGCCGGTGATTAGGGCGATGTTACCCCCACTTCCGAAAAGAACGTAAACATGGTCAGACACTTTTACGGGTTCGATTTGAACTCCATCAAAATTTCTTTGGGCCACTAAACCAAGGCTTACGGCCGAAAAAATAAACGTGAAAATCGATTTCATATTCGGTATTTTTGGAAAAGTTAGCCATTAATTTTCAGCAAATAAGTGCTCATTATGAAAAACACCTTCTTACTTCTTAGTCTCGTTTTTACCATTGTTTCTTGTCAAAATGTGGAAGAAACCCATGAAGACCATTCGATCACTACCATTTATTTAATTCGACATGCTGAAAAAGATCGCTCTGATAAAGAGAATAGAGATCCTGAACTCACCGAAGAAGGAAAGCAGCGCGCCGAAAGATGGGCTGAGGTATTAGGCCTCTCTAAAATGGATGCAGTTTATAGCACCAACTATCAAAGAACCCTACAGACAGCAGCTCCTACAGCCATGCGTAACGGTCTAGAAATTCAGACTTATGAACCGAACAACTTGAATATTGATTCAATCGCTACGGTACATAAAGGAGAGCGTATTTTGATTGTGGGTCATTCAAATACGACTCCGATGCTTGTGAATCGTGCACTAGGAGAAGAGCGATTTGAATGGATTGAAGATACGGTTAACGGAAATCTATTTGTGCTCACCATCACCTCATCGGCCAAAGGTGTTCAGGTGTTGTCAATTGAATGAGCTACTCTGTTCGAGATAAAATCAGTGCTGCCCTCGGATTATTTTTCTTAACCCTCTCAGGGAGTTTTTATCTGTTTTTTCGAAACCACCTCTTTGGTGCTCCAACTTGGCCTTCAATGGTTAAAGAGCTCACCCGAAATGAATGGGGGAGGTTCGCCTTATATACCTTGCCAGACCTTTTTTGGGTAGCCGCCTTTCTTTTTTTCACTGAACTTGGAACTTATACCTCTGCCCTTTCGAAGCGACTATTTCAGTGGAGCATTCCACTTTTTGGGGTTGTTCAAGAAATAGGTCAATACGTTGATTTTCTAGACGGAACCTTCGATATCGCCGACCTTTTGGGTTATCTTGTAGTTCCAATTATTTATCAAACCCTAAAAATTTGGACCCATGAAAAATAGATTTAAAGCAATGCTTTTTGGATTTTTTGCGATCGTAGCGATGGCAAGTACTACAGATATTGAAACCACGAAAATCACATCTGAAACTCCGGTAGACATTGAAGTAAGCGCTAGAAAACTTTATGCTGACTACCAGGCTAATGAAATCGCTGCAGATGAGACCTATAATGGAAAGATTCTACAAGTGAGCGGAACGATTAGAGATATAGGAAATGACTTGCTTGATAACGCGTACATCACTATTGCAGGAGATCAATACTTTGGAGATGTTCAATGTTTTATCGCCGATAAATCGGTAGTGGCTAACCTGCGCAAAGGAGCAAGAATTACCGTTAAAGGAGAGTGTGATGGTCTTTTAATGAATGTTATTCTTCAGCGCGCTATTGTGGTAGACTAGGTGCTACTGAATCAATCGATATATTAAAATAGCCGTGCGCTTGGTAAGCGCTTCGAAGGTTTTCAGGTTAACAGTTTCGTTCGGCGTGTGTGCCCCGCTACCCATACTTCCTAACCCACCTAGTGCGGCATCCACATAAGAGGCTGCGAAAGAAATGTCTGCTGCACCTCTTCGTCCTGGGTCATAAGCCTTGACTTCACCTTGACCTAAATCTTGGCTTACTTCACTCAAGAGCTCCAGTAGTTCTAGATTGCCTTCTGTTGGAGGCATTGCCGGATACGAATCTTTGAATTCAATACTTGCCGAGGTTTGAGGGAGATTACCCGTTTCGACGATGGCTCGCATTTTTGCTCTGGCCCGTTCTTTCTGATCTTCAGTTATAAAACGTAAGCCTCCGCGAACTTCGGCCTGTTGAGCTACCACGTTTGTTTTTCCGAATACTTCTGCCTGACCGGTTGTTGCATCGTAATTCATAAAGGTTCCACCATACAGAATCCCTGGGTTGAAAGTCAGGAGGTCTTCACCTCTAACTTCTTCGTAAAAGGCATTCAGAATACGACCCATTTCGAAAATTGCACCGGCACCGGTTCGATCAGAGAACACCCCTGAAGAATGCGCGCGCTTGCCTGTAGTAGTTAAATGCCATCCAGAGGCACCTCTTCGGGCTACTGTGGCATAATCGAATCCGGTAGAAGTCTCATAGCCTAGTGCGATATCGGCATGCTTTGCAGCCTCAATCAGCGAGTGTCTTGAGATGGATAATGGTTTTCCAGTACTTTCCTCGTCTCCGGTAAATATCACCTGAATGTCTGCGTTTTCTAAAACACCAGCCTCTTTAAGTGCTTTAAGTGCATAGAGAATCATTACGTCACCACCCTTCATATCGTTACCTCCTGGGGCTAGTGCAATACTGTCATTGATTTTTTCGAAGGTTTGAAAGGGACTGTTTTCTTCAAATACGGTATCGAGGTGCCCGATCAGCAGCAGTTTTTTCCCCTTAGTACCCGTAGTTTTCGCGATAAGATGTCCCGCTCGATTCATTTCTTCGGGCATGCTTTCCCATTCGGTATTAAAGCCAATGGCCTCAAACCCTTCACTGAAAACAGCTCCTACCTTTTTAACTCCCTCTAGATTAAGGCTTCCGCTATTAATATTTACCACCTTTTCTAGAAAATGGATGGCTTCTTCATTATTCGCACTAACGCGCTCGATAATTCGCCGCTCATTGCGATTTAGCTTTTGCGCATGAATCGGTGCCAAAACGCTGAAAAGAAAGCTTAAAACTAGGGTAGTATGAATGAGTTTCATAGATATCGATTATATTCAAGTTGTCTAAAACTAAAAAATATATTGCTATGGCTACTTATTCATGTGATTCTTGTGGTATGTCGGTGAACGCCTCTTGTGCTAAATGTGATGTCCCATTAGAAAATGGAATGTTGACTTTAGATAATGGGGCTGAAGTTCAGATCTCATTTTGTCCATCTTGTGAAGGAAAAATCAAGTCTCCACAATGTTGTGGGGCTGACATGAGCTGCTCGATGTAATGAAGAAAATTATTTTTATTGGCGCCTTTTTGGCGCCATTTTTCGTTTGTTCACAGCAGCTAGGTGCCAAACAGCTAAATCGTTTAACTGAACAGCATTGGCACAAGGGTCTTGATTTGCTGCAAGAAATAGTTGCCGTTCCTAACGACGCCGCGATTGCATCAGATTTAGAAGCAACAGAGCAGTTAATGTCAGAGGCTTTTAGCAGTCGAGGCTTTGAATTAGAGCGCCTAGAGACTGATGGTGTACCTCTTTTGTTGGCTACTTATGAGCCCAAAAAACGTTTATCGGGCACCACCCTACTCTTGTATTTTCATGCCGATGGTCAGGCGGTAGACCCCTCTAGGTGGTTTCAGAATGACCCGTACGAAATTGTCTTAAAGCAGCGTTCTAAATCATCAGATTGGGAAACCCTAGACATTGATTTACTGTCTTCTTCGTATGATCCAAACTGGAGACTATACGGTAGGGCTACCTCGGATGCCAAAGGGCCCATTGCTATGTTTTTAACCGCTTTTGATGCGCTAGCCGCTCAGAATAAGCTCACATTGAACCGAATCAAAGTGGTGATTGATTTGGAGGAGGAGCAAGGCTCTCCGTCTTTACCTGATGCGGTTACTCGCTACAAAGAAAAATTGATGGCTGATGCGATGCTAATATTTGATGGGCCGAGACATGTTTCTAATCGTCCGACCTTAACCTATGGAGCCCGTGGAATCGCTAGTATTACTTTAAAGACTTTTGGCCCAAAGCTACCACAACACAGTGGGCATTATGGCAATTATGCTCCGAACCCAGCGCTTGCTTTATCTCAGCTATTGGCCTCTATGAAAGATTCTGAGGGCAGGGTGCTAATTGAAGGTTATTACGATAACATTGTGCTTAGTGATTACGATAAAGAACAATTGGCAAAGATTCCTGATGACGAGGTTGCTCTTAGAAGCCGGCTAGGTTTTTCAAAGGCTGATAAAGTTGCGGACACCTATCAAGAGAGCCTGCAATATCCCTCGTTGAACATTAGAGGATTACAGTCAGCTTATGTAGGGGCTTCAGCAAGAACCATTGTTCCTGCGACTGCTACCGCTGAGATTGATGTTCGCTTGGTCCCTGAGTCAGACCCTTATCGCTTGATGAAATTAATTAAGGCCCATATCGAAGATCAAGGTTTTACCGTATTAGATCATGAACCTACTGACCAGGAGCGACAACAGTTTGATCGCATCGTGCAGTTAAGTTCTAAAGTCTCCTATGCAGCTTTCAGAACGGATATGAACTCGCCGATCGGAGGTTGGTTACGCACCCAAATGGACCGTGCCGGGTTTGAAAATGTAGTACAACTTCGTCTAATGGGAGGCTCTATTCCTATCTCTCCGTTCGTAGAGGCTTTAGGAATTGATGCGGTGATTATCCCGACAGTAAATGCCGATAACAATCAGCATAGTCCTAATGAGAATATCCGTTTGGGCAATTTCAGAGAAGGGATAACGACGATGCTCAGTCTTCTTAGCGCCCAGGGCTTATAGGGAGAACTCTGTAATATTGGCGATCTAAATAGGTGGTATGGTATTCATCCCATAGGCTGGCATGTCTGTGATCGCTAAGCCCAGAAGCGGTGGCCCCCCAAGCTCCAGAGTTAATCAAAATTTCTGATCGCTCAAGGTTACTTTCTAGATTCGCCGACTGGTAATCAATGTAGTAATAGAATTCTCCTTTGAACTGATTAGTCGCTGCTTCACTGATGAAACGTGAAGCCGTCAAATGGTCAGAGTGATCGTCTACATTTAAGTCTTCGCTGAGTTCGCTGAGGTGTATTTCTAATTGAGTTCCTGTGTGAGCCGTAGCAATCAATTCCTTTAGGGTTCCCAATAGATCTTCCTTATTGGTGTAAGTAGTGCTTTGGTCAATAGCTTTAAAATCGACTACTTGTCGATTGTAGAACTTCTCGAGGCTTTTTTGTTGGTGTAATTCAAATCCAGAACCGTCCCCGTTCCCGTCAGGAAGTCGAAGAAAATAAACTACCGTGTTGTGATAGGTATAAGTAAGTATCGGATGGTTTCTAATCAAGGTAATCGATCGACTCATCTCATCGCCAATTTTTGATCGATCCTCTGCGGTGTTCGAGAGGAACCGAACGGCTCTTAAGGCTCCTTCTTCCCTTGCTTTGTAAAAGGCATCGTTACCCATTCCATAGCCAGCGTCTCCTGCAGTAAGATGAATGATCACGGTCTTGTCTTCAGGGCTCTGAATACTGTTAGCGACATTAGGATTCATGAACAGTTGCCAATCATCTTGGTGAGCTACGCCAAACACTCTCGTAGTTTGGGCTGAGAGTAAATTGACACCTAGTAATAAAGTAAAAGCGATAGCGAACTTAATTTTCATGAACCCAAGTTTAGTACAAAACGAAGATACACAAGATGTTCAAGGCGGTCAATGATGAAAAAATTGAGACTATTGAAAATTTTGGATATTGTATAATATTTCAAATTAAAATATTGAAAATCAATTGATTAAAATATAAAATAGCATTTGAAAATAACATTATGTTTTAGACGGCGTATGCAAGCCCTCTTTCGAGCGGTATTTTTACCTGTTAGAAATAATGAAATAGATGAGTACCCCCTTAAATAAATATAGCCAGGCGGTTAGCCAGGATCCAACCCAGCCTGCAGCGCAAGCAATGTTGCATGCCATTGGATTAACCAAAGATGATTTCAAAAAGCCATTCGTCGGTATTGCGAGTACTGGTTATGAAGGTAATCCTTGTAATATGCATCTGAATGACCTATCGGTGGTTATTAAAGAGGGTGTTCAAAGTGCGGATCTTGTAGGCCTAATCTTCAACACCATTGGTGTGAGTGATGGGATTTCTATGGGAACTCCAGGCATGCGTTTTTCGTTGCCTTCGAGAGATGTAATTGCTGATTCTATTGAAACGGTTGTACAGGCCATGTCTTACGATGCGGTTATTCCTGTGGTAGGATGTGACAAAAATATGCCGGGTGCACTTATGGCGATGCTTCGATTGAACCGTCCGAGTATCATGGTTTACGGAGGTACTATTGCCTCTGGATGTCATAACAGTAAAAAATTAGATGTAGTATCTGCCTTTGAAGCTTGGGGAGAGAAAGTTGCTGGTAAGATTGATGAGGCTGAGTTTAATTCAGTGGTTGAAAATGCTTGTCCGGGAGCTGGAGCTTGTGGTGGTATGTATACTGCTAATACGATGGCTTCTGCTATTGAAGCCCTAGGAATGACACTTCCTTACAACTCTTCGAACCCTGCGGTTAGCGTTGACAAAAAAGAAGAATGCGAGCGCATAGGTGCTGCCGTTAGAAAATTAATTGAGCTTGACCTGAAGCCAAAGGATATCGTTACTCGTAAATCCATTGAAAATGCAGTTCGACTGATTGCTGTATTAGGAGGTTCTACGAATGCGGTACTTCACTTTTTAGCGATTACTAGAGCGGCAGAAATTGATTTTACCATTGATGATTTTCAGACATTGATGGATAAGACCCCATTCTTGGCCGATCTTAAACCTAGTGGTAAGTACTTAATGGAAGACTTGCACCGAGTAGGAGGGGTTCCTGCAGTACTGAAGTTTATGTTAGAGAATGATATGTTACACGGTGATTGTATGACGGTAACAGGAAAGACTTTAGCCGAAAACTTAAAAGATGTTCCTTCGCTAGAGGCGGGTCAAGATGTGATCTATCCGGTCAATCAACCGATCAAAGAATCGGGTCACATTCGAATTTTAAAGGGTAACCTTGCTCCTGAAGGAAGTGTTGCAAAAATTACGGGTAAAGAAGGCCTTCAGTTCAAGGGACCTGCACGTGTTTTTGAAGGAGAGTATGCGGCAAATGATGGTATTCGAAACGGAGAGGTACAACCAGGCGAGGTAGTGGTGATTCGTTATGAAGGCCCTAAAGGGGGACCAGGAATGCCTGAAATGCTTAAGCCTACCGCTGCAATTATGGGAGCCGGACTCGGAAAGTCGGTGGCGCTGATTACTGATGGACGTTTCTCTGGGGGTACCCACGGATTCGTAGTAGGACATATTGTTCCTGAAGCTCAAGAAGGAGGTCCTATCGCACTGATCGAGAATGGAGATATTATTGAAATTAACGCCGAAGACAACACCTTAAATGTTCACCTGAGCGATGAAGTTCTTGCCGAGCGTGCTAGTAAGTGGAAGCAACCTCCTTACAAATTCCAAAGTGGGGTTTTATACAAATACATAAAAAATGTCTCAACAGCCTCTAAAGGTTGTGTGACCGATTTATAAATGAAAGAAAAAGCTATGCATATAAGTGGAGCTGAGGCGGTTATTCGCTGCCTTCTCGAAGAGGGTGTAGATCTTATCTACGGATACCCAGGAGGTGCGATTATGCCCGTGTATGATGAGTTGTACAAATTTCAAGACGATCTGCACCATGTGCTTACCCGTCATGAGCAAGGTGCTACTCATGCCGCTCAGGGTTACGCCCGAACTTCAGGAAAGGTTGGAGTAGCAATAGCTACCTCAGGGCCTGGAGCAACCAACTTAATTACCGGTATTGCCGATGCGCAAATTGATTCAACCCCAATGGTTTGTATCACGGGTCAAGTAGGTTCGCATTTGTTAGGTTCTGATGCCTTTCAAGAAACAGATATTATCGGAATTTCAACTCCGGTTACTAAATGGAATTATCAGGTTACTGAGGCAAAAGAGATTCCTGAAATTCTAGCTCGTGCTTTTTACATCGCGAGATCTGGACGACCAGGACCAGTTCTCGTCGATATTACTAAAGGTGCTCAATTCGGTATGCTTGATTTTGAGTACAAGCCGTGTACGGGTATTCGAAGCTACAAGCCGGTTCCGACTTTAGATCAAAGTCAAGTAGAAGCAGCTGCTGAAGCGATCAATAAAGCGAAGCAACCGCTGATTGTATGGGGACAAGGAGTAATTCTCGGTAACGCTGAGGCTGAATTCAAGGCATTCGTAGAGAAGTCAGGTATTCCTGCGGTATGGACAATCCTAGGCCTTTCAGCACTGGAGACTTCACATCCGCTCAACAAGGGGATGGTAGGTATGCACGGAAACTACGCGCCTAACCTGCTCACTCAAGAATGTGATGTGCTTATCGCTATAGGTATGCGATTCGATGATCGTGTGACTGGTAGACTAGACGCTTATGCCGCTCAAGCTGAGGTTGTACACCTCGAGATTGATCCGGCCGAGATTGATAAAAACGTTCATGCCGATTACCCGGTTTTAGGTGATTGTAAGCAAAGCCTTGCTGCACTTACTGAACTTGTAGCCCCGAAAAAATTAGATTCTTGGTTAGCTCGCTTTGACGAATTATACGACAAAGAATATGAGGTAGTTATTGAGAAAGATACAAAGCCAACCAAAGAAGGTTTAACCATGGGAGAGGTGATCGTTGCAGTGAATAAGGCAGCGGGTTCTGATGCCGTTATTGTAACCGATGTAGGACAACACCAAATGATCGCCTGTCGATATGCAGAATTTGTGAGGTCAAAGAGTAATGTAACCTCAGGTGGTTTAGGTACTATGGGGTTTGCCTTACCTGCTGCGATTGGTGCCAAAATGGGAGCCCCAGATCGACAAGTAGTTGCAGTGATTGGTGATGGTGGCTACCAAATGACGATTCAAGAGTTAGGTACGATCTTTCAAACCGGAGTAGCCGTTAAAATCCTAGTACTCAATAATGAATACTTAGGAATGGTTAGACAGTGGCAACAGCTATTCTTCGATCGTCGTTATGCTTCGACTGAGATGACCAACCCAGACTTTGTTACTATCGCTAAAGGATATCATATCCCGGCTCAGAAGGTAACCGAGCGTAAAGACTTGGCTGCTGCTATTGAAGAAATGATTAACGCAGAAGGCCCATACTTCTTAGAAGTTGCAGTTGAAAAGGAAGACAATGTTTTCCCAATGATTCCGACAGGGGCTTCACTTAATGAAATTCGTTTACAGTAATGACAACCACTTATACTATTTCGATTTATTCAGAAAATAACGTTGGCTTACTGAACCGTATTTCAGCGATTTTCTTAAAAAGACACATCAATATTGAGAGTCTAACTACTTCCCCTTCTGAAATCACAGACGTATTTCGATTTGTGATCGTGGTGAATGTGACCGAGGCTCATGTGAAAAAACTCGTACAGCAGATTGAAAAGCAGGTCGATGTGATCAAGGCTTTTTATCATACCGATGAGGAGACGATTTTTCAAGAGACTGCCCTTTATAAGGTAAAGACGAACTTCCTTTTCGAGGAACGCCAGATTCAAAACTTCATAAAGCAGAGTCATGCGAATATCGTTACCGTTTCTCCTGAGTTCTTTGTTATCGAAAAGACCGGATTTAGACACGAGACTGAACAATTAAGAGAGCAACTGGCTCCTTTCGGATTACTTCAATTTGTTCGATCAGGCCGTCTTTCGGTAACCAAAGCCCCAATGGGCATTTCAAAAATTTTAAATTCCTTTACAGAAAATAACCAATAATTATGGCTAATTACTTCAACACGCTTTCACTTAGAGAGCAATTACTTCAACTAGGAAAATGTCGTTTCATGTCTTCGGACGAGTTCGCTGATGGCGTATCTGCTCTAGAGGGCAAGAAAATCGTGATCGTAGGATGCGGTGCTCAGGGTCTAAACCAAGGGTTAAACATGCGCGATTCAGGACTAGACATTTCTTATGCTCTTCGTCAATCGGCGATTGATCAAAAGCGTGCTTCTTACGTGAATGCAACTTCGAATAACTTCAAAGTAGGTACTTATGAAGAACTTATTCCGTCTGCGGATGTAGTGATTAACCTAACTCCAGACAAACAGCACACAGCAGTGGTTGAGGCGGTTATGCCACATATGAAACAAGGAGCTACCCTTACGTATTCTCACGGATTCAACATCGTTGAAGAAGGTACACAAGTAAGAAAAGACCTTACGGTAATTATGGTTGCTCCAAAGAGTCCAGGTTCAGAGGTTCGTGAAGAGTATAAGCGCGGTTTCGGAGTACCTACCCTTATTGCGGTTCACCCAGAGAATGATCCTGAAGGTAAAGGTCTAGCGCAAGCAAAGGCATATGCAGTTGCTACAGGGGGACACCGTGCCGGTGTACTTGAGTCAAGCTTTGTTGCTGAAGTGAAATCAGATTTAATGGGAGAGCAAACCATTCTTTGTGGAGTGCTTCAAACCGGTTCTATTCTTTCCTTCGATAAGATGGTTGAGAAGGGAATCGAGCCAGCGTATGCTGCGAAATTAATTCAGTACGGATGGGAAACCATTACCGAGGCTTTAAAGCACGGTGGTATTACTCATATGATGGATCGACTTTCTAACAGCGCCAAGATCAAAGCTTTCGAATTATCTGAAGAGCTTAAAACCATTATGGCTCCTTTATTTCAAAAGCATATGGATGATATCATGTCAGGACACTTCTCTTCAACAATGATGGAAGACTGGGCAAATGACGATAAAAATCTTCTTACCTGGAGAGCAGCAACTGCAGAAACCAATTTTGAGAAAACCGAAGCTACTTCAGCCGCTATCGATGAGCAAGAGTACTTTGACCATGGAATTCTTATGGTCGCTTTCGTTCGTGCCGGTGTTGAATTAGCCTATGAAACTATGGTAGACGCTGGTATCAAATCAGAGTCGGCTTACTATGAGTCACTTCACGAAACACCGCTGATCGCTAACACCATCGCTCGTAAGAAACTTTACGAAATGAACCGAGTGATTTCAGATACGGCAGAGTACGGATGTTACTTATTCGATCATGCTTGTAAGCCACTACTTACTGATTTTATGAAGACTATTGATACCGATGTCATTGGTAAAGGTGTTGCTTCAACCGGAGTAGATAACAAGAGATTGATCGAAGTGAATGCCGCTCTACGCAATCACCCTATCGAGGCAATTGGAACCACGCTTAGAACAGCAATGACCGATATGAAGAAGATTGTATAATCACTTCAATTTAATCCATAAAAAAGGGCGCCATCGGCGCCCTTTTTGCTTTCATTACTTATGCTTTTTCAATGAGCGAGACCAAATAATCTCCCACCTCTGAAGTCTTGTAAGCTTTTGCGCCGTCAGCAAGGTCTTCAGTAACTACACCGTCAGCTAAAGACTGATTTACAACCGAGCGAATGAGTTCGGCCTCTTCTTTCAGATTGAATGACATTTCGAACATCATAGCAGCCGATAGTACGGTTGCTAAGGGGTTAGCGATATTCTTGCCAGTCGCCTGAGGGAATGAACCGTGAATAGGCTCGTAGAGTGCAACCTCTGAACCAATAGATGCTGAAGGCATGAGTCCCATTGATCCAGAAATTACAGAGGCTTCATCGGTAAGGATGTCTCCGAATAAGTTTTCGGTGATCAGAACATCGTATGCGCTAGGCCATTGAATAAGTCGCATGGCAACGGCGTCTACTAGTTCGTAGGTTACCTTCACGTCTGGGTACTCTGCTTCCATTCCTTGAAGGGTTTCTCTCCAAAGTCTAGAGGTTTCTAGTACGTTCGCTTTGTCAACTAGGCAAAGAGACTTGCGTCTTGACCTCGCAAGTTCAAATCCTTTGCGAGCTAATCTTATGATTTCTTCGCGAGTGTAAGTACAGGTGTCATAAGCTGTTTCACCCTCGTCTTGTCTTCCGCGCTCTCCAAAGTAGATTCCGCCGGTAAGTTCACGAACGAAAACAAGGTCGGTTCCTTCGATACGATCTCTCTTAAGAGGAGACTTGTCGATAAGCGATGGGAAAACAAAGGTTGGACGCACATTGGCAAACAGTCCCAGTTGCTTTCTCATACGAAGCAATCCTTGCTCGGGACGTACCTTTGCAGAAGGATCATTATCAAATCTAGGGAGACCAATTGCTCCGAATAATACGGCATCAGAGCTTGCACAAACTTCATGAGTTTCTGGCGGATAAGGATCGCCCACTGCATCGATAGCAGCAGCTCCGGTTAGTGCAGGTTTCCAATTCAGTTCGTGGCCGAATTTTTTAGCAATCGCGTTGCTCACTTTTACAGCTTCGGCGGTTACTTCTGGTCCAATCCCGTCGCCAGCAAGCAGTGCAATAGTATAATTCATTAGGTAGTAATTTGATTTAACATTTTTTCGGTAGCCTTAATAGCCGATACGGTTTGATCTACATCGAGTCCTCTGGTGGTAAATTCACGTTCTTTGTGCTTCCAAGTAATGGTAGTTTCACAAAGAGCATCAGAGTTACTGCCGGGAGGTATCATCACTAAATAATCCACAAGTCTAGGAAGTTCTAACTGCTTCTTCTTATAGATTTTGCGAACCGCATTGATAAAGGCGTCGTACTGACCATCTCCTGATGCAATTTCTTCGTGAACTTCATCTCCTATTTGAAGACTTACCGTGGTTGAAGGTTTTAGTCCTTTTGAATGAGTAAGTACGTATGAAGTCACCTTAACATGCTGCTCATAGCTTGATTCTCCTAATACATCTGAGATGATGTAGGGTAGGTCGTCTAAGGTTACCTTCTGTTTTTTGTCTCCTAGTGCAATTACCTGAGCAGTTACCTTCTTGAGGTCTTCATCACTTAAGGTAATCCCCAGTGCAGAGAGGTTTTTGGCAATATTCGCTTTACCCGAGGTTTTTCCTAAAGCATAAGCGCGTTTTCTACCAAAACGCTCAGGGAGTAGATCGTTGTAATACAAGTTATTCTTGGCATCTCCGTCAGCGTGAATGCCAGCGGTTTGCGTAAATACATTTGCACCAACTACAGGTTTATTCACTGGAATATGAAAACCGCTGAAGGTAGCAACCAGTTGACTCACCTTAAAAAGCGCCTTTTCTTTTACATCGGTTTTAACGCTAGGTTCAAAGTCATTGAGAACCGCAATGACACTAGCTAGCGGTGCATTACCTGCTCGCTCACCCATGCCGTTTACCGTTAGGTGTAAGCCGTGAACTCCAGCGCGTACAGCCTCCAGTGCATTAGCAACGCCTAGGTCGTAGTCGTTGTGCCCGTGAAAATCAAAATGTTGATCTGGATAACGTTCGAGTATTTCTTTTAAGTACCTGAAGGTCTCGTCAGGGGTTAATACTCCTAAGGTATCAGGTAGTAAAATCTTTGAAACAGACTGGGTGCTTAAGAAATCTAGGAACTCAAAAACATATTCTCTAGAATTGCGCATTCCATTGCTCCAATCTTCGAGATAAATATTAGAAGTAATCCCCTTAGCTGCAGCGGTTTTTAGATTTTCTGCGATGAGACTAAAGTGTTCTTGTGGAGTTTGTCTCAGCTGATGCGTTAAGTGGTTCATCGAACCTTTGGTGAGCAAGTTTTGAACTTTAGCACCGGCATCCTTCATCCAATCTAAAGAGACTCCGTTATCTACAAAGGTTAACACCTCTACACGGTCTAGATATCCTTTGTTTGAAGCCCAGTCAGTGATTCGTTTAACCGCATCGAGCTCTCCTTTAGAAACGCGAGCTGAGGCGATTTCAATTCGATTGACTCCTAATTCTTCTAAGAGAAGTTGAGCAACCGTTAGTTTTTCGCCAGCGGTAAATGAAACCCCTGAGGTTTGTTCACCATCCCTGAGGGTGGTGTCCATTATTTCAACAAGACGCTTTCTTTGAGGGCTCATTTCATTCAGATTTGAACCTATTAAAAGGGTCTTTGAGTAGCGAACGTAGCGATATCGTCACCGAGGTTGAGTAGGTAGTCGATATCGTCAAATCCGTTCTTCATATTTTCTTTCTTGTATGAATTGATGTCGAAGGATTCCGTAGTTTCACTTCCCTCCAAAGAGACGGTTTGAGCTTCAAGATCAACCGTAATCTGCACTTCTGGGTTTGCTTCAATTGCTTTGAAAATCTCTGCTAAAAAGGCTTCAGATACCTGAACAGGTAATACCCCGATATTTAAACAGTTATTTTTAAAGATATCGGCAAAGAAACTTGAGATGACACATCGAAATCCATAGTCATAGATGGCCCATGCAGCATGCTCTCTTGATGATCCAGAACCGAAGTTTTTACCTCCAACTAAGATTTTCCCGGTGTAGGTCTCATTATTTAAAACGAAATCTTCTTTAGGAGTATTGTCTTGGTTAAAGCGCCAGTCTCTAAATAAGTTATCTCCGAAACCTTTACGTTCTGTTGCTTTTAAAAAGCGAGCAGGAATGATTTGGTCGGTATCTACGTTCTCGATCGGTAGGGGTACCGCAGTACTCGTTAGTTTGGTGAATTTATCGTAGGCCATCTTAGTTGCTTAATGTTCTTGGATCAGTTACTACTCCCATTACTGCGGTCGCAGCGGCTACAGTCGGGCTTGCAAGCATGGTTCGTGCTCCAGGTCCTTGACGACCTTCGAAGTTTCTGTTTGAGGTGCTTACCGCTACTTTACCTGCAGGTATCTTATCCTCATTCATTGCTAGACATGCTGAACAACCAGGCTCTCTTAATTCAAAGCCTGCCTCAGTGAGAATATCATAAAGACCTTCGTCAATGATTGCTTGGCGCACCTTATGCGAACCTGGAACTAACCAAGCAGTAATATGATCAGCTTTTTTACGTCCCTTAATGATGTTGGTAAAGGCTCTAAAATCTTCGATACGACCATTGGTACAGCTACCTAAGAATATGTAATCAACTTTCTTACCTAATAGGGGTTCGTTTTCGTTGAATCCCATGTAATTGAGTGATTTTTTATAGCTCTCTGCGCTGTCTTTTGACTCGCTCGCCGAAGGGATGCTCTTAGAAATACCTACCCCCATTCCAGGATTGGTTCCATAAGTAATCATCGGTTCGATGTCAGAACCTTGAAGCACTAATTCTTTATCGTAAGTAGCTCCCTCATCGGTGTAGAGCGTCTGCCAGTAATCCATGGCCTTATCCCAGTCGGCTCCTTGAGGAGCGAATTCACGTCCTTTGATATAATGAAAAGTAGTTTGATCTGGTGCGATCATACCACCTCGGGCTCCCATTTCAATCGAAAGATTACAAACGGTCATACGACCCTCCATACTCATGTTTTCAAAAACAATCCCGGTGTATTCCACGAAGTATCCTGTTGCACCTGAAGTGCTCAGTTTCGAAATGATGTATAAGGCAACATCTTTTGGCGTAACTCCATTGCCTACTTCTCCTTCAATATGAATACGCATGCTCTTCGGTTTTGGCTGCATAATACATTGTGAAGCAAGTACCATCTCTACCTCAGAAGTACCAATACCAAAGGCAATGGCGCCAAATGCACCATGGGTTGAAGTATGTGAATCTCCACAAACGATGGTTGCTCCTGGTACGGTAATACCGTATTCTGGACCTACAACGTGTACAATTCCGTTTTTTTCGTGACCAAGACCCCAGTAAGAAATACCATGTTCGTTTGAGTTTTCTTCAAGAGCTTTTAATTGGTTTGCTGAAAGTGGATCTTTAACAGGAAGATGTTGATTAACTGTTGGTGTGTTATGATCAGCAGTAGCAAAGGTTTTTTCAGGAAATAATACTTTTATACCTCTATTTTT
>CAXPJI010000018.1:0-38900 GCA_964217345.1 Euzebya sp.
CGTAGCCCGGTTATCGCGCCTGCTTTGGGAGCAGGAGGTCGCAGGTTCGAATCCTGCCACCCCGACAAAAAGACCGGACACATGTTCGGTTTTTTATTAATGACTGGTCGCGTAGCTCAGCTGGATAGAGCATCTGCCTTCTAAGCAGACGGTCATAGGTTCGAATCCTATCGCGATCACTTAAAAATCAAGAAAAAGACGCCCAATGAGCGTCTTTTTTTATGCCCAATTTCGAGTCAAGCTAGTAGAACAAAATATATAGTCAATCCTTCAAATACTAAACTTCGTTGAAGCGCATAAAAAAAGGGATGAAGCTCTTAAAGCAACATCCCTAATTTTGTCGGGGTGGCAGGATTCGAACCTGCGACCTCCTGCTCCCAAAGCAGGCGCGATGACCGGGCTACGCTACACCCCGAAAGTTTGTGCGGAGAGACTGGGACTCGAACCCAGGCAGCACTTACGCGCTGACAGATTAGCAATCTGCTCCGTTACCACTCCGGCACCTCTCCAATCTGATTTAACCTTTGGTATAAAGGTGGGCGCAAAAATATTGTTTAAGGTCGATTCTAACAAGAAAAAAAGAGAGAAATTTCACTATTCTGGATATTCTACTCGAACATGGTAGATATTGGTCAGTTTTTTCTTGAGTACAGCCTTAATAATTTCGATTTCCTTGAGAGTAATCGTTGCGGCCGAGTACTGTCCGCCTTCTAACTGTCCAGAGATAATTCGCTCCACAAATTGGTCTAAAGTTGGGTAATCGGGTTGCTTCAAACTCTTGCTCGCAGCCTCTACGGCATCACACATCATGAGAATAGCTGTTTCCTTTGAAAAAGGAATTGGTCCTGGATATCTAAAATCCTTTTCATTCGCCTCCCCTTCCTCTTCGAGCTGCTTTTTATAGAAGTAGTAAACAAGGCTATTACCGTGATGAGTTCGAATAAAATCAATCACACGATCAGGCAGGTTGTTTTTACGCGCGATTTCGATACCGTTGATTACATGTCGTCTAATAATATGAGCACTTTCTGAAGGAGTTAAATCTTCGTGAGGGTTTGCACCTTGTATTTGATTTTCGGTAAAGAATTCTGGCGCCGAGAGTTTGCCAATATCATGATAAAGCGCTCCTACCCTAAGCAAAAGACTATTGGCCCCTACCGCATTCGCTGCAGCTTCACAAAGATTAGCCACTTGCAATGAATGATTAAAAGTTCCAGGAGCATTATCAGACAACTCTTTTAATAGTTTTGAGTTGGTGTCTGAAAGTTCTAGAAGGGAAACATCCGACACTAAGCTAAAAAGCTTTTCATAGAGATAAATTAACGGCTGAGAGAATAGCGTGAGCATCCCATTCAATACAAATAAGATCAACACCCAAAGGTCAATGGATAAAATGGCCCCTCCCCTTAATCCATGAAACGCCACATAGGAAATAATGTACACTAGTGTAACAAAGAAAGCGGCAGCGAATAAATTGGTCCGCTTATGTAGTTCATTAGAACCTAGCATCACTACAATACCGGCCGAGAGCTGTAAAAACAAGAATTCGTAAGCATTAGGAAGCACCATACCTAAGATCAACAAAGTCATTAGATGTACAAACAACGCTAACCTAGCATCAAAGAAGTTCTTTAACACTAAGGGCAATATTGAAAGTGGTGCTAAATAAACGAACCGTTCATCTATTTTGGTCAACACTAATACTAATGATACCATCAGTAGGATGTTGAAAAAAATAAACGTTAACTGATTGGTGTTTTGATAAATATCGAGACGATATCTTTTCAGATAAAGTAAGAGTAGTAGTAATAATAACGAGATCAAAATCCCATAAGCTCCAAGAAGGTAGTAGGTGTTTGATTCTTGCCACTGGTCTGATTGGTATTGAGTACGGAGCGATTCGATGATTTGAAAGGTTGCATCGTCAATCACCTCACCTTTGGCGATGATTAATTTACCTTCAAAGACGATTCCCCTGGTAAGAGACAGTTGGCTAAGCTGTGTTTGAAATGCATTTTCAGTAAGCGCTTCTTCAAGAATTAAATTCGGACGTATACTTTGAACCAGAATCGCTTTTAGTGATTCTATGACTGACGGCTCCACTCCTTTGAACTCAAATCGATTCACACTTTCCTTCAAATTGTCGGTGCCTGTTAATTTATTCGCTACAATAGTTTCGGCTTGATTATTCTTAACCACCTTGATTCGATCTGACGGAAAAGAACCTTTGATCACCCCATTCTTATAGATTGCATCAAAGGCGAGCTCTAAGGATTTTAGCCATAAATTAAACCTAGCATTACCCACAGATATTCTAGGAAAAATCGATTCGAGACGCTCTGATAAATAGGACCGTTCAGTAGCAACAATTTCGTCGTCATAACGGTAATAAAAGATCTTGTCTCTTAATAAAGCATCACGCTCCTCCTGAATTTGGGTATCGGTTTTTTTTATTTCAAAGTCAAAGGGGGCATATAGGTTTTCATAATTCCAAGGCCTCCCTTTAGCATACTGATAATTGAAGGTTACTTGGGATGGAAAAATCCAAAGTAAAAAGGCGACCGCAGCAACATGGAGTAACACGGTAAATAAAAAAGTTCTTCGCTTTTGAACTTGCTGATGAGATGCGGACATAGTGACAATTAAGTATTCTTCAAAAATAGAAAATATTGTTTTTTAGTATTTTCGTATTCCTAACGATTTACCGATCCATTGAAACAGACTCACGGCATTTGCGGACTAAGTGTTATTAATGTTTATAAAACCCCTAGCGAGTCAAGCGAAATCGTTAATCAACTTTTGTACGGAGATCATTTTACGCTGATTGAGGTTAAAAAATTCTGGTCTAAAATCAGGTTTGAATACGACGAGTCTACTGGATACATTTTAAATAGTCTTTACGCCACTATCGATTCAGATTTGGCCAAAGAACTTGATGATTTTTCAAAAGCGGTTTACAATAGGCATTTGACGAATTATGCACTTTTAGAAAACCAGCAACTACTGCCTATTTTAATTGGATCAAGAATGGATATTATGTCTAATCTAGGACATGAAAACAAAGAAACAGAGGAACCAACCCCATCTGATCTAGTTGAAACAGCTTTGAGATACACGTATGCGCCCTATATGAAGGGAGGTAGATCGCCATTCGGAATAGATGCTGATGGGTTCACTCAAATTGTATATAAAACCGCACAGAAATGGTTGCCTAGAAATCTTGAGTTACAAGCTAAAGAAGGGGTTCCGATGTCATTTTTAGAGGAGAGCACCCCGGGAGACCTTGCTTTTTTTGATAATGAAGAAGGTGAACTAATACATGTAGGCATTCTACTAAAAAACAACTACATCATTCATGCCCATGGTTGTGTAAGAATTGATCGAATCGATCATACCGGTATATTCAATCCCCATACCAATCAATACACTCATCAATTAAGGGTGATCAAAACCCTAAACCAATAAAAAAACCCTCGTAATGAGGGCTTTCAATAAAAAGTTACTAGAGGAGAAATTACTGTTGTAACATTCCTAGAATACGCTTAAAGTTGGCGTTATCTCCTAGAGCTCCGTAAATATTCTTTAGCTGATTAAGAAGCTCCTGATTCCCAGGAAGGTTCTCTAAAGAAGCTTCAAGGACTTTAGCTCCTTCCATAAAGAGCTCTTCTTTTTGCTTCTTAAGAGCATCATACTTATCAAGATCAGAAGATTTGCTAGACATAGCCAGATCATTCATTTGATCTACTAAGGAATTTCCTTCATTGATATAAGTCGTTGAAAGGTTTAAAGTTGCATTGATATAAGTTGGATCTATTTCTAGAGCACGATAGAAAGCAGCACGAGCCTCTTCCATATTATTTTGCTCCATTGCAATTACTCCAATATTATACTGAAGATCAGGGTTGGTAGGATCCATCGCTGAGGCCTCCTGCATTAAGGACTTAAACTTCTCAGGCTGACCCATAGTATAATATAGATTGGCTTTGTTTAAAATAAGTGCTACATCATCTGGATTTTGAGCGATAGCATCTTCGTAAGCAGCTAAAGCTTCTTCGTTACGACCTTCTTGCTGATAAATAAGTGCAATATTCTTAACTACCTCTGAACGCTTAGATGGAGTTGTTTCATCTTTAGGATCTTTGTGAGTACCGGCCTTAACATAAAGATCACGTGTGGCTTGATCAAAGTACTCCAATTCTGATGACTCAATATTAATCGCAGCAAAACGCTTCTCACTACCATCGTAGTTCATCTCTTTTAGTCGAATGTAAATCTCTAAAGCCTTGTTGTAATCTTTGGCGTTAACTGCAGATCCTGCAGCATAATAAAGATAGATAGTATCCTTAGGGCTTAATCGATAAGCTAAGTCTAGTTTGTCCGCAGCAAGTGCAAAGTCTGAGGTTTGCTGAGCTTCTACTGCAGCGTTAACTAAATCGTTAGAAATCGTTTTTAAAGCCTGCTTAGCCTCTTCGATGTACTTAGTAGCATTCATTTCAACAATCGCCTCGTAACTTTCAATTGCTGGATCATAATCGCCTTCACCCGTTTGAGCTAACTGAAGACTCGCTTGTCCATAAAGTGCAAAGAAATCTGCTTTGGTTTTATCATCAGCAGATTTAGCAACCTCAGCGATTGGATTTAAGGTCTGAATTGCAGTAGCAGCATCTCCTTTTTTAAGAGCTTTAGAAGCCGCCTTTAATTCGTCTTTTTGTGCGTTAACAGCTAATACTGAAAGCATTGAAGCTGCAACTAAAAAATATTTTTTCATGATTTTTCTTAATTAATGGAGCGCAATTTAGTTTTCTTCACCCGTATTACCAATAGATTCGTCTGTTGAATTGTTGGTTTCATCAACCTCGATATCTCTTACTTCATCTTCATCTACCATATCCTCTTCTTTCACCACCTTAGCAACTGCTGCAATCTCATCATCAGCGCGAAGGTTAATTACCTTCACTCCTTGTGCAGCTCTACCCATAACACGCAGGTCCTCTACTGAGATTCGGATAGCTACCCCTGAGCGATTGATAATCATTAGATCGTCTGCATCAGTTACCGATTTAATAGCAACAAGATTTCCGGTTTTTTCAGTGATGGTAAGCGTTTTCACACCCTTTCCTCCACGATTAGTAATACGGTAGTCTTCAAGTTCAGAACGCTTACCGTATCCCTTTTCAGAAACCACTAGAATATTCTCTTCTAGATTATTTACGGCCACCATACCGATCACTTCATCCTTTTCATCCGCTAAAGTCACTCCACGAACCCCTGAAGCGCTTCTACCCATAGGACGTGTTTTGCTCTCTTCGAAACGGATCGCCTTACCTGATTTAAGACCAAGGATTACTTGGCTTGATCCTGTAGTTAGTTTAGCTTCTAGTAATTCATCTCCCTCTCGAATAGTAATCGCATTAATACCACTCTGTCTCGGTCTTGAATATTGTTCTAATACCGTCTTTTTAACTACTCCTTGTTTGGTTGCCATGATTACATAGTGGCTATTCACATAATCTTCATCCTTAAGATCTTGGGTACAGATTACCGCCTTGATACGATCTTCATTTTCGATTTGAATCAAGTTTTGAATCGCTCTACCCTTAGAAGCTCTTGAACCTTCAGGAATTTCAAAAACTCTCAACCAATAACATTTCCCTAATTGAGTAAAGAACAACATGTATTGGTGGTTGGTACCAACGAACAGATTTTCAAGAAAATCTTCATTTCGAGTGGCAGACGCTTTTTGACCTACTCCTCCTCTATTTTGCGTCTTGTATTCAGCTAGTGGAGTTCGCTTGATGTATCCTGCATGCGAAATAGTGATAACTACTTGCTCATCAGGAATCATATCTTCAATTCTAAAGTTTCCACCAGAATAATCAATCTGTGAACGACGTTCGTCGCCGAACTTCGATCCGATTTCTTCGAGCTCTTCAACGATGATATCCATTCTTCGCTCCTCACGAGCAAGAATATCTTTTAAATCGGCAATCGTAGCCATCAATTCTTCATATTCAGCGCGAAGTTTATCCTGCTCAAGACCTGTTAACTGACGCAGCCTCATTTCGACAATCGCCTTGGCCTGTGCTTCTGAAAGCTTGAAGGTTTCCATCAGTTTCTCACGAGCTTCATCCACATTTGCTGAACTTCTAATGATAGCAATAACCTCATCAATATTATCAGAAGCGATGATTAATCCCTCAACGATGTGAGCTCGCTCCACTGCTTTATTTAATTCAAATTGAGAACGACGAATAACCACCTCATGACGATGCTCCACGAAATGATGGATCATGTCTTTTAGGTTTAACAGCTGAGGGCGCCCTTTAACAAGAGCAATATTATTTACGCTAAAAGAAGACTGTAGTGCAGTGTACTTATAGAGCATATTAAGTACAATGTTTGGTATCGCATCACGCTTCAAAACATAAACAATACGCATCCCGTTTCGATCTGACTCATCTCTGATCGCAGAAATACCTTCAATCTTTTTATCGTTAACAAGATCCCAAGTCTTCTTGATCATATCCGCCTTATTCACTTGATAAGGGATCTCGGTAACAACGATAGATTCTTTACCTTGAACCTCTTGGATCACTGCCTTACCGCGAATCACTACTCGACCTCTTCCTGTTTCAAAGGCTTCTTTAACTCCGTCATACCCGTAAATCGTACCACCAGTTGGGAAGTCTGGAGCCTTAATGTACTGCATCAGACCTTCTATAGTAATGTCACGATTTCTAACATAGGCAATGGTTCCTTGAACAACCTCAGTAAGATTATGTGGAGGCATGTTCGTAGCCATACCTACTGCGATACCGGCAGCCCCATTAACCAAAAGGTTTGGAACTCTTGCAGGAAGTACTTTAGGCTCTTTAAGCGTATCGTCAAAATTTAACTGATGATCAACGGTATCTTTGTCAATATCGGCAAGCATTTCTTCAGCAATCTTTCTCATTCTTGCCTCGGTGTAACGCATTGCTGCCGGAGAATCACCATCGACAGAACCGAAGTTACCCTGACCGTCAACTAGCATATATCGCAAACTCCATTCTTGAGCCATACGAACCATGGTGTCATACACCGATGTATCACCGTGTGGGTGATATTTACCAAGTACCTCTCCTACAATTCTTGCTGATTTCTTGTATGCCGAGTTCGAGCGAACTCCAAGCTCATGCATTCCGTATAAAACGCGACGGTGAACAGGTTTTAAACCATCTCTTACATCCGGTAATGCTCTTGAAACAATAACTGACATCGAGTAATCGATGTAAGCTGACTTCATTTCGTCTTCAATATTGATCGAAATGAGCTTTTCTCCTTCGTTCATTGATCTACAGTATTTGCTTATAAGTTAATAGGCCAATTTACGATTAATGACTAGCGAGATTGACGAATTTAACAGGGTTTAATCAACTATTTATCAACAAACCTGAAAAGCTGTCAGGTGAATAACTCAGGGCATGAAAATTGAATAATGGTAATAAGATTTATTAATTTAGAGATTTAATTGCGGAAGTATGGACGATAATTTTTCACCGAGAGTTAAAGAGGTTCTCTCTCACTCTAAAGATGAGGCACTCCGATTAGGGCATGACTTTATTGGAACAGAGCACTTGCTTTTAGGCATTCTTAAAGATGGTAGCGGAAAAGCGATCAGTATTCTGGATCAGCTTGATATCGATTTAGACCATCTCCGCAGAAAAGTAGAAATTCTTAGCCCTAGTAATACTGAAGAATTGACGAGTAACGATAAGAAAAACTTGCGGTTAACTCGTCAGGCCGAACGCGCCATTAAAACTACCTTTTTAGAGGCTAAATTATTCCAAAGCACGACCATCAATACTGCGCATCTTTTACTCTGTATTCTTCGAAATGAAAACGATCCGACTACGCGTTTAATGCAGAAAATGAAAGTAGATTACGACACGGTTAAAGAGCAGTTCAAGTCGATGATTACTCAAGATGAAGATTATCTAGATAGCCCGTCGGCCGATTCGTTTTCAGAGTCTTCTGACCTGCCTGAAGAAGAAAACGCATCAAATAAGGCCTCGAGTAGTTCAAAGAAAGGAGTGAAATCAAAGACTCCTGTTCTGGATAATTTTGGAAGAGATTTAACCAAACTTGCCGAAGAAAATAAGCTAGACCCCGTAGTTGGCCGATCTAAAGAAATTGAACGAGTTTCTCAAATCTTAAGTCGTAGAAAGAAGAACAATCCACTACTTATCGGTGAACCCGGTGTAGGAAAAAGCGCCATTGCTGAGGGGCTCGCACTGCGCATTGTTCAAAAGAAAGTATCTCGTATCCTTTACAACAAAAGAGTTATTACACTGGATTTAGCGTCACTAGTGGCAGGTACTAAGTATCGCGGTCAATTTGAAGAACGCATGAAGGCAGTGATGAATGAGTTAGAAAAGAATAGAGATATCATTCTATTCATCGACGAAATTCATACCATTGTAGGTGCAGGGGGTGCAACAGGAAGCCTAGACGCCTCAAACATGTTTAAGCCAGCTCTTGCTCGTGGAGAGGTTCAATGCATTGGAGCCACCACCCTAGATGAGTTTCGTCAACACATCGAAAAAGACGGAGCCCTAGAACGTCGTTTTCAAAAGGTCATTGTGGAGCCAACCTCTATCGATGAAACCATTGAAATACTTCAAAATATTAGAGAACGTTACGAAGATCATCATAATGTACGCTACACTGATGAGGCCTTAGCTGCGTGCGTCAGCTTAACGAACCGATACATTAGCGATCGTTTTCTTCCCGACAAAGCAATAGACGCTCTAGACGAAGCTGGATCTCGTGTTCACATCATTAATATGAATGTTCCGAAGCAAATTCTTGAACTGGAGAAAAAGCTTGAAGATGTGCGCGTTCTTAAAAACGAAGTCGTAAAAAAACAGCGCTATGAAGAAGCCGCAAAATTACGAGATGACGAGAAACGCCTTGAAAAGGAATTAGAGGATGCGCAAGCAACCTGGGAGGAAGAGAGTAAGCAGCATCGAGAGATAGTCGATACAGAACAAGTGGCCGATATAGTATCAATGATGAGCGGTATACCCGTAACCAAAATCGCAACAGCAGAAAGCAATAAACTTGCAGAACTCCCCAATGTTTTAAAAAAGAAATTAATCGGTCAGGACGATGCAGTAGATAAAGTTGCGCGTGCCATTCAAAGAAATCGAGCCGGCTTGAAAGATCCAAACAAACCTATAGGATCGTTTATATTTTTAGGTCAAACAGGTGTTGGTAAAACACAGTTAACCAAGGTTTTAGCAAGAGAGCTTTTTGACAGTGAAGATGCACTGATCCGAATTGACATGAGTGAGTACATGGAGAAGTTTGCGATTTCGCGATTAGTCGGTGCACCTCCAGGATATGTCGGATATGAAGAAGGCGGACAACTCACTGAAAAGGTGAGAAGAAAACCATATGCAGTTATCCTTTTTGACGAAATCGAAAAGGCACATCCGGATATTTTCAATATGCTTTTACAAGTCTTAGACGATGGATACTTAACCGATAGTTTAGGCCGTAAAATCGACTTTAGAAATACAATTATCATCATGACTTCAAACATTGGTGCGCGACAGATTAAAGATTTCGGGCAAGGTGTCGGGTTTGGAACTGCAGCCAAGAAAGCACAAGAAGGTGATCATAATCGTGGAGTCATTGAAAAAGCGTTGAAAAAAGCTTTTGCGCCTGAGTTTTTGAATCGTATTGACGACGTTGTCGTGTTTAACGCCTTAGAAAAAGAGGATATTCACAAAATCATCGATATTGAGCTTAAAAAAGTCGTTCATCGTATCGAAGATTTAGGCTACACAATTGAACTCTCTAAAGAAGCGAAAGAATTTATCGCTGACAAGGGATTCGATAAACAATACGGTGCGCGTCCACTTAAAAGAGCGATCCAGAAGTATATCGAAGATTTGTTAGCCGAAGAGATTGTAAATAATCGTTTAACCGAAGGTGATCAAATAGTTCTAGACCTAGAAGATTCGAAAGAGAGTCTAATCGTTCAACGATCTACAACCACTGAAAGTGCAGATTAAAGATTAAACAAAACGCAGCGTTTTGACAGATCTGCTGCAGAAGAAGTAATAATTCTAGATTCTAAATAGAATAATGTTAAAAAGAGTGCAGGTTTCTGTGCTCTTTTTCTGTTTTGAAGTACTTTGCCCGCCTAGAATTCATCAATCATGATCGTATTAAAATTTGGAGGTAGTTCTGTAGCCGACTCAGAACGCCTTGACAAGGTGGTAGCTATTATAAAATCCCATGCCGCGAAAGACCGTGTAACGGTTGTTGTTTCAGCGTTCGGAAACACCACTAATCTTTTAACTACGGCCCTTCAATCGGCTTCAATACAAGACAATGAGTACTTAGATTCACTAGAAAGTGTCTTCGCTAAGGTAGATGCGATTTCTGAAAGCCTCGAGCTTTCAAAGACTGCGATAAAAGCTATTACTAGATACAAGGAAGAGCTTTCGAAAATGCTAGAAGGGGTGTTTTTAACTAGAGAAGCAGGGCCACGAATTACCGATAAAATATTGGGAACAGGCGAGCTATTTTCTTCTTTACTCTTAACCGAAAAACTCAATAGCTCAGGAAGCAAGGCAATTTGGAAAAACTCTTACAATTTTATCAAAGTAAGTGACGAAAACGGCGAGAAAAAGGTGATACAAAAACCATCTTATCGTTCGATGCAAAGCTTACTAGAACACGATGAGGTTGTTGTTGTCCCAGGTTTTATCGCAAGTACTGAAAATGGGGTTCCCACCACTCTAGGCCGAGGAGGATCTGATTTTTCAGCCGCACTTTATTCAGCAGGGCTAGAAGCAAGTAAACTATTCATCTATACCGACGTAAGTGGGATATATACAGCAGATCCAAGAGTCGTAAAACAAGCACGACCCGTTGAGAAACTTTCTTATCGAGAGGCTTTAGAATTATCGCATTTCGGAGCTAAGGTATTGTATGCCCCATCGGTACAACCTGCCTTTGAAAAAAAGATTCCAATTTACATCAAGAATACCTTTGAGCCTGATGCTCAAGGCACGCTAATTCAGGATCTTTCAACCGATAAAAATGAAACTACCGTAAGAGGTATTACTCATTTAGAGTCAATTTCTTTGATTACTGTTGAGGGCGCCGGTATGATTGGACGATTCGGATTCGCCAAACGCTTTTTCGAAGCAATAGGTAATGAAAGAATTAATATCATATTAATTACCCAAGCCTCTTCAGAATATTCCTTGTGTGTGGCTGTCGCTACAGAAGATGCACACCAAGCAAAAGCAGTAATCGATCGAGAATTTGCGCTAGAGATCGAGACCCGCAGAATACATCCGGTAACTGTAGTTTCTGATTTAAGTATCGTTGCGCTGGTAGGAGAACAAATGAAGAATCATACTGGAGTAAGCGGCAAGCTCTTTAGTAGTCTAGGAGCCAATAACATCAACATTGTAGCCATCGCACAAGGTTCGTCGGAGCGAAACATCTCCTTTGTCATCGGACAAAAGAATGTCAAGAAAGCGCTAAACACTATTCATGAGCGTTTCTTTGAGCGTCAACGAAAGCAAGTCAATCTCTTTGTTGTTGGTGTTGGAACCGTTGGTTCTCGCCTATTAAATATTCTCAATAATCAAAAAGAGCACTTGCTCGAAAAACTATCGATTGACCTTCGTGTTGTCGGAATTAGTAACTCTAGAACAATGAGTTTCATACCTGGCGGACATAACCTAGAAGATTGGAAAAAACCACTCGAGTCAGGTAAACCTGCAAGTATAGAGACCTTCATTAGCACCCTAACAGAGCTCAATCTACGCAACAGTATTTTTATCGACAATACAGCGAGTGACCTCGTTGCTAACACCTATTATCGACTATTATCCCAAGGAATTGGTGTCGTTACCTGCAATAAGATAGCGTGCTCCTCAGACCTAGACAATTATAAAACCCTACAGAAAGAAAGTATAAGAGGACAAGTTCCTTTCTTCTATGAAACCAATGTAGGTGCAGGATTACCCATCATAGATACCCTTAAGAATCTCATTGATTCTGGAGATTCAGTAAACTCTATAACTGCGGTACTATCAGGAAGTTTAAATTTCATTTTCGATACTTATAACGGCACTGAACCTTTCGAATCGATCGTTCGACAAGCAATGACGGGTGGATACACCGAACCAGATCCAAGAATCGATCTGAGCGGTCTCGATGTAAAGAGAAAGCTATTGATCTTGGCGCGAGAGAGCGGTTATCCATTAGAAATTGAGGATATCAAAACTGCTCCTTTTCTCCCTGAAAAGGCTGCAAATGCCACGAGTATCGATGCGTTTTTAGACGCACTAAAAGAGAACGAATCTCATTTTCAATCCCTCTTTAAGAGTGCTAATAGCAAAGGGAATAAACTGAAGTTTGTGGCCGAGCTTTATAAAGACGATAATGATCAACTCATTACTAAAGTCGGGCTAAAAGCGGTCTCCCCTGATTCAGATTACTACAACCTATCAGGCAGTGACAATATTCTGATTTTATATACGGATCGTTACCGATCTCAACCCCTTGTTATTAAAGGAGCTGGTGCTGGAGCGGATGTGACCGCCTCAGGTTTATTTGGGGATATTATTAGAGCAAGCAATCAACGATGAAAAACTCAATACGCATATGGTGTCCTGCTTCTGTAGCTAACATTAATGTTGGATTTGATGCACTGGGCTTTTGCCTTTCTGACGCTGGTGATGAAATTATTGCTGAACGCGTTGACAGCCCTGGGGTTCATCTCGGAGAACTAAAAGGATTCCCTACCCCCAATAAGCCTGAAGAAAATGTTGCCTATGTGGCAGCTAACTCGGTTTATCGCGCTGCCAAAGAACCGAACATCGGGATTCGACTAAACATCGATAAAAGAATTAAGCCTGGCAGTGGGGTCGGAAGTAGTGCAGCAAGCGCCGTCGGAGCTGCCTTTGCTGCAAATGAGCTACTCGGTAGACCATTTACCAAAGAAGAATTACTACCCTTTTGCATCGACGGTGAGGCTATTGCCAGTAAAACTAGACATGCTGATAATATCGCTCCGGCGCTCTTAGGAGGATTTTGCTTAGTGGTCACTCAAGACGATCATTTGGCAGTAAGTCTAGAAACCAATTTAGATCTACATTACGTAGTTGCGCATCAACAGATTGAGATTAAAACCTCTACTTCTAGAACGGTAATACCCCATGAGATCCCTTTAGAGACAGCGATCAAACAATGGAGTAATCTCGGAGGCTTTACGGCTGCTTTATTCAAAAACGACAAAGATTTACTCGCCTATTGCGCGAAAGACTTTGTGGTAGAGACTCACCGAAAGTCACAAATTCCTCACTTTGATGAATTGAAAGAATTAGCAGTGGCTAATGGAGCTTTAATTTTTGGGATTTCTGGCTCAGGACCCTCGGTATTTGCCTTATGTGAAAGTGATCAAAACGCAAAGGCAGTAGAGGAATCCTTTGATCAGCTTTTGACTAAAAAAGAACATGCCTACCAACTATATTCTGGTAGCGTAGATAAAAAAGGAGTTCATGAACTACTATAATTTAGGTTCACGTTCGATCGTCACTTCTTTTAGTGATGCTGTTATTCAAGGAATCGCACCCGACCGATCACTCTATTTTCCAGAGAGAATCCCTCAACTTTCGACCGATCTTTTAAACAACATCGCTAACGTTCCACTCATTGAATTAGCGATAGAGGCTTTGAACCCTTTCACTTCGCCAGATCTTAGTAAAGAAGAGCTAAGACTAATTCTCGAAAATACCTTAGACTTTGAATTTCCGTTAGTAGAAATTGGTCCCCACTATACTTTAGAATTATTTCATGGCCCTACACTAGCATTCAAGGATGTCGGTGCTCGATTTATGGCGCAATGTCTAGGTAAATTCGCGGGGCGAAAAAACTGGAGTTCTAAAACTACGGTTCTTGTGGCGACCTCAGGAGATACTGGTGGTGCGGTTGCCAACGGATTTCTCGGTGTTGAAGGTGTCGATGTCGTTATTTTGTTTCCTGAAGGAAAAGTAAGTGAGGTACAGGAACTTCAAATGACTACGTTAGGTCAGAATATCACAGCACTTGAAGTTAAAGGAAGTTTTGATGATTGTCAATCCTATGTAAAGTCAGCTTTCGTTGATAAGGATTTAACCAGTCACAGAAGGCTTACTTCTGCAAACAGCATTAACGTAGCGCGCTGGTTACCTCAAATGCTTTATTATTTTGCCGCCTATCAAAACTTAAGAAAGCTTGGAGACTCAAGAACACCGGTATTTTCAGTTCCTTCAGGGAATTTCGGAAATATTTGTGCAGGGATGATGGCTAAAGAAATCGGATTACCCCTAGAGCGTTTTATCGCCGCAACTAATATCAATGACACTGTAGTTCGCTATTTAAATAGCAAGGTCTACGAACCTAAACCCACCACTCCTACCCTCTCTAACGCAATGGATGTTAGTGATCCCTCTAACTTTATCCGAATCGAAGAATTGTTTAAAAAACAAGATCTAGAGCGTGTGATTAAGGCTTACCGTTTTGACGATTCCCAAACATTGGAAGCAATGAAACATCTTTTCAAGGAGTACGCTTATGTCGCCGATCCTCATGGGGCTATTGGCTACTTAGGCCTAGAAGCTGACCCTATTGATTCTTCTTTAGAAGTCGGTATTTTTCTTGAAACCGCTCATCCAGTCAAGTTCGATGAAGCAGTGAAAAAGGCTATCGACAAAGATGTAGTAAAGCCGGAGAGTGTAAAACGCTTACGTTCTCTTGAAAAAGTTTCGAAAAAAATAGAATCATATACTGATCTCAAAGACTTATTAAGCAGTAATTAATCGCTAATTTTAGACAAAATTTAGTGATGAAGAAAACTGCACTTTACGATAAGCATGTGGCCTTAGGTGCCAAAATGGTTGAATTCGCCGGATTCCAAATGCCGGTTTCTTATGAAGGTATTCAATTAGAACACAATGCAGTAAGAGAAAATGCTGGTGTATTTGATGTATCGCATATGGGCGAGTTTTTCATCGAAGGCCCAAAAGCTCAAGAATTATTAAATCGAGTATGTAGTAACGATACTGCCAAGCTCAAAATTGGTGCGGCTCAGTATAACTACTTTCCGAATTACGATGATGGAATTGTTGACGACTTAATCGTTTATAAAATAGATGAAGAGAAATTCATGCTAGTGGTGAATGCCTCTAACATTGAAAAAGACTGGGCTCATATTAGTAAAGAAAATGAATCTATTGGTGCATTACTTAGAAATGAGTCTGACAACTATTCACTTCTTGCAGTTCAAGGACCAAAGGCAGCTGAAATACTACAATCCTTTACCTCATACGACCTTAGCAGTGTTCCCTTTTATCACTTTATTGAGGGGTCACTTTCAGGAATCAATGAGCTCATTATTTCAGCGACCGGTTACACAGGGTCAGGAGGCTTTGAGATCTATTGTAAAAATGATACCGTCGATGCACTTTGGGACCTGATTATAGAAGCCGGGATTAGACCGATAGGTCTTGCTGCAAGAGACACCTTACGTTTAGAAATGGGTTACTGTCTCTATGGTAATGATATTGATGAAACTACACATCCGATCGAAGCAGGTCTAGGTTGGGTAACTAAATTTAATCATGATTTCATCAATAAAGAGAAGATCGAGAAAGACAAAGAACAAGGAGTCGCTAATCGATTGGTCGGTTTTAAGATGATTGACAAAGGAATTCCGAGACACGACTATGAAATCTGCGATGAAGAAGGCACAAGGATCGGACGAGTAACTTCAGGTACCAGTTCTCCTTCTTTAGGTTATGGTATTGGTCTTGGTTATGTAACTACCAATAAGGCAGTGGCTGGTTCCAAAGTATTTATTCAGGTACGCAACAAATCTTTAGAGGCTGAGGTAGTTAAACTACCCTTTTACAAGGCTTGATGAATAAACATCGGATATTAATTCTAGGGGGTAGTGGCTTCATTGGCCAGAAACTCTACAAAGAATTAAGTCCCTTCATCGATACCTACGCTACCTTTTGTCATCATCAAGAATTCGAGAACAATCATCGATTCTTTTCCTTTGATGTGAGTGAAGACGACATTGTACCCATATTAGATGAGATTAAGCCCACCCAAATTATCTCGCTACTAAGAGGACCTTATGCACATTTAGTATTAACACATAAGCACATTATTGAATGGCTAAGCAGTCAGAAAGCTCAAATTATATTTATGAGCTCTGCGAATGTTTTCGATGCGTACACCCAGTTCCCGAATTATGAAAATGATAAAACCCTTTCGGTGAGTCCGCAAGGAAAATATCAAATCCAGATTGAAAACAGCCTAATGAAATTGCCCGAACGTAAATGGACCATTCTGCGCGTTCCTATGATCTTTGGAAATCAGTCTCCTAGACTACAAGAATTAAAATCCCAGATCCTGCAAGGTGAAGCGATCGAGGTATTCCCCAACTTATCGCTGAATGTAACTTTTGCAGACAAATTAGCGCAGCAAATTCATTACATCATCAATCGAAACAAGAAAGGGATACTGCATCTCGGCAGCAGAGATCTTTGCTTACATGAAGACTTTATTCGAAGCTTAATTGATCGACTGGGCAACTTTCACCCAACCTTAAAGCGAGTGTATACCACCAATGATATCCGTTATTCAGCTGTAATTGCCAAAGACAGACCCCTGCCTAAGTACCTTCAATTCGACGTTAATGATGTAATAAGGCATCATCACCCTATTTAAAGGATAGGCAATTTTATTACTTTTGTTTTCGAAATAAAATCACCGAAATGGGAAGAGCGTTTGAATTTAGAAAGGCTAGAAAAATGAAGCGTTGGGCAGCAATGTCTAAAGCCTTTACTAGAATTGGAAAGGATATTGTGATTGCTGTAAAAGAAGGTGGACCAGACCCAGACAGTAATGCAAAACTACGTGCGGTAATACAGAATGCAAAGGCGGCAAATATGCCTAAGGATAATGTAGAAAGAGCCATCAAACGTGCTACAGATAAAAACTTAGGTGATTTTAAAGAGATCTTATACGAAGGATATGGCCCTCACGGTATTGCCGTACTCATCGAAACAGCTACTGATAATTCAACGCGTACCGTTGCTAATATTCGTAGCTACTTCAATAAATGTAACGGTAGCCTGGGCACCTCAGGATCTGTTGAATTCATGTTCGATCATACCTGTAATTTTCAAATTTCAGCAGAAGGAATTGATCCTGAAGAGTTAGAGCTTGATCTTATCGATCACGGTGTAGAAGAGGTCTTTCAAGATGAAGACTCACTGATGATCTACGCTCCTTTTGAGGCTTTTGGCGCGTTACAGAAGGAACTCGAAAATCGCGGAATCGAAATTCGATCTTCAGGTTTTGAACGAATCCCACAGGTAACTAAAGAGCTTACAGAAGAACAAGCTGCTGACATCGAAAAACTACTCGAAAAGATCGAGGAAGATGATGATGTTCAGAACGTGTACCACACTATGAAAGAATAGGAAGAACCTCGAGTAATTCCTTAGCATCTGAAAGCGTCAAAAAGTCAGCTTCCTCAGCTCTCTCTTTCGATACTTCTTCATGAGCCCATGTGGTATGAAACGGTATATGTATGGCCTGTGCCCCGATTTCAATAAGTGGAAGTACATCAGACTTTAAGCTATTTCCGACCATCAGAAATTCAGCGGTTTTAATCTGCAAATGATCGAGTAAATGTTTGTATTTCTCTGGGGTTTTATCGCTCATCACCTCCACATGGTGAAAGTACTGGCTGAGTCCTGAAGCTTCTAATTTTCGTTCCTGATCGAGTAAATCTCCTTTGGTAAGCACAATCAACCGAAATTTTTTCGACAGTTTTTCAAGTACTTCTTTGATATGAGGAAGCAGTTCGACCGGATGTGCAATCATTTCCTTTCCCATCGCTAGAATTTCTTGCAAGACTTTAGGTGAGACCTTTCCATTAGAAAGTTCTAAGGCCAATTCAATCATAGACAACATAAAGCCCTTGATACCATATCCGTAAACGGGAAGATTCTGCATCTCTTTTTTAAAAAGCTCCTGATCTACCTTATTCTTGGTTTCATAACGCTCTAATAGAGTGGCAAAACGCTCTTCTGTATCTCGAAAATAGGTTTCATTAACCCAAAGAGTATCGTCTGCATCAAATGCTATGGTTTTTATTTGATCAAAATTCATGAATTCAACTTCTTGAAATTTGCAACAGCGTCGTCTAAATCAGCTCTAGTATCGATACCTGGTGCATCCACAGTGGTTTCGATCATCTGTAATCGTTTACCATGCTCTAAGTAACGAATAGCTTCAATTTTTTCAGCTCGCTCCAGCGGCCCCATAATTAACTTGGGAAATTCTAATAGTGCCGATCTTCTAAAGGCGTATACCCCTTTGTGTTTATAACAACGTATCGTGGGGCTAGGATCTCGATGAAACGGGAGAGCTGAGCGAGAAAAATAGAGCGCCTTACCGGTTAAATCAGTAACTACTTTGACCACATTGGGATTGTCAATAGATGTCTTATCGGTTATCGCGACCATCAGCGAGGCTAAATCAATAAGCTGCTCGTGATCTTCTCTAAAGCACGTAATGAGTGCCCTTAACGAGTTACTATCTATAAAAGGTTCATCACCTTGAACATTAATAATTATATCGGCCTGAACCCCTTCAGCCGCCTCTGCGATTCGGTCGCTTCCGGTTTCATGATCTTTTTGACTGAGAATCGTTAGCGCGCCGTGTCCCTCAGTGAGTGTGGCAATTTTCTTACTATCTGTTACTACAATTACTTCATCAAAGAGTCCTGTTGCCTTAACAGCTTCGTAGGTACGTAAAATGACCGGTAAACCGCATAGGTCTAAAATCATTTTTTCGGGAAGCCTAGAAGAAGCCAGGCGAGCCGGTATCATAGCGACTACTTTCATAGGGGATAATTATTCATTAAAATAACGATTTTCAAAACCGATCAAAAATAGTTTTTCAGTGGCTCTTGTGAAGGCCGTGTATAACCATCGAAAATGTCCTTCATCAAAACCATCAGGTGCATAAGGTTGTTCCACAAAAACGCGAGACCATTGACCTCCTTGCGCTTTATGACAGGTCATGGCGTAAGAGAATTTCACCTGAAGGGCATTAAACTCTGGATTAGTTTTCACCCCCATATAACGATTGTATTGCGAGCTAAGATGCGCATAGTCTTCTGATACCTTTTGATAGAGGGTATTCGAATCTTCATAGGTCAGTGATGGGCTGTCACTTGATAATGTATCTAAAAGTAATACGGTATCAAATGAAGCCATTTCGGGATAATCAACCATCCGCACTTCTACCTTGGCAAATTGAAAATCGTAACGTTCATAGAATTGGTGAATACGTAAAATTTCGATTAAATCTCCATTCGCAATAAAAGAGGCTGCACTAGAACTATCGATCCAGAAATAATTGTTTTTAACAACCATCAGTTGGTCTCCAGGAGAAAGCGACTCTTCTAGAAGTAAAACCCTCGATCGGATATTCTGATTATACAGGTTTGCCCTTTTATTTGACCTAACGATAATCGTGGTACCACTCACCCCTACCTCTCTGTAAGCATCCTCTATAGCTTCGAGCATCTCACCTCCACTGAGTGGTCTAATGATATCATCAAAATCATCCACCTCTAACTTTAAATCATCAAAGTAGGTTTGTCCCAATTGTGAACGTAAATGGGTGGCATTATGCAGAACCCCACTATCTCGTTCTTGCCGAACAACATCGGTAAGAGTTGCTGAAAAAACCTCCTTCATTGCACGCATCCCCATAAAATCATCGTTAAGTGCAATACTCTCTGCAGATTGAACAGGGGGCAACTGAGCTGTGTCTCCGATAAGAAGCAATGAACAATTCTTTCCACTGTACACATATTTCAACAGGCTCTCTAGCAGAGAATCGCTCGAAGATGAAGCGCGTTCTCCAAGGTCATCGGACAACATCGACGCTTCGTCTACAATAAAAAGAGTTTGGGTGTGTTTATTCGGTGCCAAAGTGAATTGAATTCCCTTTCCGCGGACCGATTTTGGAAAAAAAATCTTTTTGTGAATGGTGTAAGCAGGGCGCGAAGTGTATTGACTGATCACCTTAGCGGCTCTGCCCGTTGGTGCTAATTGCACCGTTTTCATCCCCGTTTCAAGTAACACCTTGTTCAAAGTATTGATAAGAGTTGTCTTGCCAGTCCCTGCGTATCCGCGAAGTATAAACAATCTATCCGACTGATTTTCAGATAAAAAAGAAGCTAGACGTTCAAATGCTTTTTCCTGTGAATAAGTTGCAGTAAAAGGAAATTTGGAACGAAAAAGTTGAATAAAACGATCAGCCGACACAGAGGTGTTCATAAGCGCAAGATATCACCCTTTTCATTCTGTCACCAAAATCTTTAGTGATTGAAAAAAAATTGTAGATTTGTTTCCGTTCGAAACCAAAAATTTAAACGATGAAAACCGGAATAAAAGCAGTTCTTTATGTCATTTCTGTAGTGTTAGCCTACCAAATCTATCTATCGGTAATGGCACCTATCACTTTTAATAAAAACCGTGAAGAACGTTTTTCAACGGTTATCGAAAAACTAAAAGATATTCGTGACGCTCAGGTAGCTTACAGAACCGTTAATGGTGAGTTTGCTAAAGATTTTGAAAGTCTAATCAACTTCATTGATACAGGTGTTTACACGATTACTCAGCAGAAAGATTCTTCTTTCATGAGATACAATCGAGTATACCGCATTGACATGCAAGTAGACACCGTAGTTGTAGATACCTTAGGTACCGTTGCGGTTAAGGATTCTCTATTCAAAGGAGATGATAGCTACAAAACTTTATTTAGCGTTCCTTATGCACAAAACGGAGAGCGCTTTGAAATGAAAGCAGACATTGTGAACAAGCAAGGGTTCGATGCTCCTGTATTTGAGGCATCTGTTAAAAAAGACGTTGTTCTTTACGATCAGCCAAAAGATCTTTTAGCTCGTGAAAACGCACACAACAGTATCGAAGAGGTCAATGGGAACACTATCAGAGTAGGTTCATTAACCGATGTAAGTACCTCTGGAAACTGGCCTTCTATCTACGACAAGAAGAAAAACAATTAATACCTCTTGGGCTTTGACCTATCCAAAGTCAACAGATCAAACGATATCCATCCACATCACAACAGATGGATATCGTTTTTTTAGTACTAAACGAAATCTATCCTCTAAAGGGTTATTTAGTGAACAATCCCTATACGAGGGGTTTAAAATGTTCATTGATGAGCAAGAGGATAGCAATTCTTTAAAACTGATCTATACCAGTACAAATACACTAGTAGCTGAAGAACTTTTCAAAAAAGATAAAGCTGCTAACTACCTCAAATTTCAGCTTAGAGCCCCTTATCAATCAGCCTATAACGAAATTAGATCAGTTGGTATTTACAATGTTTTCGAAAGCAATAACGAATTAGAGGCGGAGCTTCAAGCGAAAGACATTAACCTTACCGTTTCTCATAGTGCAACAGAGCTTGTAAAGCGTGCCTTGGCGACACCAGATAAGTCTCAGGTTCGCATGGTGGGTGTTTTTCACGAGAAACATTTTGAAGTAGTCGTTCATAAAGGATCAGAACTATATGGTTACCACAAGTTCCCTATCGTAAATGCCGAAGAAGTAAATTATTATCTATTACTCATTTATTCACAAACCCCTGAGACGAAAGAAGGTTTCGATCTAATTTTCTACGACTGTCATTCAAATTATGGCAGAGAAGCGGTTAAAAAAATTGCTGAATGGAATGATGATTTGCAATACATCACTGAAATTTTTCCATTCATATAAAAGGTTTTGAGAATTATTTCAGGTACACATAAGGGTCGCAAAATATCCGCTCCAAAAAACCTTCCTGTAAAACCGACTACTGATCGAGCAAAAGAAGGACTGTTCAGCGCACTATCACATCGAGTAAATTTCATAGAAATCAGCGTCTTAGATTTGTTCAGTGGTACCGGCAATCTCTCTTATGAATTTAGCTCAAGAGGCACTATAAGAGTTGACGCCGTAGATGCCCATCGTGGGGCTTGTCAATTTATTAGTAAAACCTCTGACTTGTTGGGTTTCAGTATTAGAGCAACTTGTTCTGATGTATTTAAATTCATTTCAAAAAGTACTCAGCCTACTTATGATCTAGTGGTCGGAGACCCTCCATATGATATCGGAGAGGACAAATATTTAGAACTCATTGATCGACTTACCACTCAGCCATCATTGCTTAACGAATCAGGAATTTTGATCTTAGAACACGCTTCAAACTTCACCTTTGACAATCACCAGTGCTTTGAAATGAAGAAAAAATACGGAAGTAGTACCTTCAGCTGGTTTAAAAAAAAAGCAGGCCATAAGCCGGATTCTGTCTAGCCCTGTCATTTATCTAGGAATCCAATTACTCAGATTCTCGAACCGCCTACCCTCCAATATCGAACGTGCCGCTCTCAAGCATTGGTTTACATGGCGTTTCACCGCGTAGAGTTTACCTGGTTTCACTACAGCCGAACTGTACTTGCTTTCTGTTGCACTTGTCCTCACCTCACGATGGACGGGTGTTACCCGCTACGCTGCACTATGGTGTCCGGACTTTCCTCTTTATCTCAAAGTATAAAGCGACAAGGTGGCCTGCTTTAGATCGTAAAAGTAGCACTATTGTTAATAATTCAAGGACTAGAAACCTTTGAAGTTCATAAATGATCGCTCAACGAAACTTATATTTGTATCTATGGAATCTTTCGTTGTTTCAGCGTTAAAATATCGTCCTAAAGAATTTTCTGAAGTAGTTGGTCAAGAATCAATTACTAAGACCTTAGAAAATGCAATTGCTAATAATCGTCTAGCCAATGCACTTTTATTTTCTGGGCCAAGAGGAGTTGGTAAAACGACCTGTGCTCGAATCTTAGCGCATAAAATCAACGAACAAAGTCTTGGAGACAGCGCCGACAATGATTTTAGCTTTAACATTTTTGAACTAGATGCGGCATCGAATAACTCGGTAGATGATATTCGATCTCTAATCGATCAAGTACGAATTCCACCGAGAATTGGCACGCATAAAGTGTATATTGTCGATGAGGTTCACATGCTCAGTACGGCCGCCTTCAATGCCTTTTTAAAGACCCTAGAAGAACCTCCTAAACACGCTATTTTCATTCTAGCAACCACAGAGAAACACAAAATTCTTCCCACCATTTTATCTAGATGCCAGAGCTATGACTTTAAACGTATTGGCACGAAAGACATGGCAAATCATCTAAAAACCATCGCTGAGGACCAAAAGGTCGAAGTCGAAGAAACTGCACTTCATATGATTGCTGTTAAAGCCGATGGAGGTCTCCGTGACGCGCTTTCTCTGTTTGATCGACTCATTAGTTTTGGCGGGAATAAATTAACAGCAGAAGATGTCAGTAAGCATCTGAACCTTTTAGACTTTAATAGTTTTTTCGAACTTACCAATAGTCTTTTAGAAAAAGACACCCGATCAATACTTTTACAGCTGAATGAACTCATTAATGCCGGTTTTGATGCACAATTAATCATCTCAGGTCTAGGAGCTCACTTTAGAAACCTACTCGTAGCACAGAAAGAAGAGACTATTGCACTCTTAGATAGTTCAGAAGAATTAGTTCCAATGTACAAAGAACAGGCATCTAGATGTTCTATCGAATTTTTAATTGAGGGCATCGAGATTACTACCAAAGCTGATGCCGCCTATCGAGCAGCTAATAACAAGAGGTTACTGATCGAACTCAGCCTACTTCAAATTGCTGGATTCTCAAATTCGGCTGAAAAAAAAAAGCCTAGCCTAATCCCAGTTAATGAGGTGAATGAAACCACCTCTACGGCTTTATCGACAAAAATTCAACCTCCCGTTGATTCTATTAAAAATAAAGTCGTTAAAGAAGAATCGGGTGAATCGAGTGTTGAGGAAGAAACCACTTCTATTCCAGACACAACTCCTAATGTGGCTATCCGCATTGAAAAACCTTCTTTAGGTAATTCTGTTTCGGGATTATCTCTGGCTGCAATACAGAAAAAGAAAGAAATAAAGCAAAAGCAAGAAGAAGCCAATAAAGTAGCTGGACCTGAGTCTATTGAGCCTTTTACATTAGAAGACATTCAAGTTTACTACGACCAATACGTTGTCAGTCTTGAACAAAAAGGTAAGAAAATACTGGCCTCTAATCTTCAAATCGCTACCATTGATTTAATTGATTCTGAGACACTACGAAGTACGGTTCCGAACAATACGATTCGTAGAGAAATCGAACAAGAAAAAGAGGCGCTCCTTGTCTTCTTAAGAAAACGAACGAAGAACGACCGTATCCAATTACAAGTAGAAGTTTTAGAAACAGAGAACTCTGAAAACTTCATTTATACTCCAGAGGAAAAACTAGAGCACTTGATCTCTAAATACCCTGCCGTAGCAGAATTAAAACAAAAATTCTCCTTAGACCTATAATTATGCTTGGATTAAAATTACCCACCGACCCAAGATGGGTGAATGTCGTTGAAAAAAATATTGAAGAGATCCTTACCGATCATGCCTATTGTGAGCAAAAGGCTGCGAGCACTGCTATTTCTATTATTATAGGTTTTCCTGACCGTTCAGAACTAGTCAAAGAAATGACTGCACTAGTACGAGAAGAGATGGGGCATTTCAACATGGTGCATGAGAAAATCGTCGAAAGAGGATGGAAACTCGGTAGAGAACGCAAAGATGAATATGTTATCGAGCTGATGAAATTCTTTCCAAAAGGAGGAAGCAAGACTACTCATCTAGTTCACAAGTTGTTGTATGCTGCTCTTATTGAAGCAAGAAGTTGTGAGAGGTTTAGGCTGCTTTCTGAAAATATTGCAGATAAAGAATTAGTCAATTTCTACCGTAACTTAATGGTAAGTGAAGCGAATCATTATACCATGTTTCTCGGTTTCGCAAGAAAATATGGGGATCGCGAGGTAGTTGATCAAAAATGGCAAAACTTATTGGCCTACGAGGCAGAGATCATGGCCAAACTTGGTAAGAAAGAAACGATGCACGGTTAATGGTCTAACTTCTTACGGTAGTAGTCGTACATATCAAACTGAGATCGGATAGCAACTTTTTTATTCTTGCGATAAGCATTGTCTTGTTTAACCGTAAAACGTCTACCCTTAACATTGTCATTCCAGCTCATCTCAAAACCATCAATCACCTCTTGCTTGAGATCTTCCTGATAAATCGGCACTCCGACCTCTACCCTATTTTCAATGTTTCGGGTCATCCAATCCGCAGAGGATAGGTACACTTTTGAATCGCCTCCATTTTCGAAAATAAAAACGCGCGGATGTTCCAAAAACTTATCGACTACACTGATGGCTTCAATATTCTCACTTTGTCCCTTAACTCCAGGCACTAAACAGTTAATTCCACGAATAACCATTTTTATTTTTACCCCAGCTTGACTCGCTTGGTAAAGGCGATCAATCATCTTGTAAGAGGTGAAGCTATTCATCTTAATTCTTATCGATGCCGGCTTCCCTGCTTTGGCATTTAGAATCTCTTGTTGAATTAAACGTGTAAAGGTGCTTTCTGTGTAGTGAGGAGAAATAATTAGATGCTTATATTTTCTAACTCTATAGGTAGTAGTTAAAAAATCAAATACCTTTTCTACTTCAGTGAGTATTCCTTTATGCGAGGTAAACAGTGTGTAATCGGTATATATTTTTGCCGTCGATTCGTTGAAATTACCGGTGCTAATAAATCCGAAATACTCTAAAGATCTCGGCTTGGTTTCTCGGGTGATCATACAAATCTTAGAGTGTACCTTTAGGCCGCGAATACCAAAGATTAGATTAATCCCAGCCTCTTTAAATTTATTCGCATAATCAATATTTGATTGCTCGTCAAAACGTGCCTGAAGCTCAATCTGAACGGTTACTTTTTTGCCGTTTTTAGCTGCATTAATCAGAGCGGCAGCTACTTGAGAGTTTTTTGCTAGTCGGTAAATGGTAATCTTGATTTCCTTAACCTTAGGGTCTAGCGCGGCTTCTTTTAAGAATCGACTAACATACCCATAATTCTGGAATGGGGTATACATGAGATAGTCTCTCTTTCGAATCTGATCGAAAAGACTACCCTCCATCTCAAAACCCGCTATAGGTAAAGGATCAATTCGCTCATACTGCAATTCAGACCTTCCAAAGTTGGGAAAGCTCATGTAATCACGTCGGTTATGATAACGACCTCCCGGAATCACACTATCGGTATTCTCTATATCAATTTTCTTCTTCAGAAAAGTAAGTGTATCTAGTTTGATTCGTTTATCATAGACAAATCGAACGGGATCGCTAATTTTTCGATTACTAACCGAGGTAGATATCTTTTCAACAAAGCTTTTTTCAAGATCATCGTCAATATCAAGCTCTGCATCGCGAGTAATCTTTATCATATGTGCCTCGATTTCATCGTAATCAAACATGAAGAAAATTCGATCAAGACAATGTCTGATAATATCATCCAGTACCATTACGTAGTTCTTACCTTCTTTTTTGGGTAACACTACGAAACGATCTAAGCTATTTGGAATTTCTATTAAGGCATATCTTATCGATTCCTCTTTATTATTCTTAGAACTCCCGGTATTGTTGTATTTCGCTAAGCGTACCGCTAAGTATGCAGCGGTTTCTTTCAACATGGGAAAACCATCGATACTGTGAAGATCAATGGTGATTAATTCAGGATTAACTTTAGACAAAAAGTAGTCTTCAACAAATGATTTTTGGTCTTCTTGAAGTTCTGATTCGTTAATCAAATGAATCTCGTGATCCTTTAATTCCTCAGTAATATCCTTTAGAATTTTCATACTTCGAGACTGAGATTTAATCGTCAAAGTAGTAATCTGTGCTAATAAATCAGTGGCTTTGGTTCCACCGAGCAATTGCTTCCCAGTCGGATCATTATCGACCACCCGCTTAACCGTGGCATATCTAACCCTAAAGAACTCATCTAGATTGTTGCTAAAGATTCCCAAAAAACGAATACGATCAATAATAGGAACTCGTTTGTCAGCACTTTCCTGCAAAACTCGTTCGTTAAACTGAAGCCAGCTAATTTCACGATTAATATATTGATACTTCGAAGAAGACATAAATAGGGATTAAAGGGGTAATATACGCTTTAAGGAGCTAATCGTACAGAAGACCAAGACTTATTCTCGCAATCATAACGTATTCGATCATGAAGTCGGTTCTCTCTCCCTTGCCAGAATTCAAAGTGCTCTGGAACAAGAAGGTATCCGCCCCAATGATCGGGACGTTTTGGAAATTCAGTTTTAAATTGCTCTTGAGCCTTTTTTAAAGCATTCTCTAAAAAAGCTCTATCCGAAATCACCTCGCTTTGAGGTGAAGCCAAAGCCCCAAGACGACTACCTAAAGGTCTAGAGTTAAAGTAAGTATCAGAATCTTCAGCAGAAATTTTTTCAACCTTTCCTTCAATAATTACTTGACGCTCCTGAGAAGCCCAAAAGAAAGAAATACAAGCGAATGGGTTTTCTTCGAGAGCTTGACCTTTTTTACTCTTATAATTAGTGAAAAACACAAATCCTTGAGTATTGAATTCTTTAAGGAGCACTACCCTAGTGCGAGGTTTCATATCCTTGCCAACCGTAGAAAGCGACATCGCATTGGCCTCCTCTATTTTAGCATCATTATCAGCCTCTTCAAACCAGATTTTAAAAAGCTCAAATGGTGACGCTTCAAGTTGCGATTCATCGAGTGATGATTTACTGTAGTTTTTGCGATAGTTCGCTAAATTTTTTTCGGACATGGAAATTCAAATAATTCGTGATCATAAGAGAGAAGAATTTCACCACTGCTAAAATGATTCAAAGCTTCTAATCTGAAGAGATCAAGATTTTTATATCGGGTTGAATAATGACCTAAAATTAAGAATTTTGACTGAGCTAATTGTGCAATTTTACCGGCCTGAGAAGCAGTCGAATGCCTTGTTTTCTCGCAGAGATGATCTTCTGTTTCTAAGAAGGTAGATTCATGGTATAAAACATGAACATTTTCGATAATCATAGTAATCTGAGGTAAAAAGGCGGTGTCGCTGCAGTATGCATAAAGCTTGTTCCAAGCTCCATTATCAAACACCTCAAACAAGAAACCATTGGTGTAAATCCGGTGTTTTAAGGGAATAGTAGCTATCCGAACTTTGTCAGATTCAAAAATAACCTCAGAGTCGAATGATTCTAGTTCAAAAAAACGAAGTGGATATCGTGTCCAAGAATCAGAGGCCTTCAAAAGTGTAGTTAGAAGCTCTTTGATCCCTTTAGGACCATAAATCTCCAGTTCATCTGTGCGCTTGAGCGAATTCATGGTTGCTATTAAACCAGGAAGGCCATAAAAGTGATCTCCGTGCAAATGTGAAATAAACACCTTCTGAATACCTAGAAGATTTACGCCACAAGCTCTTAAGGAACGCTGAGTTCCCTCACCGCAATCAATAAGAAAATGATTTCGATTAAAACTGATATACTGGGCACTAGGGTTAGCTAGTTTTCTAGGAGTAGCAGCGTAAGCACCAAGAGTACGCACACTAAACCTCATAATCCTAAATCCCTTTGTATTTCTTCAAATTCGATGAGATCAATGGCTTCTTCTAAGGTAGGGCAAAGGTTTACAGTTTCAGGTAATACCTCGTAGGTTAGTTTTTCAGATAAAATCACAAAGGATAATGATCTGTCACTAAGATCTGAAGCAATCTTTTCAATACACTGAAAATCTCGATCACTAACTTCAGAATCGCTTAAGGCTACGATTAAATGCTCTTGCAGTTGATATATTTCATACCCGAGAAGCCTATCAATACTATAATTCTCTAATAACTTATAAGCCATACCGCTTCATTCTTTTATTGCTTACCGGCCAACAAATACATGACCGCCATACGAATTGCAACCCCATTAGAAACCTGATCTAAAATAATCGCGTGTTCTGAATCGGCAATCGATGAAGTAATCTCTACTCCTCGGTTAATTGGACCTGGATGCATAATCAGAGGAACACGATCAAGTCGGGATAGACGATCATCGGTTAAACCATACTGCATCACGTATTCTCGAGTCGATGGAAAATAAGATTGGTCTAATCGCTCATTTTGAATTCGGAGCATATTTGCCACATCAGCATTGACAAGCGCACGATCTAAATTATGCTCGACTTCAACACCCAGAGAGGCTATGTGTTTGGGTATTAGGGTTTGAGGACCACACACCGTAACCTTAGCTCCTAACTTTTGGAGTAAAAAGATGTTCGAAAGCGCTACTCGCGAGTGCAGAATATCCCCTACAATAAGTACCTTCTTGCCCCCTAAATCTCCAAGTCTTTCTCGCATTGAGAATGCATCTAAAAGAGCTTGGGTTGGGTGTTCATGTGCACCATCCCCGGCATTTACGATACTTGCATCAATATGTTTAGAAAGAAACACTCCAGCTCCTGGATTCGGATGGCGCATGACCACCATATCCACCTTCATAGCTAAAATATTATTTACGGTATCCACAAGGGTTTCTCCTTTCTTAACCGAAGATTGACCAGCTGAAAAATTCACTACATCTGCAGACAATCGCTTTTGAGCAAGTTCAAAAGAAAGTTTGGTGCGTGTGCTGTTTTCAAAAAAGATATTGGCTATAGTAACGTCTCTAAGACTGGGTACTTTTTTAATAGGCCTTGAAAGAACTTCTTTGAAATGGTCAGCGGTTTCAAAAATAAGTTGAATATCATCCTCGGTGAGGTATTTGATTCCCAACAAGTGCTTTACGCTCAGTTCACTCATTTCAAATTCTTGTTTTCGATATATACAGCATCCTCTCCGTCCTTATCTTTCCAAAGAACACGAACACGCTCTTCGTTAATTGCATCTACCTGTCGACCTCTATAATTGGGCTGTATTGGTAGATGACGAGAAAATCTTCTATCAATAAGCACCATTAGTTCTACAGAAGAAGGTCTTCCAAAAGATTGGATAGCTGATAATGCAGATTGAATACTTCTTCCTGTATAGAGCACATCATCGATGAAAACTACCTTTTGATTTTCAACGAGAAAGTCAATCTTCGTCTTACTCGCACTCAGTGGTTTTTCAGATCTCCTGAAATCGTCCCTAAAGAAAGTGATATCGAGATAACCGAGTCGCAGGTCGCTTACCGCATAATCTTCCTTTAAAAGTTTAGCTAATCGTTCAGCCAAATAAACCCCTCGAGGTTGTAGACCAATAAGAACGGTGTTTTTAAAATCAAGGTGAGTTTCTAAAAGCTGATTAGCTAGTCGATGAAGGATTACTCCAATAGATTTTGAATCGAGAAGCAGGTTAGAAGACATATATAAAGTCAGCTTTAGCGCAAAAGTAACAAAAAAAGCCCGGGTAACACCCCGGGCTTTATTATTCTAGAAAGAAAAATGAATTACTCTCCTTTAGACACCATCTTATCTTTAAGAGCCTGTAGTTGTGCGTTAGCATCTCCTAGAGTAGTCTTAGACTCCTCTGCTTGAGCTTCCATTTTCTTCTTAGTAGCGGTTAAGTTCTTAGCTTCCTGCTCTCTGAAGATTGCAGTATGACTTGCAACTACACGCTTGAAGTCTTTGTTAAATTCAATCACCTTGAATTCAGCCTCATCACCTTTTCCTAGTTTGCTTCCGTCTTCTTTTTCAAGGTGACGAGCAGGGATAAAGGCAACGATATCTTCATTAAAAGTAATGGTAGCACCCTTATCTACTAAATCGGTGATTTTAGCAGTATGAACGGTACCTTCACCAAACTCAGCCTCATACTTATCCCATGGATTTTCCATAGTTTGTTTGTGACCTAGGCTTAGTTTACGACCATCAACATCTAGTTCAAGAACCTCTACTTCAAGAGTGTCACCAACAGCAACAAACTCAGATGGGTGCTTGATTTTCTTAGTCCAAGATAGATCTGAAATATAGATAAGACCGTCAATACCTTCTTCTAGTTCAAGGAAAACACCGAAGTTGGTAAAGTTTCTAACGATTCCTTTGTGGCGTGAGCCAACAGGATACTTAGAAGTAATATCAGTCCATGGATCTGGAGTAAGTTGTTTTACACCAAGAGACATTTTACGCTCTTCGCGATCAAGAGTAAGAACTACTGCTTCAACCTCATCACCAACATTCACGAAATCTTGCGCAGATCTTAAGTGAGTTGACCATGACATTTCTGAAACGTGTACAAGACCTTCAACTCCTTCAGCAACCTCAACAAACGCACCATAATCAGCAATAACTACGACTTTACCTTTGATTTTAGAACCAATTTGGATGTCATCGCTAAGTGCTTCCCATGGGTGTTTCTCAAGTTGCTTAAGACCTAATTGAATACGTGACTTGTTATCATCGAAGTCAAGGATTACAACATTTAATTTCTGGTCAAGCTCAACGATTTCTGATGGGTGGTTGACACGACTCCAAGAAAGATCGGTAATGTGGATAAGACCATCAACACCTCCAAGGTCGATAAATACACCATAAGAAGTAACGTTTTTAACCACTCCTTCAAGTACTTGACCTTTTTCAAGCTGCCCGATAATTTCTTTTTTCTGCTCCTCAATGTCTGCTTCGATAAGCGCTTTGTGAGAAACAACAACATTTTTGAACTCATGGTTGATTTTAACCACTTTGAATTCCATGTTTTTACCAACATACTGATCGTAGTCACGAATCGGTTTAACATCGATCTGAGAACCAGGAAGGAACGCTTCGATACCAAATACGTCTACAATCATACCACCTTTAGTACGACACTTAACAAAACCTTGTACGATTTCTTCTTTGTCGTGTGCATCGTTAACACGATCCCAAGCCTTGATCGTTCTTGCCTTTCTGTGAGAAAGAACTAACTGACCTGACTTGTCCTCGCGAACATCGATAAGTACTTCAACCTCATCACCTACTTTAAGGTCTGGGTTGTAACGAAATTCGTTAAGAGAGATTACTCCTTCACTCTTTGCGTTGATATCGATGATTGCTTCACGATCTGTAATATTGATTACTTTACCGATAACTACCTCTACGTGAGCAGTATCAACAAAGTTTTTCGCTACTAAATCTTCGAATTCTTTTAGTTTTTCATCGTCAACACGCTCAATACCTTCTTGGTATTTATCCCAATCAAAGCTGTCTAAAAAAGCTTGTGGATTTTGGTTAGTGCTTGTTGATTCTGTAGAAGCAGTTTGCTCGTTTTGAGTCTCTTCTGCCATTTTTTCTTCAGCCATAATGCTGTTTCATTTGTATTTCAGAGACTTCTGTGAAGGTAAGCTAAAGCCCTGAAAGTTGTTAAAGTTGACAACTAGTCCTTTTCACCTTCACACCTTTAGGTAGCTTGAAAAGGAGCGCAAAAATAACGATAAAATATTGATTAACAAATAAAAAGAATGGAGTTTCAGACTCGTTCCTGATACAATTGAATAGCCTTTTCTAGCTGCTGGTCTAAACTAAGATCTGAGTTGTCAAAATAGATCGCATCTGCTGCGGCACGAAGAGGATCAGTAGCTCGGTTCTCATCTTGAAAATCTCTTGATTTCAGGTTCTCAAGCACTTCTTCTAGACTAACCTTATCTCCTTTAGCGATCAGCTCATTATATCTTCTTCGCGCCCTAATCTCTGGGCGAGCAGTCATGAATAACTTAAGTTGAGCTGAAGGAAATACTACAGTGCCAATATCCCTGCCATCCATAACTACCGATTGAGGTACTTTTTGCTGAAGCTCTACAAGTTTTTTTCGAACCTCGGGTATCTGAGCCACCCCGCTTACCTTATTAGACACCTCCATCTTGCGTATTTCATCTTCAACCACCGCTCCATTAAGACAGATTTCGTTTTGAGAATTGAAACTAACCTCAATATCATCTAGCTGATCGATCAATTCCTTATCATTCAGGTTATGTCTGATTTGATGTAAGGCGACTGCTCTGTACATTGCACCTGAATCTAGGTACAAGATACCCAGATGTTTTGCAAGGGCTTTAGCAAGAGTAGATTTACCGGTCGAAGAATGACCATCAACAGCTATTTGAATTCTTTCTGACATGCGTTTAAAGCGTATGGCTTCCTTTTTGTTTGAGAAGTGATTCGTCAATCACCTGACTCATTCGTGACACATAGGTAAATTTAACACCCTTAAGATATTCTGGCTCGATGGCTTCAACATCTTTTTTATTCTGCTCTGACAAAATGATTTGTTTAATACCTGAGCGCTTAGCAGCCAATAGCTTCTCTTTAATACCTCCGACTGGCAACACCTTACCACGCAATGTTATTTCTCCACTCATCGCAAGATTTGCCCTAACCTTTCGAGAAGTAAATGCAGAAACAAGTGCCGTAAGCATCGTTATCCCAGCTGAAGGCCCGTCTTTAGGGGTAGCTCCTTCAGGCACATGTATGTGAATATTGGTTCCCTCGATTTTTTCCATAGGGATTCCTAGTTCATCATGATGAGATCGAATAAATGCTAGAGCGATGCTTGCTGACTCTTTCATTACATTCCCGAGATTACCGGTAATGGTAAGCGCCCCTTTACCTTTTGAAAGACTAGCTTCAATAAAAAGAATGGCTCCCCCTACCGAAGTCCAAGCTAGACCGGTAACTACTCCAGGAATAGCATTCGACTCACTCAGATCATTCATGTATCGCTTAGAGCCCATAATCCCGTAAAGTTCTTCAACAGAAGGACTCACGGCATAATCGGTCTCCATCGCAACCGATTTAGCAATATGTCGAACGAGTTTCGCGATTTGCTTCTCTAAGCCTCTAACTCCTGACTCTCGAGTATACTCCTCAACAATAACTCGAACGAGTTTGTCGCTTAGTTTTAAATGCTTTTTCTCTAGACCATGCTCCTTCAACTGCTTAGGAAGCAGATATTTCTTAGCGATTTGAATCTTCTCCTCTGTGGTGTAACCACTTACTTCTATAAGCTCCATTCGGTCACGTAATGCGGGCTGAATTTCTCCGATATTATTGGCCGTGGCGATAAACATCACTTTAGAGAGATCATAACCGATTTCTAAAAAGTTGTCATAGAAACTATCATTTTGCTCGGGATCTAATACCTCTAATAGCGCTGATGAAGGATCACCTTGAGAACTGTAGCTCACTTTATCAATCTCGTCTAAAACAAAAACTGGATTTGAGGTTTCTGCCTTTTTGATTTGACTGATGATACGACCCGGCATTGCACCAATATACGTTTTCCGATGACCTCGTATTTCGGCTTCATCACGTAATCCCCCTAGAGACATTCTAACGTATTTTCTGCCCATAGCTTCTGCAATCGATTTTCCTAATGAGGTTTTTCCTACACCAGGAGGGCCGTATAAACAGAGAATTGGAGACTTCATATCTCCACGTAATTTCAATACTGCCAAGTGTTCGATAATTCGACGCTTTACCTCTTGTAAACCGTAATGGTCACGATCTAGAATTTCTTGAGCAGCTTTTAGATCAATGGAGTCTTCTGAAAAAATATTAAACGGTAGATCGAGAAGGAGTTCTAGATAATTTCGTTGAATCGTGTATTCTGCTACTTGCGGATTCATTCGTTGCAACTTAGAGACTTCTTTCTCAAAATGATTGGCAATTTCAGCACTCCAGACCTTAGTCTTTGCCGTTTCTCTAATTTGAGCAATTTCTTGCTCATAAGAAACACCTCCAAGCTCCTCCTGAATCGTGCGCATTTGCTGTTGTAAGAAATACTCGCGTTGCTGTTGATCCAAATCAGAACGAACTTTTGACTGAATATCGTTCTTGAGCTCTAATCGTTGATGTTCCAAGTTCATCAACTTTAAGGTTCGTAAGGCCCGCTCTTTCAAATCTCCCAACTCGAGCAATTCTTGCTTTTCAGTTACTGTTAAATTGAGATTAGAAGAAACAAAATTGATTAAGAAAGATCCGCTTTGAATATTCTGAATCGCGAATGAAGCCTCACTAGGTAGATTAGGGTTCACCTTAATGATTTTTAAGGCGAGTTCCTTGATTCCGTCAACGATTGCTGTGAACTCAGCATCGTTAGTGTTAGGGCGAACCTCAACTAATTCTGTGACTTTTGCCACGAGAAAGGGGTCGGTTTGCACCATTTCTGAGAGGTGAAAACGTTTCTTGCCCTGAATAATAATCGTGGTATTGCCATCAGGCATCTGCAATACGCGAAGAATTTTAGCAACCGTACCTATCGGATACAAGTCTTCAATACTCGGATTCTCAACTGCTGCATCGCGCTGCCCAACTACCCCGATCGTTTTAGACCCTTGATTTGCAGCTTTAATCAGTGCAATAGAGGTGTCTCGACCTGCGGTAACTGGTACTACAACCCCAGGAAATAAAACGGTATTTCTAAGCGGAAGAATCGGCAGCTGCGCTGGCACATCCTCTTTATTCATCTCCTCCTCATCTTCAGGAGTGAGAAGTGGAATTAATTCTGCATCATCTTCGATTCCAGAAGCGGACAAATTGTCAATACCGATATATAATTTTGAATCCATTAAATAGATTTAAGTCAATATGTCAGCGTTCAATACCTAAAATTGGTATTGAGCGGTGATTTTAAAGTTCTGCTAATAAAGGTTCAATTCCTATGCCAAGTGTTGCTTGTAACAATTAAAAACGTTTATCGTCATCAAATAAACCACATACACTATGAAGACATTTTCAAAATTAAGTTTTGCAATTATTGCCTTATTAAGTTTTCAACTACAAGCTCAGAATGAAATGACCAAAGATACGGGAGCTTATGATGCTATTCACATCTCAGGCCCTTTTGAAGTAACACTTACCAAAGGTCAAGAAGGAAGCATCAGTTTCGAGGGTGATGAAAAGGAACTAGAAAAAGTGACCTACAAAATCAAAAATAATGCACTCTATATCGATTTAGAAAAGACTAGATTTTGGGGATCATGGAATTCTTTTAAAGGTAAAATCTATGTAGAAATACCTGTTCAAGATATCAATGAACTCAGTATATCCGGATCTGGTTCTGTGAAAGGTAGTATTCCTGAAAGCGACGATCTTAAATTAACCATATCAGGATCAGGCAATCTGCATATTGAAGCCAATACTGAAACCTTAGATTGTTCAATCTCAGGTTCTGGAGATATTCATGCAACAGGAGCAGCTGAAGAATTAAAGGTTTCGATTGCGGGCTCTGGAAGCGTTATGGCAGACACCATTAAAGCGAAAGATGTTAAAGTCCGTATCGCAGGCTCTGGTGATGCAAAGGTTCATGCAACGAAAAGCCTAGATGTGAGTATTGCAGGTTCTGGAGATGTGAGTTATAAAGGAAATCCGACTAAAATCTCTCAAGATATCGCTGGATCAGGCAAGGTTCGCGCAAACTAAGGGTTAGGAATCGCCTTTCGAAGTCTTCGGAGTAAAATGGCTCCGATCAGAAAGAATACGCCAAGAAATAGTGCTGCACTGCGCATACTCCCCGTTACCTGTGCAATATAACCATACAAGAAGGTACCAATAACAATCCCAATTTTTTCAGCCACCTCGTAAAAGCTAAAATACGAGGTGGTATCTTCTGTATTGGGGAGATTTTGAGAATAGGTCGATCGAGACAAGGTCTGAATACTACCCATCACTAAACCTACAAAACCCGCAGCGATATAAAATTCATTGGGCGTTTCAACAAAAAAGGCATAAACGCAAAGTAGCATCCATATAGTATTAATTACCATAAGTAAGCTGATGTTATTGTAGCGTTCTGCCAATCTTCCCGTGATTACCGAACCTATAATCGCAACCAATTGAATCAGCAGGATGCTAACGATCAGGCCAACGGTTCGTTCGGTATCTCCTCCCCAATTGATTTCTTGCTCTCCGAAATAAGCTGCAATGAGTAGAATGGTTTGAACCGCCATGCTGTAAATAAAGAAAGCGACTAGATACTTCTTTAAAAAACTAAGTTCTTTGATCTCTGCTCTTACTTTCTTTAGTTCATTAAATCCTCCAAGAAAAATCTCCTTACGACTCCCCTCTTTTTTATTCCCTTTAGGCATATACCAAAAGGTGTACTGACTGAAAAGCATCCACCATACCCCAACGGTAATAAAGGAATAACGCATGGCAATCATCTCTGCAGGTTGGTCAGGAGAACCTTCGATACCAAACAGATCGGGCTTCATCACCATCGCTAGATTGACCACTAGTAACAGCACACTACCCACGTAACCCATCGAAAACCCTTTGGCGCTTATGCGATCTTGTTGTTCTTTGTGGGCAACATCTGGTAAATAAGAATTATAGATCGCAATACTCATCCAACTACCAACCAGTCCTCCAAAGTAAAAAAGTAGGCTTAAGTAGATATAATCTAAAGAGAACCAATACAAACCGATACAAGACAAGGCTCCGAGATAACAGAAAAACTTTAGAAAAAAACGCTTATTACCTAAGTAATCAGCAATTCCCGACACCATTGGGGTGGCTAAGGCAATCACCACAAAAGCAGCTGAACTCACGTAAGATATAAGTACACCTCGTTCTAAATCAAAGCCAAAAACACGAACCGATTCAACATCATAAAGACGAAATAACGCGCCGTAAAAAATGGGGAAAACTGCTGAAGAAATAACCAAACTGTAAACTGAATTCGCCCAGTCGTAGAAAGCCCAAGCGTTTAACATTTTCTTCGATCCTTTCTCTAACTCGTTTCTCTTCATCTCGGTTGTTTTTGCGTCTCAAAATGTACAACACTTTTTTAAAAATTAAGGTTTGGCCCGAATTTTGAAACTACAATTGATAAAAGATAACTCCATGAAAAAAGCAGTTTTACTCAGTCTACTATCTCTTGTTTTCTTTGGGTCTTGTAATGGTCCAGAAGGTCCCATTGGCCCACAAGGTCCAGAGGGAATATCTGTTTTTAGTAACGTTATGGAAGTTTCGATTGACTTTGATGCATCGAATAATTACGAGGCGTTACTTAATTTTCCATCAGACTGGATCGTTTATGAGGCCGATCTCATCATGGTTTATCTGTCTTATGAAACGATTAGTGATTCAAGCGGCCCTATAAATGTTTGGAGGGCGCTTCCACAAACACTACTTACCAATGATGGATGGTTGCAATATAATTTCGATCATACCTACCAAGACATCAGGCTGTTTATGCAAGCTGATTATGATCTCAATTTAACTACTTCTGCAGATCGCGAGAACCAAGTCTTTAAGATTGCCGTAATTCCTGCACAATACGGTGACTTACTTCCGCATCTTGAAGAATTATCTGAACCTGATTTTGACTACTTCAGCTCGAATTAAACGTTAGCAAATCCGCAACACAGGTAGTAACTTAGCATAAAAACACGCTATGAAAAATTACTATTTACCGATTTTATTTCTTTTCTCTTGTTTCTTCACTTTTGGTCAAGAAAATGAAAAACAACCGGTTTTCCCTGTGGTGAAAACAGATAAAGAATGGAAAGAACAACTAAATGGTATGGAGTACTACGTTCTTAGAAGATCGGGCACCGAATATGCCTTTAGTAGCGCTTTGAATAACGAAAAACGAAAGGGGATTTATCGATGCGCAGGTTGCGATGCACCTCTATTTCGTTCTGAAAATAAGTATGACTCAGGAAGTGGATGGCCCTCTTTTGACCAGCCGCTAACAGAGAACGCTATCTTCTATGCAGTAGATTACGAAATTGGTGTGGCGCGAACCGAAGAACGTTGTGCGAATTGCGGTAGCCATCTCGGACACGTTTTCGAAGACGGACCTAGAGAAACTACAGGACTTAGACA
>CAXPJI010000019.1:0-51834 GCA_964217345.1 Euzebya sp.
GTAATACGGTACCGTCGGTGATCGCCTTAACTCCTGTTCCTTCTGCTGCTGCAATATCAATGGCGAGGTGTCCCACTGTGGGTTCATAAACACCAGAAACCACACCGCTTAGCGGAGCAAAATAAAGTGGATTTGAAATAGTAGTCTCCACCACGGGGCTATACGACTCTTCCTTCTTCACTTGGTTTTCGAGTTCTAGCATAGCAATGCTTTTTCTCGTTTCTAATAGTTGATCTGTAGAGGGCGCGTCCATGAAAACAGATGTGCTATCTATTTCAGGAGCTTCATAAACCACTTCTCCGCTAAGCACCCGACGAATTCCTTCGAGATATTTTGAATCGGCCTGGATGACTCTCTGTAAGGAATCGGTTTTAACCAGAAGCGTCTCTACCTCGCGCTGCAGTGCGGCAGACTCTATTCCAGGAATAAGGTATCGCAAAGGTGTTGCTGCGATGACGAAAAAAGAAAGGGTACTTACCAGACCCACAAAGATGACTAAAAAAACAAAGGCGTTCAGGCGAGATAACCGCTGAGAGAACACTTCTTCGAAGGTCTCGTCGTTTACCACCAGAAGCTTAAAGGTGTCGAATAATTTCGAACGATCCTTCGGGCTGTTTTTTTGTGTTTTAGACATTAAAGCAAATATACATCTTGACCTTCAAACGGGTTAATTTTACTACATTTATGCAATAAATCATTGATTATGTCTCTTTCTTATACACTTGGTATTGTAAGCCCTTGGCAAATTATCGTTGTCGTAGCTCTTGTTTTATTGTTATTTGGGGGTAAAAAGATTCCTGAATTGATGCGCGGCTTAGGTAGTGGTATCAAAGAATTTAAGGACGCCACTAAAGAAGAGGAGGACAAAGGAGGAAAAGAGCTCAACTCTTAATACCTGTCTTTACTCCTAATGCTGGGGATAAATCTTTAACGTTTTGATAATCGCCTCTAATTCGAAGAGGTAATCTCTCTTTTCTTGGTTAGGCGCAAAAACAAAACCTTCAACCACTAATTTTCTTTGATTAATGGTGTCGTTTACGATGTATGAAACGAAGGGCCCTGCCATCGGATACCCGCTAATCTCCCACATCCCGCGAACTTCGGCAGCATTGAATCCGCCAACCTCAGCTGAAAAAACATAGGGTCTGAAAATTCGCTCTGTAATCTGAAAAGTTTTCGTGTCGGGGGTGTCTGGACCAGGGATGTTCGCTTCTCCAACAGAATCTCTAACGGTTATGATGTCCTCTAGAAAACGTTCTTTGTTCGAAAAGCGATCGTTGTCTAATGGATAGATAATAAGATTCATCGTACCGTTCTCGATAGGGCGATCAATCCATATAAAATCTTCATTAAAAACACCTGGCCTGTAAATGGATGGCATGGTAAGATCAATTCCCATCAATTTTTTAAGTCTAGGTTCAGTATAAAGTGATCGTCTGAAGCGTTGCTGGGCAACTTTTAAATCAGAGGTTCGAAAACTATCAACCATTTGAATCCCTATAAGGTCAATGTTTTGAATGAGTTCAACCTCTGTTCTGCCTTTTATCACCGCGATGTGTTGAGGTTCAGCATATAAATTCCTCTTAATGTGTGAACGGGATAACGTGTCGAAATCGATGACCACAACGTTTCGATTTCTCATAATTGCACCTCTAAATAGGTTGGGTTGTAAGGGTCTAAGGTCAAGTGTCGGCTCATCAACGCCCAAGCCTAGTTGTCTTGTTTGAAGATACGAACGAAGGCGATCTCCAACCTCTGAATCAAGTAAAGATTGATCTGCAACAATTAGGACCTCGCTAAGCGGGCCTGTAGCTTCGGGTAAGTAGTCTTTTAAGGCTTCTTGCTTACAAGAATAAGCCGTAAGGATTAATAACAGAAGGAAAAGCTTCAGAGGTCTAATCATGATTTAGGATGTCTTCTCGGATAGATCGTTAGGCGCTGACCCACTCGAATGACATTGCCGCTCAAATTGTTCCAGGAACGAATTTGCTTCACAGAAACGCCGTATCTATCTGCGATGATGCTAAGCGCATCTCCAGATTTTACTCGATATCTGAGGCGTTCAGGGCCACTAACTAGGGCGGCCAAAGGCTTTTCAGAAGCGTCCTCTTGCTTTTTAGCCAGCGCGTAAACTTCTCCTTCAGCACTGATAAAGTCCCCAATTAATGCTTTTGGAAGTCTTAGTGCATAATCTTTCCCTTTAACATAAGGTATCGTAGCCATCCGGTAGGAGGGGTTTAAAATGGCTAGTTGTTCTTTGGTAATAGGCAGTTCCTCGGCAATGTGGTCGAAAGTGATACTTCGTTTGATATGAATCGTGTCGGTCTCTAGATAGGTTCTTTCTAAACTTTCCGCACTTAATCCGTGCTCTTTAGCGTGCTCAAACAAATAGAGGATGGCGTAAAATCGGGGTACATAGTCTGCAGTCTCTTTAGGGAGATAGGGTCTTATATTCCAATAATTCGTGTATCCGCCTGAGCGACGAATAGCCTTTGAAACATTTCCTGGTCCTGAATTATACGCAGCAAGAGCAAGATCCCAGTTGTCAAATATTTGATAGAGTTGCTTCAAATAGGCTGCGGCAGCCTTCGTGCTTTTTAAAGGGTCACTTCTGTCGTCAACGTAGTTGTTCACATCTAGCCCAAATGATTTTCCAGTGCTGTACATGAATTGCCACAGGCCTTTTGCACCAACATATGACCTTGCTTTAGGGTCTAATGCAGACTCAACGATTGCTAAATATTTCAGTTCTAACGGGAGGTCGTTCTCGTCGAGTATCTGCTCGAAGAGCGGAAAGTAAAAAGCGCTCACCTGAAGCATTCTGCGAATGAGCGTCGCATCACCTCTAAGATACTTGGCGATTTCTCGCTCTAAAATAGGGTTGTAGGCGATCTGAAAAGGAGTCTTCTGATTGATCGTTTCAAACCTATCAATCAGAAGCTCTTTATTTACCTTCTTTTCAATATTGTCTCCCGTGGTCTCATGAATCAAAGTAAAGAGAGACCTTGTCTCCTTTAATTTTTCAAGCCAAATCGAATCGTATTTAAACGCTCTGGTAGAGTCGGGAATCGCATAACTAGGTAAGCGCTGGTCAGAAAACACCGACGCATAACCTAATTCATTGAAAGCTTCGATGCTCTTTTTACTGATAACTCCCGGGGTGCTTTGCGCTACCGCCACAGAGGATAGTAAACTGAAAATGAAGCTTCTAAAAATCAAAACAATAATTTTATTCCTCTAAGATAGCTGCAATTCCTGGTAGAACAATACCCTCTAAACTTTCAAGCATTGCGCCGCCACCCGTTGAGACATAGCTTACCTTGTCTTCAAAGCCAAACTGCTTTACGGCAGCAACAGAATCACCTCCTCCAACTAAAGAGAATGCGCCTGCATTGGTAGCTGCTTCTACAGAGCGACCGATAGATTTAGTTCCTTCAGCAAAAGTTTCAATTTCAAAAACTCCAACAGGACCATTCCATAGTAGCGTCTTTGAAGACATAATAACTTCGTGGAAGTTTTTCAATGTTTGAGGCCCGGCATCTAAACCTTCCCATCCTTCTGGAATAGCGTTAGATGCAACGACTTGGGTGTTCGCGTCTTTTGAAAAATCGTCCGCAGCCAAAACATCAACAGGTATATGAACCTCAACGCCTGCAGCTTTAGCCTTTTCTAATATAGATAATGCTAGGTCCAATTTATCTAACTCGCAAATCGAATTCCCCACCTCTCCGCCAAGCGCTTTGATAAATGTGTAGGTCATACCCCCTCCGACAATCAAGTGGTCAATTGCCGGTAATATATTTTCGATAATGGTGATTTTCGAAGAAACCTTTGAGCCTCCCATGATGGCAGTTACTGGCTTTTCTCCTGATTTTAAGACTTTATCAATGGCCTTAATTTCTTTTTCTAAAAGAAGTCCAAAACATTTGTTTCCCTTAAAGTGAGCTGCAATAACTGCGGTTGAAGCGTGTGCTCTGTGTGCCGTTCCAAAAGCGTCATTTACATAAATGTCTCCGAGTTTGGCAAGAGAAGCTGCAAACGTCTCATCACCAGCAGTCTCCTCCTTGTGATACCTAAGGTTTTCAAGCAATAACACCTGACCCGGCTGAAGAGCAGCAGCTTCTGCTTCTGCTTCAGGGCCTACACATGAGGGCGAAAATTTAACCGCTACACCTAAAATTTCAGCAACTTTATCTGCAATGTGTTTTAATGATAGCTCTGGCTTTGCCTCTCCGTCGGGACGGCCAAGGTGACTCATTAAAATAGCGCTTCCTCCTTGTTCTAGGATTTGAATAATCGTTGGTTTTGCCGCTTCAATTCGGCTCGCGTCAGTAACCTCTAGTTCACTGTTTAACGGAACATTAAAATCAACACGGATCAAGGCTTTTTTGCCTGAGAAATTGAAAGATGATAGGGCGCTCATGCTGTTTGTTTTTTGAATCCCCCAAATGTAGCGAAATACTATCTTTGAAGCATGGATTTTTCAGGAGTAGTTGGGTATGAAAACAGTAAGAAGGGCTTAAAACACTCTATTGATTCGGGTCGTTTACCTCACGCACAGCTCTTCGTTTCAGAAGAAAATGGATCTACGCTTCCTCTTGTATTTTGGATGTTAACTCAGCTTTTTAAGGGCGACAGCAAAGTGTCTAAACTGATTCATCCTGACATCCATTTATTGTTTCCTACCTCAAATACCATTGGCGTATCTTCAAAAACTGTGCGTTCGTCTGATCAATTAAATGAATTTCGATCTGCAGTTTTAGAAAACCCCTATCTTACTTATAGTCAGTGGATTTCTAAGAATTCTTCAGCCGGAGGGAGTTTTACTATTCGAACTGAAGACGCCAAAGATGCTGTTCAAAAACTTCATCTCAAGCCTGTCGAAGGCTCGTACCGTGTCCTCGTTATCTGGGGGGCAGAATTCTTAAAAGACCAGTCGGCCAACCGTCTTCTAAAATTCATTGAAGAACCACCTGCGGGTACACTTATTATTATGACTACACAAAACGAACGAAGTGTTTTAGAAACGATACGTTCAAGAAGCCAGCGGGTGTTCGTGGGTCCTGAAACTAAAGACATCGTAGAAGAAGCGCTGATCAATCTTGGCCTTTCTAAAGAAAACGCAACGCTCTATTCAGAACGCTCTAAAGGAAGTGTGTCGTGGGCAATGAGTCAATATCTAAACAAGGAACAGTCCCTAGATTTCGAAAAGCGCTTTGTAAGCTGGGTTCGTTCCGCATTTCTAGCTAAGAAAAACAAAAGTGCTGTTGCCGAGCTTCTAGATTGGGCAGAAGATTTGGTTAAATTAGAACGCGGTGTTCAACGTGAGTTTTTGCTTTTTGCGATGGATCAAATACGAAGTTCTCTGCTTATTCAATATCGCGCAGGTGATTTAGTACTACAACAAGAGTTGACAGAGGGTTTTAAACTAGAAAAGTTTGCTCCTTTTATACATCATAACAACGCGATTGATTTAGTTCAATCAATTGAGAGCGCCATTTCACACTTGGGAACAAGCGCAAATCTTAAAATGACTTTTAGCGACTTAGCGCTTCAAATGACTAAACTGCTACATGCACCAAAATAAACGCTTATGATTCTCGCGATTTATACCTGTCTAGCCATTCTATGCATTGTTTTTCTTCAAAGCGGGATTGATAAAATCTTTCATTTCAAGAGTGAAAAGGATTTTGTACAAAGTCATTTTAGTAAAAGCCCTCTCAACAAAATATCAGGAGCCCTATTTGTTATATTGACTGTTTTAGAAATTACATCCGGGGTGTTAAGCGCTGGCGGAATTATTCATCTTTATCTACACGACAATCTCATTATGGCGAATCTAGCTAGTGTTCTTTCGTCAATAACACTACTTTCTCTTTTACTTGGTCAACGTGTCGCAAAAGATTATGCCGGAGCACAGACAATCATCATCTATCTTATTCCGGTAGTGTTATTATTCATAACACTTGAGTTGTACCAACTATAAGTGTTTCTTATTCTTTTTTGAAGATTAATAATTTAATTCTATTTAAAAGGCGGCTCCTACGGGCGGTTTTAAGCTGATTTTGGTGTTTTGACACGTCTTTTTACGCGCAGCTGATTAAGCATGTCTTAAAACGCTCTATTTGGCTTTTTTGGCAACAAGCAGGAGTGCAGAAGGTCTTTTTAATGCCTTTTTGGTAAGAACGGCGAAAATTCCAAGCAAAACAGCTCTTGATAGTGCAAATCGACCACCTTTATATTTCTCAGATAGATAAGCAACATAAAAAAGGTCAAATATTTGCGCTTCATGAGCCTCGATTTCAAAACCAGCAGAAACCAATGTGCGTTCTAGGCTTTCTCTGTCAAAATGCCAAACATGTCTGGGAACATCGTAGCCGGCCCAAAACTCACCGTAATATTCAGCGTCCCAACTTTTACAATTAGGAACTGCGACAAATAATCTACCCTTTTCTGAAAGAAGAGTGTTAATCATTTTTAAGTCTCCCCTCAAATTAGGAAGGTGTTCTAACACGTGCCACAGGGTGACTATATCAAATGTTTCATTAATGTCTGATATTGAGGGGGCTACCTCTAAGCCTTTCTTAATACATAATTCACGCGCCCTATTAGAGGGCTCGACGCCCACGATACGTTTGTCTTCGAATACAGACAAAAAGGCTCCGTCGCCACAACCAATATCAAGAACCGAGTTAAAGGAACCCTGACACTTCTCTACCAGCCTTCTTTTACTTCTTATTCTAAGAGCCTTTGCTGCGGAGTACAGATAGTCTATCAGGCTTTTTCGATTACCGCTATGAGACCTATAGTTATTAGCTTCATAATATCTCGACAGATTTTCTGGTATTGGTCTAGTGGATAGCACCCCCGTTTTTTCGTCTCTTTCTATTCGAAACGTTTCTTGGGTTAAAAAGTGATCTTTAATGTTCATTGTGTGTGTTCCACGTGAAACCTATCGGCCAAGGTGTACTAATAAAACGCTGATATCTGATGGGGATACGCCGCTAATTCTAGAGGCCTGAGAAACCGTTGCCGGTCTTATTTTGTTTAGTTTTTCCCGTGCCTCAAAAGAAATAGACGTCATTTTAGAATAATCTACATTGTCGGGTATTTTAACGTATTCTAGTCTGGAGAGCTTGTCGGCATTATTCTTTTCCTTCTCAATGTAGCCCGCATACTTCACTTGAATCTCTGCCTGCTCACAAGAGTCAGAGTCGAAGCTATGGTTGTCAAAAAACTCACGAACATTCGGCAAGTCTCTCAAGTTCTCAAGGTTAACCTCAGGCCTAGAAAGAAGCTTCTTTAGTTTGTCGTGCTGTTTGACCGGCGCCGAGGACACTTTAGTTAAAAGTTTATTCGCTTCATTAAAATCATAAGATTCGTTGTCTAAAAAGCCTACTATTTCTTCGGTTTGGGTAATTTTTCTTTCCAGGGTTCTAAGTCTAGATTCCTTTGCGAGCCCCAAACGGTAAGAACGCTCGGTGAGTCTAAGATCCGCATTGTCCTGTCTAAGAAGGGTCCTATATTCTGCCCTAGAAGTGAACATCCGGTAAGGCTCTTCTGTCCCTTTAGTAATTAAATCATCAATCAGCACACCAATGTATGCCTCGTCTCTTCTAAGCACCAATGGTTCTTGCTCTTTTACCTTCAAGGCCGCGTTCAATCCCGCCATTAATCCTTGACTCGCGGCTTCTTCATATCCGGTGGTACCGTTGATTTGCCCCGCAAAAAACAATCCATCGATTAGTTTCGTTTCTAAGGTATTCTTCAATTGAGTAGGAGGAAAGTAGTCATACTCGATGGCATATCCAGGCCTAAAAAACTTAACATTCTCAAACCCCGCAACACTACGCAAAGCTTTGTACTGCACATCCTCTGGTAGTGAGGTAGAAAAACCGTTCACATAAACCTCCACGGTCTTCCAGCCCTCAGGCTCAACAAATATTTGGTGACTATCCTTTTCTGCAAAACGATTAATCTTGTCCTCAATAGATGGACAATAACGAGGGCCTACACTTTGAATGCTTCCGTTAAACATAGGGCTGCGATCAAAGCCCTCCCTAAGTAAATCGTGTACCTCCGCAGAGGTATAGGTGAGGTGGCAGTCTAATTGCTTATCCAATCGAAAGTTTCGCAGGTACGAAAAATTTTCGGGAACAACATCTCCTGGCTGTGGTAGCATTTTAGAATAGTCCAAAGATCGGCTATCAACTCGGGGAGGAGTGCCTGTCTTCATCCTGCCACTATCAAAGCCTAAATCAATTAATTGTTCAGTAATTCCTGTACTTGCCTTTTCACCGGCTCTTCCTCCACCAAAATTTTTCTCACCAATATGGATTAAACCATTCAAAAAGGTGCCATTGGTTAAAACAACAGCTTTCGAACGAATCTCGATACCTAAGGCCGTTCTAACTCCACAAACGCGACCACCTTCTACCACCAAACCGGCAATCATTTCTTGATAAAAATCAAGCAATGGTGTTTGTTCTAAACGTATCCTCCATGATTCAGCAAAAAGCATTCTGTCATTCTGAGTTCTCGGACTCCACATGGCCGGTCCCTTAGAGCGGTTAAGCATCTTAAATTGAATGGCGCTTTCGTCACTAACCAAACCACTGTAACCGCCAAGCGCATCAATTTCGCGCACGATCTGCCCTTTGGCAATTCCCCCCATGGCAGGGTTACAAGACATCTGGCCAATGTTCTGAAGGTTCATGGTAACCAGGAGAGTTTTCATGCCCATGTTTGCACCCGCAGCAGCCGCTTCGGCTCCGGCGTGACCTCCTCCAACAACAATTATATCGTATTCTTCTGCAAACATATCTTAATGTTCCACGTGGAACCTGTTTAAAGCTAGTTGTTCTTGATTCCGCATTTCGGCCTTAGAGACCTCGTCTTTATCATCATACCCCGCCAAGTGTAACAAACCATGTACGCAAACACGACAGAGTTCGTCTGTATTGGAAGCCTTAAAGGTGGCGGCATTAGCGATAACACGTTCGTAACTAATACAAAGGTTGGCCTCTTCAAGACCTTCGGACCTCAAATCATAAGTAATGATGTCTGTATAAGTGTCGTGATCTAAATGCTCTATATTCAATTTTAAAAGTTCCTCGTCAGACATAAAAGAATAAACGACCTCTAATGAAAGGTTCAGCAATTCCATCTCAGACAAGAGCCATACTCTAATGGCTGAATCATCGGCCCAGTTGGGAAAGTTGATAAAATCTATCTCTCTAATCACAATACAAAGATATCAATAGATTTTAGGTGAATGGCTACCTTTGCTTTCCAAATAAGAAACTATGCAACCAAGACTGCGTTTTGCCCCATCTCCGACAGGACCTCTACACATAGGCGGCGTCAGAACAGCTTTGTACAACTATCTTTTAGCAAAAAACTTAAACGGTAAGTTTATTATACGTATAGAGGATACCGATCAATCTCGTTACGTAGAAGGCGCTGAAGAATATATCCTTCAATCAATGGCTTGGTTGGGAATAGAGGCAGATGAAGATCCCAATAAAGGTGGCCCGCTAGGGCCTTATCGTCAAAGTGAACGAAAAGAAATTTACCAAAAATATGCTGTAGGGCTTGTTGCTAAGGGATGGGCGTATTATTCATTCGATAGTTCTGAAGACTTAACTAACTACAGGGAAAAGGCAGAAAAAGAAGGTGAGCGATTTCTATATGGGCCATTAAACCGAAAAAGTCTGAACAATAGTCTTTCCTTAAATGAATCTGAAACTCAGTCTCGTATTGAAAAAGGCAAAGATTTTGTTATTCGATTTAAAACTCCAGAAAACAAAGAGATTGTATTCCATGATGAGGTAAGGGGTGAAATCACGGTTAACACCAACACTTTAGACGATAAGGTCTTGTATAAGAGTGACGGCATGCCTACCTATCATTTGGCAAACGTTGTTGATGACCATCTAATGCAAATAACGCACGTAGTTAGGGGAGAAGAATGGTTACCCTCTTTAGCGCTGCACACCTTGTTGTATCAGGCCTTTGAATGGACTCCCCCTTTATTTGCACACCTGCCACTGCTGCTGAAACCGACAGGAAAAGGAAAGCTTAGTAAACGAGATGGCGAGGCTGGTGGATTCCCTGTGTTTCCGCTCTCCTGGAGTGAGTCTGTCGGATATAAAGAGGCTGGTTATGAACCCGAAGCCCTATTAAATTTTTTAGGTCTACTCGGATGGAACCCTGGCGATGACACCGAAGAAATGACTTTAGCAGAAATGGTTGAAAAATTCAGTCTAGTTCGTGTCCAAAAATCAGGCGCACGATTTGACTTAGAAAAACTCAACTGGTTCAATGCACAAACGCTTCAAAAGTTAGACCCTACAGAAATTGTAGCTCGTTATAAAAAGAGAAACAATAATTTTGATGCAGTTCCTGAAAGCGTGCTCGTTGCCGGCGTTTCATTGGTAAAGGAGCGACTAATAAAGGTTGATGATCTCAATGATCAACAATATTTATTTCAGGAACCTCATAGCTATGACGATAAGGCCGTTAAAAAGCAGTGGAAAGAAGAAACTCCAGAATTGTTACAAGCGTTCTTAGAAGACTTAATACTCGTTCCAGAAGGTCCTGAGGCAGTGAAAAACGCTATTCACGACTTTTGTGAGAAGCGCGAAATAGGAATGGGTAAAATTATGGCGCCACTTCGTATAGCGCTAGTAGGAAGTCTTCAAGGACCCTCTGTCGATGAATTAATTAACTTCTTAGGGGTAGACGTTGTTAAACAGCGTATCGCTATCGCTTGTGAGAAATTGTAGTTAGTCTTTTTGCTCTAGCTTTGCCCAACTGTCTCTAAGACCCACGGTACGATTGAAAACAAGTTGCTTTCCGTTGTTTTGTTCTAAAACAAAATAACCCATTCTTTGAAACTGAAAAGCAGTGCCTGCCTTAGCCCCTATTAGCGAAGGTTCTGCATAAGCCTTAATAATTTCTAAAGAATTAGGGTTTATAAAGTCTAAGAAGTCTTTGTCTTTATGAGCATCAGGAGTAGGGTCTGTAAACAGACGATCATAAAGACGAACTTCAGTTTCAACCGCTGTGTTTGCAGCAACCCAGTGCAAGGTGCCTTTAACTTTACGCTCTGATTCTGGAGTGCCGCTACCGCTTAAACTTTTAGGATCGTAGGTACAATGGATTTCTGTAATGTTTCCATTTTCATCCTTAATACAAGATTCTGCTTTAATAATATAGGCGTTCTTTAAACGCACCTCTCCATCAAGCTTTAACCTGAAAAATTTACGATTAGCTTCTTCTTTAAAATCTGCCTGCTCAATATAGAGCTCTCTTGAAAAAGGTACACTTCTAAATCCTAGTTCAGGATCTTCAGGACTGTTTTCAGCCTCTAACCATTCTACTTTGTCCTCTGGATAATTCGTAATGACCACTTTTACTGGGTCTAAAACTACCATAACTCTTGGAACGGTTCGGTTTAATTCCTCACGAACGTGATACTCTAAAACAGATAAGTCAACCACATTTTCTCTTTTCGCAATACCAATCGCTTCTGCGAATTTCTGGATAGCCAAAGGTGGATATCCTCTACGCCGCATACCAGATATAGTGGGCATTCGAGGATCATCCCATCCGTCAACATGCTTTTCAGTAACCAGTTGTAATAACTTTCGCTTACTAACAACCGTATGAGAAAAGTTTCTACGAGCAAATTCTCGCTGTTTTGGTCTTAGTTTAATAGGATCAATTATTTGATCTAAACACCAGTCATAGAGCTCACGGTGCATAGCAAACTCCAACGTACATAAAGAGTGTGAAATCTGTTCTATATAATCACTTTGACCATGTGCCCAATCATACATTGGATAAATACACCATTTATCACCTGTACGATGGTGATGTTTATGCATAATACGATAAAGTATAGGATCTCTCATCAGCATGTTTGAAGAGCTCATATCGATTTTAGCTCGAAGAACATGAGTTCCTTCAGCATGCTTTCCCGCTTTCATTTCTCTAAATAACTCCAAATTCTCTTGAACCGAGCGATCCCTGAAAGGACTAGACATTCCTTCGGTGGTAGGGGTTCCTTTTTGGTGGGCAATATCATCAGCTGATTGAGAATCTACATAAGCTAACCCTTTACCGATTAGCTGTTCAGCCCATAAATACAATTGTTCAAAATAATCAGAGGCATAACACTCCTCAGCCCACTGAAAACCTAACCAAGAAACATCTGCTTTGATTGAATCCACAAATTCCTGTTCTTCTTTACTAGGATTAGTGTCATCAAATCGAAGATTAACAGGAGCGTTGTACTTTTTTCCTAAGCCAAAATTCAAACATATAGAACTTGCGTGACCAATATGTAGATAACCGTTGGGTTCAGGAGGAAATCTAAAACGTAAAGATTCTTTCGAACAGTTAGATTGGGATAAATCCTCTTCAATGATGTGTTCAATAAAGTTTAATGATCGCTTAGATTCTTCCATTTGGGCATATTATAGAAATACAAAGGTAGCATTTCCTACTTTTGCTTTATGGGAGAAATACACCTTAACAACATTAAGTTATACGCTTATCACGGATGTTTAAAAGAAGAATCTATCATTGGTAGTGATTATCGTGTAGATGTTATTTTATATACTTCATTAGAAAAATCTTGTGCGAGTGATGAGTTAAAAGACACTATTGATTATGTGGATGCTACCGCTATTGTGTCTGAAGAAATGGCCATATCTTCAAAGCTCTTAGAACACGTGGCTGAACGTATTATTTCAAGGTTCTTTATCTCATTTCCAAGTCTTCTAAAAACATCTGTTTGTGTCGCTAAAACAAACCCTCCTATCGGGGCAAATGTCGACTCAGTAGCTGTAAAACTGATCCGACAAAGAGATACTTAAGGAAAACAGAATTTTTAATGTAAATTTGCGACCTAATTGGCATCGTGGCCGAGTGGCTAGGCAGAGCTCTGCAAAAGCTTGTACAGCGGTTCGAATCCGCTCGATGCCTCTTTTTTATACCTTTTCGAGGTATTCAAAATCTATTTGACGCTTCAATACATCAGCGTTCTTCACCCGTATTTTTACCGTCTGCCCTAATTGAATAGTTTCTCCTGTTTTATGACCTATTAAAGCGTATTGTTCTTGGTCAAAATAATAGATATCCTTACCAATATCTCTGATTCGAACCATTCCCTCACATTTGTTTTCAAAAAGTTCGACATAAATACCCCAATCGGTTACACCAGAAACAACTCCTTCAAATTCGTGATTCACAAATTGAGCCATGAATTTCACCTGCATGTATTTGATAGAATCTCTCTCAGCATTAGCGGCTAAAACTTCACGTTCTGATGAATGCTTACATTTTAGTTCATAAGGTTCTGCTGCAACACTATTACCTCCATCTAAATAATGTTGTAATAATCGATGTACCATTACATCAGGATAACGCCGAATAGGTGAGGTAAAATGGGTGTAGAAATCAAAAGCTAATCCATAATGACCAATGTTATCTGTTGAGTAAACAGCTTTACTCATACTTCGAATAGTCAGTGTATCTACTAGTTGTTGTTCTACTTTTCCATGAACATCTGACAATAACGTATTAATAGAAGAACTTATTGATTTACGATCTTTTAAATTGAGTTGATGTCCAAACTTAGAAATCACCCCATTTAATGCTTGTAGTTTATCAAAATCAGGTTCATCATGAATACGATATACAAAGGTCTTTTTTTGTTTACCAATAAATGCAGCAACACTTCTATTCGCTAAAAGCATGAATTCTTCAATCAGCTTATTCGCTTGTTTACTTTGTTTAAAAAATACTCCGACCGGTTCATTATTTTCATTCAAATGAAATTTAACCTCCTCCTTATCAAAAGATATAGCACCTGAATTCATACGCTGTGATCGAAATATAATTGCTAATTCATTTAGAGTTTGAATTGCATTAACTACTTCTTTATCAACAGAATAACCACCTGAAGGTCGTATAGAAATTTCTTCTGGTATTATTAAATCACCAGTGTCTATTATATATTCTGCTTCATGATAAGCAAAACGTTCGTTAGAATTAATAACCGTTCTACCAAACCATTCATTAACCACCTTAGCCTTAGCTGTAATCTCGAAAACAGCAGAGAACGTATATTTTTCTTCATTAGGTCTTAGAGAGCACGCTTTATTCGATAAAATTTCTGGAAGCATAGGAACAACCCTATCTACCAAATACACAGAAGTTGCTCGGTCAAAAGCTTCATCGTCGAGAATAGACCCTTCTTTTAAATAATGAGAAACATCTGCGATGTGGACTCCAATTTCGAAATTACCGTTCTGTAACACTTTAAAGGATAACGCATCATCGAAATCTTTAGCATCGGTAGGGTCTATAGTAAAAGTGAGAACATCTCTAAAATCTCTTCTTTTACTTATCTCTTCCTCTTTAATCCAAGTATCTATATGATTTGCATATTGTTGTACTTCTGGTTCGAAAAATAAAGGAAGACCGTATTCAGCAAGAATAGCATGAATTTCAGTCTGATGAACTCCAGTCTTACCTATATTTTCAATAATCCTAACTTCAGGAGCTTTATTCGTGTTCCCCCAGTTAATGATCTCTACGATAACCTTATCATCGGTTTCAACTTTCTTTACCAGGCTTTCTTTTACGAAAAAATCAGTATGTATCTTGGAAGACAAAGGCCTAACAAATAAAAACTTAGGGCTCTTTTCAACAATACCAACAAAAGTACTTTGATTGCGTTCTATAATTTTGGTTACAACAGCCTCGCCTTTATTTCCTTTTTTAAAGCGTTTATTTTCTTTGAATAGTACTTTGTCTTTATGAAAGGCTCCTTTAAGGTTAGAATAATGAACAAATAAGTCATCTTCTAATTGATCTGAAATAATATATCCATTGCCAGAACTATTCAAATCGATAATCCCTTCATAAACTTCAGATATATCATCTAATAATTGATAACGTCCAGTTACAGGTTCTTTAATACACTTTTCGCTTACCAGCTTTTTTAGTCGCTTAAGTAGTTCGTTACGGGTATAAGTGTCTCTTAAATCTAAAGCAGAGGCGATCTGTTTAAAATTGTAAGCTTTATCAGGATGATGTTCTAAAAATTCAAACAGTATTTTAGTCAATCCAGTTCCCTTACTTTTTCTTTTTATCTTCTTTTTAGACATCTAGTTAATAACCCTTCTTTTTTTATTTAATTTTTTTCGAAGATATGGGGTTTATTATTGTTTGTTAGTAGCTGCAATAATTAATTGATTAAAAAATTGATTTTATGACTTATCATAAGTTTTAAACTAACGACTTAAAATAAATGTTTTGAAAATCAATTATTTAGATTAGTTTTTAACGCTTTTAAATACGTAATTAACAACTATATTTTAATTCTTTTAATAACGTTTTAACGTTAATAACTCTAGTTCTTATATTGATCTTTGGTAGAAAAAAAAGAATAAATAAGTCTTGTTTACTACCTCGAAATATCGCATTACATTTATTGCTTTAATAATCATAATGATAGTTATTAAGATCTATTAACTACCTATCAACAATCAAAAACGCGTTCTTAACATGAAACTAGCCATCGGAAATGATCACGCCGGATCTGATCTTAAGAAAAAAATAAAGAACCTACTTGAAAACCAAAATATAGAGGTTGTGAATTATGGTACTGATCAAAACGAATCAGTGGATTACCCTGATTTTGCACATCCGGTAGGTAAGTCAATACAAGAAAATAAAGTTGATCTAGCAATAGTTATTTGTGGTAGTGGTAACGGTGTAAATATGGTAGTCAATAAATATTCTAAAGTTAGATCTGCTTTATGTTGGAATACGGAATTAGCAGCGCTAGCCAGAAGCCATAACAATGCTAATATATTAGCAATTCCAGCCCGTTTTGTTTCAGAAGAAGTTGCTATTGAAATGGTAAACACCTTTTTAACGACTCCTTTCGAGGGTGGTAGACACCAAAATAGAGTAGAAAAGATTTAGAGATGGAATTAAAATCTTTTAAGGAATTAGATAGTACCGAACTCTATGAAATACTAAAACTTAGGGCAGAGGTATTTGTTATTGAACAAGATTGTAATTATTTAGACCCTGATGGTCAAGATTATAATGCCTATCATCTTTATGATAAAAAAGATGATCAAATCGTTTCTTATGCCCGCCTTTATGAATCAAAGGAATATTGTTATATTGGTAGGGTACTCACTTCTAAATCTGTTAGGAGAGAAGGTTATGGGATTCATCTGATGAACGAAGCGATTAAGCATTGTAAATCGCTATATCCGAATAAAGATATTGTTATTTCTGCACAAGAATACCTTTTAAAATTCTACGGAGATTTTGGATTTGTAGCTGAAGGAGAACGTTATTTCGAAGATAACTTACCTCACTTCAAAATGAGAATCAAGCTGTCCTAATCCTTTATTTAAAGCTTCACTAATTTTATTTGACTGTTCTAAATCAGAAGTAGCTAAATAACTAATAGCTAGGTGAATTGAATATTCTTTGAATCGTTTATGTTTTCTATACCCCTCTCTAAGTATTCGTTTTGCTCTATTTCGGTCAACCGCTTTTTTAAACAACCGTTTAGGAGCAGAAAATAAAACTTTAGAATCTAGGTTGTCGTTGATGATATAATGAAAACGCAACGGATAAGACGTAAAACTTTTACCCTCTTTAAACAAGAGGGTAATTTGTTTTTCAGATTTTAACTTTACTTGTTTAGGGAGCTTGGTGGACATTATTTTCTTTATCAATATCTGCCATACGGCCTGTTGGGTCGATTTCTATTTTATCTATTTCACGACCTTCTAAAGTGAAAATATAAGAAGGTTTAGCCCAACTCCAATCTTCTAAAAGGATAGCCTGGTCTGATTTCTTTTCACCACGCATTTCAGTCAGAGGGATATAATAGCTTAATTGATCGCCGTTTTTAAGAGTTACAACAATATCTATAGGCATTGGCATTAAACCGATTCTCTTTAAAGTTACCACAGTGGCTTGATCACTATTAGAAACCTCCTCTATGGCATAATCAATGGTATTTGTGGTTTGTGTCCAATCTTGTAGGTACCAACCTAAATGCAAACCACTTACTTTTTCTGCTGTTCTAATAATATCTGTTGGGGTAGGGTGGGTGAATTTAAAGTCTGAGTAATAGTTCTTTAATGTTTGAGCTAGTGCCTCTTCTCCAATTATGTAACCTAGTTGAGACAGGAAAACTGAACCTTTAGAATAGGCACCAATACTGTAGGTATAATTGAAATTATATCGATCCGAGTGAGTGGTTAAAGGTTGCTCATTGCCTGATTTTACTAAACTATAGTAACCCCTGTAACTTGATAAGTAAGGTTGTTCGTTTTTACGACTCATAATCTCATTCATACACCAGCTTGATATATATGAAGTAAAACCTTCATCCATCCAAGCGTGTTTTCCTTCGTTGGTAGCTAGTACATGTTGAAACCATGAATGAGCTAATTCATGAACCATTACCCCAACCAGGCTATTAAAACTTCTTTCACCAGTAATTAATGTCCCCATAGCATATTCCATACCGCCATCACCACCTTGAATAACACTGTATTGTTTGTAAGGATAAGGGCCTATATGTGTGTTGAAGTATTTCATTGCATCAGCAGTTTTTGGCTGTAATGCCTTCCAGTTTTCAGCTAGCTCTTCTTTGTTTTTATAGAAGAAATGTAGGGTTATACCATCCTCTGTGATTAATTGATCGTGAACATAATTAGGGTCAGCTGCCCACATAAAGTCGTGAACATTGGGAGCTATAAAATGCCAAGAGAGCTTTTGCTGTTTACGCTTTATTTTAGGCTCGACTTCACTGTAACCATGACCAATTTCATTGGGATTTTGAAGGTATCCACTGGCAGCAACAGTGTAAGATTTATCGATATGTAGGGTTACATCAAAATCACCCCATACTCCGTGAAATTCTCTAGCGATATAGGGGTAAGCGTGCCATCCTTCAAAGTCATATTCTACCATTTTCGGATACCACTGACTCATGGATAAAGTAACCCCCTCTTTGCTATTTCTTCCAGATCGACGAATCTGCAAAGGAACTTGGCCTTGAAAGTCGAATTCAAGCACTGTTTCCTCTCCCGGTTTTAATGGATCATTGAGATTAACCACTAAAATGGTTTCTTCCTCTTCTATTTCAAGCGACACATCTCCATTTTGAGTCATATTAGAAACGTGTAGAAAGCCTTTCTCATTATCAGAAAGTTGGCCGATACGACTATACTTATTTTCATCGACCATTCTAGAATCTGGATCTGCTATTGATTGTAAGCGATGATCCATATCACTCCCCGGCTGAAATGCATTGAAATACAAATGAAAAAACACACGATCTAAGGTTTCAGGGGAATTGTTGGTATAAACTACTTTTGAGGTCCCCGTGTAGGTGTAATCTTCCACATTCACATCTATATTCATTTGGTAGCTTATTTCTTGTTGCCAATATCCGGGTTGTTTTTGAGCCATAGAGGCTAAAAATGTAACACTGAAAAGAAGAGCAAAAAGGTTTTTCATACTAGTATCTATTTTGAGCTAATAATAATGCGTTATACAAATTTACAATACCACCAGACTTACTGAATCTAGCAAAAGAATTGATTTCTTCATTGTCAGGGGTTAATACGTTGATAGGAAGTCTAATACTGCTGTCCATAAGAATTTTCTTAAGAGCAGGGCCTTGGTGTTTTGGGAAATAGGCTGCGATCCACGCGGCTACTCCAGAAACGACAGGAGCAGCCATTGAAGTACCCCCTTGAAAGGCAAATATATCGTTAGGCATACTAGAGTAAATGTCTTCTCCTGGCGCGAATAAATCGACCTTTTCTTTCCCATAATTTGAGAAGTCGGCAATTAACCCTTGATTGAAATAGGGAGCTAGGGCCCCAACAGATAGAAAGTTAGAAGCGAATTCTGTATTAAAATTGGGCTGATCGTCAGGATAATTTGTGTTTTTTAGGACGTCTAAATCTTCTGATTCATTACCGGCTGCATGCACAATTAGCGCCCCTTTACCTTCAGCATATGAAATAGCGTCTTCAACCCATTTTCGTTGGGGAGAAAAGGATTTTCCAAAGCTACAGTTAATAATTTTCGCACCATTATCTGCAGCGTATCGAATAGCTAGTGCAACATCCTTATCATATTCATCACCTGCAGGCACGGTTCTTAAAAACATAAGCTTTGCAAAAGGGGCTATTTGGGAGACAATTCCAGCCACATGGGTTCCGTGCGACTCTTCTATTAGGCGGTTGATCACATTTCCATTACCGTAACCGGTATCAGCAATATCGTAAGGGTCGTCTCCTATCAGCTCTCTACCGTTAAAATTTACATTGAGATTGTAGTCGGAACGTTCGGTGTAATAGGTTACCCCCTCAAAAAGGTCTTTGATCAATAAATCTGCACGATCGGTATAACTTAAAAACTGAAGAGCTAAAGCTTTTTGTTGAGCAACAAACGCTGATTCAGGCGTAAATTTTCTAAGAGATTCGGAATTAAATTGATCGTCGTTTAATAGAACAGTTAGGGTGTCAACAGCGGTTTTGGCCAATTCATAGATTCGCCTGTATTGTCTTTTGTTCTCCTCTGCTTTGGGCAGCTCTTTTTCTAGAATAATGCGAGCTCTTTTTAACTGCTCCTCATCGCCAATTTCTTTTGCGATCATTCTAACGTACTCCATTTGTTCGTAGTAATTCTCCCCTAGAAAATTATATCCATGAACATCATCCACAAACCCATTAGCATCGTCGTCGATATTGTTGCCCGGGATTTCATCTTCGTTTACCCAGAGCTTATTATCGAACAGAGGGTGATTGATGTCTACGCCTGAATCAACAATGGCGACAATTACTTCAGTAGCTTTACGATTGCCAACAATTTCCTTGGTTTTTTCAAGGGATATACCAGGCAAGGTGTCCAACACGGGATCTGAGAAAAACCAACGTTTTTTTACGGCATCGCTTAAGGTTTTACGTTCGGTTATATAGGACACTTTAACAGGAGTTTCATCTTTAAAAATTCTGGTAGAAGAACAACCAACCCATAGGGTTGATGATGTTAAGACAAAAAAGTATCGCCAAAAGGTGTTTTTCATTTTATTCAAAATATTCATTGAGTCGAAAGGACTGATTTAAACGAATTCCTTTCTCTGTTTGTTTAAGAGAAATAAGCTCGTTGTGAGCATCATGTTCGAAGAACAAAAGATAGTCGTTTGTCAAGGCTTCTTCCAAGAAATTAGACTTCTCTTCTAAGGTGAGGAGCGGACGCATATCAAAGCTCATCACATAGGGAATTGGTAAGTGTCCAGCAGTGGCGATTAGGTCTCCAGTAAAGAAGATTTTTTTGCCATGATAGGGGATGAGAGGAAGTACCTGTTTCTCGGTATGCCCATCAAAATATCTAAGTTCGAAAGGAAATCTTGTGTTAGCATTTATGAAGTAAAGCTGTCCAGATTCTTTTAAAGGGATTAAATTCTCCTCTAAAAAGGAGGCTTTTTCTCTGAGGTTTGGGTTCATTGCCCAATTCCAGTGTTCCTTAGAGGTCCAATATTTGGCGTTTTTAAAGCGCGGCTTAAGTTGACCTTTGGGGGTTCTCAATACGGCTCCTCCAACATGATCGAAATGTAGGTGAGTAAGAAGGACGTCGGTGACTTGGTCAGGGTGAAATCCTTTTTCAAGAATACTTTTTTCAAGACTATAATCACCCCACAACCCGTAGTGGGAAAAGAATTTTTCACTTTGTTTATCCCCCATTCCGGTATCAACCAGAATTAATTGATCATTTGTTTCAACGAGTAAACATCGAGCAGCGAGATCGATTTGATTGTTTTCGTCTGCCGGATTAGTTCTTTGCCAAATACTTTTAGGAATCACCCCAAACATAGCCCCTCCGTCTAGTTTGAAATTTCCCGATTCGATGATATGGAGTTGCATGCTAGTGTTTCTATTAGTTCACGTCCGAAATAAACCAAAGCCTTTACTTCTGTTGGGCTCAGTAGTCGGTCTTTTTTAAGTATGAGCAGTTCACTACCGCTAGACTCGATTAGGTATATAGGACTGCTCTCGATTAAGAAGATAAGTTCTTTGTTAAAAAGACCTCTAATTTTATCAGGCTGAGATCCACTCAGGTGAAACTTGCGATTAAAATAGTTGTGACCCTCGACGGTTAAATCCCCAAATCCCGCAATTGCATTTAAACGGTCTAACAAACCTTCTTTGTCTAACACGAAGGAGGGAATGCTGCTTTCAAGCTTAATGGTAAGTGCAGTTACTCTAGCCGATTCACGTGCAATAAATTCTCCTTCATTGAAAACGATATCTTGCACCACCCCGTTGGATACAGGGTCAACCAGAGTATTATAAACCTGAACAATAGGTTTTGTTTCAAAAAACAGAAACTGATACAAAGAAGGGTCTATGGGCTGGTTTTTAGCACAGTATTCCCACCCGTATTCTTTCGACATTTTAGAAAGGTTCTCTTGTCTTCGGCTAAACAGTTTTTCTATTGAACCAAGCGTACTCTCTGTTGCCAGGTTTCTAACAGCAAAGGGATGTGATGAACTGGCGCCGTGAAGATCGAGCCCAATAGTTGAAACCTTACCTCCTTTTTTCTCAAAAGAGGCAATATAGTTTTCAACGGTTTGCATGGCGCTGTGATCTACAAACTCACAGAGTGAAAAGTCGATAACAACCGTTTTTGTTGCACCAATAGCGTCTAGTTTTGACTTGAGCTTGAAGAGATTTAAGAACGAACAAAAGTATTTAACACTGACATAGTAAGAGTCGGTGTCCTTCTCTTTAAACGCAAGAACGTTGGGCTGAAATAGATGAAGTAAAAAAAGCAAGGGTCTTTTCGTGATGACAAAATGAGACAACAGGGTAATTAGAGTACCGAGAAAAATTCCTGTAATAATATTGGTACTTAAAGTAATGAGAGAGGTTGCTACAAGAATGAGCAGCTGTTCTTTCCCCACTTTTGCTGCTGCAACTAGCTTGAGGGGATGAGCTAATTTATATCCGGTATAGACCAAAATAGCCGCAAGTGCAGAAAGCGGAACCCGATTTAGAAGCTTGCTAAAGAACAGAATAAACAGAAGCAAAAACACACCATGAAAAAAGTTGGACGACCGATTGTTGGCTTGCTGGGTAACATTTACCGAACTTCTTGATATCACAGTAACCACGTTAAGCCCTCCGAGGAATCCACTAATTGCTGTAGCAACACCAAGCGCCCGGAGGTCTTTGTTTGCGTTAGACCTTCTTCTTTGAGGATCTAAGTTGTCTACCGCCTTGATGGATAAAAGAGATTCTACACTCCCGATCACCGCAATGGTAATGGCCACCGACCAAAGCCCCCAAGAATTGATTAAATCAAAGTTCGGATGATAAATCATGCTTTCTACCGAATCAGGAAGCTGTATAAAGAGGTCGGGCCGAATCGGGCTTTCTACCCCTCTCAATTGGCAGTAGTAACTGTAGCCAACCGCCAAGAGAATCACCCACATAGGAGAGGGAATTTGTTGATAATATCGGTTTCGAATAGACGAGTTGAATAGAAGTATAACAAGGGAAACGATTCCCAACAACCCGGCAGCTAGCGCTGATGCCGATTCAGGCGCAGACTGAACAAACTCAGTAACGACTAAGGGGAGCTTGAACAATTTAATAAGAGGGTTTCCGCTTCCCGCTTCGAGCCCAAGCATGATAGGGAATTGTTTTACGAGAAGACTTAAACCAATGGCTGCCAGCATGCCTTCAATTGCAGAGGCAGGAAAAAACTCTGCTAGTTTTCCCATTCGTAGAACCCCTAATAGGGTGATCAGAACCCCAGCAATCATAATCGCCGCAAGGGTATGGGTATAGCCTAGAAAAAGATCACCTCCACCCAGTGTGGTAACCGCAGTAAGAAGCACTACCACCAAGCTGTATCCAGGTCCAGAGATGGTAACGTAAGATCCTCCTAGAAGTGAAACAACGACACCCCCTACAACCGCAGAAACAATACCCGCAGTTGCCGGCATTCCACTTGCCACGGCCAAACTTAAACCTAAAGGCAAGGCAATAAGAGACACGACAAACCCTGCAAAAAGGTTTTTGGGTAACGATGATATGAATTGATTTCTTGTCATTTTGCTCTACAGATCAGTAAGTCTGACGGTAGATCAGACAAAATGAATTCAATATCTCGTGTTATGACTCGACTTAACAGAGAGGTTTTGACCGGAGCGTCCATCACCAAAAGATCAGCTCGGGTTACCTCGGCGTAATGACCGATTGAATAACCTCTTTTACCGAAGATCGCTTGCTTTTGAATACTAATCGAATCGGTAAGTGCCGCCGGAAGCTGGTCGATAAGTTCCGCAACTCTTCGATCCACTTCGGCTTCTAAGACACGTTTTTTTCTAAGACTTCGAATAAGGCTTCGGTCATCATCAATACTTACTTTGACCGATTTGTTGGCGATTTCTTCCACAACGGTAGCCTTGTTTGCACCTAGACACTGAGCTGAATAGAAAGCTTGAAAAAGGGTGTTAGGGAGGGTGCTAGTTTTAAAGCCGCTAACAACAACGTGTTTACAAGCCACCCGTTCTACGGCGGGTTTGATTAGCAGCAACACAGAACACTTAACCGACCGGGTAAGTTTACGCGCGACTGAACCCACATAAAATCGAAAGAGCGATTCGTGCTGTACAGCCCCTAAGACCAGAAGGTCGATAGATAGACTTTCGGTAGAATCTAAAAGAGTGGTGTACGGGTCGCCGGGTATCCAATGATATTCACTAACCCTTGATGGCGCTGCGGTTGCAGCAACAATGGAGTTTACCTTTTTCTGCTTTTCTTTAGTTTTTTCACCTACATGCAGCAGAATGAGTTCAGAATCAAAAAACTCAGCTAGTCGTACTACCTCGTGCAAATTACTCTCAAGGCTTGGCGAAAATGCAAAACCAAAGAGCATTCGTTTAAAAGGGTTGTACTGGTGTAAGCTTTGATTCATAGCCCGTTTTTAAGGGCTTAGAAGATACTAAATTCTATACTTAGTCATTTAGTTTTAACACTGCCATGAATGCCTGCTGCGGGATTTCAACATTTCCGATTTGACGCATTCGTTTCTTTCCTTTTTTCTGTTTTTCAAGAAGCTTTCGTTTACGAGAAATATCTCCTCCGTAACACTTGGCTGTCACATCTTTACGTAAAGCCTTGATCGTTTCTCGAGAGATGATTTTCGCTCCAATAGCTGCTTGAATAGGAATATCGAATTGTTGTCTTGGGATGAGCTCTTTCAGTTTTTCACACATTTTTTTACCAATGGTATGCGCGTTGTCAAAGTGAACAAGGGCGGACAAAGCGTCAACGGGTTGTGCGTTTAAGAGAATATCTACACGAACTAGTTTAGATTCTCGCATCCCAATCGGGCTATAATCAAACGAGGCGTATCCTTTAGAAATGGTCTTCAAACGATCGTAAAAATCAAATACGATTTCGGCCAGCGGCATATCAAAACTAAGCTCAACTCTTTCGGGAGTCAGATAGGTTTGATTGGTAATATTCCCTCGTTTCTCAATACAAAGCGACATCACATTACCCACAAAATCTGATTTAGTAATAATAGAAGCTTTGATGTAGGGTTCTTCTACGCGATCTAATCCAGAAGGGTCTGGAAGATCTGAAGGGTTGTTTACGATGATTGGCTGATCAGGGTTCTTCTTGTTGAAGGCGTGATAGCTTACGTTGGGGACGGTTGTAATCACCGTCATGTCGAATTCACGCTCTAATCGCTCTTGAATGATTTCCATGTGTAGCATTCCTAAGAACCCACAACGAAAACCAAAGCCTAGTGCGGCAGAGCTTTCAGGGGCGAAAACCAGAGAAGCATCGTTTAATTGAAGCTTTTCCATTGAAGCGCGGAGCTCTTCATAGTCTTCTGTGTCTACCGGATAGATACCCGCAAAAACCATTGGCTTTACCTCTTCAAAGCCCTCAATGGCCGAGGTAGATTTTCTATCGGTTAACGTAATCGTATCACCCACTTTTACCTCTCGAGCATCTTTGATACCCGTAATTAAATACCCTACATCTCCCGTGTGAATCTCTTTTTTGGGCTCTTGTTTCAGTCTAAGCGTACCAATTTCATCGGCGAAATAGTTTTTCCCCGTTGCCATAAAGGTGATACGATCTCCTTTTTTAATCGAACCATTAAGAATTCTAAAATAGGTTTCAACACCCCTAAACGGATTGTAAACTGAGTCGAAAACTAGAGCTTGCAAAGGTTCATCAGGACTACCCTTTGGAGCCGGAACTCGATCGATGATCGCCTTTAAAATGTTTTCAATTCCCAAACCTGTTTTAGCACTTGCAGGAATAACCTCTGAAGGGTCGCAACCCAATAGGTTTACGATATCGTCGGTTACTTCCTCAGGATTAGCACTTGGCAGATCGACCTTATTCAAAACTGGAATAATCTCTAGGTCGTTTTCAAGGGCTAAGTATAAGTTTGAAATGGTTTGTGCCTGAATACTTTGTGCCGCATCAACAATGAGCAAAGCCCCCTCACAAGCAGCAATGGATCTCGACACTTCGTAAGAGAAATCTACGTGGCCGGGAGTGTCAATAAGATTCAAGATGTACTCCTCACCTTCATAGGTGTAGTTCATTTGAATCGCATGACTTTTAATGGTAATACCTCGCTCTCTCTCAAGATCCATGTTGTCAAGAAGCTGATCCTGCTTCTCTCTTTCAGTGACAGAACCTGTAAAATCTAAAAGACGATCTGCCAGGGTGCTTTTACCGTGGTCAATGTGAGCGATGATGCAAAAATTTCGAATGTTTTTCATAGCCAAAACAGGGCTGCACATAATGATTTGCAGGCAAGCAAAGATAATCCATTATTTTTGCTATAAAATCGAACGATTTGGTGAAAATTGCAGACATAGAACTTCCTGAATTTCCATTGTTATTAGCCCCAATGGAAGACGTGAGTGACCCTCCATTCAGAGCCTTGTGCAAGGAACAGGGAGCAGATGTGGTTTACACCGAATTCATTTCTTCGGAAGGTCTTATTCGAGATGCCGCGAAATCAGTGATCAAACTAGACATTTATGAAAAAGAACGGCCTGTAGGAATTCAGATTTTTGGTGCTGAATTAGACTCGATGCTTGAAGCTGTAGACATTGTTGAGCAGTCGAACCCGGATATTATTGACATTAATTTCGGGTGTCCAGTAAAGAAGGTGGTGTGTAAAAATGCCGGAGCAGGTATTTTAAGAGACATCCCACTGATGGTGAAATTAACGGAGGAAATCGTTAAAAGAACAAAACTTCCGGTTACGGTAAAAACTCGGTTAGGGTGGGATAGTGATTCGATAAAAATTGTTGAGGTAGCAGAACGACTTCAAGATGTGGGAATCAAGGCGATTTCTATTCATGGCCGAACTCGAGTTCAAATGTATAAAGGCGTTGCAGACTGGGGGCCTATTGCCGAGGTAAAGAATAATCATAGAATGCACATTCCCGTTTTTGGTAACGGCGATGTTAACACCCCAGAAGCGGCCATTAAAATGAGGGATCAATTCGGTTTAGATGGCGCAATGATCGGTCGAGCAAGTATCGGATACCCTTGGTTTTTTAGAGAGGTGAAACACTTCATGCAAACCGGAAAACACCTAGACCCGCCAACCATGCAAGAACGAGTTGAGGCCGCTCGAAGACACCTAAGCATGTCTATTGACTGGAAAGGTGAAAAGCTCGCGGTCTACGAAACACGAAGACATTATACTAACTATTTCAAAGGAATACCCAACTTCAAGCCACTGCGAATGAGCCTAGTAAGCGCAGAAACTTCAGACGAGGTTTTTGAAACTCTTGAGAAGGCAGGGAAGGAATTCGCAGACTTTGATTTTTCTACGATCTCATAGCCTTCGATACTTCTGGCAATTTACGAGAGGAGATAAGAGCGGCGAGAAACCCAAACAATAAGAGGGTTATAAACACTAAAAAGAGGTTGCCTACACTTATCGAGACAGGATAAGACAGCTCGCTAGAGAGTCTAACCCACCCTAGCTGGTTTTGGCCGACAACGAAAGCAAGGCCTATTAGAATACCGAAAACAGCCCCTAATGCACTTAGTGCCGTCCCCAGAAAAAGGAAGATGTTTTTAATCTGGACCGATGTAAGCCCCATCTGTTTCAGGGTTGAAAAACTACTGCTTTTATCAGCCATAATTAATCGGATAGATCCCGCCAGACTAAATAGCGCAAGGATGAGAACCATTGAAAATATAAAATAGGTAGCCCAATATTCGGTGTTTAAAAGTTTAAAGAGAGACCGGTTTTGATCTTCCCGGTCTTGCACCATAATGTCCCCGTCGATAAAACCCTTCAAGCCAGAGGCGACCTCCTCCTTTGAAAGAAAGGTCTCATCAATACTTAGAGAGGTGAAGCTGTTCTTAGGGAGACCGCCCAAATAGAGAAGGTCTTCATAACTGGCTATTCCAAGTGTTTGAGACTCATCATCTTCAAGAAAAACCCCCTTTGCTTTCAGTGTTCGCTGTCTAATCTCGTTTGCGCCTAGTTGAAGCCTAATAGCCCGGTCTCCCGGGATTAAACTACCCACCCTGAGCGAACTGTCATAGGCCTCTCCTCCTAATTCGTAATAGGTATTTAGACTAAGTAGCATTTCGCCTTGTGAAAACGAGCTTGTTCCATATAAAATCTCAAGAGAGTCAGAAAGAGTAGGGTGGTAAGCAACAAGGTCTCCTGCAGCCATCTCACCATCCTTTTGAATAAGACCGACCACCGAAAGCTTCGAAACTACTAACGCGTCATTTGCTTTACCCCACTCTTGAATGCTTTCTAAATCGACGGTGAAAACCCCTTGGTTTAAGGGAGTAATTTTAATAGCAGGTGAATGCTCATAGGCATATTGAGTACTTAACCCTTTTAGTCCTTCAAATGCTGAGAGAACCACTGTTAAAGCTGCAGCGGCGGCGACCACAACCATGAGGCTCAGATAGCTAACAAGGTTCACCAAAGATTGATTGCTATTTGAAAGCAAATACCTCCAGGCGATATAAATTGAAGTTTTCACTTTTTTTGACGACGATCGAGCAGGCCGCGATCCTCAATAGGGTTTTCTTCTCCTTTTAACGAACGCTCTATAGCCTCGGCCTTCTTAGCAGTTTCGTCTTTAAAAAACAAAAGCTCAGGAACTCTTCGCATCTGATTACGGGTACGATTAGCAAGCTCGTGACGAATTAAAGGAGCATTCGATCGGATACCTTCAAAAAGCTCATCGCCTTTTTCTTCTGGAAAGAAACTTAAATACACCTTGGCGATCATCAAATCAACCGTTACCGCTACTTCTGTCACCGAGATCAGCAGACCAGAAATACCAGAGTCTTTAGCCGCTTTCTGAAGAATATCAGCTAGGTCACGTTGCAGTAATGCCCCGATTTTTCGTTGTCTTTCACTTTCCATAAAACAAAAATAGCGAATATCTTTGGCTGGGACGTCTAGCTTTGTTTTTTAGGCTTGGAACACCCAAAAATTAACTGTAATTTTGGCGCCCGCCTTTAGGTCCTATAGCTCAGTTGGTTAGAGTAGCTGACTCATAATCAGTTGGTCCCTGGTTCGAGCCCAGGTGGGACCACTTAAAGCGCAAGAACCCGCTCCGATGAGGAGCGGGTTTCTTTTTTTGATCAATCCTGAAGCTCGCTTCTAGGGTTGGGCAAAAAAGAAATCCCCTCTGCGTGCAGCAGAGGGTGGGTTCGCGTCATTTTCAGCAGTGATTTCTAGGCGCCATCTCGCCTTTTCGCTAGAAAGACCTTCAAGACCGTTCATTAATTTTCGAAAGCCACTACTTGATCAAAGATTCGCTTTACTTGTAAATCCCCGAAGCCATAAACAGCCTCTTTTTTGCAAAACATCATAAAGACCTTTCCAAAATGAGTGGTCTTTAGTGTCTTTGTGATCGCTAACAGGGACAAATAAGGCCTGCTTTTCTCAATGGTTGAGGTGTTCATGTCACGATAGGCTATCGCGGCCGGAATAATATACTGGCTTAAACCAGCGATACCTGCGACAAGACGAATTAACTTATCCGAGTCGTTTACAGAATATGCCTGCCATAGCAGAGCGATCTTTGCAATATTAACAGGCAAACGATCTTCGAAAACAGCGGTTAAAGCCTCTTTCGATAGTAGACCAAAATTATATTTAGCAACCCCCGAGGGCTTGGCCCAAGACACTTTACCACCAAACCCAGAGGCTTCTAAGAAATAGCAAATAAACCAGAAGTTTGTCTGACAAAACAAATCCTCTTCAAACCAAAGGACAATCTCTGAGGGCTTTAGGTCTGTAACTATCTTCATTAAAGGAACAGACAGTTCTCTTGAATAACTTTCTTTGATTTTTGGGCCATAGGCATCAGACAAATAAGCCGCCCTAGAAGCAAAAAACGCTTCAAATTCAACCACCTTTTTGGGACCTTCGATAAGACATTCTCTAAATACCAAGATTTCGCCCGGCAGATCTTTGGGAAATTGATCCTCAAGCGCATCGCCATTTATAATATGGATCACAGGGCTATTCATCTAGAATTTTAAATAAAAGTAAGGGATTAAACGGCGAGCGACTAGTCATTACTTGTACCTTTAAGACATGAGGAGAACAATCAAAAAGATAATCATTGCGCTGATAGTTATTTCTCTTGGCTTGGTTTTGGTGATTCAATGGCTGTCGAAACCATTGCCCGAATCATTTACTGGGCCTGAGGCAGACCAGTTCGCAAGAGATGTTCAAAAGGAGCTCAACATTCAGGGGTATGACACCATCAGTAAAATACAATTTAGTTTTCGGGATCACCACTATTTATGGAACAAGACTGAAGAGCGGGTTCTAGTTTCTTGGGAGGACTACCAAGTAGACCTTATTCTCTCTGAAATTGAAAACTCGAAGATTCTTCAGGGGGGTAAAGAATCAAATCGCGCTGACCTTATTGAAAAGGCGAAGGCTTATTTCTATAATGATTCTTACTGGTTGGTGGCGCCGTTTAAATTTTTTGACCCCGGAGTGGTACGATCTTTAGTTGAGACTGATAACGGGAGCAAGGCATTACTGATCACACACACGAGCGGAGGGGTTACTCCAGGGGACTCTTATCTGTGGTATTTTGATGAAAAATTAGTTCCCACACACTTTGAGTTATGGGTGAGTATCATTCCGATTAAAGGGGTTTCAGCCACATGGTCTAGCTGGGTAAGCAAGCAAGACGTGTTGTTTTCAACCTTCCACAAACTAGGACCTCTCGAAATCACCATTGGTGACCTTAAGGTATATTAAAACGCCCGGTATACTCCAAGGGTCATATTGGTATTGCCCGTAGAAAGTGTTTTGTTGATGAATCCGCGTAATTGGGTTTTGTGTGCGATTTGATAGCTAACCGTTTGGCTAAGGCCGTGGCCATTATTGAGGTCGATTGCCCACACCTGAGAAAAGCTATTCCACTTGCCTTTGTTGTAATTCAGACCAACATAACCGAAGTTAATTTCAAGGTCGTTGTTTCGACCTTTTCCGTGAAGAAACATGGTGCTTAAGCTCCATTTCTCATTAATGCTATAGTCGGTTCGAAGCTCTTGGGCAAAGAATGAATCGACCTGATAGTCGTCTGAAATTTGAAGTGCTGGTAGGTGAGTTCCGATGGTGGCTTTTAGCCTTTTATCTAAGAATTTATAGCGCGTAATAAATATGGCGTTTCTAGGGACTAGGTTTTCAGCCCGAATTAGAGATAATAAATGACCTTGAAGTCTTTTGTCAGTGTTTGTGCCGACCGAGAGAATAAAGTGAGGGTCTTCTGAAGTAAAATCAGGAACAAATGAAAAACCTCCAGTACTTGCTTCTACTCCGCCGTATTGTGCAAAAGCTGTTAGAGAGAAGGCGAAGGCAATTAAGCAGAGTAGTTTTTTCATAAGGGTTGGTTGTGTATGACAAATGTACCGAAGTAACCCCCCTCTTTGCTACCAAAAGGTGTTAAAAAGCTACCCAAAGACAAGACCGTGAAGATACCTGCCCGGGAAGAGCGTAAACCCTCCGGCAATTAGAAGCCCTGTCCAGTAGAGAAATTGCATCGACCGCTGATGTGAAATCAGTCGGCCTCGTTTTAATTGCCAGAGGCTATAAGGAACCGTAGCAATCGTTAATACACTTAATAGGTGAATATATCCGAAATGATCGAGCCATTTGGGGCCAACATGAGCCTCTAACAATAAAGACACTAAAAACGAAAAGGTAATTAATAGGGCATAACCCTTGCCCCATAACCGATGTGACTTGCCCCCCTTTTTTGAAAAAACAATGACATAAAACCCCAAGGGAACACAGGGAGCAATTGAAAAAAGGTGTATCGACCTTAGTAGCTCGTAACTCATGATTTTTGTCCGATAACACAGAGTGTTCCGGCCCAACCTTCTTTGACATCGATCCGAGTAGCGCTTACCTTTACAAAACCGGCAGCTTTGAACATCTGAATCCACTCTTGTTCAGAGAAGAGTCTCATGAGGTTAATGCCACATTTTTCTGGCCAGTCATGTGAAACCGTATTCTCTTTATAAAAATCGATTCCCATAACCAGTCGACCTTTAGGACTTAACCACTTATCGTGAATCTTAGCAAGCAACTCTTCAGGCTTCTCTAAATAATAAAAGACCTCCATACTATGAATAACATCGTAGGTTTTACTCGGAGACCAAGTGGTCAAGTCGTCTCTATAATAGCCGTTTAATGGGTCTATTTCTTCAGCCTTTTCGATCATTTTCACTGACCCATCGATACCCTCCGACAATAGGCAGCCCTCCATGCTCTTCACGAGACGAACGACCCAGCCGTTTCCACAACCCGCGTCTAGAAAAGAGAAAGGTGTTTCGGGAAGGCTAAGCCCAAGCATTTGAAGTACAGCTGAACGATGACCGTCTGCCATTCCCTCATCTTTTCCTATTTCTGCCCATCGGTTGAATACTTCTATTGGAGATTGTTTCATGCGATTTATCGTATCTTTTTCAAAGCCAATATAAAAAACAAAACATGCTTCGTCGTGATTTCCTAAAGCAATCTGCTGCAGTTGCAGCGATCGCATCACTACCTCTTTCGTGTTCTCCTATTCCTCCGGCCTCCCGATTTGAGATGGGACTTCAGTTGTATACGGTTCGTGACGCAATGGAAAAAGACCCTGTCGGCACCTTAAAGGCGCTCAAGGAGATGGGGTATTTGCATTTTGAATCGTATGGCTACGACGCTGAAGCTAAGACCTATTACGGTTATGAACCTGAAGCTTTCAAAACAATACTGTCCGACTTAGGACTGCGAACTACTAGCGGTCATTATGGAATGGCGGCAATGCTAGAGGCTAATGAAATGGATCAAGCAGCTTACATAGAAAGTTGTATTGAAGGCGCCACTCGCTTAGGAGACCCCTACATCGTTTTTCCGAAACTCCCCGAGGCATATCATTCTACAGAAGGGTATGCTCACTTGGTAAAAAGACTCAATCAAATGGGTCAACAGATAAGCGAAGCGGGACTGGGCTTTGCGTATCACAATTTCGGCTTCGACTTTGATACTTATGATTACCGTACCGGAATGGACTGGGTTATTGAAGAGACCAACCCTGACTGGGTGAAACTAGAAGTTGACTTTTATTGGCTCATCCGTGCGGGCGTGATGACCGCAGACGAATTAGTAGAAAAGGCGCCGGGACGAATTCCGTTATGGCACATTAAAGATATGCACAAGGTGTCTAAGGACTATACCGAGTTAGGCAATGGAAGTATTGATTATACCACAATTTTGCCCGATCCTATTCGATCTGGATTAGAGTGGTTTTACATTGAACAAGGCGGAAACTTTGCCGAAAACGCTATGAAAAGCGTAGAGACTAGTGCGAATTTCTTTAAAGCCAACCTTAAGACTTATTTATAGTCTTTTGGTATTGCCCTAAGCTTTTGCTTAGCTCTTCGAGAGAAACCCCTTTGGTTTCTGGCATGATTAGTAGCACCCATACAAGCTGTAATACCATCATCACAGTAAAAATTCCGAACACTGTGCTTGCTCCAATCGTAGAGAATAAGAGAGGAACCAGTGCCGGAATAATTGCCGCAAGAACCCAATGCGTTGAGGTTCCTACCGCCTGTCCTTGAGCGCGCTGTTTGTTTGGGAATATTTCAGAGATGAACACCCAGATAACTGCTCCCTGTCCGATAGCGTGGGAAGCAATAAAAAGGAAAAAGAAATAGGTCACATGCATTCCGAACCACTCGGTGGCAAAACTGTAGGTGACCAGGCCGAGAGACAGAATGTATCCGAGAGAACCAATAATCATTAACTTTTTGCGCCCCGACTTATCAATAAGACTTAAGCCTATTAATGTAAAGATGAGGTTGACTGCTCCAACGCCAATGCTGCTAAGTAGCGCAGCACTTGACTCTAAACCTGCCATTTCAAAAATTCTTGGCGAGTAATACAGAAACGCGTTGATCCCAGAGAACTGGTTAAATGCGGCTAATGCAATCACCAACCAGAGTTGTTTATGATACTTTTTTTGAAAGACCGTTTCGGCAGTTTCGTTCCCTGCAGCCTTATCAATTTCGCTAATCACCTCATCAATATTTACAGAGGTGTTGTGAAGACGAGCAAGTATTGACCTGGCCTGATCAACCTCTCCTCGGCCCAACAGCCAGCGCGGGCTTTTAGGAACCCTAGTAATTAAAAGTAGGTAGGCTAGTGCCGGCAAGGCTTCTGCTCCTAGCATATATCGCCAAGCGTTTGAGCCTGAGACCAAACTTCCAATAAAATAATTAGAAGCAAAGGCTATAAGAATACCAAAAACGATATTAAACTGATAAAGAGCCACCAATTTTCCGCGTTCTTTGGCCGGTGCAATTTCTGATACATAAGCAGGTGCTGCAATGGTCGACACACCAACCCCAATACCTCCTATAAAACGAAACAACGCGAACAGGTAGGGGTCACTGGTAAGCGCTGAACCAAGCGCTGAAACGAAATAAAAGATTCCAATATAGAACAGCGTTTTCTTTCTGCCCAACTTGTCGGTCGGAAAAGCCCCAAGTGCCGCACCTAAAACCGTCCCCCAAAGCGCAGAAGACATGACGACAATGCCGTGGAAAGCGCTTGACTCACCGCCCAAAGTGTAGCTACTCCATAGGTTAGAAAGGGATTGATCTGCCCCTGAGATTACCACGGTATCAAAACCGAATAAAAAACCGGCTAACCCAACAATTAGGCTCCAGGCGTAAAGTTTACTTTGATTGGCTGACATAGTTGTTTATTTGAAAGGTCAAAGTAGCAAAAAGAATTGATAGCGTACCTTGTAATAGATGTTCTTTGTTCTTACAATCAGTACTCAGTAGTTATTAGGACCTCACACAATCGCGAGTTAAATTTGTAAAAAATCACACCCAATGAAACCATTTCTCCTCACTCTTTTAGCAGCACTATTCCTAAGCAGTTGTGTAGCTGTTCGATTCCCAGAACAAATCGAAATCAAAATTGAAATGCCAGAAAGCGCTACTCCAGAGCAGATACAGGCAGTGATGGGTTCTCTTCGATTAGACATAAATAGAGATCAAGGTCGCCGAGTAAAGGTGGTGGTAGACAGCATTCCTCGCTCTTAAGGGTATATCGGGAAATTAAATTGGCTATATTAGGTTCCAAACCTAACAATGTATGGAACTTAAAACCTTTGATTTTTTAATCATAGGGGCCTTTGTTGCCCTGCTGCTTGGTATCGGAATTTATAGCGCCAAGTCAGCCAATAAGAGCAGTTCAGAGTATTTTTTATCGGGCCGTAATATGCCCTGGTGGCTATTGGGGTTTTCGATGGTTGCAACCACCTTTTCTACAGACACCCCTAATCTCGTTACTGATATCGTGCGCTCATCGGGGGTCTCAGGAAACTGGGTTTGGTGGGCCTTTCTACTTACAGGCCTTTTAACGGTTTTCGTCTTTGCTGAATTATGGCGTAAGAGTGGGGTTACCACAGATATGGGCTTTTATCAATTGCGTTATGGCGGAAAACCGGCTCGATTTCTAAGACGTTTTAGAGCCTTATATCTAGGGCTTCTCTTTAATGTGCTCGCTATGTCGGGGGTCACGCTTGCTGCCATCAAAATCGGTCAAGTCATGTTAGGTCTTGACCCGGTGGTTACGGTTGTAGTAGCCGGATTGATCACAGCCTTTTTTAGCGCTATTGGAGGCTTTAAAGGAGTGATCTATACTGACTTTGTTTTATTTATCGCGGCGATTAGCGGCGCATTTGGAGCCGCTTACTTTTTGGTAAATGAACCTGATATTGGAGGGCTTACACAGCTTTTTTCTCATCCGAATGTCAGTGATAAGTTAGACTTGGTGCCCAGCTTTTCTAACACCGAGGCGCTTATCACGCTCTTTATTATTCCTATTGCAGTGCAGTGGTGGAGCAGTTGGTATCCTGGAGCAGAACCAGGAGGAGGCGGATACGTTGCACAACGAATGCTCGCAGCCAAAGACGAGTCTAATGCAGTATGGGCAACCTTCTTCTTTAATATCATGCATTATGCCATTCGTCCATGGCCATGGATTTTGGTTGCGCTTGCGTCACTTATTCGATACCCAGACATCGCTTCGATTGCAGCGGCTTTTCCTGAGGTTACCCCCGATAAACTAGGAAACGATTTAGCGTATTCTGCAATGTTGACTTCACTGCCTTCAGGACTGTTAGGTTTGGTTCTGGCGTCTTTAGGAGCGGCTTATGTGTCTACGCTTTCTAGCCACTTGAACTGGGGAGCTTCTTATTTGGTATATGATGTATATGTAGCCTATAAACCAGAGGCAAGTGAGCGTCAAAAAGTAGTGGTCGGACAGATTAGCACACTACTGCTTATGGCCTTGAGCGCTGTAGTGGCACTTAGCCTTCAGAACGCGAAACAGCTCTTTGATGTGATATTGATGTTTGGTGCGGGAACAGGTCTACTATTCATGCTTCGTTGGTTTTGGTGGCGAATCAATGCTTGGTCTGAAATTGCAGCGATGTTAGTGTCAGGGATTCTGTCAATCAGCCTAGCGTTTACACCCCTAGGTGAGGCTTTGTTTGGAGCAGAAGGCCTTATGCCTGGATATATGCAATACCCTTTTATCGTTCTTTTTACGACGATCGTTTGGCTAGCCGTCACCTTTTTAACTCCGGCTGAGGACAAAGCATTGTTAGAAGGGTTTGTCAAATCCCTTGATCTTTCAGGCGCAGGCTGGAAAAAGTTTGGAGGAAAGAGTCAATCTACCTATTTGAGCTCAGGTATTAAGTCAATGCTTTTGGGTTGTGCCCTGGTTTATGGATTGCTATTTGCAGTTGGAAAAGCGCTTTACGGCGAGAGCTTGTCTGCACTGATTCTCTTTGCTGTTGCGGTAACTGCAGGCCTATTACTTCGAAAAACTCTTAAGAAATAACTTATTGTTGTCTGGCGTGTAATTTCGCGATGTATTTGCCAACCAGATCAAACTCTAGGTTCACTTTTGTGCCCACTTGGTAGCTGTTGAATCTAGTATGCTCATAGGTATAAGGAATAATAGCGACACTAAAGCTGTTGTCTTTAGAATTTACCACCGTTAGTGAGGTGCCGTCTACGGTTATGGAACCTTTTTCGATAGTGATGTGTTCTGGGTTTGAAGGGTATTCGAATGAAAAGATCCAACTACCGTCTTTATTGACAACCTCGGTACAGGTGGCGGTGGTATCTACATGTCCTTGAACAATGTGTCCGTCAAGTCGTGCGCCCAATTGCATGGCTCGTTCAAGATTTACAACACTACCTACCTCAAGCTCGCCGATAGCTGATTTTAAAAGGGTCTCTTCGATAGCAGTTACTGTATATTTCGAGCCGTCGATTTTCACTACAGTTAAACACACTCCGTTGTGCGCCAGACTTTGGTCGATTTTTAACTCGTTAGTTAGAGCGCTTTCAAGCGTTAAATGAAGGTTAGTGCCTTCTCTCTCAACAGCAACAACTTTTGCTACGGTTTCTATGATTCCTGTAAACATACTGCGGTATAAATTTCAGTAACTTCGTTGCTTCAATAGTTCATCTATGAAAGCAAATTATACGGTAAAAATAGGTATTTCTGTCGGCGATCTAAACGGCATAGGTTGTGAAGTAGCCCTAAAAACCTTTCTTGATTCGAGGATGTTAAGCAATTGCACCCCGGTCTTCTTTGCCTCTAATAAAACCATGTCAAGCCAGATCAGCGAGCTGAATTTGGACATAAAATTTCATGGGATTAAAGATTTGAGCCGAATAGAGGCTGGCAAGATTAATGTTTACCAAGCTTTCGACACAGAATTCGATTTGGCCTTTGGGCAAAACACTCCTGAGGCCGGAAAATTAGCTGTAGCCTCCCTGGAGGCGGCAACCAAGGCACTTAAAGAAGGTCAAATAGACGCTTTGGTAACCGCACCAATCAACAAGAGCAATATACAGTCAGAGACGTTTAGCTTTCCGGGCCATACTGATTATTTAGCAAAGGAACTCGAGGCTGAAGCTTTGATGTTTATGGTTGCAGACCGTTTACGAGTAGGCCTCCTTACCGACCATATTGCAGTATCGAAAGTGAGCGACGCGATAACCACAAAGCTGATCCGCTCGAAAGTTACTACAATGATGAAGTCGTTACGAGAAGATTTCGGGATTATACGACCCAAAATCGCACTCTTAGGAATCAACCCACACAGCGGGGACAATGGAACCATAGGCGAAGAAGACGAAAAGATCATGAAACCTGCAGTTGCTGAATTATTTGAAGAAGGTCATCTCGTTTTTGGGCCTTATGCAGCAGATGGATTCTTTGGGTCTAACAGCTATACTCAGTTTGACGCAGTTTTAGCGGCCTATCACGACCAAGGCTTGGTGCCTTTTAAGACGCTATCTTTCGGAAAGGGCGTAAACTATACCGCTGGTCTTTCGAAGGTCAGAACTTCTCCCGACCATGGCACCGCATATGAGATCGCAGGCAAGGGAATTGCTGACGAAAGCTCATTTAAGGAGGCGGTCTTTACAGCCGTCGATATGTTTCGTTCACGACAAGATTATGCAGAAATGAACTCGGATGTGCTTAAGGTTCAGGAGAGAAAGGAAAAAAGAAGACAAAAATTCGTCTAGACAAGGCGCTTTGAAATTCCTAAATTAGTTCTATATTTGCAGGCCTTAACTTGGGCTCTATAAAGCATCTAATCATGAAGTTAAAGGATTTCGACATTTCCTTTATAGGTCTCAAGCAAGGAAATCATGAGTTTGAATATGAACTTAATGATTCGTTCTTTGAACATTTTGGTTTTAATGAGTTTTGTAACGCAGCGATAAACGTTCGGGCGACCCTTACTAAGGGCAGCACAATGATGGAGCTCGCAGTAAAAGGAAACGGAACCGTTGAGGTCAGTTGTGATCTTACCAACGAGCCGTTTAAAATGAACCTAAACCCCACGCTAGATCTAGTAATCAAGTTCGGGGAAGAGTACAACGATGAAGATGACGAACTTCTGGTTTTACCTCATGGTGAATACCAGTTCAATGTTGCACAATATCTGTATGAAATGACGGTGCTTAGTCTTCCACAGAAGCGAATACACCCAGGAGTTGAAGACGGATCATTAGAATCACCACTGCTCGATAAGCTTGAAGATCTCAAGCCTAAAATAGTAGAGGAAAAAGAAGAAACCAACGAAAGTGACCCAAGATGGGACGCTTTAAAAGATTTATTGAAATAAAAGACTATTAAATAAGGAAGATATGGCACATCCTAAAAGAAAAATATCGAAAACGCGTAGAGATAAGAGACGCACACATTACAAAGCGGTTGCTCCAACTCTAGCAAAAGATTCAACTACCGGAGAGGTGCACTTAATGCACCGCGCTCACTGGCACGAGGGTAAACTTTACTACCGTGGACAGGTGCTTATCGACGCTGCAGAAGAAGTAGCGGCAGAGTAAATTTCGGTCGAATAAAGATCTAGAACTCTCGTGTAATTAGAGACACGAGAGTTTTTTTATGGATTACACCGAAATCTCACCCTTCTCAAAAAAACAGTAATTTCGCTCAACCAAAAGTTGCCTTTTATGCCAAAAACAACGGCTGCAATTACAGCAATTGGAAAGTACCTTCCAGAAAAGGTCTTAGACAATGCCACTTTAGAAAAAATGGTTGAGACCAATGACGAGTGGATTACTACTCGCACAGGTATCAAAGAGCGACGTATTCTAGATATTCCCGGTAAAGCAACGGCGTTTATGGCCACAGAGGCCGTTAAGGACCTGATGAAGAAATCAGGACTTGACCCCCTTGAAATTGACCTTTTATTGGTTGCTACCGCCACCCCTGATATGCCTGTCGTTGCCACAGCAGCACAGGTAGCCACAAACCTTGGTGCGAAAAACGCCTTTGCTTTTGATCTTCAAGCGGCTTGCTCGGGGTTTTTATATGGCATGTCGGTGGCATCTGCTTACATCGAATCGGGTCGCTACAAGAAGGTGGTGCTCGTTGGAGCAGATATGATGTCGTCAATTGTTGACTACACCGACCGAACCACCTGTGTGTTGTTTGGAGACGGTGCTGGCGCCGCTCTTTTAGAGCCTAACAGGGAGGGCCTTGGATTTGTTGACGAGTACCTTCGAAGTGACGGCGTTGGTAAAGACCATTTAGGCATCCAGGCCGGAGGATCCTTGTATCCTCCTACCGAAAAAACGATAGCCGAAAAGAAACATTATATTTATCAAGACGGACGTGTTGTTTTCAAGTTCGCAGTCACCAACATGGCGGATGCGGCTGCAGAAATCATGTCAAGAAATGGACTGAGTCATCAAGATGTCCGATATTTGATTGCTCATCAAGCGAATAAACGCATTATCGATGCCACTGCACAGCGCATGGGTATTGGGGATGACAAAGTCTTGATGAACATTGGCCGCTATGGGAATACCACAGCTGCCACCATTCCACTTCTACTGTGCGATTACGAATCGCGCTTAAGAAAGGGAGACAATCTAGTTTTTGCTGCTTTTGGTGCAGGTTTCACCTGGGGAGCAGCATTTATAAAATGGGCATACACAAAACAAGAATAAATAAGTAACGTAATGGATATTAAAGAAATTCAAAATCTCATTCGCTTCGTTGCGAAATCTGGCGCTAGCGAGGTGAAACTCGAGACCGAAGACATCAAGATTACCATTAAGACGACCTCAGAGTCGGCTGGTCAAGCAGAGGCTACCATTGTTCAGCAAATCCCGGTTCATGCCGCTATGGCTCCCGTTGCTGCAGCACCAGCCGCACCTGCCGCTCCTTCCCCTGCTGCTCCTGCCAAAGAGGAAGAAGACTTAAGCAAGTACATCACCATTAAGTCTCCGATTATTGGAACGCTCTACCGCAAACCGTCTCCAGACAAGCCAAACTTCGTTGAGGTAGGTTCGTCGATTGGTGAAGGAGATGTTCTTTGTGTGATTGAAGCAATGAAGCTCTTTAATGATATCGAGTCAGAAGTTTCAGGTAAAATCGTTAAGATTTTAGTGGACGACGCTTCTCCGGTTGAATTTGACCAACCGCTTTTCTTAGTAGACCCTTCTTAATTAGATCGTCATGTTTAAAAAAATACTCATCGCGAATCGCGGAGAGATTGCATTGCGCATCATCCGAACTTGTCGCGAAATGGGCATTAAAACAGTAGCCGTTTACTCGAAGGCTGATGAAGAAAGTCTTCATGTTCGATTTGCCGACGAGGCAGTTTGTATTGGCCCTGCCCCTAGTTCAGAATCTTATCTAAAGATTCCTAATATTATTGCCGCAGCTGAAATTACTAATGCAGATGCTATTCACCCGGGCTATGGGTTTTTGTCTGAGAATGCTAAATTCTCGAAAATTTGTACAGAGCACGGAATCAAGTTTATTGGAGCTTCAGCTGAGCAAATCGACCGAATGGGCGATAAGGCCACCGCTAAGAAAACCATGAAAGAGGCAGGAGTACCCACCATTCCTGGTTCTGATGGTCTTCTAAAAGATCTAGCTGATGCCAAAAAGACGGCGAAGGCCATGGGTTATCCTGTGATGATTAAAGCTACTGCCGGTGGTGGAGGTAAAGGGATGCGTGCAATCTGGTCTGAGGACGAGATGGAAACGCATTTCAATTCTGCAGTTCAAGAAGCCACGGCCGCTTTTGGAAATGGAGGCATGTACATGGAAAAACTTATTCTTGAGCCCAGACACATCGAGATTCAAGTGGTGGGAGACCAGAATGGTCGAGCCTGTCACTTATCTGAAAGGGATTGTTCGGTTCAAAGACGTCACCAAAAGCTTACTGAAGAGACGCCGTCACCGTTTATGACGGATAAACTGAGAAAGCGCATGGGAGCAGCCGCGGTTAAAGCGGCTGAATACATTGGATACGAAGGAGCAGGAACCGTAGAATTCCTTGTTGACAAGAACGGAGATTTCTATTTCATGGAGATGAATACCCGTATTCAGGTGGAACACCCTATAACAGAGCAGGTAATTGATTATGACCTGATCAGAGAACAAATTCTTGTTGCTGCTGGAGTGGCGATTTCTGGTAAGAATTACGAGCCTAAGCTTCATTCTATTGAGTGTCGTATCAACGCTGAAGACCCATATAACGACTTCAGACCTTCTCCAGGAAAGATTACTACCCTTCATATGCCTGGAGGTCATGGCGTTCGTTTAGATACACACGTTTATAGCGGGTATGTAATTCCGCCCAACTACGATTCAATGATTGCTAAACTCATCACTACCGCTCAGACTAGAGAAGAGGCGATTAGTAAGATGAGAAGAGCCTTAGACGAGTTTGTGATTGAGGGGGTGAAAACCACCATCCCTTTTCACCGACAGCTCATGGATCACCCAGATTATATTGCTGGTAACTACACCACCAAATTCATGGAGTCATTTAAAATGGCTTAACAATCAACAAAAAAGGCCGCTGGAAAGCGGCCTTTTTTTAGCTATATAACGGAGTTTACCCTTTGATACTTGCACTTAGATATTCGCGATTCATACGTGCGATATTCTCAAGAGAGATTCCTTTCGGACATTCGATTTCACAAGCTCCGGTATTTGTACAGTTACCGAATCCTTCTAGATCCATCTGTTTCACCATGTTTAAAACACGAGTCGTGGCTTCAACACGTCCTTGTGGTAATAAGGCATATTGAGAAACTTTAGCAGAGGTGAAAAGCATTGCAGAAGCATTTTTACAGGCTGCTACACAAGCTCCACATCCGATACATGTTGCTGCGTTGAAAGAAGCGTCTGCTTTTTCTTTTTCGATAGGAATAGCGTTTGCATCTACCGGGCGTCCTGAGGTGTTTACAGAGATGTAACCTCCAGCTTGCTGTATGCGATCAAAAGCAGATCGATCTACCATTAAATCTTTAATTACAGGGAAAGCTCCAGCTCTAAACGGTTCGATAGTAATGTGGTCACCGTCTTTAAAGCTTCTCATGTGAAGCTGGCAGGTGGTAGTTAGCTTTTGTGGCCCGTGAGGCTTGCCATTAATAACCATTGAGCAAGTTCCACAGATACCTTCGCGACAGTCGTGGTCGAACACTACAGGCTCTTTGCCGTCGTTGATTAGACCTTCGTTTAGAACGTCTAACATTTCTAAGAACGACATGTCCTCGCTGATATTGTCAAGGTCGTAGGTTTCGAACTTTCCGTTGGTTTGTGCGTTTTTCTGACGCCAAACGTTAAGATGAATTTTCATAGCCTTATTTGTAAGATCGTGTTTTCAATTCAATATTTTCATAGACTAGTTCTTCCTTGTGAAGTTTTGCCTCACTAGGTACCCCAGCGTATTCCCAAGCAGCTACATAGCGATAATTTTCATCATCTCTTAGCGCTTCTCCTTCTTCGGTCTGGTATTCTTCTCTGAAGTGACCTCCGCAAGATTCATTACGGTTTAAAGCATCCACCGCGAAAAGCTCTCCTAATTCTAAGAAATCGGCAACCCTGTGGGCTTTTTCGAGCTCAGAGTTCATCGCGTTTAGCTCCCCAGGGATTCGTACGTTCTTGTAGAAGTCTTCACGAAGCTCAGCGATTTCTTTGATGGCCTCTTTCAGCCCCTGCTCATTTCTAGACATACCGCACTTATTCCACATGATTTTTCCAAGCTTCTTGTGGTAATAATCTACAGAGTGTTTTCCTGAGCCTGACATTAACTTCTCTAGACGCTCTTTCACTTCTTTCTCTGCAGCCTCAAATTCAGGTAAGTCGGTTGAGATTGATCCAGTCTGAATATCGTCTGCTAAATAGTCACCGATCGTGTAAGGAAGAACGAAATATCCGTCTGCCAGACCTTGCATTAGCGCAGATGCCCCTAGGCGGTTTGCTCCGTGATCACTGAAGTTAGCTTCTCCTGCGGCATAGCAACCAGGGATAGAAGTCATTAGGTTGTAATCTACCCAAAGCCCTCCCATTGCATAGTGTACCGCCGGATAAATCTTCATCGGTGTCTTATACGGGTTCTCGTTTACAATTTTCTCGTACATCTGGAAAAGGTTACCGTACTTGGCTTCTACGATTTCCTCGCCTAGCGCTCTTACCTTCTTGTCATCAGCATCTTTTAGCCCCACAGTGTTGGCCTTTTCACGACCATATCGCATGATTGCAGAATCAAAGTCAAGGTAAACAGCCTCTCCGGTTTTATTCACTCCGAACCCAGCATCGCAACGCTCTTTTGCAGCTCTAGAAGCTACGTCACGAGGAACAAGATTACCAAAAGCAGGGTATCGGCGCTCTAGGTAGTAATCTCTATCTTCTTCGGCTAAGTCAGTTGGCTTTAGTTTGCCTTCTCGAATAGCTTTTGCATCTTCTAGTTTTTTAGGCACCCAAATACGCCCATCATTTCTCAGCGACTCCGACATCAGAGTAAGCTTTGACTGGTGGTCACCAGATACAGGAATACAAGTTGGGTGAATTTGTGTAAAGCAAGGGTTCGCAAAGTGAGCTCCTCTTCGGTGTGCTCTCCACGCAGCCATTACGTTAGCTCCCATACAGTAGGTCGATAGATAGAAAACGTTTCCGTATCCACCAGTCGCAAGTACTACGGCATGAGCAGAATGTCTTTCTAACTCACCAGTAACGAGATTACGAGCAATGATTCCGCGAGCTTTTCCTTCAACCAAAACAAGATCTAACATTTCATGACGCGTGTAAGATTTGATCTTACCACGTTGTATTTGGCGGTTCATTGCTGAATAAGCCCCTAATAAAAGTTGCTGTCCAGTCTGTCCTTTTGCATAGAAGGTTCTAGAAACTTGAACCCCTCCAAAAGAACGGTTATCAAGTAGCCCGCCGTATTCGCGAGCGAATGGAACCCCTTGCGCAACACACTGGTCAATAATATTGGTAGATACCTCAGCAAGGCGGTGAACGTTAGCCTCTCGCGAACGATAATCCCCCCCTTTAATGGTATCGTAGAATAAACGATAAACAGAGTCACCATCACCCTGATAGTTCTTGGCAGCATTAACTCCACCTTGTGCTGCAATCGAGTGCGCTCGTCTTGGAGAATCTTGATAGCAGAAGGTCTTTACATTATACCCTAGTTCGGCTAATGAAGCTGAAGCCGAAGCTCCTGCAAGACCGGTACCAACAACGATGATGTCAATATTTCTTTTGTTTGCTGGGTTGACCAGGCGAATATCATTTTTATGCTTGCTCCACTTCTCGGCTAATGGGCCATTAGGAACTCTTGATTCTAGCTTTGCCATACTATTGTATTGGATTTAAGAAGTGATATACTGCTATGAAGATAAAGCCGGCAGGAACAACCACTGCATATGCCTTTGCAAAGGCTTGAATGGCTTTACCATATTTGTTGTCAAAACCAATGGTTTGCATTGAAGAAGCAAAACCGTGATAAAGGTGCATTCCCAATAAAACAAACGCTACCGAATAGATAACTGTTCTTGTTAGATCAAACAGTTCAACGGTGAAGCCGTAATATCGAGTAGTATCTATCGGATTAGATTCTACATACTTGTAGATCATCTCGTGTAACCAAAAGTCGTACATGTGAAGACCAATAAAGGCAAGAACAACACCTCCAGACAACAACATGTTTCTTGATAACCAGCTGCTATTGGTGCCTTTCGAGCCTACTTTGTAACCAACAGGGCCTCGAGCCTTTCGGTTTTGTGCCTCGAGTACAAATCCCATAACAAAGTGTAGAATTACACCTGCAACCAGGATGGGCTGAAGAACAAACTGTACCACCGGATTGTAGCCCATAAAGTGTGACCAAGTGTTGTAGAGCTCTTCTGAAAAAATAGAAGCTAGATTGATGGCCAAGTGTAAGGCTAAAAACGAGATGAGAAACAACCCAGACAGGGCCATAACCACCTTGCGTAATAATGAAGAACTGAACATAAAGAGTCTAGTTTTAACGCTTAAAAAATTACCATGCAAAGGTACGTACCGATGAGATATTCTACAATGACTATATGCTTTAACGCCAAATACTTAAATATTTAGAACAATTCTTAATATTCAGTTTTTGTATAAACGCAAAAGAGAGGGCGTAACCCTCTCTTTTTAAGCGAAATAGAACTTTTTATTCAATGATTAGAGGTTGCTTGCTTTCAGCTTTCCCATTACGAATTCGCAAGGTATAGTTCCCTTTTGGGAGATAGTAGGCTCCATCAGAAGCAGGTTTTAGTGACTTTTTCGATTTCTTTTCAAAGCTTTTCACCAAATCCTTATCGAGATTCAGTGAATAAGACCATTCTTGTAAGCCTTTGATCCCTTGAACTTCCGCTGTAAAGGCGACTGCATCATCTAATTCTACAGTTATACGGGAAGGGCCTGCCTGATCTTGATACCATGTTATTGAGGTTGATGGAGTGTACGGAGATCCGAATGTAGACCAACTTCTTCCCCATCGACTAGAAGCTCTTATCTTGTCTGGAGCGAATAAGTGAACGTTCGACTTAAGGATTGAAGGGTTTAATTGTTCTAATTCTGAAATATTGACTTTATATATGCTTCTGCCATGAGTCCCAACCACAAGGTCTTTAGATTTTGGTTGAATTTTCAGATCATGAACAGCTACTGCTGGCATTCCTTGATTGAAAGGGACCCAATGTTTCCCCCCGGGAAGACCTGCGTATAACCCGTGATCGTTACCTACGAAAAGAAGCTCTTCATTGTGAGGGTCTTCGATGACTACATTGATGGGTTGCATAGGAAGCCCCGAATCGATGGCCTCCCACGTTGCTCCGTAGTCTTCGCTGACGTAGAGATAAGGCGTGAAGTCATCATTGCGATAACCGTTTAGAGACGCATATACCCGAGATTTCTTGTGATTTGAAGCAAAAACTCTACTTACCCAAAGATCATCGGATTGCCCTTCGGTCAAAGAATTAGAGATTCGCTGCCAAGTAGCCCCTCCATCTTTGGTGACGTGAATTTGACCATCGTCGCTTCCCGTGTAAATCAGCCCGAATTGAAGCGGAGATTCGCTAATGGTTGTTAGTGTTCCGTAGGCAACATTTCCTTTTCTACCTCCCTTGGTTAGGTCTGGAGATAAGGTGGTCCAGGTTTCTCCGAGATCAAACGAACGGTGGAGCTTGTTGCTACCTAAGTAAAGTACATCAGGATGGTGTGAAGACAGAAGAATAGGGGTTTGCCAGTTAAATCGATATGGGGCTTCTCCAAGTTCGTGTTTAGGAGTGATTGCCTTGCGCTTGCCTGATTCGATTCGATAGTAATTACCGAATTGAAACCCGGTAAATACGACAGAAGGGTTTTCACGATGAACCTCAACTTGCATTCCGTCACCTCCTAAGAGCATCGTCCAAGGGTTGTGTCCAGAGGCTAGCCAGTCTCTGTTTTCAGAGGCCGTGTTTGGGGCCATCCAAACCCCATTGTCTTGAAGCCCGCCGTATACATTATAAGGTTCTTGATGGTCGATTTGTATGGCGTAGAATTGACCTACGCTTGGGCTATTGTTTTTCGTCCAATTTGCTCCATCGTCATAGGTGATATTAATACCTCCGTCATTACCATTGATTAGGTGACCGGGTCTATTTGGGTTGATCCAAATCGCATGGTGATCAGAGTGGACGTTTTCTTTGTCTATCGATTGAAAGGTTTTGCCACCATCTTTCGATTGAATCAGTGGAACCCCTGCTAAATAAATATTGTTTACATCAGAAGGGTCGACACGTACTTGGGCAAAATAATACCCGTAGCTGTAGAATAGTCCATCAATATAATCCTCGTGGGTTTTATGCCATGTTTTACCGGCGTCATCTGATCGGTACACTTCTGCTCCAATGACAGGGGTGTCGAATAGCATAGCGTTCGCGTCTTCGAGATAAAGCGCGATATCTGAAGGTTTTGCCACGCCATCACGAACGAGTTGTTTCACGTTTTGAGCGCGGTATTTTTCTTGAAATCCGTTCGATTTTAAAAATTCATTAAGCGCCTTATCACTTAGAGCCAAGAATTCTTTTACGCTCAGAGACTTGAATCGATCTTTAGTTAGCGCATCGTTCTTCGAAGGGTTTCTCTGAGAAGATTTTCTTCTGAATTGACTGTCATGAACCGCGTATAGGGTTTGATCGTCAAATACCGAAAGACCGATTCTACCCACCCCACTTCCGGTTGGGAATCCGCTACCTTCTGTGGTAAGGAGTGTCCAGGAGCGTCCCTTATCGTCACTCTTATAAATGCCAGAACCTTCACCTGAGCCTTCAAAATTCCAAGCTTTACGATCTCGTTGCCAGCTTGCTGCATAGATAGCGCTGAAATCTTCGGTAGCTGCCAAATCGATAATTCCCGTGTTTTCGTTGATGAAAAGAGAGTTTTCCCAGGTTTTTCCTCCATTATATGACACAAAGACGCCTCGTTCTTTGTTTGGAGTGTATAGGTGTCCGATTACCCCTACTAGGACATGGTTGGGATCGTTAGGGTTGATTATAATTCTACCGATATGATGACTGTCTTCGAGTCCAATATGTTCCCAGGTTTCTCCATTGGAGGTGGTTTTGAACATTCCGATACCGGCATAAGATGATCGAGAAGAGTTGTTTTCTCCTGTACCCACATAAAGTGTGCGAGACTCCCAATGCATGGCAATATCTCCTATGTTCTGAGTAGGGGTGTTGTCGAAAATGGGAGTAAATGTGGTTCCGTTATCAGTGGTGTGCCATAGCCCGCCTGACGCATAGGCTACATAAAATTCGGTCGAATCTTCAGGGTTAACTTCTAAATCAACAACCCTACCACTCATAATGCTAGGCCCAATATTTTCTAGCTGTGGAGCAGTTGATGTCTCTTGAGCGTAAAGGGCAGATACGGATAATAAAAGCAAACAAATACTAACAGCTTTGCTTACAATTGCTTGGATACTGAATTTCATAGGATATCTTTATGGATCTTAATCTATGGTTAGACCCTCTAAAATAGGATTTTCAATTGGTATTACACAGCGAATAGCGAGGTCTGTGTTGATACTATTTTTCTTTGTTTCTGGATTTTCTGAGGCGCAGTATACCCCCTTAGTTCAGAATTACCCGCCAGAGCAATATGGCGCAGACAATCAGAATTGGGCAATAGAACAGTCAGATAGCGGAATGTTGTTTGTCGCAAATCAATCGCGAGTCTTGCTGTTTGATGGAAATCGTTGGGAATCAGTTTTTGTCCCGAACGCACAAAATATTCGCTCGATTAAGGTCGTTGAAGATCGATTGTACGTGGGAGGCTCTATGAGCATAGGGTTTTACCAGATTACTCCCCGCGGACTTGAAGATTACAGCGAAATAAAAGGACTAGAATACCAAAACATTGATGTGGGAGAAGAGTTTTGGAACATTACATATCTAGACGAACGATTATTTCTTCAGTCGAAGCGCGCCATTTATGAAGTTGTAGAGAATCAACTTATCCTACGCACTCCTTTTGAATCAGATCGTCCAGAATCTTTTATTCACAATGAGGAGCTTTATTTTTTCTCCTCGAAGGAGGCGATTCAATTTTCTTCAGGAGAGTATCGTCGTTTTGAGTTGCCAGAACTTTCGAGTGCCTTTGTGGGAATTTATCAGCGCAACGAGGCCCAGTTTCTCGTCAATGAAACGGGAGAGACTTATCGTCTTAACAGTGGAAAGCTTATCAAAGAAGCGAATCCGTTTGTAGATCTAAAGAATTCTGACCAGATCTATGATTTGATACAATTAAAAAACGGTTATCTGGTAGTTGGAACCATTTCTTCAGGCCTTCATACTTACGACGCCGAAGGCAATCTGTTGCATGTTTTAGACAAAAGAAATGGCCTCAATAACAACACCGTACTCAGTTTGTTTCAGAGTGTTACAGGGAGAGTTTGGGTTGCCTTAGACCAAGGAATTGCCTCGTTCGTCCCTGATTCAAACCTGAGCGAGTTCAGGTTTGGGTTTGAAGACATAGGAGTGGTGTATACCGCCGTAAATCACCGCGATAATTTATACATTGGAACGAACCAGGGGCTTTATCGATTTAATAAAAAAGTACGTCAGTTTGAATTTGTAACGGGCACAAGGGGACAGGTCTGGAATTTAAAGGCTTTTGGGACTCAGCTTTATTGTTTTCATGACAAGGGATTGTTTGAAATAAGCGACTCTCAGGCGATCTTGGTTGATATCCAGACAGGCTATTGGGGCGCTAGCAGGCATCAAGATTCAGAAGATTCTTTCTCCTATGTTTTAGGTGGCTATGACGGAATCTATATTTATCGACCGAACCAAACTCCAGCGGTAATAAAGGTAGAAGGCTTCAATACACCATCACGTTTTGTAGAGCTTCTTGAGGATTTTATTGTCGTTAATCACGAAAGTCTCGGGGTTTTCTTGCTTGATTTTGATTGGAATAATCTCGTCATTCATTCTGAAAAACATATTCCTGCTTTAGGTACAGCAAGCAGCTTGTTTTTGTTTGACAGAGAACTTTATTACAAAAGCTCTGAGGGGGTCTTTAAAGTTGAAAAGGGAGCGTTAAGGTACCATCGAGAACTTACGGAGCTTGTTTCAGACCCTGTTGCTCGTCCCTTGCAAAATTCATATCAACGAAAAGAGGTTTCATTTCTTTCGAAGAACAAGATTGTTCGCCTCAATAAATTAGAGTCAGGAGAGTACGATGCTATTGAAGAGGTTTTGCCAGAAACCCGCCTCACTTCATTTGGTGTTAGCGGCTTTGAGAACATTAACGCGATTGGCACTTATGAATATATGATCGGACTGAAGGATGGGTTTTTAGTCCTCAACACAAACCGAAATGCCGAGGCGCCAACATCTTTCCCTGTTTGGCCTTTGAATGTAGAGGTTGCACGGCAAGATGAATTTGTAAGTCTTCTGCCTGACGAGCCGCACTTTCTAAAGGCTGAAGAATCTACGATCAGAGTTAGATATACACACCCTAGCTTTAGTGAGAGATACCCGCCAGCTTATGAGTATCAGTTGATATCAGATCAAGATACCATTATAGATCGGTCGTTAAGCACTATTAAGACTTACTATAATTTGCAACCAGGAAGTTATTCGCTTTCTACAAGGGTTTTAGGCATTAGGGGAGAAACAATAGCCTTGTCTCAATCAATACGTTTTGAAATTGCCAAACCTTGGTATCAAACGGTACAGTTTACACTCTATCTTATATTTTCAGGGTTCATCATATCTTTTTTAGCTTCAGCACTTGTGAGAGCTATATACAAAAGAAGAGAGCGAAAAATTAGAGAAGAGAATGAGCGGCTTTTAGAGACGAACCAGCTTCGAGAAGAGAATCGAGTTAGTCAACTAAAGAACAAACATCTCGAAAATGAGTTAGAGCTTCGAAAGCGTGAGTTAACTGGGGTTTATGAAGCTGAAATTAGAAGAAATGCACTTCTTAAAGATCTTAAAGCACAAATTGGTAAAGCTAAATCTGAAAAACCAGTAGAGGAAATCACAGCCCTAATTGACAAGCAGCTAGAAGATGACAGTGATTGGACTAAATTTGAATCTGCTTTTAACGAATTAGATTTTGAATTTATTGCGAATCTCAACAAGCGCCATCAAGGTCTAACCAGACAGGAGGTTCGACTACTCGTTTATATACGACTTAATCTTTCGAACAAGGAAATTTCAGAACTCCTGAATATTGGTTTGAAGAGTGTAGAAATGAAAAGATATCGAGTCAGAAAGAAGTTGGGACTTGAAAAATCTCAAAACCTATCAGAGTACATACACTCCTTTTAGCCCTACAATTACTCTACAAAATATCAAGAACTATTTTATAACTAGCTGATTTTGTGAGATTTGCAGAAAGACGCCTTTGTTCACTGCTCTACAATGAAGTACAACCAAACCAAATAGTTATTAATTTTATAAGGTTCGAAAATAACGATTCGTATAACCTTAGATAATTAATAATTGAAACAGTTATGAAAACAAAAAAATTGCATTCGTTTAGTGCGCGACTAATGAGTATAATGGCGTTCGCTTTTGTACTTTTTATCGCCTCTTGCGAAAAGGATGATCCAACCCCTGAGCCTCAAGCAACTTGTGATGACGGAATTCAGAACGGAGACGAAACAGGAATTGACTGTGGAGGTTCATGTTCAGCTTGTGAGGAGCCTTCTAATATGGCATCCCCTGATTTAAACTCTGGCACAGTTGATATGGAGGAAGATGGTATGGGACCTGATTTCTCTGCAGACAATGAAATAAC
>CAXPJI010000020.1:0-11674 GCA_964217345.1 Euzebya sp.
CTAGAAACTTTCAATGCCGTTAAATCTAAAAAACCAGATATGAAGGTGGGTGTTTTGGGCTGCATGGCAGAACGATTAAAACATCAATTTTTAGAGGAGGAAAAAATTGTCGACATGGTTGTGGGTCCTGATGCCTACAAAGACCTACCTAATCTCGTTGGAAAAGTCGACGAGGGAAGAGAGGCTGTAAATGTGATTCTTTCTAAAGAAGAAACTTATGGCAACATAGCTCCTGTTCGATTGGGATCGAACGGAGTAACTGCATTTGTATCCATCACTAGAGGCTGTGACAACATGTGCACCTTCTGCGTGGTTCCATTTACTCGAGGTCGCGAACGAAGTAGAGATCCTGAATCTATCTTGAAAGAAGTAAATGACTTGTGGGATAAAGGGTTCAAAGAAATCACCCTTCTGGGCCAAAATGTTGACTCTTATCTGTGGTATGGCGGAGGTCTTAAAAAGGACTTTGAAAAGGCCAGCGAAATACAAAAAGCAACTGCGGTGAACTTTGCAGACCTCTTAGCTTTAGTTGCAGAGGCCCAACCTAAGATGAGAATTCGATTCTCTACAAGCAATCCGCAGGACATGACCCTAGATGTAATCGAGGTAATGGCCAAGTACGATAATATCTGTAAATACATTCATCTACCCGTACAGAGTGGATCAGATCGCATTTTGAAGAAAATGAATCGTCTTCACACTCGCGAAGAATATAAGAGGCTTATTGACAATATTCGTTCGATCATTCCTGACTGCGGGATTAGTCAAGATATGATTGCTGGTTTCCCAACAGAGACTGAAGAAGATCATCAGGACACCCTATCTCTAATGGAGTATGTGAAATATGATTTCGGATTTATGTTCGCCTATTCTGAACGTCCAGGCACTTTAGCCGGTAGAAAATTTGAAGATGACATTCCTGAGGAAGTAAAAAAACGTCGATTGAACGAAATCATTCAGCTGCAACAGAAACATGCCTTGTATCGCACTCAAAGCCATGTAGGTAAAACCGAAGAGGTGTTGATTGAGGGTGATTCAAAAAAATCAGACCAGCACTGGATGGGTAGAAACTCTCAGAACACTGTTGTTGTTTTTGAGAAAGAACACTTTAAAATCGGTGATTATGTCAATGTGAAAATTGAAGACTGTACCTCAGCTACCCTTCTCGGTAAAGCGGTAGGATATGGAGTTCACCAAAGTTAAAACGTATGGATTCGGTTAATCAAATTAAACAACGATTCGAAATCATCGGTACCAACCGTAAGCTCGAGATGGCTATCGAAAAAGCGATTCGAGTGGGTCCCACCGATATTTCAGTACTCATTACCGGAGAAAGTGGGGTCGGTAAAGAGGTGATGCCCAAAATCATACACTCTCAATCACACAGAAAACACCACAAGTATATCGCCGTAAACTGTGGAGCTATTCCCGAAGGAACCATAGATTCAGAATTATTCGGCCACGAAAAGGGGGCCTTCACGGGGGCCACTCAAACGCGTCAGGGATATTTTGAAGTAGCAGATGGGGGCACTATTTTTCTAGATGAAGTTGGTGAACTACCCCTACCTACTCAGGTTCGTCTTCTGCGTGTACTCGAAACTGGAGAGCTCTTAAAAGTAGGTTCTTCAAAGGTTCAGAAAACCAATGTTAGAATCATCGCGGCCACCAATGTAAAGATGCAAGAAGCTATTCAAAAGGGACAATTCAGAGAAGATCTTTACTATCGTTTGAGCACAGTAGAGATCGAACTACCACCTCTTCGCGAACGCAAAGAAGATATTCATCTGTTGTTTAGAAAATTTGCAGTTGACTTTTCGAGAAAATATAATATGCCTACCATCCGACTAGAGGACGATGCCATTCAATTATTGGAGAAATATCGTTGGCCAGGAAATATTAGACAGCTTAGAAATACCGCAGAGCAGCTTTCGGTTTTAGAGACTGAACGAAGCATAAGTGCGTTAACCTTGAATCAGTACTTACCACACTTGTCTGGAGATAACTTTCCAGCTTTGGTTGGAAAAAACAAACAAGACGACGGAGGAGACTTTAGCAGCGAAAGAGAAATTTTATATAAAATACTCTTTGACATGCGCGCAGACATTAATGAATTAAAAAAGATCACCTCCAACCTAAGTGGAGGAGTTATCGATCGAACCGAAGAAGTAGACATAGAACCCAGAGGATTATCTAACGAGAATACAGCGATACTTAGTCTTCCCGAGAACCGTAAACCAAGTCTTATAGACGATTACGACTTCGCAGAAGAAATTCAAGAAGAAGAAACCTTATCATTGCATGAGAAAGAGATCGAACTCATTAAAAAATCTTTAGAACGAAATGGTGGTCGAAGAAAAGCTGCCGCCGAAGAACTGGGGATTTCAGAGCGAACCCTCTATCGAAAAATAAAGCAGTACGATTTATGAAAAAATTGGGAGTCAGTTTATTAGTGATTCTACTCTATTCTTGTGGCCTTAAGATTAATTATAATCTTTCGGGAGCAAGTGTTGGAACTGCTGAAAGTTTTCAAGTAAACTTCTTTCAAAATGTTGCTGATCAATCACCGGGATCTACAATTGAACCTGGACTAGATCGAGATTTTACTATGGCGCTTCAAGACCTTATTGTCAACCAAACAAGTCTTTCCCTCACTGGTTCAGGAGGAGACCTCGTTTACGAAGGTGAAATTGTAGCCTACAACGTTCAACCAATGACCGCAACTGCGAATCAAACCGCTGCTCAAAACCGGTTAAACATAGCGGTAAATGTTAGATTTTACAACAACACTAAAGAAGATTCAAACTTCGAAAAGCGTTTTAGTTTCTTTTACGACTTTCCTGCAACGAGCCTTTTAGAAAGTGTAAAAGCGGAGGCCCACGAGGTGCTATTCGAACGAATTACTCAAGATATTTTTAACGCCTCATTAGCAGACTGGTAATGCTAGTTAACGCTTCAACATATAATGATTGGCTCGAAAATTTCGAGAAGATAGGAGAAGAAGATCGCGAAGAAATTCGAGGAATAACGAAACGTTACCCTTACATGCAAAGTGCATGGGCGCTACTTTGGCTTTCGAGTGAACGACCTGAAACCAAACAATACGCGCTTCAAAGAGCCGCAAGTTTGAGTTCAAAGCACGCAATCTTGCACGCTCTTGACCTAGGAATCAATGATTCTATTGACATTGACGAATCCAGTATTTCTAGTGCATCCTATCAACAAATTCAAGATATAGAAGAAGAAGTTGAGCTTGCGGGTGTTAAACCTAGAGAGAATAGAGTTGTACACGCCTTAACCCACGTTAAGCAAACTTTTGAAATCGAACTACAAGAAGTCGTACCCAGCCCTCAAATCCCAATTATTGAAAGACCGAGCTTCGAACTCGAAGGATCTGTAGAGGCTACTGAAACCAGCGTACAAAAATCTTTTGCTGACTGGATGAAACTTATGGTGAGCGGACAAACTGTTGACCTTGTTGGTGGTGTTAGCTCAAATGAACAAGAACGAAGGTTTGCTCTACTCGATCAGTTTATTGAGAGTAAGCCAAAAATAAAAGCAGTAAGTGGAGAGGCAGAATCTCAAGTCACTTACGAAAACAAGTTTGAACTCGAGGATGTCGTTACGGAGACTTTAGCACAACTTCTATTTGATCAAAAAAAATACGGGAAAGCAATTAAAGCCTACAAGGCGCTTTCTTTGAAATATCCAGAAAAAAGTAGTTTCTTTGCCAACCAAATTAAAAATGCCAAGGCCCTTAAAGCCAAGGATTAAGTGAAAAAAATATGAGCACATTTAGCATATTTCTGATTCTAATCATCGTAGTTTCTCTGCTACTCACATTAGTAGTAATGGTTCAAAATCCGAAAGGAGGAGGGCTTTCTTCAAGCTTTGGAGGTAGTACGCAAGTGGTAGGTGGAGTTAAAAACACCAACGACTTTTTGGACAAAACCACATGGACATTAGCTATTCTTCTAGTAGCCCTTATTCTACTATCAAATGTTTCTTTAAGAAGTGGATTCGCTCAAAACGAGTCGAAAGTACTAGACGGTAGCGAAGCTGTTATTGAAGAAGTTGCTCCAGCAGCCGTAGAAATTCCTGCAAACCCAACAGAGAACGAAGAGTAAGATTTACTTCTGTTTAAAAGATACAAATGCCAGCTTGTCAGACAAGCTGGCATTTTTTATTACAGCTTGTCAGTTTTTCTCCTTTGGCATCATTTTCGTCTTTTTAGAAATTGAAAAACTTTTAAAACAAACATATTATGTCAAATCCAACTATCAAACCATTAGCTGACAGGGTTCTAGTTGAGCCCTTAGAGGCTGAGACTAAGACAGCCTCTGGTATTATCATTCCAGACACAGCAAAAGAGAAGCCTCAAAAAGGTACTGTTGTAGCTGTTGGTCCTGGAACTAAGGACGAGCCACTTACAGTTAAGGTAGGTGACACAGTTCTTTATGGGAAATACGCAGGAACTGAGTTAAAACTTGAGGGAACGGAGTACCTCATGATGCGTGAAAGTGACATTTTAGCAATTATCTAATTCGAAAAATTATGGCAAAGGATATCAAATTTGACATTGAAGCAAGAGACGGCCTAAAAAGAGGTGTCGATGCATTAGCAAATGCAGTTAAGGTAACGCTTGGTCCGAAAGGAAGAAATGTGATCATTTCAAAATCTTTTGGTGGCCCATCGGTAACTAAAGATGGAGTTAGCGTTGCAAAAGAGGTTGAGTTAACCGATGCTCTTGAAAACATGGGAGCACAAATGGTTAAAGAAGTAGCTTCTAAAACTAACGATCTTGCGGGTGACGGTACCACTACGGCTACTGTACTTGCACAAGCCATCGTAAAAGAAGGTTTAAAGAACGTAGCAGCAGGTGCTAATCCGATGGATCTTAAAAGAGGTATTGACAAAGCGGTTGAAGCCTTAGTAGAAGATCTTCACAAACAATCAAAAACCGTTGGTGACTCCACTGACAAAATCAAGCAAGTAGCTGCTATTTCTGCAAATAATGACGGAACGATTGGTGATCTTATCGCTCAAGCCTTCGAAAAAGTAGGTAAAGATGGAGTAATCACTGTTGAAGAAGCGAAAGGAACCGACACCTACGTAGATGTAGTAGAAGGAATGCAATTCGATCGCGGATACCTATCTCCCTACTTTGTTACCGATTCAGAGAAGATGACTACTGAGCTTGAAAGCCCATACATCCTTCTTTACGACAAGAAGATTTCAGCAATGAAAGACTTATTACCCGTTCTTGAGCCCGTTGCTCAAAGTGGTAAGCCTCTTCTAATTATTGCTGAAGATGTAGACGGTGAGGCTCTCGCTACTTTAGTAGTAAACAAACTTCGCGGATCACTTCGTATCGCTGCAGTTAAAGCTCCAGGATTTGGAGATCGTCGTAAGGCAATGCTTGAGGATATCGCCATCTTAACTGGTGGTACAGTAATCGCTGAAGAGCGCGGATTTAGCCTTGACAACGCGACTATCGACATGTTAGGTACTGCAGAGAAAGTAAGCATTGATAAGGATAACACAACCATCGTAAATGGTGCTGGTAATGCAGATGACATTACTGCTCGTGTCAACCAAATTAAAGCTCAAATCGAGACCACAACTTCTGATTACGACAAAGAGAAACTACAAGAGCGTCTTGCGAAGCTAGCAGGAGGTGTTGCTGTTCTTTATGTCGGAGCTGCTTCAGAGGTTGAAATGAAAGAGAAGAAAGACCGTGTAGATGATGCACTTCACGCAACACGCGCTGCTGTTGAAGAAGGTATTGTTGCCGGTGGAGGTGTTGCACTAGTTCGTGCAAAATCGGTTCTTTCAAGCATCGAAACAACGAATGCAGATGAAAAAACCGGTATCCAAATCGTTGAGCGTGCGATCGAAGCCCCACTACGCACCATCGTAGAAAATGCAGGTGGAGAAGGTTCAGTAGTAGTATCTAAAGTTCTTGAAGGTAAAGACGACTTCGGATATGATGCGAAAACCGATCAATACGTGAACATGCTTGAAGCTGGAATTATTGACCCTAAGAAAGTTACTCGTGTGGCCTTAGAGAATGCTGCATCAGTATCAGGTATGATTCTAACTACAGAATGCGCACTTATTGATATCAAAGAAGATGCGCCAGCAGGACCACCAATGGGTGGCGGAATGCCAGGCATGATGTAATTCTTTACATCTTACTTATAAAAAAAGCCCCCAAATTTGGGGGCTTTTCTTTTATGGCTTTCTGCTCTCTTTAGAATAGCATGTAGAAGGTCATAGCCAGCATGACTGCATTTTCAATGAATGTTGCTTCAGTCATTGGAAGCTTTAGTGCCGTACCCAAACAGGCGCACTGAATTTGTCTCTTGTCAAGTAATGAACGAATTACACCAAGAGTAGTTGACCCCAAGATCACCAAGGTGATATATAACAGGATCTGAACCTCAAATCGAGCGATGAAAAGTGCTCCTAGGATAACTTCTAAAAATGGGTAAACTTTTCCATAAAACGGTAACTTTTTGGCGATGGGATCGTACATAGAGAACGAAGGCGCAAAACCTTTCAAGTCAAGAAATTTGAAAAAACTAAACACCAAGAAGAAGCTTCCCATAAAATCAAGCATAGCATCTTCAAGACTTGAGGTTGCCCAGCGAAAACCGCTAAATGCAAATAAATAGGCACCGATCAGGTAAAGCGGATATAATTGCTTCCATTTCGACACCTCAGCTTTTTCTGAAAAGACAGGCGATGACCTAAAGGTGTATTTTTCAGCTAATCCTTCTGAAAGTGTAGCTTCAGAGAGCCTTTGGTTAGTGGACAAAGTAATCTTGCCACTTTCTTTTTCAATCTCGACTTCGCTTACTCCTTGCTTCTCGACATAAAACTCTTTGAGCCTGGCTACGCAGGACATGCAAGTAATTCCGTCGATATAAAAGGTCTGTTTCATTGGTAAAAATAAGAGGTTATTCTACTTTTGTAGTTTAATACAAAGGTAATGCAAGCACTCCAAAACGCCGTTTCTCAATTGGTTGATAATGAAGCCTTATCGGTAGGAGAACGTCTCGAGCAAATTTGCGAACTATTGCGATCAAACATCATTCACTACGACTGGGTAGGCTTCTACTTTCACGAAGACGCAACGCAAACTTTGAAACTCCGAGCATTTGCGGGAGAACCTACTGATCATACCACAATCCCATTCGGAAAAGGAATCTGTGGACAAGTCGCCCTGTCGAATCAAAACTTTGTCGTACCCGATGTTAGTGCGCAAGACAATTATATCGCCTGCAGTTTAACGGTAAAATCAGAGATCGTTATTCCACTTTTTAAAAACGGTAAGAACATCGGTCAAATAGATATCGACTCACACACTCCAGATCCATTCACAGAAGAGGATGTAAAACTCCTAGAATTCGTCAATCAAAAAGTAGCAGAAATAGTATAATTATGAACTCAACGAAAACGATCCAATCGGCCCTAATCTCTGTCTTTCACAAAGATGGTCTTGAACCTATTGTAAAGAAATTAAATGACCTTGGAGTAGTCCTCTACTCAACAGGAGGTACCGAAAAATTCATTAAAGATTTAGGAATCGATGTGATTGCCGTTGAGACTATCACTGACTATCCTTCAATTTTAGGAGGACGAGTGAAGACACTTCACCCAAAGATTTTTGGAGGAATTCTTAACCGAAGTGAGGAGGTAGAAGATCAGAAAACACTTCAAGAATTTAAAATCCCTCAGATCGATCTAGTTATTGTTGACTTGTATCCGTTTGAGAAAACCGTAGCGGGTGGTGGAAGTCACCAGGCGATTATTGAAAAAATTGATATCGGGGGTATTTCATTAATACGCGCAGCAGCAAAGAACTTTAACGATGTAGTATGTATCTCATCAGTGAGTCAATACGCTTCACTTTTTAATCTTCTTGAAGAAAAGCAGGGAGCGACTGACATCTCTGACCGTCAAAAATTTGCCGCTGAGTCTTTCGCAACTTCGTCCCACTATGACACCGCAATTTTTAATTATTTCAATAGTAAAGAAGAACTGCCAGCGTTGCGTTTGAGCTCGAATGAGGCTAAGGTGCTTCGATACGGAGAAAATCCACACCAAAAAGGCTACTTCTTTGGCGATTTTGGTCATTTATTTGACCAATTACACGGAAAAGAACTGTCGTACAATAATTTACTAGACGTTGATGCTGCGCTTACACTGATGAGCGAGTTTAAAGATAATGAGCCAACGTTTGCCATCTTGAAACACAACAACGCGTGTGGATTAGCCTCTAGAGAATCTCTAGTCGAAGCTTATCGCGATGCACTAGCTGCAGACCCAGTTTCTGCATTTGGAGGTATTCTTATCGCCAACAAATCAATCGATGTAGCCACTGCGAAAGAAATCCAGTCTCTATTTTGCGAAGTAGTTATCGCTCCTTCATTCGAAGAAGAAGCCCAAGCAATACTCAGCGAAAAGAAGAATCGAATCTTACTTCGCCAAAAACACTGGAATCTACCAGAGAGCCAGGTAAGAACTGCTCTTAACGGATATTTAGTACAAGATCGCGATTCAAAAACAGATCTTACAGAAGATTTAAAAGTGGTTACCAAAAAAGCCCCAACATCAGCTGAAATTGAAGACCTTCTGTTTGCATCGAAAATTTGCAAACACACCAAATCGAATACCATCGTTATCGCAAAAAACAAACAGCTTATTGCTAGCGGGACCGGCCAAACCTCAAGAGTTGACGCTCTTAATCAGGCCATCCACAAAGCAAAAAGTTTCGATTTCGATTTAAAAGGTTCGGTAATGGCATCAGATGCATTCTTCCCTTTCCCCGACTGTGTTGAAATTGGAGATCATGCAGGAATTGTTTCGGTAATTCAGCCTGGAGGTTCGATTAAAGATGAATTAAGTATTGAATACTGTGACGGAGCAGGAATGTCAATGGTAATGACAGGTACTCGTCATTTCAAACATTAATTTTCGTACATTCGAAAGCATCTACAGCAAGCGTAAACTATGGCCTTTTTTGATTTTTTAACCGAAGAGATAGCAATTGACCTTGGAACGGCTAACACACTGATCATTCACAATGGTAAGGTGGTTGTTGATAGTCCTTCAATTGTAGCCCGCGATAGAATGTCAGGCAAAATCGTTGCCGTTGGTCAAGAGGCCAACCTCATGCAGGGTAAAACCCATGAGAATATCAAAACGATTCGACCCTTAAAAGACGGTGTTATAGCAGACTTTGACGCTTCTGAAAAGATGGTTGGTATGCTGATTAAAAGTGTGCCTGCTCTAAAGAAAAGGCTATTTCCTCCTTCGCTTCGTATGGTCATTTGTATTCCTTCAGGAATTACAGAGGTAGAGATGCGAGCGGTAAAAGAGTCTGCAGAGCGCGTAAATGGTAAAGAGGTCTATCTGATCCATGAACCCATGGCTGCTGCTATTGGTATTGGTCTAGATATCATGAAACCTAAAGGTAATATGATCGTTGATATCGGTGGAGGTACTACCGAAATTGCTGTAATTGCTCTTGGGGGTATCGTTGTAGATCGCTCGGTTAAAATTGCTGGTGATGTGTTTACGAACGACATAATCAACTACATGCGTACCCAACACAACTTGTTCATCGGTGAGCGAACTGCTGAAAAGATTAAAATCGAATGCGGTTCAGCGACTGACGAACTAGATAATCCACCGGAGAACTTAGAGATTCAAGGCCGTGATTTACTATCTGGAAAACCGAAACAGATAGTGATCGGATATCGAGAAGTAGCCAAGGCGTTAGATAAATCGATTGTTCGTATCGAGGAAGCTGTTATGGAAACGCTATCTCAAACCCCACCAGAACTGGCTTCAGATATTTATAATTCAGGAATTTATCTTGCCGGTGGTGGTGCACTTCTTAGAGGGCTAGATCAACGTCTCTCTGGCAAAACTGACCTACCGGTTTATATTTCTGAAGATCCACTTAGAGCAGTGGTACGTGGTACAGGAACTGCGCTTAAACATCTAGAGACTTATAAAACAGTATTGATCCAATAATGGAGAAACTGCTGGCCTTATTGATCAATAGGCGTGCAGAGGTACTCACCCTTTTATTAATTGCCATTGGGCTTGGACTCACCATTACCGCCGAGACACCGCAGCGCGCTAAGTGGCTAAGTTCTTCGAGCAAAGTTTCTGGAAGTATCTATCAACTGAAAGAGAATCTACAAGACTATTTCAATCTAAAACAGGTAAACCGGCAATTATCTGAAGAAAATGCTCAACTACGTGAAGCGCTTTATCAGTCACAATTTGAAAAGGCTCTCATCGAAGGAAAATTCGAAAACACAGATACCTTGAAACAATATGTAGTGAGCCCTGCAAAAGTGATTAAAAACAGTGTTATTCGGGAAAAAAACCTAATCACCCTGAATAAAGGAGCATACCAGGGTATTATCCAAGATATGGGAGTAGTCTCAGACAAGGGGGTAGTGGGTGTCGTAGAACGAACCAGCGATCATTTTTCTATTGTGATACCACTACTTCATAAAGATCTTAGCATTAATGCTGCGTTAAAAAACACGAAACATTTTGGTTCGCTAATATGGGATACAAAAACCATTGATCGTTGCACCTTAGTTGATCTTCCTAAAATTTCAAATATTCAAATCGGAGACACCATTGTAACCGGAGGTATGTCCAGCGTTTTCCCTGCAGGGATACCTATCGGGCAAGTAAGCGCCTACATTATTCCGGACAACAGTAGTTTTTATAAAGCTGAAGTACGACTCTTTAATGATATGTCTAATCTAGATCAGGTCTATGTCATAAAAAACACCTTGAAAGAGGAACAGGTTTCACTTGAAAATCAAACTAATGGATTCTAGTGGTCTAATTCTTTTATGGCGTTTTATCTGGGTACTATTACTGCAGGTACTGGTATTTAGTGGTATCGAATTCTTCGGTGTGGCTCAACCAATGCTTTTGGCACTGTTCCTATTTACCTATCCGACCGACAGCAATTATTCCCTAAGCATCTTCTTATCGTTCTTACTCGGATTAGTAGCGGATAGCTTTACAGACACACTTGCCCTTAATGCCGTAGCCATGACCGTGGCCGCCTATTTAAGACCTTCATTCTTGCGATTGGCTTATGGCATTAGCGTCGAATATTACAATGACAGCAAGCTTCAAGGCAATCTAGGACAACATAGTTATTTTCTTTTTTTACTGTTGTTAACACATCATTTTATTTTCTTCTCGGCTGAAGTCTTCGATCTAAGCCGTGCTTTTGTAATTTTGAAACAATTGATTATTCATCTGCCACTAAGTTTTTTGGTCGGATGGCTACTCATACAGTTGTTTTCATTGCAAAAGCGCTAACCCTCTATGTCGCGATTTTTTTATTCGCTAGTTATCATCATTGTCGGCTTACTCTTCATTGGCAAGCTCGTCAGTTTGCAGTTATTTTATGAGGAATCCAACATTGTAGAGTCAGATCCAGCTATAACCAAGAACTACCTCTACCCCGAAAGAGGATTTATTTACGACAGAAACAGAAATCTTCTCGTTGGTAATCAGCCCGCCTATGATGTTATGGTCACGCCTCGAGAGGTAACATCATTAGACACCTTAGAATTCTTAAAACTCCTAGATTTAGAGAAGGAAGAATTCATCGATAAAATGG
>CAXPJI010000021.1:0-10695 GCA_964217345.1 Euzebya sp.
TCGGCTCGTCACATCCTGGGGCTGGAGAAGGTCCCAAGGGTTGGGCTGTTCGCCCATTAAAGTGGCACGCGAGCTGGGTTCAGAACGTCGTGAGACAGTTCGGTCTCTATCTACTGCGGGCGTTAGAAATTTGAGCGGATCTGACTCTAGTACGAGAGGACCGAGTTGGACTAACCTCTGGTGTACCAGTTGTCCTGCCAAGGGCATTGCTGGGTAGCTATGTTGGGATGGGATAAGCGCTGAAAGCATATAAGCGCGAAACCCGCCGCAAGATGAGATTTCTTTTAAGAGTCGTGGGAGATGACCACGTTGATAGGCTATAGGTGGAAGCGCAGTAATGTGTGTAGCCGAGTAGTACTAATTGCTCGTATACTTGCACAGTCCCTTGTGCACCTTTAAAACGCTTTATCACTTCAAGATTAATTTGATTTTTAGACCATATTGCAGCTTGCTGCTTTCGTCTCTATATATGTCATATCATTAAAGTATTTAAGACTTTGGTGGCCATGGCGATAGGGTTCACCTCTTCCCATCCCGAACAGAGAAGTTAAGCCTATCAGCGCCGATGGTACTGCCCCAAAAGGTGGGAGAGTAGGTCGCCGCCATCCTCAAGCCCCTCACAGTAATGTGGGGGGCTTTTTTTATACCTTATATTATGGGAGGTGTAGATAAAAAAAAGGACCCCTTTCGGGGCCCTCTGCTCACTCACGCTAGTTCAAAAGAACGGGTTGATTGATGATTGTTTTGTTTCGTAAACAATTTCTATTAAACGCGTGGTAAATCTCCATCTCCCTTTAAGGGTAAGTGACTCTCACCCATAAGGTATTTATCTACATGGTGTGCTGCTTGTCTTCCTTCTGAAATGGCCCAAACAATAAGGGATTGTCCTCTTCTTTGGTCTCCAGCAGCAAATACACCGGATACATTTGTTTTATAATCGCTTTCTTCAGCTGCAATATTTCCTCGATTATCGAATGTTAACCCAAAGCTCTCTGCTAAGGTATTCTCTGATCCTGTAAAACCTAATGCGAGAAGCGCAAGGTTGCAATCCCAGGTTTTAGAAGATCCTTCTCTTTCGACTAATTGCATACGACCCTCTTTGTATTCCCAGCTAACCTCTACCGTTTCTAATCCTACAAGTTCTCCTTTATCATTTCCTAAGAAACGCTTCGTCATAATACTGAAATGACGATCTACGCCCTCCTTATGAGAGGTACTCTCTCTAAGGCGCATCGGCCAAAAGGGCCAAGGTTGGTTTTCAGGACGGTCTTTCGTTGCCATTGGCATGATCTCGAAGTTTTGAATGCTGTTTGCACCTTGTCTTCTTGAAGTGCCAATACAGTCAGATCCTGTATCTCCACCTCCGATTACGATGACATCTTTACCTTCGGCAGTGATCTTTTCACCGTTAATTTCGAGATTCGAAACTCGGCGGTTATTTTGTGGTAAGAAATCCATGGCCTGAATTACGCCTTTAAGATCGGCCCCTACAATAGGTAAACCTCTTCTAATTGTTGCCCCTCCACAGAGAACTACCGCGTCATAATTTTCCTTTATTTCATTGGCATCAATGTTTACCCCAACGTGAGCACCAGTTTTGAATTGAATGCCTTCTTCTTCTAAAAGAGCAATTCTTCGATCAATAATAGTTTTCTCTAACTTGAAGTCTGGAATTCCGAATCGTAATAGTCCACCAACCTTTTCGTCTCTTTCGAAAACAGTTACCTCATGCCCGGCGCGGTTCAATTGCTGTGCCGCAGCCAATCCTGAAGGTCCTGAGCCAATAACAGCGACTTTTTTACCAGTACGCGTCTTTGGAGGTATTGCTTGAAGATAGCCGTTAGCAAAGGCGGTCTCTACAATGTTTTTCTCGATATTTTCGATAGATACAGGGTCTTCATTGATCCCTAGAACACATGCCTCTTCGCATGGCGCGGGGCAAAGTCTTCCTGTAAATTCAGGGAAGTTATTCGTAGAATGTAATATTTGAGATGCTTTCTCCCAATTACCTTCATATACGGCATCGTTAAAATCAGGAATTAAATTTCCTAATGGACATCCGCTATGACAAAATGGGATTCCGCAATTCATACAACGAGCTCCCTGTTCCTTTAGTTCTTCCTCTTTTAAAGGCTGGGTAAATTCCTTATAGTTTTTCGTGCGTTCTTCTACAGGAAGATATCCTTCTGTTTTACGCTTGAACTCTAAAAATCCGGTTGTCTTTCCCATTAGTTACTAGTTGTTTGGTTTTCTTCAGCGATTCTAATCAGTGCCTGACGATATTCTTCTGGGAATACTTTCACAAAGTTCCCAACTTCTTTCTCCCAATTGGTTAGCAGTTTTTCTGCCAGTGGGCTCATCGTAAGGTTGTAGTGATTCTCGACTAAAGTGAATAATTCTTTTTGATCTTCTTCGGTTTCAACGTTGAGTAAATTAAGATCAGGATTCTTAACGCCTGCCTTAAAGGTTTTGTCTGGATCGTATACATAGGCCAGACCACCACTCATTCCTGCACCGAAGTTTCTTCCTACTTTTCCTAGGATAACAGCAACTCCACCAGTCATGTATTCACAACCGTGATCACCGATTCCTTCAACGACTGCCTTGGCTCCTGAGTTTCTTACACAGAAACGTTCTCCTGCAAGACCATTAATGTAGGCCTCTCCTGTAGTGGCACCGTATAAACAAACGTTACCGGTAATTACGTTTTTATGTGATTCAAAAGATGAACCATTAGGAACACGAACTACGAGTCTCGCTCCTGAAAGGCCTTTTCCGAGGTAATCGTTGGTTGCTCCGTTAACTACTAGCGTTAGTCCTTTGGTGCTGAAGGCTCCAAAGCTTTGCCCTGCGAATCCATTAAATACTACACGTAGTGTGTTGTCTGGTAGCCCGTCTGCTCCATAGATTTTTGAAACTTCATTCGAAATGATTGCCCCAACTGCACGATTGGTGTTACTGATTGGGAATTCGAGTTGAGTTTTCTCTTTTCGGTAGAGTGCAGGGTGCGCTTTGCTTAATATTTCGAAATCAATCGCATCTGCTGTTTCGTCTACCTGTTTTTCTGTATTTCTGATTGACACACCTTCAGGGGTATCAATAACTTTCAAAATAGGACTTAAGTCTAAGCCTCTTGTTTTGTAATGATCTAGTACGTTTGATCGTTCTAACTTTTGAACTTGACCCACCATTTCATCAATGGTTCTAAATCCAAGTTCGGCCATGATCTCGCGTAATTCTTGAGCTACAAAGTACATGTAGTTAACTACGTGCTCAGGCTGTCCTTTAAATTTCTTACGAAGCTCGGGATTCTGAGTTGCAATACCTACAGGACAAGTATTTAGGTGACACACACGCATCATTATACATCCTGAGGCTACTAGAGGTGCTGTGGCAAAACCGAACTCTTCTGCACCTAATAGACAAGCAATGGCTACATCGCGTCCTGTTTTTAACTGTCCGTCACACTCAAGAACAATTCTGGATCGAAGGTTGTTCATTACTAGAGTTTGCTGCGCTTCTGCTACACCTAACTCCCAAGGGAGCCCGGCATGTTTCAGAGAGGTAAGAGGAGATGCCCCTGTACCTCCGTCATAACCCGAAATTAGAATTACATCTGCGTTAGCTTTTGAAACTCCCGCGGCGATGGTTCCTACTCCGATTTCTGATACGAGTTTTACATTGATTCTAGCTTCTCTGTTTGCTGATTTTAAATCGTAAATGAGCTGAGAAAGATCCTCGATTGAGTAGATGTCGTGATGCGGTGGTGGAGAAATAAGTCCAACATAGGGTGTTGAGTTTCTCGTTTTAGCAATATCAGGATTAACCTTAGGCCCAGGAAGTTGTCCTCCTTCACCAGGTTTTGCTCCTTGAGCCATCTTGATTTGAATTTCCTTGGCGCTTGTCAGATAGTTAGAGGTTACCCCAAATCGACCCGAAGCAACCTGCTTAATTGCAGAGTTTCTCCAATCGCCATCCTCAGTCTTATAGAAACGAATGGTCTCTTCACCACCTTCGCCTGAATTTGATTTACCGCCGATTCGGTTCATCGCAATCGCCAAGTTTTCGTGAGCTTCCTTACTAATACTACCATATGACATTGCTCCTGTTTTGAATCGCTTCACGATTTCTGTCCAAGGTTCAACCTCGTCAAGTGGAATAGGGTCATAGTTGGTGAACTCTAATAATCCACGAATTGTAAGTAGTCGTTTCGACTGCTCATTAATTCGCTTGGCATATTCTTTATAGGTTTTTGGTTCATTGAGTCGAACCGCCTTTTGTAGTGTAGCAACACTGATCGGATCAAAAGCATGTTGCTCCCCATTTCTTCTCCAGCGGTATTCCCCACCCACTTCTAAATCTAAATCAGCAGGAGTTTCAGCTGCGGTAAATGCTTTGTCATGTCGAAGGGCAATTTCTTTCTCGATCTCCATCAGACCAATTCCTTCAATTCGTGTTGGCGTGATTGGGAAGTATTTACGAACAACCACAGAGTTGAGACCAATACATTCGAAGATTTGTGAACCTCGGTATGAGTTAAGTGTCGAAATACCCACTTTATTCATCACCTTGAGAATTCCTTTACCTACTGCTTTGTTATAGTTCTTAATCGCCTTCTCTGTATCCTCGTAGCTAAACCCTTCATTCAGTGCTTGCGCAGTGATTAGCTCGTTGACTAGGTATGGGTTTACTGCACTAGCTCCGTATCCGAATAGTAATGAGAAGTGATGAACTTCACGCGGCTCTGCAGATTCGATAATTAAGCTAACTAGAGATCGGCGTTGTAGGCGTCCAAGACCGTGATTTACATAAGAGCAAGCAAGGAGCGCTGGTATAGCAGCATATTCACTATCTACTTTACGATCTGATAGAATGATAATAGATACCCCGTTATCAATAGCTTCTGCAGCATCTTTTACAAGCTTTTCTAAGGCCTTTTCTAGTCCATTCACCCCTTCTTTTGCGGGATACAGGATGTCTAGAGTAGCGGTTTCGAAACCTCCATTATCTCCATGTCTTCTGATTTTCTCTAAATCTTCTTTAGAGATAACAGGGTTTTGGATTTTTAATTTGTGGCACTGCTTTTCGTCAATTTCGAAAAGGTTGTAGTCTCGACCTAGCGTTAAGCTAATGTCTGTGATCATCTCCTCTCGAATACCATCTAATGGTGGGTTTGTTACCTGAGCGAAAAGCTGCTTAAAGTAATTGTAAAGTAATTGCGGACGTTCAGAAAGCACGGCAATAGGAGTGTCAGACCCCATCGATCCGATCGGTTCAGCACCGTTTTCGGCCATCGGTAAAATAATACGACTGATATCCTCTCTAGTATATCCAAAAAACTTGGCTCTAGTTTCTAGACTTGCTGAAGGCTGGTGCACCTCACAAGCTCCATACTCAATATCTTTTAGGTGGGTTAGTTGTTCATCTACCCATTGCCTGTAGGGGTGTTTACTAACGATTTCTTTCTTTACCTCTTCATCTCCAACGATTCTACCGGCTTCCATGTCTACAAGAAACATTTTACCTGGTTCTAATCGCCCGTGAGACTCTATGTTTTCAGTTTCAATGTCGACTACACCAATCTCTGATGACATAATTACGTATCCATCTTTAGTTACGCTATATCGAGAAGGACGAAGACCATTTCGGTCTAAAACGGCACCGATATATACCCCATCGGTGAATGGGATCGACGCTGGACCATCCCATGGCTCCATTAGACATGAGTTGTATTCGTAAAATGCCTTTTTGTCGGCATCCATAGATTCATTTTTCTCCCAAGCCTCTGGCACAAGCATCATCATTACTTCGGGTAGTGTTCTTCCTGTCATCAGTAATAATTCAACGACCATATCTAAACTCGCAGAGTCTGATTTACCAGGAATGATGATTGGAATAATTGCTTTGATCTCATCATCAAACCAATCACTTTTAAGAAGATCTTCTCTAGATCTCATTCGACCAACATTACCTCTAAGGGTATTGATCTCTCCGTTATGACAAATAAATCTAAACGGTTGAGCGAGATCCCAAGTAGGGAAAGTGTTTGTGGAGAAGCGTTGGTGTACAAGCGCTAGTCTGGTAACACATTCAGGATCTTGAAGATCTAAATAGTAAGCACTGATATCCTCAGGAATTAGAAGACCTTTATAAATGACAACTTTCGTAGAGAAACTAGGAATATAAAAGATTTTCGATTCTGATAATCTCGAGTTCCATATCGTATGTTCTGCTTTTTTACGGGCGATGTATCGTTTAATTTCAAAAGTACGCTCATCCATATCTTTCGGACGACCTACAAAGAGCTGTCGAACTAGCGGTTCAGACTGTTTAGCAATCTCACCTAGCACCGAAGTGTCAACTGGAGTGGTTCTCCATCCCAAAACCTGAAGTCCTTGAGCTTCTAATTCTGAAACTAAAGTCTTTTCACAGAATTCCCGTTGATTTTCTTTCTGAGGTAGAAACACATTTGCCATCGCATATTCTCCTCGTTCAGGTAGTTCAAAAGAAACCTTCGATTTATAGAAACTATGCGGAATGTCAATAAGGATTCCTGCACCGTCACCTGTCTTACCATCTGCATTAACGGCTCCACGGTGTTTCAGTCGGACAAGAATTTCTAGCGCCTTATGAATAATGTCATTACTACGCTCACCTTTTAAACTACAAATGAATCCTGCTCCACAATTGTCATGCTCAAATTCGGGTAAATAGAGCCCTTGTGCTTCTAGTGCCATACGATTGAAATTATTTACGAAAACCTCGAAATCTATAAATTATTTATGGTCTAACCTTAAATTCTCCACATATTTCACAATGAATCAGAAAAATGTCTAGAAATTTGATAGTGTCATAAATTCAGAGAGGTCATTTTGGTATTTTCATATTCAGGATTGAAGTGTTAAACCTTTCAAGGCCGCCTCAATTTTTTCTATATTAGGGCCGCAACAATAACTAAGCAATTCACTTATACAATTATGGAAACAGCTATAATAGCACTTTTTTTCTTGGGGTATTTATTCATTACTCTGGAGCACAATGTTAAGGTGGATAAACTAATCCCCGCCTTGGCGATGATGGCTCTTTTATGGGCTATTGCGGCACTCGGTCACCTACCGATGTTTGAAGTGAATGCAGAACTACGAGAGCTTGAACCTACTCATCTCGATGAGATTTTGTTACATCATTTGGGTAAAACTGCTGAGATTCTGGTGTTCTTATTAGGGGCAATGACAATTGTTGAGATTGTCGATTACTTTGATGGTTTCTCTACCATTAAAGGTTTCATAAGAACTCGATCGAAGGTTGCGCTTTTATGGATATTCTCCATACTTGCCTTCATACTATCTGCAATCATTGATAACCTAACGGCAACGATTGTTTTAATTACAATCCTTCAAAAGGTAATCAAAGACAAACAGCTTAGACTGTTTTTTACAGGTTTAATTATTATTAATGCTAATGCTGGTGGTGCATGGTCTCCTATCGGTGATGTGACCACTACTATGCTATGGATCGCTGGTAAAGTAGAGGCTGGATCGCTTGTAACCCGTGTTCTTTTACCATCTATTATCTGTATGCTAATACCTACCCTTATTGCCTCGAGATTTTCTATTTTTCAAGGGCAGATTGAAATGGCAGAATTAGAACCAGAGAAGTCTAAATACAGTGGAACGATGCTTTATTTAGGATTAGGTTCGATCGTATTCGTACCTTTTTTTAAGACAGTAACGCACTTGCCACCGTACGTTGGTATGATGCTATCTTTAGCATTTGTTGCTTTATTCGCTGAAATCTTCTCAAACCGTCAATTTAAAATAGCTGATGCGACTACTGATGGTGGACATCACAGCCCTGTGCACAAGGCGCTTACCAAAATTGAGTTGCCATCAATTCTATTCTTTTTAGGAATTTTAATGGCCGTTGCTTGTTTAGAATCTTTAGGTATTTTATTCAATGCTGCTGAAGGATTGAATCATGCCATCCCAAATACTGATATCGTTGTATTGCTACTTGGTATGGGGTCAGCGGTTATTGATAATGTGCCTTTGGTGGCTGCATCGATAGGAATGTTCTCAGAAGGTCCTGATGCTCCATTATGGCATTTCATCGCTTATTCTGCAGGAACCGGAGGTAGTATGTTAATTATCGGTTCGGCTGCTGGAGTAGTTGCCATGGGAATGGAGAAGATTGATTTCTTCTGGTACTTAAAAAAGATTGCTTGGTTAGCACTGATCGGATTTATTTCTGGAGGCCTTGTACTAATCGCGATGAGAGATTTTCTTTTATAGGATTACCTACTTATGAATCAAACAACGGAATCATCTGAGTCTCTAATTTCATTGATTTTATCAGGTGGAGTAGCTAGCACTATCATAATGTTACTACTCTTACTCTTTCTGATTATTACCTTTTACGTAGGTATTGAACGCTTTTTAACCTATCGGTCGGTTTTGAAAGAATTATCTGGAGTAGAGAGCGCCATGATTAATGAACTTTCACAAAGGGCTAAGTTGGTTTACAGCAAGACAAACTCACCGGAGAAAACCGAAAAGGCATTAGAGCAAATGGCAGGAGGTTACGTTTTTGAACTAGAACGCAATACCTCAATTCTTGCCACTTTTTCGGGAGCTGCTCCTATGTTAGGCTTTCTAGGAACCGTAATCGGAATGATTTTGGCATTTAGAGAAATGGCCGTGAGTTCAGGGCAAGCTGAGATTGCTTCATTGGCAGGCGGAATCTACACGGCCATGATCACAACAGTTGGGGGTCTTATTGTAGGTATATTGAGCTATATTGCCTACAATCAATTGGCTGTCGTACTTGCACGTATCACGAAGAGATTAGAAGACTTGAGTAACGAGTTACTAGACTCGTTGGAACCTTAAAAGAACTTGCCTTGAAAATTAAGTCTAGTATAAAACCTAGTACCCAGTTCAGTTTGTCTTCGATGACTGATGTGGTTTTTCTATTGCTAATTTTCTTTTTACTCACGTCTAATGTTACCTCAACGATTGATATTACTTTGCCTGGCGCAAAAGGAACTGCTAGTACTCAATCTAATACTATAGCCGTATCCATTGATGCTCGAGGTCGATATTTTATTGGTACGACTCAAATTAATCCTGAATACTTGGCACTTGAGTTAAAGAGATCTTTTGAACAAACACCCAATGCCACAATCATACTAAGAGCTGAGGAAGATGTTGCTTTAAAAAAAGCCGTAAATGTTTTAGATGTCGCTAATAAGGAGGGTTACCCAATTGTCCTAGCAGTAGCTCCCAAGTAATTGCATGAACTATCAAGAGACTTTAGATTTTCTATTTAGTCAACTTCCGGTTTTTCAGCGTGATGGTGCGAAGGCCTTAGAGTTGAAGCTGGACCGGACACTTCAATTCATGCATTATTTGAGTGAGCCTCACAAGGCCTTCAAAAGCGTGCATGTGGCCGGAACCAATGGTAAGGGTTCGGTATCGCATATGACAGCATCGGTATTACAACATGCTGGATACAAAGTAGGTCTATACACTTCACCTCACTTAAAAGATTTTAGAGAACGTATACGAATCGATGGCGATAGTATTACCGAGGATAAGGTAATTGGATTCGTAGAATCACATCGATTATTCATAGAAGAATTCAAACCCTCTTTCTTTGAATTAACCGTTGCGATGGCTTTTGAACACTTTGCCTCACAGGCCGTTGATATTGCTGTTATAGAAGTAGGGATGGGAGGAAGACTAGATTCTACCAATGTAATTACTCCTCTTCTATCGGTGATTACGAATATCTCCTATGATCATAAGGCCTTCTTAGGAGATACGCTACCAAAAATTGCCTTTGAAAAGGCAGGAATTATCAAACCTAGAATACCCGTAGTTATCGGTGAATATCAGGAAGAAACATTCCCTGTTTTTCAACGTCAAGCAAATGCGATGCAAAGTGAACTTATTAAAGCCTATGAGCAAAATCAACCTCAATGGTTTTTAAATAATACAGAATTTGATCTTCAAGGACCTTACCAGCAAAAAAACAGATTAACCGTAATTGCCCTGATTCAAGGACTGATCGCTCAAGGATGGGAGATCAATGAACAGGCTATCGAAATTGGAATGAAGAACGCAGCCCAATCGACCGGTTTAATGGGTCGTTGGCAGTGGATTGAGTCCAGAGTATTATGCGATACTGCCCACAACGCAGCAGGATTAGCCTTTGTGTTAAAGCGCCTAGGTGAATTAAAATATCGTCAGTTGCATATTGTTCTAGGTGTGGTGTCTGATAAGGATTTAGCTGAAATACTTCCTTTATTTCCTAAAAGGGCTAGATACTATTTCGTGGCTCCCAATATTAACAGGGCTTTACCCGCTGAGGTTCTTAAAAATCAAGCACAGACTTTCGGACTTGTAGGAGATACATTTACCAGTGTTTCATCTGGTTTGGCCGCTGCTAAGGAGGTAGCGTCGCCCGATGAACTGGTCTTTGTGGGTGGAAGTACCTTTACAGTCGCAGAAATCGTATAATTTTTCGATTTTTCTTTTGGCAAGATTAAAAACATTTTATATTTGCAGACCTAAATGTGAGGGCTCTTAGCTCAGTTGGTTCAGAGCACCTGCCTTACAAGCAGGGGGTCACTGGTTCGAATCCAGTAGGGCCCACATCAAGCAGAAAATCCATGTCTTAAGGCATGGATTTTTT
>CAXPJI010000022.1:0-36058 GCA_964217345.1 Euzebya sp.
TTTGATTTTGTAAAAGAAGGATAGTTATCTTTGCCCCTATGAAAAATTACATCTACCTCATTTTAACCATCGCCCTTCCTCTATCAAGTAATGCTCAAATTAATTTAGAGAGTTTTAGTGGTTCGGCTACCGAAGGAGCAGTATTCGCTCAAATGAGAAAGACTCGTTCTTATGGTAATGATTTACCAACCGTTGGTTCACCTTATGTTAATGAAAATTTTACCGAAGGAGAAGTCTTTTACAATGACAAATCCTTAGGTGTATACTTATATCGCCACAACGCGTTCAATGACGAAGTCGAGGTCGTTAAGCCTGGTGATGAATCTGTAAAGTATGTAAAAGACGAGCAGGGGAATTTTGTGCCTGCTGAAGGCGAAAGTAGCTCTCTTGCGACCATCAAAGAAATCGTATTAACAGACAAAGAGACCGGTCGTTCACTTTCACTGACGACCATCACTAATGAAGATGGCGCATTGAGAAATGCCTATTTATACGAATTAACCGCAGGGAACAACTACACCCTATACTACCAGAACAGAGTGGGTTTTAAAGAAGGTGTTAGGGCGGTAAACTCAATGGTTAGAACGACCCCCAATCGCTTTACCCATTTCCAAGACTTTTATATTCGAAAGAATGGAGAGGAAATCGCTTATTTCTTCAGTGGTAAAAAGAAAGATCTATCAACTGTTCTGAAGAAAGAAGACCTAGAAAGTGCAGAAGCCACTATAGGAAGCCAGAAATTAAAAACCAAAACTGAAGAAGATCTTATTATCTTGATAGAGGAATTAAACCGAAACTAGATGAAACTTAAGATCTTTTTTCTACTGCTAAGCCTATCCTTCAGCGTATCGAGTCAAACAGTTCTCCAAGAAGCACCCAAAGGCGATGATATTTTGGGATTTGCCAATTTCATGGCAAAAAGAAATCCCTTAACCGATATCATGTTTGCTGAGGTTAGGACAAGAAATATCGTCTTCGATCCTACTACTGTTGGCAGTCCGTATTTCAATGAAGAATTTCAGCCCTGTGAGCTTTACTATAAGGAGGAATTCGCTGAGAAATTGTTTTACCGTTATAACATGCATAATGACGAAGTTGAGCTTAAAGAATCTCCTTTAAGCGAAACAGTCTTTGCCCTCAATCTTGATCGAAACATTACGCTTAAAGCAGAAGATCTCATCCTTACACTTGAAACATTGAATACCCCTAAACAAGGAGTTAGAAATGGATACGTTAACGTACTATACAGCGGAAAGAATTTCAAAGTATACGAACGCGTTAAGACCAAGTTCAAAGAAGGTGTTAAAGCCGTGAATTCTATGGTAAGAAGTACTCCAGATAAATTCAATCAATTTATAGAGCACTACTATCAAATTAACGATGAAAGACTGCTTCAGTATTTACCCAATAAGCGAAGAAACATTGTAGAATCGCTTCCACAAGATTATCAAATCAAGGCGGCTGATCTACTAAAAGAAAATCGCTACACACTAAAATCACCAGAAGGTCTGATCCAATTCATTTCTGACCTCGATAAGTAATGTCAAACAACTCCCAATATATTTATGGCATCCGAGCGATTCAGGAAGCCATAGAATCAGGCACTGATTTTCATAAAATCTTTCTTCAAAAAGGTGTAACAAGCCCACTGTTTAAGACACTAGAAGGACAAATACACGAACGAAAGATTCCTCACTCCTATGTACCAGCTGAGCGGCTTCAACGTATCACCACTCAGAATCATCAAGGAGCTATTGCAGAGATTTCAGAGGTTGGTTATGCAGATTTCGAAGAAACTGTAGAGCGCATTTTTCAAGCAAAGAAACACCCCATGTTTCTGCTACTTGATGGTCTTACTGATGTGAGAAATTTTGGTGCAATCTTAAGAACTGCGAGTTGTACAGGTGTTGATGCCGTTATTGTTCCAAAACAAGGCATGGCTCCGCTTAATAAAGATGCCATCAAAACCTCTGCTGGAGCTGCATTTACCTTACCTGTAGCTAGAGTAGACCATCTTAAAGACGCGGTATATTACTTGAAATCATCAGGGGTTCAAATTGTGTCAGCAACAGAAAAAGCAGACAATCATATCTATGAGGTAGATTTTAAAAAGGCATCGGCAATTATAATGGGATCCGAGGATATAGGTATACATCCTTCTCTACTAAAGCTCAGCGATAGTCAGGCCAAACTACCTATGAGTGGTACCATCGCTTCGCTAAATGTTTCTGTAGCTTGTGGGGTATTTCTTTACGAAGTCGTAAGACAGCGTTTAGATTAGGTTACTGTTCAATTTCGGGATTCGTTGTCACCTTGGCGCCCGATCCGTCGGTTAACTCCATGGTCCATTTACCTTCAGCATTTCTGAATAGAATTCCTGAAATTTCTTCGGCATTAACCAGATAAACATCGGTTGCAGCTGATTTGGTTAATCTAAATATAACGGCACCAGAATAATCAACGAGTGAATAATCATCTCCCCCATTTCTCATCAATCGCATGCGATCGACCGAACTAGCTCGATCAATTTTCTTGGGCTCAGACACCCCTTTCCCAGATAAAACACTAGAAAACGCCTGTCTTATAGACTGGTGATAGGCCGTTTTATAATCCTTACTCTTACTTTCACCTGCATAGGTTTTAAAAACTAATTGATTTCGGCAATCTTTAAAAAGAATTTGAAACTTAGTTAAAAGCAACCCTGAATTCTCTTCAAGATCTACCTTAACACCTTTGCAGGGATTTTGTAAGGCGTATTCAGGCAATTCATCTTCGTAATAGGCTTCATACCCTGCTTCAGTTAAAAGAAACTTTAATAACGTACTCGTTCGATAAGCATTTGACTCAAAAAACACATCAAACTTAGTCGGAACTACTACGAAGTCATATCGATCAAACTGAGCATGTAAGCTAGAAAATAGACCTATCGAAAGAAATACAGAAAACACAAATGACTTCATATGGCAGAGATTGTTTAATGAGGTATTAAAGATATTGCTTTATTTCACTTAGGCAGTTAACGATTACACAGTGATTATGATCATGCACTTTCTCAACATCAAAGTGTAGAGCGTTTAACCCACATTTTTTTGCTCCTAGAATATCTGCTTCAAGATCATCACCAATCATTAATGACTCAGAGGCAGTTGCCTTTGCTTTATTTAAAGCGAACGTAAAGATTCTAGGGTCTGGCTTTTTAAAGCCAACATCCTCAGCATTAACTACAGTTTGAAAATAGCCTTCTAAGCCGGCTCCTTTTAGTTTTTTAGACTGAATCTCGGCGAAGCCATTAGTTAAGATATGCAGCGGGTATCGCTCTACGAGATAATCGAGTAACTCCTTGGTGTGATCAAAGACATGTGTAAATGAGCTTAAATACTCGATATATCCGTCAGCCATTTCACTAATCATACGATCGCTAACTTCGTAATTGCAACGATTAAATACGTCGCTTAAGCGACGGTAACGCAACTCCTCTTTAGCTATTTTACCCTGGCGGTAGAGTTTCCAATACTCCATATTGGCAGGAACATAGACCTCGAGAAACTGAGTAAGATCTAATGAAATATTGAACTTATCGAATAGAAGTTCGAAAGTAGCCGCTGAATTCTTCTCAAAATCCCAAAGGGTATGATCTAAATCGAAGAAAATATGTTTGGGGGCAAGCTTATCCATCTATGGCCTTAATCAGATTAATAAAATTAGTTACTCCTAAAGATCCTATAGCGTGATTGCCAAATTGCAGATAAAAGGTTCCATCAACCTCAGCAACCTTGTCCTTTACAGCTCGAAGCTTATCGACAATTTTGTCTCGTTCTTCAATAGTAAAGATGACATCCGAAACAACAAAGGGATGCACTTTTAGGGGCTGTTCTAGCTCGAGGCCTATGTTATAAAAAGGATAAGGAGTACATGTACCTGACTTGAAACCAATTGCATCGTCGTATCCCATAGAATAATCGTCTGAAATTTCTTGTGCAACCAACTCTTCATAGGCATCTGGGAGTAAAACTCTATTTTGGGCGATGATAGCACTACTGACTTTACGGTGGAGTAATTGATCAAGGCGATCAATTTCAACTTTAAATTGTTCGGCGCTTGACATCGCTCCTTGAGAACGATAGTATCCGATACTCGTGTAATCAGCGATGTGTTTTAAGAAGTATCCGAACCGAAGGCGATTCCAAGAAATATTTCGATCTCTAACATGATACGGCGCGAACTGAAAGAAAAAGCCAATTTCGACACCCAAATTTTGTAATGATTCTCTAAGCTTCAAATAATGATCATAAGGATCCTTGGCAATACCGACCATTACCTCAAAACGCCCTGCAATTGCAGAGAAACGTCCAGCAAGTAAATCTTCAAATGATTCAAAAATATGTCGGCCGAGTCCTCTAAAACTATAAGCATGAGACTGAATAACAGGAACACCCAAAAAGAATCTAAAATTGCGCTCAGTGTAGGGCTCATCAGGAAAGTGCTGAGAAAAAATCTTTCGAAGACGATAAGCCCATTGATCCACTAAAGGGGTTGAAAAAGCACCATGACGATCACTTAGCACGCTTTCAATCGATCGAAAACGGCCCAATTCATCTTTCTGATGCGGTAAGTACTCTTCATATCTACTGAGTAGATAAAAAGAAGCAGCGAGAATATCAAAAGGGATAGAACTCCTAGCATCTACATCAAAAAAACAAGGGGTTCCCTCCCACGACTTCCAATTAATATCCTGAGGCTCTAGTATTCTCTCGAAAAGTAAATGATTGGCACGAATAAAAAATTCATTCTGCAGGGGCTGTTTGGCGTAGCTTAATTTGGCCCCAGTATGTTTGATAAAAACATCAACGGAGTCTGTGATAGAAACCTCGTATCCCATAATACGACGAAAAAGCTGTTTAACCGTAAATGTTAAACGAGGAGTTATTTTATGGGTATAGAGCAGTACCATGCTTAGCCTCCGTAGGGTTTAAGATTGATGCCACCGTAGTTTCCAGAGCTCATCAACAATAGGAGTGAATCGCCTTCAAAATAATCCTTGACACGAGTCTCTAATTCGTCCGGATGAGTAAAAACCTGAAGGTCATCTCTTCCAAAGGCCTTCTGAATCTTCTCCTTGCTCATCGTCGGTAATCCTTTAATTCTCAAAGCCTCGGGATCGTAGAAAACAATGGCCTCATCTACCGAGGAAAGCGTCCCCTGATATCGTTGAATAAAATCAGGGTTGAGAGAACTATAGGTATGTAATTCTAGAATAGCCACCACATGGCGATTAGAATATTGCTTTTTAACCGCAACTGAAGTTGCCTTTACTTTAGAGGGAGCATGGGCAAAATCCTTAATCCACTCATAAGAACCACTCTTTATTCGTTGCATCCTTTTAGCAGCGCCTTTAAATGTCGCTATCGCCTCATAAAAATCGAAAATATCAACCCCAAGTTGTTGGCAAATCCATCGGGCACCCTCTAGGTTTGAGAGATTGTGATCTCCAAATACCTCTAAAGGTAAGGGCCCCTCTTCGGTTTCCAAATAGGTTACCCCATCGATAATTTCATATTCAGGCAAGGTATAGGGAAACTTTCGAATAGTAGCTGAAGAATTCTCTACCATTGCTCTCAGAGTATCATCCTGTTGGTTATAGGTTACCGATCCGCCCGCGACGATACTCTTAATAAACTTTTCAAATTGAAGGTTGTAGTCCTCCTCTGTTTTGAAAACATTAATATGGTCCCATGAAATACCGCTTATTAAAGCAATGTTAGGCTTGTACCATAGAAACTTAGGCTTCAAATCTAGTGGGGAGGTTAAGTACTCATCCCCCTCTATGATCATAAAATCAGCATCATCACTGATACGTACCATTCGATCGAAACCTTCCAACTGTGCACCGACCAAATAGTCAACCGATCTCGACAGATAATTCATTACATGAAGAACCATCGAAGTGATAGTGGTCTTCCCGTGACTACCTGCGATTACCACGCGAGTTTTATGTTCGCTTTGACGATAAATGAGTTCGGGATATGAAATCACCTCTATACCCATTTCAAGCGCTTTGTTTAACTCTGGATTGTCAGCCTTGGCGTGCATACCTAGAACTACACAATCGATAGATTCGTCGATGCGAGAGGTGTCCCATCCAAGGGTCGCAGGTAATAATCCTGCAGCTTCTAATCTGCTTTTTGAGGGTTCGAAAATGGCATCGTCACTTCCCGTGACTTCGTTTCCATTGTCCTGGAGCGCTAAGGCTAGGTTATGCATAGCACTACCGCCAATAGCGATAAAATGATACTTCATAAAGCAAAAATAAGTACTACCTTCGGTAAGGTACTAACTTAAATAGAGTAATGATGAATCTTGAGACGATTAATGAAAAAGAGTTTTTTCCAGGTGTTTTCGGGCGTTTTGTACATGGCGAGAAATTAAGTTGGGCGTTTTGGCGCATTGAGAAAGGAGCTGAAGTTCCCCTACACCATCATGTACACGAACAAATGATGCATGTTGTCAGTGGAGAATTTCAATTCGAGCTTGATGGTAAGTCAACGATTTGTAAAACCGGAGACATTGTAGTCATTCCATCAAATGTACCTCACTTTGGGAAGGCTTTAACCGATTGTCAATTGATGGATGTTTTCACTCCAGCAAGAGACGAATACCGCTAATCTTGTAGCTGATTCCAGAGTAGATCTTTAAGCTCCTGAATTCCTTGCTGTGCCACGGCAGAAATGAGTATAAATGGAATTTCTTTAGGTAAAGTCTTATTTAACTCTTCGGTTAATTCGGTCTTTAACTCCTGGTCGAGCAAATCTGCTTTAGAAATAGCAATTACTCTAGCCTTATCTAACAATTCAGGGTTGTAGCGTTCTAATTCAGAGAGTAGTATACGATATTGTTCAGCCACACTATCAGAGTCTGCAGAAATCAAAAATAAGAGTGTGGAATTTCGCTCAATATGTCTGAGAAAGTAATGACCTAAACCTCTACCTTCAGCAGCCCCTTCAATGATACCAGGGATATCAGCCATTACAAAACTTCTGAAATCACGATACTCTACAATACCTAGATTCGGCTTAAGCGTCGTAAACTCATAATCAGCAATTTTCGGCCTTGCCGAAGTTACCACAGAAAGCAAGGTAGACTTACCCGCATTAGGAAAACCGACTAGCCCAACATCGGCTAAAACTTTTAGCTCTAGGATTAATTTAAGCTCGACTCCGGGAATTCCGGGCTGTGCATAACGGGGAGTTTGATTGGTTGAAGTTTTAAAATGCCAGTTTCCTCGGCCTCCCATTCCTCCTTCTGCGGCCATATATTCTTGTGACTCCTCGGTAATTTCAGCAAGAACCTCATTAGTCTCTGCATCTTTTACCACCGTTCCTAAGGGCACATCAACATAAACATCTTCTCCGTCGGCGCCCGTACTTCGGTTTTTACTGCCGTGTTCACCATGACCAGCCTTGAAGTGCTGCTTGTGTTTAAACCCTACCAGAGTCCAGAGATTAGGATTAGCACGAATAATTACGTGACCTCCGCGACCCCCATCACCTCCATCGGGACCGCCCTTAGCGACAAATTTCTCACGATGTAGGTGTGTAGATCCCTTTCCTCCGTTTCCAGAAGCAATATGAACCTTTACGTAATCAACAAAATTTCCGTCGGTCATAAACTAGCGATAATCGAGGCGATTCGTTCGGTAATTTGATCGATTTCACCAGTACCATTTACCGAATAAAGTTTGTTCTGCTTTTTATAAAACTCAATAAGCGGAGCAGTCTTTGCATTATACTCTGCAAAACGTGTTCTTATCTTAGTCTCATCGGTATCATCAGTTCTTCCGCTCGTCTTTCCTCTTTCTAATAATCGGGCAGTAAGCTCATCCTCATCAGCCTCTAGCGCAATCGTAGCATTTACTTGCATTCCCTTTTCAGAAAGAAGAGTGTCTAACGCTTCTGCTTGAGCAGTAGTTCGAGGGAATCCATCAAAGATATATCCCTTGGCCTCAGCGATTGAACGATCCACTTCGTCTGCAAGCATATTGATCGTCACTGAATCAGGCACTAATTCTCCTTTATCCATGTAAGACTTAGCAAGAGTTCCTAATTCAGTTTGATTCGAGATGTTGTATCTAAACACATCTCCCGTAGAGATATGAACTAATTCAAATTTTTCCTTTAATACAGATGCCTGCGTGCCTTTTCCCGCACCCGGCTTTCCGAATAACACAATATTCTTCATGAATTTTTTAAAATATATAAGTCGTTGAGTTCTCTTCCCTTTTCCTTGTAATCTAGACCATATCCAACGACAAATTCATCGGGTAAATCAATCGCCTTGTAGTTAATCTGATATTCTTTTTTATACTTAGAAGGTTTAAAAAACAGGGTGGCAATCGCAAAGCTTGAGATATTCTGAGCCGAAAATAAATGAATCAATTCCTGAAGCGTACGTCCCGAGTCGATAATATCTTCTAAAACCACGATATCACGTCCCTCTACCGACTCTGAAACATCTAGTAAAGTCTCTACAATACCCGTTGAAGAAAGACCTTGATAAGACGACAACTTCACGAAACTCACTTCACAAGAATGAGGATAGTGCTTGATAAATTCAGAAACGAAACGAAACGAACCATTCAAAACTCCAACAAATAGTGGGGTTTTATGTTCATAATCCTTAGCGACATCAATCGCTACTTTCTCAATAGCTGACTCTATCTCGCTTTGATCTAAAAAGGGTTCAAATTCAAGGTCTGCGATTCGCATGATAGGTTGTTATTAAGGGGGTAAAGATACAATTTTAGAATTGCCTTATTTTTGTGTCGAATTCAGTTTTTATGCATTATTTCTCTTCAGATTTTAAGTTAGGTATTTTAGGTGGTGGGCAACTCGGAAAGATGCTGCTTTACACCACTAGAAGATGGGATGTTCAAACCTTCGTTTTAGATCCTTCTAGTGAGGCCCCTTCTAGATTTGCCTGTAATCATTTCGTGCAAGGCGATCTGAAAGACTTTGAAACCGTTTATCAATTCGGAAAAAAAGTCGACGTGTTAACTATAGAAATCGAGCATGTCAACGTAGAGGCCCTTAAAAAATTAAAATCAGAAGGAGTAAAGGTTTACCCAGAGCCTGAAGCTTTAGAAATTATTGGCAATAAGTGTTTACAGAAATCGCATTACGCCGATCACCAAATAGCAACCGCACCGTTCCAAAATTTTAAGGACACTGCAGATGCAAAAAAGGCGACACTGAGCTTTCCATGTGTATGGAAGTCTGCAACAGGCGGATATGACGGTAAAGGAGTTAAGATTATGAAATCCATCGATGACTTCAATGAGCTGCCTAATGTCCCTTGCCTTATCGAGGAATTGATCGATTTTGAGAAAGAACTGGCTGTGATCGTGGCCTCTTCAGCCTCTGGAGAACAGAAAAGCTATCCTGTAGTCGGAATGGACTTTCACCCTGAAGCAAATCAAGTTGAATTCGTGGTTTGCCCTGCAAACATTGACGATACTATCGCCAATAAAGCAAGAGAACTTGCGCTAACAGTAGCGAAAAGTCTCGGAGTTACCGGTCTTTTAGCGGTAGAACTTTTCTTAGCAAAGGACGGGTCAATCTATGTCAATGAGGTTGCCCCAAGACCTCATAATAGTGGGCACTACAGTTTAGAAGGCAGTTATACCGATCAATTCGAGCAACATATAAGAGCAATCTTAGACTTACCATTGGGAGCTACCGATTCAAAGGTAGCCGCAGTAATGGTCAATCTGGTGGGCGAAGAATCACACACGGGCCCCGTGCACTACAAAGGCCTTGATGAAGCTTTAGCCATAGAAGGTGTATCTCCACATATTTACGGAAAAGCCGAAACCAGACCCTTTAGAAAGATGGGACATGTAACCATTGTAGGTGAAGAACTCGAAGAAGTGTATCTTAGAGCAAGAAAAGTGAAAGATTTAATTAAAGTCATATCTCGATGAGTGTAGCCATTGTCATGGGAAGTACTAGTGACCTCGTTGTAATGAACGACGCGGTAGCTGTTTTAGAAAAACTTGGGGTAGAAACTGAAGTAGATATCGTTTCTGCTCACAGAACTCCTGAAAAGCTATTTGAATTTTCAAAGAATGCTCACCTAAGAGGTATCAAGGTAATCATCGCTGGAGCTGGTGGTGCTGCTCATTTACCTGGGATGGTCGCCTCATTGAGTCCATTACCCGTAATCGGTGTCCCTATAAAAAGCCGAAATTCAATTGACGGATGGGATTCTGTTCTTTCTATTCTCCAAATGCCAGGAGGAGTTCCTGTAGCCACAGTTGCCTTAGACGGAGCTCAGAACGCTGGAATTCTTGCTGCTCAAATCATTGCAAGCTCTAATCCCGACTTGCTCGAAAAAATCATCGAATTTAAAGAGTCTTTAAAAGACAAGGTGATTAAAGGTGCTGAAGAGCTAAAGAAAGCTTAACACCCAAACACTTACGAATAAAAATATTGGTATTGCCTCAACCCAAAGTGAGGTATAACTCTGTGGTTGATCTATTTTCGCACCGGCAATTAAAGTCACGGTAATCAAATAGAAAATGAAATAGGCTAATTGATAATAAATCCCAAGGTCTGTTGCCAACATCCAAAGGATGATCGATAGAATTAATGAAAGATATCCAACCCATTTTATTTTCTGAACCCCCAACTGCTGAGCTAGGTTAGGCATCATAAGCTGATCAACACTCATATCCCTTATCTCAAAGGGAACGAGTAAAGCAAGTACCAGAAAAAAATGAGAGAAAAACAACGAAATTATCTCTAAACCGAACCAATCCTTGTGTAATAAGGTAAATGGTAAAACTGCTGTTATGAGAGCCCAAACCAGGCTAACCAAGAAGGCCTTAATCCATCCATTTTCTCTAGAAATGGGGAGCAGTTCTTTTTGAACATAGAGCACCCCAAAGATCGAAGATAAAGCGAGAATCAACCACGAGTCTTCAGATAAATCCTTCACGAGATACAGTAAGATCAAAAGAGATAACAGCGTAGACAACTTCAACCAATTCCAGAAAATGGTTGGCTGATTCGTTCCCTTAAAACCTACCGGAGCAAACTTGATCAAATTATAATAAACATAGCTCGCAAAAAAGACGATCAAAAGCTGTGGTTCAGGGATGTTTTTGTTTAAGCTCAAAAGACTTAAACTACTCATCGAAAAAACAGATAAAGCCACATGAATACTACCTTTTACATAGATATCTAATAATAGCTTTATCCACTTCATTAAACAAAAGTAGCACTTCTCAACACTTTTTAATAAATGCATCAATTATAGTGGATCACAACACTCCAAAAAGGAGTTTATTCGGTAATTTTACATTCCTAAAATTGATGATTGATGAGTACTCCTTTTTCAATAAGACACATCGGTGTTCAAAGCGGTGAATTAACCAATATGCTCAAGACGATTGGCATTTCTTCGATAGCCACTTTAATCGACGAAACCATTCCTGATGATATCCGCCTAAAGAAAGAGATGAACTTACCTGAGGCAATGTCTGAAAATGAACTTCTGACTCATCTTGAAGAGCTTTCTCAAAAGAATCAACTCCTCAGTCAATACATAGGATTGGGATATCACCCTTCAATCACTCCATCAGTGATTAAAAGAAATATTCTAGAGAATCCGGGCTGGTATACTGCCTACACTCCCTACCAAGCAGAAATTGCACAAGGAAGACTTGAGGCACTTCTCAACTACCAAACCATGGTTATCGAACTAACAGGAATGGAGATTGCGAATGCATCGTTGCTTGATGAGAGTACGGCTGCAGCTGAAGCCATGACGATGCTTTTTGATCTGAGAAGTAGAGATCAAAAAAAGAGAGGAGCTCTTAAATTCTATGTTGATTCTGAGATTTTACCTCAAACCTATTCCCTGCTACAAACCAGAGCAACTCCTCTTGAAATTGAATTGGTTCAAGGGCCGATTGAAGGCTTTAATCCAAATGATTCGTATTTCGGGGTAATTGCGCAGTACCCGGGCAAATACGGAAATATTTGCGATCTAGGCGATTTAGTTGCTAAATCGAAAGAACTCGATATTAAGGTTGCGGTAGCAGCAGATCTACTGAGCCTAACCTTACTTAAAGAACCAGGAAGCTACGGTGTTGATGCCGTTGTTGGCACGACACAGCGCTTTGGAATTCCGCTAGGATATGGAGGTCCTCACGCCGCTTTTTTCGCTACCAAACACGACTATCGCAGAAACGTTCCTGGTAGAATTATAGGTAAAACCGTAGATACCGACGGAAACCCTGCACTCAGAATGGCTCTTCAAACGAGAGAGCAGCACATAAAGAGAGATAAAGCAACCTCGAATATCTGTACAGCACAGGTACTATTAGCGGTTATGGCGGGTATGTATGCAGTATATCATGGTCCTGATGGACTAAAATCGATTGCTGCACTCATCCACAGAAAAACCCAAATAGTAGCAGAACAAGCAGCTAAAGTAGGTATGATCTCAATAAACGAAGAATACTTTGACACCTTATATTTCAAAGGTGTAGATGCTGAAGTCCTTAAGCAAAGAGCAGAAGCAGCCTCAATCAACCTATACTATCCATCAACCGATGAAGTTAGTATTTCATTGAATGAAGCCACCTCAACCCAAGATTTACATAAACTTATCGAAGTTCTGACAGGCAACACAGTCTCTATCGATGAATTAAACTCAAGACTTCAACTGGCATCTGCCCCTTCATTAAAAGAAGCGAATACAAGAACAAGCAGCTACCTAGAACACGAAGTTTTTAAGCGTTATCGAAGCGAAACCGAGCTTATGCGCTACATTAAAAGACTCGAAAAGAAGGATTTGGCACTTAATCACTCAATGATTGCCTTAGGTAGCTGTACCATGAAACTAAATGCAGCAACTGAAATGTTGCCGCTAAGCTGGTCTCGATTTGCGAATTTGCACCCCTTCGTTCCAGTAGCACAGGCTGAGGGTTACCGCATCATTCTTGAAGCATTAACTCAGTACTTAAATGAGGTTACCGGATTCGCGGCCACTTCTCTGCAACCCAACTCAGGAGCCCAAGGGGAATATGCAGGTCTTATGACCATCAGAGCTTATCACCATGCCAGAGGAGATCAGCATAGAAATATTTGTATTATTCCAGCTTCTGCTCACGGTACAAACCCAGCCTCTGCGGTTATGGCCGGAATGAAGGTAGTCGTTACTAAGACAGATGAAAAAGGAAATATAGACCTAGCCGACTTAGAAGAAAAAGTCGTTCAGCACTCGAATGAACTGGCTGCATTAATGGTCACTTATCCTTCAACTCACGGGGTGTTCGAGTCTTCGATTCGACAAATCACGGCACTCATTCATGAGCATGGTGGACAAGTCTATATGGATGGGGCGAACATGAATGCTCAAGTAGGGTTAACGAACCCGGCTACCATTGGCGCAGATGTTTGTCACCTAAATTTGCACAAAACTTTCGCTATACCACACGGTGGTGGAGGTCCCGGCGTAGGCCCTATTTGTGTAGCGTCTCAACTGGCTCCATACCTGCCAGGTAACCCTATCATACCAACAGGTGGCTCTGAAGCCATTACCGCTATTTCTGCAGCCCCGTTCGGTAGCGCATTAGCCTGCCTTATTTCATACGCTTATATCCGAATGTTAGGAGGCGAAGGCCTAACTGACTCTACCAGGCACGCTATACTCAATGCGAATTATATAAAGGCGCGTTTAGAATCTAGTTATCCTGTGCTTTACACCGGAGAAAAAGGGAGAGCTGCTCACGAATTAATTATTGATTGTAGACCTTTTAAAGAAAAAGGAATCGAAGTAACAGATATCGCAAAACGATTAATGGATTACGGCTTCCACGCTCCTACCGTTTCATTCCCTGTAGCCGGCACGATGATGATTGAGCCTACAGAAAGTGAGGGGCTAGAAGAAATAGATAGATTCTGTGAGGCGATGCTCGCTATTAAGGATGAAATCGATCACTGCGATGCAAACGATCCTGTGAACGTTTTGAAAAACGCACCGCACACCCTAGCTATGCTTACCACCGACAAATGGGTATTTCCATATTCTAGAAGACAAGCTGCTTATCCGCTACCCTTTGTAGAAGAAAGTAAATTCTGGCCTTCAGTGAGAAGAGCAGATGAAGCCTTTGGAGACCGCAACCTAATTTGTAGTTGCGCACCCATAGAAGCCTACCAGAGTTAATAGAATTTAACCCTTAAATAAAGGGACGAACTAGATTTCACACTAGACGTCCCTTTTTTTTTAACTTAGTCCGCTATAAACAGACTTCATGAATATAAGTTTTATAGGTACGGGGCATTACCTTCCCGAGATCATCCAGCCAAACAGCCAATTCGAAAAAAGCGAATTCATCGATGAAAACGGAAAGGCCTTTGAGGCAGACAACAAGGAAATCATTGAAAAATTTCAAGCTATAACAGGGATTGAGAGTAGACGTTACCTAGAACCCCACCTTAACACTTCAGATATGGGTTTTTTCGCGGCACAAAAAGCCATCGAAAATGCAGAAATATCTGCTGAAGAAATTGATTACATCATCTTTGCACACAACTTCGGCGATGTTCGTCATGGAGAAATTCAAACCGACTTATTACCTAGTTTAGCTTCTAGAGTTAAAAATAAACTAGGCATACAAAATCCAAAGTGCGTTGCGTACGATATGATCTTTGGTTGCCCTGGATGGGTAGAAGGAGTTATTCAAGCCAAGGCATTTATCAAAAGCGGAATGGCAAAGAATTGCTTGGTTATTGGAGCCGAAGCGCTCTCTAGAGTGGTAGATATAAACGATCGGGATAGTATGATTTTTGCCGATGGTTCCGGAGCTACTGTTGTAAGTGCAACGAATGATGGAGGCAATATTCTTGCTAATGTAACTACCACACTAGCCAACGATGAGGCCTACTATCTCTATTTCGGAAAAGGAAACAAAGCATCCGACAAGGATCAAACTCGTTACATTAAAATGCTCGGACGCAAAGTCTACGAGCTAGCCGTAGTACATGTTCCTAGCGCCATGGCTGAAGCCATAGAAGAGGCAGGGGTATCGATATCAGAGGTAAAGAAAGTGTTTTTACATCAAGCCAATGAAAAAATGGATGAGGCGATGGTAAAAAGACTTTACCGCAAGTTCAAAGCTGATGCTCCCGATGGGGTTATGCCTATGAATATTAAAGAAGTTGGCAATAACTCGGTTGCTACGGTACCCGTTCTTTTTGATATGGTTCGCAGAAAACAAATACCTGAACACGAACTGAATAAAGGTGATGTTATTCTATTCGCAAGTGTAGGGGCCGGAATGAACTTAAATTGCATCGTTTATCGATACTAATGAAGCCATGAAACTCGTCGTTATAATCCCATTTTATAACGAAGAAAACTATCTTGCTGAGTGCATAAATAGCTTTACAATTCAAACGCGTAGGCCTGATCTCCTAGTATTAGTCGATGATTCGAGTACCGACAAAGGGACAGATCTAGCAAAAGAATTAGCGGCTACCCACTCATTTATTCAATACCATAGAAAGCAAAGTGACCTAGGTCGAATCCCCGGGGCAAAGCATATCCATGCATTTTATCACGGTTTAGAAATGGTGAAGGATTTCGACCTCATCGGAAAATTCGATGCCGATGTTGTTTTGCCACCTCATTATTTCGAAGAGGCGATTAAAGCCTTCCGCAATCATCCAAACCTCGGTATGTTTTCAGGACACCTTTATATAAGGCAACAGGATCGTTGGGTATATGAGGCCGTAGCCGACAAAAATCATATTCGTGGACCCATCAAGTTGTACCGTAAAGAGTGCTTTAATGCGATTGATGGGCTCATCCCTGCCTTAGGTTGGGACAGTATAGATACTTTACTTGCTGAGGCCAATGGATTTGAGCTTCAGACCGATGCTACTTTGAATGTAAAACACCTAAGACCAACCAATAAAGACTATACGAATCTCGATTATTTCAAACGTAGAGGAGCAAGTTATCACCTCTTAGGTTACGATCTTACAATCAGCCTTTTAAGCGCCATAAAACTGGCTTTTAAAAAGAAAAACCTACGCATACTTATAGCACTCCTACAAGGCTATTTTAAATCTAGAAGTAACGATCAAAGACTCGTTAATGATACAAGCGCCAAAGCCATCTGCAGGGTGCGCTATCGCAAAATGGCTCGTAAACTTAATCTTCTAGCAGCTCTTCGATAGGCGTACCAGTGGTTCCGTTTGGCATACCAATTCCTAACAATACTGCTAAAGTAGGTGCAATATCTGTTACCTCAGTTCTTTTCGATGTGACTCCCTTATTAATTCCCTGTCCATAGAAAATTAGTGGTACATGAGTATCATAAATCATGGCAGAACTGTGCGAAGAACCTTTTGGATCATCATCAACAAATCCAGGGCTTTGAACAAAGAAAATATCTCCAGATCTCTTAGGATTATACCCATTGTATACCATTTTATCAAAACCCTCAGAAGACCCCATATTTCTTAACTGATCTGCAGTATAAACTCTTTCGATATTATCAATATCATATATAATTTCTGCTACCACCTGACGTACTTGAGAAGGTCTCATTCCTTTCATCTCCAAACGGTGAAGAGCTTCTTTGTCAAGAAAAATTTCATTGTAGTTAATCGCTTCAATAATATTCATGCCAAATCGAGCCTCTATTTCTTTAAATAGCTCTTGAGCGATAACACGACCTTCAATATGTCCTGAAGGTATTTTAGAATCCTTTAAATATGAAGGTACATGCATTGCAGCATGATCTGCTGTTAAGAATAGTGTGTATTCACCACTGCCTATATTTTTATCTAGAAAGTTCAGTAACCTTTCTAATTCTAAATCTAATCGAAGGTAAGTATCTTGAACCTCAATAGAATTAACCCCATATCTATGTCCGATTTTGTCCGTAGATGAGTAGCTGATTGATATAAAATCAGGAATCTCATCAATTCCCAATTGTTCTTGAATTATTGCCTCAATTGAAAAATCAGTAGTAATAGAATTACCAAAGGGTGTTTCTGATATTACGTCAAATTCATCGTTCTCTGTAAAGTATTTGCCTATCTTATGCGGAAAGCCTGAATCCTTTTCTCCAACAAACAGTTCTTCGTAATCGTTTATATCCGGACCACTTTCTTTATATTCATCAATCGGATTCAAAGTGTTCCAGGTCTTCTTATAAGCTTCAACTTTTGAACTAGAATTAAATTCATTAACCCAATCAGGCATTCGATCTACATAGTAAGAAGAGGTGATCCAGTTACCGGTAGAACCTCCCTCAAACCAATAAGCGGCATTAGCTGTATGTCCTACAGGAAAAATGGCTCCCCTATCCTTAATGGCAACACCTATCACCTTAGAATTGAACTGGTAATGCAGGCGGAGTTGATCGGTTATGGTTGTTGTCAGTAACCTTGTCGGAGCTTTTCCTCCTGTACCCTCAGTTCCAAAATCAGGATAATCGGTATCGTCAGCGCAATAAACACGCTGTTTAGCAAATTTATCATACCAATTATTACCAAGTATACCATGTATGGCAGGGGTTGTACCAGTATAAATTGAGGTATGACCTGGAGCTGTTACTGTAGGAATGTAATTATAATGATGATTTTTCGAAAGAAAACCTTCATTGATGAGTCGTTTAAAGCCGCGATCTCCAAAGTCATTCCAAAAACGGGTCAAATAATCATATCTCATTTGATCAACGACGATACCTACAACTAATTTAGGTTGCTGATAAGGCTGATCTTGTTGAGAGTGAACACCTATAGCTGTTACAAGCAATAAAAGAAATAAAACAACTTTCTTCATTCGATAAATTTTACTTGGCAAAAGTAATACAAGCGATCAGTTCAAAGGATAAATCAATGTTAAATGCTTTCAAAAAGCGTAATTTTGAAATATGACTTACCTAGCTAACATCGGCCGTTATGGCCTTATGTTGATGGAGATGTTTAAAAAACCTACCAAATGGGGGGTGATGAAAAAACTGATCCTAAAAGAGATTGACGAGCTCATTTTTAGCTCTTTAGGTATTATCATATTTATTTCTTTTTTCATTGGCGGAGTGGTCACTATTCAGACTGCACTAAATTTAACTAGCCCGTTTTTACCCAAAAGTCTGATCGGCTTTGCTACTCGACAATCAGTAATTCTAGAATTCGCACCAACCTTCACGTCGATTATTATGGTTGGAAAAGTAGGATCTTATATCACCTCCTCAATTGGATCTATGCGAGTTACCGAGCAAATTGATGCATTAGAAGTTATGGGGGTTAATTCTGTGAACTATCTCATATTTCCAAAGTTCATTGCAATGCTATTTTACCCCTTCGCCATTGCGATATCAATGTATGTAGGGATTTTCGGAGGCTGGTCTGCAGCAGTTTTCGGGGGCTACGCTCCCACTTCTGAATTCATTGCAGGAATACAGCAAGACCTAGTTGTATTTCATGTGGTCTATGCATTTATTAAGAGTCTTGTTTTTGCCGTGGTGATCGCAACACTCCCCGCCTATCATGGATATTATTTGAAAGGTGGTGCTTTAGAGGTAGGTAAAGCCGCGACAACTTCTTTTATATGGACTAGTGTAGTTCTGATCATACTAAATTATGTACTCACTCAATTACTACTCGGATAATGATTGAAGTTCAAGGTCTACATAAATCATTTGAAGGAAAGGCGGTATTAAAAAACATTACCACCACTTTTGAGCGAGGAAAAACGAATCTAATCATTGGGCAGAGTGGATCGGGAAAAACCGTATTTCTAAAATCTCTTATCGGACTAATCACTCCAGAACAAGGCAAAATAGCCTATGACGGGGTATGCCTATTAGAACTTGAAAGAAACGAACAACGGGAACTTAGAAAAGCCATGGGGATGGTGTTTCAAGGAAGTGCGCTTTTCGATTCAATGACCGTTGAAGAGAATGTAGGATTCCCTTTAGAGATGTTCACAAAATTATCTAAAGGAGAGAAAAAAGATCGTATCGATTCTGTATTACAACGCGTAAATCTCATTGATGCACATCACAAGTATCCTTCAGAAATTTCAGGAGGTATGATGAAGAGAGTTGCTATCGCCCGAGCAATCGTCCTTAACCCAAAATACTTGTTTTGCGATGAACCCAACTCAGGTCTCGATCCGAAAACAGCTATTTTGATCGATAATTTGATTCAAGAAATCACTCAAGAATACGACATCACAACCCTTATCAACACCCATGATATGAACTCAGTGATGGAAATTGGAGAGAAGATCGTCTTCTTAAAAGAAGGAGAATTAGCCTGGGAAGGTAGCAAAGAAGAAATCTTCATTACCGATAACCCGGCTGTGGGTGATTTTGTCTATGCCTCAGAACTCTTTAAGAATGTTCGCTCGGTATACATAGACAAGAAGAATGGTTAGTTAGATCTAATCATTAGAGTATCTAATTGTAAACGCACCTTTAACCAATTCTCAATTCTAGGATTTAATTCTGCCTTCTTAGTTGATTTAAGTGCCGAATTGTAATCTATTTCAAAAACAGGTAACGTATCCTGAGTACTGAAGTCAGTTTGAACTCTAGCTGAATAGCCTACCTTATTGACTTCAGGAAATGCAGCTACTAACTCCGTACTTACCGCAGTAAATGGAATTGCAAAATTCATAGACTCTTTTAGACGAATAATCTCATTTTCTAAGAGCTTGATTTGATCTTCCTTTGAAGATAGTTCACTCTTCTTATTCTCATAAAGCTCAAGCACATATTGCATTGAATTCGGATCGTCTGCATCTGATGATTGAATCACTTCAAAGGCTGTTTCCTTTAATCGATCGAACGATTGAAGACGTATACGCCAAGTAGTAATTACTTCTTCAGGAACGGTGGCTGCACCCAATAGCATCACACTAATCTCAGAATTGTCCCCTTTATTATAGTCAAGGGTTGCAAATTCTTTGCGATACACTCCCCCGTTTTCGAAAGGATAACTCTCTACAGTTTCTCTTAGAAAAGCCTGAGCATCTCGTCTGAATAAGGATTCTTGTAACACTCCGTAGAAAGTATAAGTAGCTGGGATCATTACTACAATTCCCGAAATAGAGGCGATTCTAGCAATGGTTCTTCTTCTAGCCGAATTCGCATAGCGTTCCATAGGAAAGCCCAAGTACTTGATCACTAAAAAGGTTGCGATTGCAATAAAAATGGTATTGATCAAAAAGAGATACAAAGCTCCCAATGCATAGCTAGCATTACCAATAGCCAGTCCAAAACCAACCGTACAAAGTGGAGGCATAAGTGCCGTAGCAATAGCCACCCCGAAGATGACACTCGCCATCGTTCCCTTTCTTGCTCTAGCTACCACCAATGCTGTCCCTCCAAAAAAGGCAATGAGCACATCTCTGATATCTGGCTTAACGCGTGCTAGCAGCTCTGAAGATTCATCGCGAAGAGGAAAAATCCAAAAGAATAGAAATGCCGTAACCACCGACAAACCAACCATCACCATAAAATTCTTTAATGAGCGATTGAGTAGATCAATGTCGTTTGTTGCCAATGAAAACCCTAAACCTAAAATAGGACCCATTAGTGGAGAGATTAACATGGCTCCAATAACTACTGCAGTAGAGTTTGCATTTAATCCAATTGAGGCAATAAAAATGGAGCAGATTAAGATCCATGAGGTATGCCCTTTGAATGGGATATCTGCAATAATTGAATCTTTAGTTGCTTGCATGTCCGTATTGGTACGGATGTTAAGAAGCTCACTTAAAAAGCTTCTTAGAATTTCAAACAGTCCCTTAGCAGACTGTTTAAGTTCAGGAGTGTTGTTCATTTTTTTTCGGTCGCTAGCACTCTAGCATTAGGTTGAAATAAATAGCGTTTTCCGGTCTTAACTTCCACGCATTCAATACGTTTGCGTCGTACAGATCCGCGTTCAAATATACGCGAGTTCCCGAAATAAAAATGATTTCCTTCTGCTATATCAACAACAAATAAAAGGGCATCATCAGCGCCGTCATATTGCGCTAACGCACGGTCAAGAAATGCATCTGAACTGCTTGAAGCCTTCGGACTTTTAAAATGCCTTGCGAGAACAGGTAGTAACTCAGAGGGAAAAATCTCGGGATTTAAGAAAGGTAACATCAAATGCTTAAAAACACTTTTCCATTCTATTCCGTGTGGTTTTATTCTTCTTCCGAATTCGGTAAAAGCAACCAAATGAGCTATTTCATGAATAAGGGTAATTAGAAAACGATATTGATTCTCAGTAGCATTTACAGTAATTTGATGATTGCCACTAGGAAGCAAACGATAGTCACCGTGTCTAGTTTTTCTTTGATTAACAATCTTGAGATGTACCCCATGAGTTTGAATGAGTTCAAAACACGGTATTAAAGCCTTTTCAGGTACATAGGGAGCAAGAATATCAATCATCAACCACAGCTTTAAGGGGTACTATTACTGACTTGTAGCACCTTACCATTATACAATTCGTGACCGGTGAGTGCAAACTTGGCAACGTATTCACCCATCTGCCGTGCAGATACGTTGGCTACAAAGTCAGGAAATGCCTTAGTAAGCATCTCAGTATTTACAGCTCCTAAAGCAAGGGTATTAAAAGCTACACCTGCGCTCTTGTACTCCTCAGCTAATAATTCAAATAGGGTAATTAATGCGCCCTTACTCGAACTATATGCCGAAAGTCCAGGAAATTTAGCACTTCCTTGGATACCTCCCATAGAACTGATACCTAATACATGAGAGCCTGAAACTAATTTATCCGCTAAAGCTTGCGTAAGTCTTGCTACCCCAAAAACATTTACCCGATAAATGGATTCAAAATCTTCAATACTGGTTTCGCTAAACGGTTTATTCAAAAAAGCACCAGCATTATGAATCAAAGCATCAACATGGCTCCAATCTTTGATTAATTCATGTAATGATTCAAAATTAGAATCAGCTAAATCTATACATACCGATCGAAGCAAAGGTAAATCAGCTCCCTGCAATGGGCTTTCAGTGCGAGAAATACAAACTACTTCATGCCCTTCTTCTAATAAAAATCGAACCGCTTCAAGACCAATACCTCTACTTGCACCGGTAACAATAATTCTAGCCATAAATTATAATTGAATTAAAAAGATACAAAAAAGCATTCCTGAGAAGGAATGCTTTTAATATAAATCTATGAAATTTAGACTATGCCAGTAAGGTAACTGGATGCTCTAAATACATCTTTAACGTTTGTAAGAATTGTGCTCCTGTAGCTCCATCAATGGTTCTATGATCACATGCTAAAGTTAACTTCATCATACTTCTAGGCACGATTGCTCCATCACGTACAACAGCCTTTTCAATGATTGCTCCGACTGAAAGTATCGCTGAATTCGGTTGATTGATAATTGAAGTAAATTCCTCAATACCAAACATTCCTAGGTTAGAAACTGTAAAAGTACTTCCTTCCATTTCTGCAGGGGTAAGCTTCTTATTACGCGCTCTTCCAGCCATGTCTTTAACAGTGGCACCCAACTGAGTGAAAGATAATTGATCAGCGTGCTTGATAACAGGAACAACCAGTCCGTCTTCAACAGCTACGGCAACCCCAAGGTGTACATGGTGATTAATGATCGTAGCTTCATCACTCCAAGTGGTATTCACTTGCTTATGCTTAAGCAGTGCCATAGCAGAAGCCTTTAAAACCATATCATTGAATGAAACCTTAGTATCAGGAAGTTGGTTGATTTGCTGTCGAGCGGCTTTAGCTTCGTCCATTTCAACCTCAACAGTCAAGTAGTAATGAGGGGCCGTAAATTTAGACTCTGAAAGCCGCTTGGCAATCACCTTACGCATTTGAGAATTCTTAACTGACTCTTTATTTTCTACTCCTGAAGCGGCAACTACAGGTACAGCTGCTGGTTGGGCTTTAGCTGAAGCTGCCGGTGCGGCAACGACTTGTTCTTGCTCTACGTCACGGCGAATGATTCTACCGTGTTCTCCAGAACCTTTTACTGTAGATAAATCTAGACCCTTCTCTTTGGCTAATTTTTTAGCTAATGGAGAGGCAAATATTCTTGTATTTGAAGGCGTGACTTCAGTGGCTTGCGCGACTGGAGCAGCAGAGGCTGGGGCAGCAGCGGGCGCTTCGCTTTTTACTTCAGCTGCTTCTTTAGGAGCAGCTGGAGCAGCAGCAGCTGGAGCAGCGGCGCCACTTAAAACAGCCGATACATCAGTTCCTGCAGGCCCAATAATTGCTAGTACAGAATCAACAGGGGCTGACCCACCCTCATCGATACCGATATGCAATAAAGTACCTGAATAGAACGATTCAAATTCCATCGTTGCCTTGTCCGTTTCGATTTCGGCAAGTATATCTCCTTCTTCAACAGCGTCTCCAACTTTCTTTAACCAGCTTGCCACAGTACCTTCTTCCATGGTATCACTAAGACGCGGCATAGTAACGATTTCTACTCCCGCTGGGATAGCAGCGACTGCTTTCGTTTCATTTACTGGAGCTGAAGCAGCCTCTACTGGTTTCACTTCTTCAGAAGGTACGGCGGCTGGCGCTGCTGCTCCCCCTAAAAGTGCAGATATATCCTCTCCTTCATCCCCAATAATAGCGAGTAATGCATCAACGGGAGCCCCATCTCCTTCAGGAATACCTATATGCAAAAGCGTTCCATTATAAAAAGATTCAAACTCCATGGTTGCCTTATCGGTTTCAATCTCTGCTAAGATTTCACCTTCTTCTACCTTGTCTCCTACTTTCTTCAACCACTTCGCGACAGTCCCCTCTTCCATGGTGTCGCTCAGTCGTGGCATGGTAACTACTTCTGCCATTATTATAATTTATGAGATAAAAATGGATAATCCTTTTGCTCGTATACGGTATCGTAAAGTTGTTCGATTGGTGGAAAATCTGACTCTTCAGCAAACTTCTCACACTCCGCAACTAGATCTCTAACGCGCGCATCGATTACTTTGATATCGTCTTCTGACGCCCATTTCTTATCAAGAATTAACTCTTTAACTTGAGAGATAGGGTCAATTTTTTGGTATTCTTTTACCTCTTCTTTTGTTCTGTAATGCTGTGCATCCGACATCGAGTGACCTCTATAACGGTAGGTCTTTGCTTCAAGGAAAGTTGGTCCTCCGCCTGAACGTGCTCTCTCGATCGCCTCACTGATGGCTTCTGCACTTGCTGCAGGATCCATTCCGTCAAAGGCACTACATGGCATACCGTAACCTAAACCAAGCTTGTAAATATCTGTATCATAAGCGGTTCTTGCTACTGAAGTTCCCATGGCGTATCCGTTGTTCTCACAAATAAACACTACAGGAAGCTGCCACAGCATAGCTAGGTTGAACGTCTCGTGTAAAGATCCTTGACGTACCGCACCATCACCCATGTAAGTAAGGGTAACTGCATCACGATTGAAATACTTGTCAGCGAACGCAAGACCGGCACCTAAAGGAATTTGCCCTCCAACGATTCCGTGACCACCGTAAAATCTATGTTCCTTTGAAAAGATATGCATTGAACCTCCCATACCTTTAGAAGTTCCAGTAACCTTACCGTAAAGCTCGGCCATAACCTTTCTAGGATCAACTCCCATACCAATGGGCTGAACGTGATTACGATAAGCTGTGATCATTTTATCCTTTGATAAGTCCATGGCGTGAAGCGAACCCGCTAACACTGCCTCTTGACCGTTGTAAAGGTGTAAGAACCCTCTTACTTTCTGTTGGATATATACAGCAGCTAGTTTGTCTTCAAACTTTCTCCAGAAGAGCATGTCTTCATACCACTGCATGTAGGTTTCTTTCGTGATCTTTTTCATTGGTACGATTTTGATTGTCGCAAAAATAATATAAAAATCGGTCTTGGCCTTGCTAAAATGGACTCTTAAAAATTGTAAAATCGATCCCCAAATTCAAAGGACAAGGCAATTCTTAATGCATTCTCAAATGGGTTCTGAACCTGAGAGGTTGAGAACAAATACGAGAGGTCAATTTTAAGGTTATCCTTACGAGCACCTGCACCGACAGTAGCGTATTTTCTGTTGGTTATATCCGTGGTATCGTGATAGTATCCGAGACGTAAAAACAAATCATCTCTGAAGTTATACTCACTTCCCAATGCAAAACCAAGAGCCTTATTATCAACAGGCACTACAAGGGTATTCGCCTCAAGGGTAACTGAAAGCGTTGAGTCATAATCGAAGATAAAGTCATGACCCAGGCCCATACGAAGAGTACTCGGTAGGTATTGCTCCACTCCGTCTAAGTCATAAGACAGCGTGGTACCGAAATTGGATAACGACAAGCCCGCTCTCCATCGCGAGTCTGCTCCTTCCCTGATATTCAAATCTGATCGGTAGTAAAACCCGACATCAACCGCCAAAGCATTTGCAGCTCTTGCATCTTGAACCGCTTCAGTGAGCTTTAGGTTAGAACTTATAAATCGAAGACCCGCTCCCACCGATAATTGATCATTGAGCTGAAGACCATAAGCAAAATCAAGCGCTAGTTCATTCGGCTTTACGATCTGAGCAGGTTCATCAATAGTCTGTCGAAATTCAACCTCTCCAAGCCCGAAATAAGTCAAGCCAACCGCGAGCGCACTCACATCGTTAATACGTTGTGCGTAATTCGCACCCAAGAGACTAACATCATCAGCGATATTTGCCAAATAAGGGGTATAGGCAATTCCAAACTCTGCAGAGTTTCCCAACCAAACCAACTTGGCAGGATTCCAACGTGCCGAGTTAACGTCGGCATGAGTAGCAACGCCAGTGTCACCCATACCCGCAGCTCGAGCATCGATCGGAATATTTAAAAAAGGTACCGCAGGGGTAGTATTGTCTTGAGCGAAAAGATAGCCTGAAAATAAAAGACCACCTATCATTAGAATCGATTTGACTAATCTCATAGTACTATTTTCTATTTAGCATACAAAGTACAAACATTAGACGAATTAGTATCTTCGTTTCACGAACCGTTTTGATATGAAGATTGATCATATATATCAGCTTTTTCAGCAAAGCTCTGGTGTATGCACCGATACCCGAAGTCTGGTTAAAAACCAACTGTTTTTTGCTCTTAAAGGCCCCTCTTTTAATGGAGATGATTTTGCCTTAGAAGCGATTAAAAGTGGAGCTTCGTACGCTATCGTTAGCGAAGGTTGCCTAGACAAGAATGATAAAATCATAGCGGTAAGTGATCCACTAAAAACGCTTCAAGATCTAGCGAGATTTCATCGTGATCAATTTGAAATTCCTGTGATTGGTCTTACAGGAAGTAATGGTAAAACCACCACCAAGGAGCTCATTAATGCGGTATTATCGAGCGAATATGAAACGCTTTGTACCCAAGGCAATCTAAATAATCACATTGGAGTACCCCTTACTTTGCTAAGACTTCAACCCTCCCATGAGATCGCGATTATCGAAATGGGAGCAAACCACCAAGGTGAAATCGCTGAACTCTGTAGAATTGCCAACCCTAACCTTGGATTAATTACCAATTTTGGAAAAGCACATCTAGAAGGCTTCGGAGGTATTGAGGGAGTGATCAATGGAAAATCAGAACTTTATCAACATCTAATCCATGCAGGAGGCGTCATTTTCTTCAACGAAGAAGATTCGATTCAAAAAGAAAAATTAACCACTTACGACAATCGTTCAAGCTATGGTTTAGTCGAAGAAGCTGACACCTATTTAGAACTCCTTCAAACAGCGCCTACCCTCACCCTTAAATGGGAGAATCTGGAGCTATCTAGTTCTCTTTTCGGAAAATACAACGCTCTGAATATAGCTGCTGCTGTCGCTCTAGCTAGTTTTTTTGAAGTTGATACTACATCGGTGCAGAAAAGCATAAACAACTACCAGGCAAAACAAATGCGGTCAGAAATTCGAACAATTAATGGCAAGCAAGTGTTTGTAGATGCATACAACGCTAACCCAAGTAGTTTAAAAGTAAGTCTTGAGACCTTTAAGTCCCTGCATTGGGAGAATACAGCACTTGTAATCGGCGACATGTTTGAACTCGGAGAAGAATCCGACAAAGAGCACAGAGCCATCGTGGATCTAATTATCGCGCTGGGATTTGATGAAGTTTATTTAGTTGGGAAGCATTTTCAACAAACCGATCACCCGTTCAAGGGATTTAAAACCACCACTGATTTACTGGATCATTTTCCCGAATCGCTCAGAAATAAGAATATTTATTTGAAGGCTTCGAGATCGATGACCTTAGAAAAGGTATTAGATCGGTTATAGTTTACCAGTCTCCGTACTCTGCACCGTTTTTAGCGGTCTCAAATAAGGTGATATGCAGTTTGCGATCGCCAATAATCGGTTTTAAGATATCGTAAATAACCTTAGCTAAATGCTCTGTTGAAGGCAACAAATTTTCAAACTCTGGGCAATCTACATTCAGGTTCTTGTGATCAAAACGATCCTCTACTTGTTCTTTAATAATACCACCCAATTCACCCAGGTCGATAACGAAACCGGTGTTTGGATCCACCTCACCTCTCACTCGAACTTCTAATTCAAAATTGTGACCATGAAAATAAGGGCTGTTGCACTTACCAAAAACCTCACGATTCTTTTCATCGCTCCATGATGGGTTGTGTAAACGGTGGGCAGCATTAAAATGCGCTCTTCTGCAAATAGTGGCAATCATGGGCGCAAATTTAGATAATTAGATTACACCTTCATCGATTTTTTAGGCCATTGGCACCTCAATAGCTAGAAGTTTAGCATTTGTCTGGGCACTAAGGATAAATTTAGCTGCTTCGGTGATTCCAATAGCATCTCTTCTTCCTAATTGTTCTCCTTCTACGCTAACCTCACCTTCAATCACAAAGAGGTAAACTCCATTAGCTGCACTCTTTAAAGTGTAAGTTGTACTACTTTGTGAATCTAAATGATTTAAATGCATGAAGGCATCTTGATGTATCCAAACCCCTTTATCTTCCTTATTTGGAGACAAGATCTGTTGCCATCGGTTGGTGCTATCTTCCACTTTTAAAGTAATCTGATCGTATCGGGGAGTTATATTTTTCACTTTAGGAAAAATCCATATTTGAAGAAATGCAACGGGCTCACTCGCACTCGCATTCATTTCGCTATGCTCCACTCCTGAACCAGCACTCATGACCTGTATGTCTCCTGATCGGATAACAGTTTCATTTCCCATATTGTCCCGGTGCTTTAGGTCACCACTAAGAGGAATAGAGATGATTTCCATATCTCGGTGCCCATGAGTTCCAAATCCCATTGAAGGAGCAACCCAATCGTCGTTAAGTACGCGAAGCGCACCAAAATTCATCTGATCAGGATTGAAGTAAGAAGCAAAGCTAAAGCTGTGCGAGGATTTTAACCATCCATGGTCAGCGTAGCCCCGAGAATCTGCTAAGAACAATTTCTTTATCATGTTTTTTGTTTTAAAGATACCCCATAAAAAAAGGGAGACTAAAAAGCCTCCCTAATTCTTAATCTAGATTAATCGTCATCTCCGATTTCGACGACGCCTTCTAAAGACTGATCATTTTCCCAGAAATCACGACTTACCGAACCGATTTTAACGAGATAGGAAATATCTCCCACTCGAAGAGGTAAGCATTGAATCTTAGTACCGCTTGATGAGGTAAACGAAACTACTTCGTTATCTCCATAACCATCAGCATATAACTCAGAGAACGCCTTGCGATTCTCAGGAGTCAACTTCTTGAATTCGACAATTAGCCGTTGCATCAGTAACCTAGGATATAAGCAAAAACTAAAGGTGCAACAATCGTCGCATCTGATTCAATAATAAACTTAGGAGTATCAATATCGAGTTTACCCCAAGTAATTTTCTCGTTAGGAACCGCCCCTGAATACGACCCATAACTAGTCGTTGAGTCACTAATCTGGCAGAAATAACTCCAGAAAGGAGTCTGCTCTAACTCAAGATCTTGATACAACATCGGTACCACGCAAATTGGGAAGTCTCCGGCAATACCTCCTCCGATCTGGAAGAAACCTACTTGAGATTGATTTTTGTACCAATCTGCTAAATACGTCATGTACTCGATTCCAGACTTCACGGTAGAAGCTTTTAATTCTCCTTTGATCACATAGCTCGCGAAGATATTTCCCATAGTCGAGTCTTCCCATCCCGGAACAACCATCGGAAGGTTTTTCTTAGCAGCCTGAATCATCCATGAATCTTTGGGATCAATTTGGTGAGCCTCCTCAAGCGCACCCGAGTTCAGTAATTGATATAAGAACTCATGCGGAAAATAACGTTCTCCTTTCTCCTCGGCAGCCTTCCAAAGCTCAAACATGTGCTTTTGAAGCACTCGAAAAGCCTCCTCTTCAGGAATACAAGTATCGGTAACGCGATTTAACCCTTGATCTAAAAGCTCTCGTTCTTCCACAGGCGTAAGATCTCTGTAGTGAGGAATTCGTTTATAGTGGTTGTGCGCAACTAGGTTCATTACGTCCTCCTCAAGATTCGCACCGGTACAAGAGATAATGTGAATCTTATCTTCATTAATCATGGGAGATAAACTCTTCCCTAATTCGGCAGTACTCATGGCACCTGCCAAGGAAACTAACATCTTATTTCCCTGTTCAAGCTGTTGCTTGTACCCCTTTGCCGCATCCACAAGGGCAGCAGCATTAAAGTGTAAATAATGAGATTCTAAAAAATTTGAAATGTGCATTATTCTTGATTAAAGTGATAAGAAAGTATTTTGTAATACAGCTTAGCTGCTAAAAAGCTAGATGCTTGTGAGCCTGAATCACCATTCGGACACAGCTCAACAATATCAAATCCAACCATTGTTTTTTCAGTGATAATTCGCTGTAAAAAGTGAAGCGTCTCGTACCACAACAAACCACCTGGCTCTGGAGTACCTGTTGCAGGTACTAGAGAAGGGTCAAATGCATCTAAATCAATAGTGATATATACCTTTTCACCCATGAGGTCGATGGCTTTATCCATCCAATATTCATCACTCTCTAGTTCGTGAGCATAGAACATACGCTCTGGGTCAACACGCTGAGCCTCAAGCTTGTCCATAGAACGAATACCTACTTGGATTAGGTTAGTGGTCTGCTGTGCCTCGTAAAGGGCGCAAGCATGGTTGTAAGGAGTCCCTTCATATTCGTCTCTTAAATCAGCATGCGCGTCTAACTGAACCACAGTTACGTCTCCGTAATAATGCGCTGTAGCTCTAATTGCTCCAATAGAAATCGAATGTTCGCCACCCACTAGAGAGACTAGCTTTCCTCTTCCGTACTGGTCTTTCACCTTAGCATAAACCTTTTCGACCATGGCGTCAGGTGTAGTAAAGCCTTCTAAAGTCTCGTGCAAGTAAATACCCTGTTTATAGACTTCAGTTTCGGTCTCTATATCATAGAGTTCCATATTTTCGGCAGCATCTAAAAAGGCTGCAGGGCCTTTATCAGCCCCTTTACCCCAAGTACTCGTGCCGTCATAAGCGACAGGTATAAGGGTTACTTTAGCGCGATCTGCGCCAGCGTATTCGGCGGGTATTCCAGCGAATGTTTTCATTTTAATAACCTAATTGATTTAAGAATTCGTCGGCAGTCTGCTGCCCTTTAAAAAGTTTAGTAGTAATCTCTCCATTCTCATCGCGATCGATAAGAACGTATTTGGGTTGAGGGATCAAACAGTGTTGTAATCCTCCAAACCCACCAATGGTTTCTTGGTATGCACCGGTGTTAAAAAATCCGATATAGAGCGGATAGGTCTTGCTAAATCGAGGCAAATAAATCGCATTGACGTGCTGTTCTGAATTGTAATAGTCATCACTGTCGCAGGTCACTCCTCCTAACAGAACTCGCTCGTAAGTATCTGACCATCGGTTGAGCGCGAGCATGATAAATCGTTTGTTGATAGCCCACGAATCTGGCATGGTTGTAATGAAAGAAGAATCAATCATATTCCATTTTTCACGGTCATTCTGCTGCTTCTGATACAATACTTTATAAATCGTACCTCCACTTTCACCAACCGTGTAGCTTCCGAATTCGGTATAAATATCAGGGACTGGAACCTCAGCCTCTTCACATGCAATGCGTATTTGATTGACGATCTCATCAACCATGTAAGCATAGTCATAACTGAAGGCTAACGAATTTTTCACAGGGAACCCACCACCGATATTGAGTGAATCGAGACTCGGGCAAATCTTTTTCAAAGAAACGTATACTCTTAGGCACTTCTGAAGTTCATTCCAGTAATAAGCCGTGTCACGAATACCCGTATTGATGAAGAAATGGAGCATCTTTAGTGAGACCTGCTCATCATCTCTAATGTACTGTTTGTAAAAGGGAACGATGTTCTTGTATCCGATACCTAACCTTGAGGTATAAAATTCAAATTTTGGCTCCTCTTCAGAGGCAATTCGAATTCCTACAGAAAAAGGTTTCTTCGTCTTTTCCTTGATCTGATCAATCTCAACAAAGTTATCAAGCACAGGAAGCACCTTCACAGCGTCTCGATCTAACAAATCGGCAATCTTAGCAACGTAATTTTCTTGCTTAAACCCATTACAAACCACCGTGTCTTCTGGCTTAATCTTACCCTCTCCTAAAAGCGTTTCAACGATAGATAAGTCATAACCCGAAGAAGTTTCTAAAAATACTCCAGCGTCAAGAGCACGTTCTATTACATGTCTGAAATGTGAACTCTTCGTACAGTAGCAATAATGATAATTACCTTTGTAATCGTATTTATGGATCGCATCTGCAAACCAACCTTTAGCACGGGTAATGTTTTCAGTGATTTTTGGCAGATACATGAATTTCAATGGCGAGCCATACTCCTTAACCAAGTCCATAAGTTCAATGCCATGGAATAGTAGATGGTCGTCTCTAAGCGCAAACTCTTCTTGCGGGAAATAATAGGTCTGATCGATTAGATCAATGTATTTGGTTTTCATTTTAGATAAATATTAGTGTAGATAAAAGGCGAACTCTTGCGATAATTGAATCGCACATCAACACTATTCAGATCTGTAATGAATGAATCTCGGCATAGGTTAGACATACCCTATGCGAGCGAAGAAAAGATTGTACTCTTGAAGTTTGGCCTATGGCTCGGAGCACCATTCCTGATGCGGCCTTCTGAGCGAACTTCAAAACACTCTTGGACCCGAGCAGAACATTTAATTTCAAAACGCTAGGCTACAACCTCTAGGGTTGTAATTTTGAGCAAAACTAACTAAAAAGTTATGGGATTTAACTTTTTCAAGAAAAAAAGAGAAATTTTTTTAGACCAACTTACCTATTGATTACCAGATAGATAGAACCTAACTCCTCTAAAAACAACAAATCCTAAAACAAGATAAATGGCAGAATTATAGTGATAGGCACCTAAAAAGTCTCCTTGAAAGAGTGACCATAAAGCTCTAGATAATCCGCAACCCCAACAATGATGACCTGTTAATAAAGTAAAAAGACAGGGAATCGCTATTAAATTGCCCAAACGATCAGCCAGATAGAAGGCCAGAATCTGATAACTTGCAAGAAACCCAAGCAAGGTGATTTCTAAGGATAGCCTAAACTGCTGAACGAATTGGAAGACCTTGAGCATCCTTGAAGTTTCCAGTTACGATAAGAATAAAATCAATAATGGTCCATATTCCACAGCCCCCAAGGGTTATGAGCTGAAGAATTCCAATCGTGGTGTGTCCCGTGTAAAAACGGTGAATACCGAATACTCCCAAAAACCAACACAGTAATAAAGTAGCTAAGAAACGAGAATCGACTGGCAATCCTGATTTGGCGGTATTTCCAAATCCAACTCCGCAATTAGGACAAATCACTGCATTCTTACTTACGAGCTTACCACACTCATGGCAGTACATTTGATGTTCTGATTTGGTTTCCATAGGATCGGTTTTTAGGCTAAAAAATAAATATCACTCCCAAAATACATAGAATAATACAGATAAAAGCAAGCACGCCAATGTAAGCGTATCGAAGGGTGGTTACGAATTCAATCTCATCAATTTTTGGCAGCAGGTATTTACGCCAGAAAAAAACCACTGGCCAAGAGAAAAAATAAAAATTCGAAGATATGGGTGATGTATTTGCTGTCTTGACTTTCGGATAACCCTTGAGTACCCTATACACCTCATCAGGATCTAACCAATTCACCTTTGACCTTTCAAGGTATTCGATTTTCAATTCATAAGTGCCTTCAATATGAGTAGTTAAGGATTGTAAACTTTGGTGAATTGAATCTAGTAATCCTAGATCTACAAGCCCCTCTTTGTTCAGTAAATCATATGAGCTAATTGGTGGTCCGAATCTAACAGAAACCTTATCCTTAAATTGCTCTAGGCGTTCATAATTAAAACCTACGGGCACTAAAAACACTTCTTCACTCGAATCTTTTTGATAGATCGTTTCAAGAAGGCGAATCACTCCTTTTTTAAGCGGTCGAATACGGCGTTCAGCACCATGATTACCTTCAGGAAAAAGAGCAATAGCCTCTCCTCCTATTAGGGCATCGGCACCTTTTTCAAATAATTCAATATTATTTCGAAGATTTCGACCTCCGTCTCTGAAACGAAAAATTGGAAGTAGCCCCAGATAATGAAGGATTTTTGAAACTGTAGGATTTTTGAAAACACTAGCCCTTGTGTAAAAGGTAGTTGAGCGTTTGTTAAAAGCCGCAATCAAAAGCGGATCTATAAGGCCATTTTGATGATTACCCACGAAAATCACTCTGCCTCTAGGGATATTCTCAAGCCCATGTATTTCAATCCTTTTAAAATTCAGGTACAACAAGGCTCGAACGACAGCTACTACCAGTGAACGAACAAGAGGACGTATGCGGTCCTGTAATACCCCCCAAAATAAGCCAAGAAAAAGACCAGAAATAAGATGCCAAACGCCCCACAAGGCTGCTATAACCGCCATACCACCAAGGCCATCGAAAAAGGTGAAAATAAGGAGTAACCCAAGACCCGAATTCTGAATACCTGTTTCTATAGCAATACTTCGGCGTGAATATCTATCTAGTCTAAAGACTAGCGCGGTTGTAAACCCGAGTAAGATCGCTAAGGTATTGTGAGCAATCACCAAATCAGCGAACTGGGTAGCAAATTTTCGAAACGTCTCCCAATTCGAGGCCAAGGCTATCACTACCAAAACGATAAATATAAGTAATGACAAAGGCTTGAGAATCTTTTCGAGGCGTATGGCTATCGCCTTGAATCGGTATCGAGTGTAAAGTCCTAAAGTCAAAGGAAGGGCAAGTAATAGACCTACTACTTTGAAAAGGTCTGCTGGATCCACAGAAATCGATCGTAACAACACCGCTGACGGTTCATATAGCGAAGCATACCACTGAAAATTTAGTGGAGTCATAATGACTGATAATAAGGTGGCAAAAGCCGTAAGCGTGATTGAAAGGGCCGTATTTGCCTTCGCTAAATGACTCATGAAATTGGAGACATTACCTCCAGGACAAGCTGCAACTAAAAACAATCCGAGAGCGACACTAGGTGCAGGCTTTATCCATAAAACAAAAAGGTAAGTAAGAGCCGGTAGTAGAACAAACTGACTAAGTAGACCGGCCAAAACCAATTTTGGAGTTCTAAACAGCTCCTTAAATTGTTTCACCTCGATGTCTAAGGCTATACCATACATTACTAGTGCTAAGGCTAGATTCAAAGTCCATAAGGAGTCACTATCGAAGTTGATTGGTATCTGATCGATCATACCGGGCTATTTCTGGTCCCTAATTTTCTCGATGACTGCACGTCCGAGTAAGGAAAAACCAGTATTACAAACCACAAGAGCTAAGGTCCCTACCCAAACCCAATTCGAAGAATTATTCCATTTGCTAATAATGGCCTCACCTAGTAAAGAAAGTCCTAGACCAATAACTAAAAGGCTAACCACAGAATATATAAACGATTTTTTCATAATAGCGATTAAAAAATTGAACCTGAGCACGTTCCTTCGTAATCTACACTCACTCCAAAACGCGAAGCTTCACAAGCATTAGAGTAAGAGAATCCATCGCAGCCACAAACGGGCCTATATATTTCAGGACAAGCGAGCTCTAAATTAAATTCATCCCAAACGATACAATCCTCAGTAATACGTCGAAAGGAATAGCTGATTTCATCATCGGCAATCTGAGGATTATCGATGTAATGAATATTTAGAACATCAGCATCGAAATCAAAGGTGTAACTTCTATTCGATATCAGATCGGTAAGTTCATTATTTTGAACGCGAATCGGAGTTACTATCTCATTATCGGTGATACCTAGTGGTTGATCATTCTGATTTCTTGATAGCATCACACTACTTTTAGCTGATATCCATAATTCATTTGAAGTAAAATCATAATCCTCGAAATAACAAAAACAAGAAACCTGTTGTAATTGCCAACGGCCCTCTAATTCATCTATACGAGAATTTGATAAATCATTTTCTTTTAAACAGGAATATAAACTTGCAGTACATAGGAGTATAACTGCCCCTTTGAGTAGCTTACTTAAAACGTTCATAATGCTCATAAAGATATAAAGGAAGGGCAAGTGAAAATCCCACAAGAAATAGTGCTCCCAGGTATTTAAAGAATTGAATACTCGTTATACTCTTTTTAATGAGCAAATAAATAAGAAAGGCTAAAAAGGTAGTTGCTGCAACGGTGAGATCTGCGTTTAAAATTTTCATCCCTTCATTTGCGTTGATCTGTTCAAAAAATAAAGCAGTCGACCAACTCCAGTCGTTAGCTTCCATAAACAGAACGATATGATAATAAGGCCAGGCTACACCCAACAAACAGAATAATAAAAGCAGTCTTTTCATTTGTAAATCTTTGAAGGAATGGAAATTTACGAAATAAAAAAATCCATGCCTTAAGACATGGATTTTCTGCTTGATGTGGGCCCTACTGGATTCGAACCAGTGACCCCCTGCTTGTAAGGCAGGTGCTCTGAACCAACTGAGCTAAGAGCCCTCACATTTAGGT
>CAXPJI010000023.1:0-23314 GCA_964217345.1 Euzebya sp.
CAATAAGGTTCTTATATTTATCCTGTATTTCAACAAAACAAAAACATTCTTGAGAGTATTTTTTCGAATCTTAATTTTCGTATGTACCACCTTTATTTTTTCCCAGGAATTACCGGGTCTTAATGGAAAGTTTTTTGTTTTTCCAGAAGGTGATGGTTTCAGATTTATAGATAAGGAGTTCACTTATTTTACTTCAGACGCGAAGTTATTTACGAGGGACCTGCATGGTTTTCAAATAGATGAATTACGACTATCATACCTATATTATCCCGATAAAATCCGGTTTTTATCTCCTGGTGGCGGAATGGTTTATGAGTATAAGAATGATACACTCTATAGGATCGATAAATCTTTTAAGTTTCAGTCGAGATTCGACTCTTATAATTTTGTCAGGGGCGATTCAATTATTTCTGTAGGAGGTTCAGGCGAATTCAATGTTCAGAACAATATCATTTATTTCACTGATATGTCTTCAGAATGGTTAGTAGAGACTAGGTATGATTACAGAGAGAGTGTTAATCGAATCCCTTTTGGCCAATATGATTCTTCTTCGAATACTGCCTATTTTAATTTGGATGTCCCAAGCGTAGGTATAGATGGTAAATCGATTCGCGAAGTTCAATACGTTTTTCCAAGCAATGTTTACAGTTATGATTTTCGCAATCAGTTATTTAAAGAAGAATATGACTTATCCTCTCTTTTTGAGTCTCTTTTTTCCCCTTACGAAGAATCTAACTTAAGACTATTTGACTCTTATAGGTTACCTCTTCTCCTCACTGACAGTGAACTTGTATCTTTTGATTTTACCGAAGGGCTTGCATATAGATATACAAATGGGAATGTTAATGTTCTTTTGCAGTATTCACGTGTTCTTGCTTACAATACTAATACCAGCGACTTCCTACTAGCTTACGGCTTAACTGCAGAACCTCACTTTTTGATAATTAACGAGGCTGATTTGCTAGGAACCGAGTATGAGATGATAAAGCTTAAACGGGCGAACACGTTTCCATGGTGGGTATCTATTTTGATCGCTCCATTAGGAATCTTTGTGTTTATGAAAAGAAGGAGCGTTATTCTTGTGGATGGTTTAGATCGAATTACTCCTCAATTGCGGCGAGCACTCTCTGAAGAAGACTTCAAGATTTATCAAATAATTAGAGAAAATTACCCTAACGGAGTTGAATACCCGGATCTTCAATCTTCATTTGAAAGAGAGCTTTCTTATGAGAGTCGAATTAAAAAGCTTAGAAACACAATCGCCCAAATCGACGAGGTTGCTCAATCAATTATCGGTAAGAACTCTAGCATTTTTGATATTACCAAGGGAAAAGAAGATAAGAGAGTAAAAGTAATTCGATTAAAGGATGAGGAAGTGTTTCAACGTTGGTGGATAAGAAAAACCCTGAACAGATGATGGTGACCTATTTATTCTTGTTTCTTTCCATTTTATTGGGGCCTCGTTTAGATCGATACGAGCATTTAATTTTCCCAGAAGGAGACGGGTTCACGATAATAACTAGGGATAGTATATACCATACGACTGATGGTAAAGATTTTACTTCAAGAAAACATTTTTTTTCTGATGAAATTTATCGTCTCGATTTGGTGCCGGCTAATGATAATAAGAAGTTTTTTATAGCCAATGGTGGTGGAGTGGTTTATGAGTATGAAAACGACACCCTTAAACGAATAGACCAGTCGTATCGATGGAGAAGCAGATTCAACTCAGTAATGGCTTCTGAGAATGACACGATTTATCTCTTTGGAGGGTATGGGGAATTTACCTTCTATAACGATCTATTGCGATTTGATAAATCTACAAGAGAGTGGGTAGAATTGCCCGTCGCTGAGCCTCGGCCTTCTAGAATGAGTAACGCTTTAGGACAACTAGACACTGAAGAGCGCTATTTTTATATCGGATTTGGTTCAGATTCAAGATACGTTGACAAGCGTTCCACCTTTCGCCAGTTCTTTGATGTTGGAAGATTTAATCTAGACACAGATGAGTACGAGAAACTTGGTAGTATGCAGTTTATTGAAGAGTTTAAAACCGATAAGGGCCTTAAATCTTGGAGATCATTTGCACACTATAAGCTCCCATTATTTTATTCTAATCGGTATCTGCTGACTTTCGATTTTAAGAAGGGAGAAGCACATCTTCGCGACGAAGCTGACTATGGCCTTATTGAACAGTTTAGGGAAATACTGGCCTATAATCCAAAATCAAATACCTTTCTAATTGGTGGCGACCTTATTGATAAGCCTCGTTATATGGTGGTCAATGAACTTGATTTATTGGGTAGACATTACTCCACCTATAAAATGAAGAAAGAAGATCATCGATCTATTTTTCTGCTTTTGCCAGTAATCTTATTTATTGCAGTAACAATCTATTTATTGAATGGAAAAAATAAATTGATCATCGAACTGATAAGCCAGAATCAAAAGCGGATTAAGCAGCAATTATCTGATGAAGACTTTCTGGTTTTAAAAATTATTCTTCAATCCTATCCGAGTTTTGTTGATTACCCAATGCTTCAAAATTCGTTTGAAAGAGATTTGAGTTATGAGAGTAGAATTAAAAAACTTAGGACCACGATCAAGAACATTGACGATACGATCCAAGAGACGCTAAAAATAAAAGATAGCGTGTTTGAAATTGAAAAAGGTAAGGAAGATAAAAGGGTGAAAGTGATTCGATTAAAGAACCAATCCCTGAGATATTCAAGGCTGCGTTCTTTGTTACCCTTTTAAGAACCGTGCTGCTTCCTTAGCGAAATAAGTTGCGATCAAATCTGCACCGGCTCTCTTGAAACACATTAACTGTTCTAGATAGGATTTTTCATAATCGATCCATCCTTTTTCTGCGGCGGCGTGAAGCATTGCATACTCTCCTGAGACATGATAAACAGCAACAGGTAGTTTAACAGCGTTTTTAACCTCACGAACAATATCTAGATAAGGTAGACCCGGCTTTACCATTAGAATGTCTGCGCCTTCTTCTTGGTCCATTAATGCTTCTTTAACTGCTTCGATACGATTTGCTGGGTTCATTTGATAGGTTTTTTTGTCTTCAGGAATGTCCTCCGAATCGACGGGCGCTGAATCGAGTGCATCTCTGAAAGGCCCGTAAAATGCACTGGCGTATTTCGCCGCATAACTTAAGATACCCACGTCTTCAAAACCTTCAGCATCGAGGGCTTTTCTTATCTCGATGATTCGTCCATCCATCATGTCGCTGGGAGCGACCAGGTCGGCTCCAGCTCTGGCATGCGAAACGCTCATTTTGCATAACGCTTCTACGGTAGGATCGTTTAGCACTTTCCCGCCGCCAACGATTCCGTCATGTCCATAAATCGAGAAAGGATCTAGGGCAACATCGGTTAAAACTAGCATTTCTGAATTCGTAGTCTTAACGGTTTTAATCGCTCTTTGCATGAGGCCTTCTGGATTCCAGGCTTCTACTCCCTCATTATCTTTTTTAGTATCGTCCGTTTTTGCGAATAAAAGAACCGCCTTTAAGTTTAAAGCGGTAAGCTCTCGAATTTCATCTTCTAATAGGTCAAGACTCATCCGATATTGGCCGGGCATTGACAAGATTTCCTCTTTTATGCCCACCCCCTCGACCACAAATAGTGGTACGATAAAGTCGTCAACAGTTAACGTAGTTTCTTGAACTAATGAGCGAAGCGCATTCGAGGTTCTTAGCCTGCGATTTCTAATGATTGGGTACATAGATTTCTCCTTTAAGGTAAAGTTGAGCATTTCCTGTGATGAGTGCTCTTTCTCCGTTTATTTCGCACAGAAGGTCTCCTTTTCGTTTAGATTCTTGCCGCGCACTGAGTTTAGTTTTTTTTAGTTTTTTCGACCAGTATACCACAAGAGAGGTGTGTGCTGAACCGGTTACAGGATCTTCGTTAATACCGACGGCTGGCCCGAAGAATCGTGACACAAAATCAACATCGGTTCCTTTTGCAGTGATGATTACCCCGACATAGGGCCATCTTTTGATGTTTTCGAAATCGGGTTGTATTGCTTTTACAACAGCTTCGTTTTCAACTCTCAAAATAAGATCGGTTCGCCCCGTGTAGGCTTCAAGAATGGGGCTTCCAATTGACTCGATCCATTCATTTTTTATACCGTTCGGTATAATTTTATCAATGGGAAAATCAAGAGTCAAACAATCTTCGTTCTTAGTCACGGTCAGCTCTCCCGAACGAAGACTTTGAAATCGAATGACCTCTTTAACATTCTTTTCGTTAAATAAGACATAAGCAGAGGCTAGTGTGGCATGTCCACAAAGATCTACCTCCACCGTTGGAGTAAACCATCGTATTTGATAGGGCTTCAGATCGATACGAATGAATGCGGTTTCGGCGAGATTGTTTTCTGCTGCAATTTGCTGCATTACCTCATCTTCTAGCGGTTCTTCTAATAGACACACTCCGGCAGGATTGCCCGAGAACACCTTAGAAGTGAAGGCGTCTACTTGGTAAAAGGGGATGCTTGTTCTATCCTTTATACCCATGCTCGTGGTTCTTTTAGGGTTTGCAAAAGCTTATCCTCGTCGCTACCTGCCTTAGGCGAGTGATTGTATTGCCACTGAACATGGGGCGGTAAACTCATTAGAATACTCTCTATGCGACCGTTAGTTCTTAGCCCAAAAAGGGTTCCTTTGTCGTGCACAAGATTGAATTCGACATATCGGCCGCGTCGTATTTCTTGCCATTCTCTTTGCTCGTCAGTATAACTGAGGTTTTTTCTCCGCTCAACGATGGGCACATAGGCGGTTATAAAGCTGTTGCCAACTTCTGTAACAAAGTCGTACCACTGCTCCAGGCTTCGCTCATCGGTTTGTTTGAGGTAGTCAAAGAATAAACCTCCGACGCCCCTCGCCTCGTCCCGGTGAGCATTCCAGAAATAGTGGTCACAGGCTTCTTTATATTTTGGGTAAAAAGAGCCGTTGTGTTTATCGCAAGCCGTTTTACAAACCTTGTGAAAATGTGTCGCATCCTCTTCAAACAGGTAATAGGGAGTAAGGTCTTGACCTCCTCCGAACCAAGCGTCGGCTAGACTTCCGTCATCCTTGTATAATTCGAAATACCTCCAATTCGCATGGACGGTTGGCACCATCGGGCTTTTTGGGTGAATGACTAGCGAAAGCCCGCAAGCGAAAAAGCTTCCTTCCTTTACCTTGAAATAGGCCTTCATTGAATCAGGTAACTCACCGTGAACAGCTGAAATGTTGACGCCACCTTTTTCGAAAACAGCGCCATTTTCAATCACGCGAGTTCTTCCACCCCCACCACCTTTTCGGTCCCAAAGATCTTCTTGAAATTTGGCTTGTCCGTCAGCATTTTCTAGTGCACTACAAATTTGGTTTTGCAGCCCTTGTATATAGTCGTAAAAGCGGTCTTTTTGTGAGGTCATAACTCTGAATTTATCCCGGATATTCTTTTACCGCATCAATGAATGCCTTAGCATGATCGATAGGGATGTTGGGAAGAATGCCGTGTCCCAGATTTACAATGTACCGATCCTTTCCAAAGGCGTCGATCATCTGCCACACATCTGCTTTTATTCTTGATGGTGGGGACAATAATCGGGAGGGGTCGTAGTTTCCTTGAAGCGTGATTTTTCCTTTGCTGAGGTAACGGGCATTTCTTGCTGAACAGGTCCAGTCTACTCCTAGAGCCGAGGCGCCTGAATCAGCCATTTCACCTAGAGCGAACCAACAGCCTTTTCCGAATAAAATTACAGGGGCCAGGTCTTTCAGTGCATCTACGATTTGTTGCATGTACTGCATCGAAAATTCTTTATAGTCTTCTGGGCTTAGCATTCCGCCCCACGAGTCAAATACTTGAACGGCGTGCACTCCTGCTGCTACTTTGGCCTTTAGATAAGCGATGGTAGTGTCGGTGATTTTTTGAAGTAGCGCGTGAGCGGTTTTTGGATCTGAAAAACACAATCCTTTAGCAACATCGAAACTCTTGCTCCCTTGACCTTGCACGCAGTAGCAAAGAATGGTCCATGGAGATCCAGCGAAACCAATAAGTGGAACACTATTGTCTAATTTTTCGAGGGTTAGGGTAATTGCCTCTAAGACATAGCCTAGGCTCTCTTCGATATCGGGAACGATTACATGATCTAAGTCAGAGGCTTTTCGAATGGGGTTAGGCAAAAAAGGCCCAACACCCGGACGCATTTCAACGTCGATATTCATTGCCTGAGGAACGACCAAAATGTCGCTGAACAAAATGGCAGCATCCATCCCATATCTTCGAAGCGGCTGAACCGTAATTTCAGAGGCTAGCTCTGGGGTTTGACAGCGAGTAAAGAAATCATACTTTTCTTTGAGCTCCATGAATTCAGGGAGATAGCGTCCCGCTTGTCGCATCATCCAAACAGGAGGGCGAGATACACTTTCTCCTCGTAAGGCTTTAAGATAAAGATCATTTTTTGGGCTAGTTGCTCCCATAATTATTGTTTTTTAGGTCTAAAATGCAGTCTAAAACCATTCGCTCACTACTAGGAGTTTTCGCGACTGCTGTTACTGATATGTTCAGGTTTTCTGCTTTTTGTGCGGTAGTGTCACCGATGCAATAAACTTTGACTCCTTCTTCAATCGAATTGCTTTTTAAAAAGTATTCGATTCCCTGCGGGCTAAAAAAGAGAACCACATCGAACGATTCAGAAACCTTTTTTAAATCAGGAATGGTGAGATAAACATCTATGGCATCTGCTTTTTTAGAACGAATATAGGTTTCGGTTTCTTTGGTTTTTTTTACGCCGCTCAGCCATAGCTTTCGCTTTTCTTCGAATTCAGGACTCGAAAGCTTTTCCTCAATTAATTCTTTTGCAGAATGCGCTATTTCAACTACTCTTAGCCCCATTTTTTTTAAGGCCTCTGCCGTTTTATCTCCTACACAATACCAGTCGGTATTTAATAGATGTTCTTGATCTTGATTCTTCCAGTAGTGAGAAAGTGCGTTTACTGCATTTTGACTACTACAGATATACAGATCGTATCTCGGGGCTGCAAAGGGTAGCGGCTCAGCGCTGATAATATCGTAGTGGCTGATTTGATGTCCGGCGGCAAGAAGGCGTTCGAAAGAAACCTCACTTAAGGTTTTCGTACTAAGAATCTTTGCCATCCCTCAATTCTTTTAAAATTTCTTCACCTCCTGATTTTAGAATTTCACCTACCCATAGGGAAACATCAGATACAGCGTTTGATCGAGTGGTGCGTTTTTCAATGGTGACCGCCTTAGTCCCGTCAAGACTGAATAGTCCTCCCTTAAACAGTACCTCTTCGCCGGTTACCTTCGCGATTGCCCCTATTGGCGAACTACATCCGCCTTCTAATTGTCTCAGAAATTCACGTTCTAATTGAGCTTCAAGGGCGGTATTTGAATGATTGATTAGCGCTAGCGCCTCTTTAAGATCAGTACGGTCTGACTTGGCTACAACCACCACAGCCCCTTGTGCTGGTGCGGGCAACATCCAGTCTAACACCTCAACCTCTAAGCCTTTAATTTCTAGTCGTTCAAGACCTGCAAGTGCAAAGATCCCTCCTAACCAAGGGTTCGTAGATACCTTATCAAGTCGAGTTTGAACATTACCTCGAAGTCCTGTAATGGAGTGACTAGGGTTGCGTCTAAGCCATTGCGCTTTACGCCTCAAACTACCCGTGGCTACCACAGTTGCACCGCTGGTAGGGCTTTTTACCATAACGTCTTCGGTAGCTCCTCTCTCGAGAACTGCTACAACCTCCAGACCCTCAGCGAGTGCCGTTGGCACATCCTTCATTGAATGAACAGCAATGTCGATTTCTCCTCTTAAAAGCGCAGCATCTAAACCTCGTGTAAATATACCGCTGATTCCCATCTGATAAATAGGTTCAGCAAGGTTTAAATCTCCTTCTGATTTTACCGGATGTAATACATTCGATTGATCGTATTTCTCAAGAAGCCCGGCTACGTTGTTGGCTTGCCAAAGCGCTAGGGCACTATCTCTGGTGCCAATTCGAATAGGCCTTTTCATCGCTTTGATTTTTCTAATTCAAATACCGATTCTATCAGTTTCATCTTCTCTTCAAGATCACTATCGGTCTCTCTGAGAAAATTCGCGAATTGTTTGGTGATTTTTTGAACTAATCGATCACCGAAATCATCGAATGCGTCACAGTTTTTTGCAACGCTTTTATTTTTTTTCGACTGAAAATCGATTTCTTCGGCTTTGAATTGACTTAGTTTTTCTTTTAATGCAGCCAATGTGGTGGCAAACTTTCGGTTGTCTACCCAAGTCATGAATTCTAACAGAATCTCTTTGTAGATCGATTCGGCCATTGGCAAGAATTCTTTTCTTTTTTCAAGGGTGTCGTCAGTGATTTTCGATAATTGATCAATATCAATAACCTCAACTTGATTTAAGCCACTAACCTCTTCACTGACATTTTTTGGAACCGATAAATCGAGAATAATCAGCGGTTTTTTATTGAAAATTAGTGCAGGGGTAATCGTTGGTTTAGACGCCCCTGTAGCCACTACGAGAATATCTGCTTGTCTAATTTCTGTTTGAAGCTCTGAGTAGGGGCGAACTCGCAGATTGAGCTTCGCTGCAATACGCTCAGCTTTTTCCAAAGTGCGGTTAATAAGCGTAATGTGCTCGTTTTGGGTGTGCTTAATTAAATTTTCGCAGGTGTTTCTCCCTATTTTACCTGTGCCAAACAGTACGATATGTTTCTCGCTGATGGCCTCTACCTTTTCAAGAAGGTAACGCACTGAGGCAAATGAAACCGAGGTGGCACCAGAAGAAATCTCTGTCTCTGTTTTTATTCGTTTTGAGGCTTGAATGACTGAATTAACAAGTCGCTCAAGAAATGGATTGCTCAGTTCTAGCTTCTTGGCTCTTCTAAATCCTTGTTTCACTTGCGAGATGATTTCGAAATCTCCCAGGATTTGACTGTCTAGCCCCGTACCCACACGAAATAAATGTTCTACCGCCTCTGCGTTCTCTTTTACATAACCTTGAGATTCGAATAACTCTCGGTTTCCTTTGGTGAACTCGCAGAGCAAATTGACAAGCGTTTCAGCATCTTCGGTGTAACCGTACAGTTCTGTTCTATTACATGTAGAAATAGTGAGAAGGGCTTCAATACCTAAGTCTTTGGCTTTGCGAGATAATGATTCACCCGCTGCCCCATCGAGGCTGAATTTTCCTCGGGTCTCTGCATCTGATTTTATGTAACTAACGCCTACGGCGAAGAAGGAATCAAGCATGGGGTTGCGTTAAAACTTTTGCATTGCAAATTTAAAACCTACTTATTCCTTAAAATAACGCTATCGGTTTTGTTGAAGGTTTCCTTGTGTTTTAATGCTCTTCTTCTAGAGATGTTCGTTCTAAAATATTGTTTATTAGAAAGTTATAGCCGCTATTTCGTTATTTAGATTGTTTTTAAATTAAGTTTTTGAAGAAAGAATTACCTTTGATAAGCTATAAAACAACGCTAAATGAAAAAGGAAGTAACAGTAATCAGCGAGTCTTGCAGGGTGCTGCGTTTTTACAATGATGGTAAAGCTGCTGCTACCTTCGAAGAACCGGTTACCAAGGAATACATTCAGATGCACTTTGTTCTCAGAGAACAGGCTCACTTTTTCTACAACCAAGGATCTTATCAATTAGACGGCACAGAGGATCAAGTGTTGCTCTTATTTAACACCCAAAAGGATCTTCCGATTCATTTAGTTCTTGACCCTGGCGGATGGGTACTTTCACTTCTTGTTACCATCGAACAGCTGCATAGCTGGTTTTCTAATGAGGCCTCTCTGATTCCGTTTTTCGAAGGAGCCTCACACGATAAGAAATACTACAGCCAGGATGAGATTCGCCCTGCGTTATCGATTCCGCTCAACCAGTTGATGCAGTTTGGTCTTCACCCCTCAGTTGAAACCCTATATTTCAAGGCGAAGGTTCAAGAAATTTTAGCGCTCTATTTTAATCGTACTGAAGAGGCTGACCTTGAGCGTTGCCCGTACTTAGCTGATGATGAAAATATTAGAAAGATTAGAAAGGCTAAGGATTTACTGATTGCTCAAATGAACGAGCCTCCGACCTTAGAGGGGCTTGCCGAGGAGATTGATTTGCCGGTGGGCCGCTTAAAAGAAGGCTTTAAGCAGTTATATGGAGATTCAGTTTTTGGATTTCTACTTGATTACAAACTCGACTTTGCTCGAAAATCATTACTCAGCAAATCTTACTCAGTTGGTGAGGTAGCGGCTAAGGTCGGGTATAGTACTTCGAGTCATTTTATCGCGGCATTTAAGAAGAAATTTGGGGTAACTCCCAAGAAGTACCTCGGCGATTCTAGCCGATAGGTTGTATTTTTGACCCGCTAAACACCATTGTCTGTGAAAAAAGGAATTTTACTCGTGAACCTCGGTTCGCCAGACGCGCCTACTCGTAAGGCGGTACGTCCGTATCTCGATGAGTTTTTAATGGATAAAAGAGTCATCGACCTTCCAGGATTATTCAGAAATCTCCTCGTTCGAGGGATTATTTTAAATACTAGACCGGGCAGATCAGCCAAGGCCTACAAGAAGATTTGGTGGGATGAAGGCTCTCCGCTCATTATCATCTCTGAGCGTTTTCAAGAGAAACTTCAGAATTTGACAGAAATGCCCGTTGCGCTGGGGATGAGATATGGGTCGATGAGTATTAAAAAGGCTCTTGATGAGCTTGCCGAGAAAGAGGTAACAGAGGTGTTATTGGCGCCATTGTATCCGCACTACGCGATGAGTAGTTACGAAACGGTTGTGGTAAAGGCTTTAGAAGATCAGCGAAAGCATCATCCGAGCATGAAGCTAACCACAATGCCAGCATTTTACTCGAACGAAGATTACATTAAAGTTCTTGGAGATAGCATTGCCGAACAACTAAAAGATTTCGAATACGACCATATGTTGTTCTCTTATCACGGCATTCCGGAGCGACACATTCGAAAATCAGACCCTACAAAATTCCATTGTAAAATTGATGGTAGCTGTTGTAATACCAACTCGGTAGCACATCACACTTGTTATCGTCATCAGTGTTTTGCTACTACAGAGGCAGTTAGAAAATATTTAGGTCTTTCACAAGAAAAGGTGAGCAGTTCATTTCAGTCGAGAATAGCAGGGGACACTTGGTTAAAGCCCTACACCGATTACGAATTCAAGCGTTTCGCTAAAGAAGGTAAAAAAAGGCTGGCGGTGATTACTCCAGCTTTTATTGCGGACTGTTTAGAAACCCTCGAGGAGATTGCCATGGAGGGTGAAGAAGAATTTATCGAAGCAGGGGGGTCAGCCTTCAAACACGTGGCTTGCCTCAATGACAGTGATCCTTGGGTTTCGCTCATGGCACACTGGGTAAATGACTGGGCCAAAACTGCCAAACTACCCGTTTAATGGCCAAACTGAGCCCTGAGGTATTAGGTACCGAGTCAATCGGCAAACTGCTTGTTAAACAAGCCATTCCTGCATCGATTGGGATTCTAGTTATGTCTCTCAATGTACTTGTAGACTCTGTGTTTGTAGGGAACTGGATTGGCACCACTGCAATTGCCGCAATCAATGTGGTTTTACCAGTCTCGTTTTTTATTGGAGCCTTAGGAATGGCGGTAGGTATTGGCGGTTCGAGTATTGTATCTCGCGCCTTGGGGGCAAAAGACCAAGAAAAAGCACTTCATACTTTTGGTAACCAGATTGGGCTCACCGTACTTGTTTGTACCCTGATGGTGGCCTTGGGGTTAGGGTTTATAGATACCTTAATTCCTGCATTTGGAGGTAAAGGCGCCATTTACGAGCCCGCCAAAGTTTATTATCAGATAGTACTCTATGGAGTTCCGTTCTTGGGTCTTTCTATGATGGGTAATACGGTAATCAGAGCTGAAGGCAAGCCAAAGGTTGCAATGATTGCCATGATTATACCTTCGGTGACGAATCTTTTAAGCGATTATCTTTTCATTTATGTTTTTGACTGGGGAATGCATGGAGCAGCTTGGGCAACAACCCTGGGGTATTTACTCTGTTTTCTATATATTCTTTATCACTTTCTCACAGGGTCGAGTCTTAAACCCTCTCTGACGCATTTTCGTTTTAAGATTGACTTATTAAAAGAAATGGGTTCTCTGGGTTTTGTAACCCTCTCTCGACAAGCCACTACTAGTATCAACTATTTAATTTTAAACACGCTGCTTTTCACTCTAGGCGGAGAAGCGCTTGTTGCTGTGTATGCCATTATTGGGCGCACACTGATGTTCGCATTATTCCCTGTCTTTGGGGTAACCCAGGGGTTTCTGCCTATTGCAGGATACAATTACGGAGCTCAACTCTTTGACCGAGTAAAAGAATCGATTGTTAAGGCCATTGGCTTTGCAGCTGTACTTGCCACTTTGGTTTTTGTATTGTTGTTTTTGTTTCCGACCCAAATTGCAGAACTATTTTTAAGTAATCGTTCTGATTTAAGTGCAGAAGAGCTAGCTATTAATACTATCGTTCTCGAAAAAGTGGGTACGGCAATGCGATGGGTTTTCGGCGCTACTCCAATTATTGCATTACAACTTATCGGTGCCGCTTACTTTCAAGCTATTGGTAAGGTGAAGCCCGCTTTATGGCTTACTTTACTGCGTCAAGGCATCCTTTTTATTCCAACGCTGTACCTTATGGCTGCACTCTATGGAGAACAAGGAGTATGGCAGTCCTTCTTTATTGCCGATGTTTTAGCTACTCTAATCACGACCTATTTTCTAGTCAAAGAAGTGCGTAAAACCTTGATGAGAACATAAGGTTTTCTCCCTAGAATTGAGAATCTTTTTCTAATTTGGGTGAACTAACGTAAAATTTCACCTCAAATGAAGTTCTTCAAATTTCTTTCGGCATTTGTTTTAGCCAGCACTACGCTGTTTGCTCAGGCTCCTGATGAGTCGATACATAGCAGTATTGAATACCGACTTATCGGCCCTTTTCGTGGTGGCCGATCAGCTGCAGTGACAGGAATACCTGGTCAGCCCAATACATTCTTCTTCGGAGCAGCTGGAGGTGGAGTATGGAAAACTACCGATGGCGGTGCGACTTATGAAAACATCTCTGACGGATATTTCGGCGGAAGTATTGGTTCAGTAAGTGTTGCCGAGAGTGACCCTAATGTGATGTATGTAGGTGGAGGTGAGAAAACAGTTAGAGGTAATGTTTCTTCGGGTTACGGAATCTACAAATCAGTAGATGGGGGAAAATCATGGGAGTTTAAAGGTCTTCCAAACAGTCGTCACATCCCTAGAATACGCATTCACCCTAAGGATGAAAATGTGGTTTATGCCGCGGTTCTTGGAAATATTTACAAGCCCACTTCAGAGCGAGGAATCTACAAGTCAACCGACGGCGGTGACACTTGGAGAAAAGTGCTTTTTGTAAACGATATGGCAGGGGCTGTTGATTTGATTATGGACCCTAACAATTCAAGAGTTTTATACGCTTCTACCTGGCGCGTTCAGCGTACTCCCTACAGTCTAAGTAGTGGAGGTGAAGGCTCATTACTTTGGAAGAGTATTGACGGGGGTGAAACCTGGAATCAGATTTCAGATAACTCAGGATTTCCTAAAGGCACTTTAGGTATCATGGGAGTTACCGTATCACCGGTTCAAAAAGATCGAGTTTGGGCAATTGTAGAACACAAAGACAAGGGAGGTCTATACCGTTCTGATGACGGAGGTGAAAATTGGTCTTATGTGAATTCTGAACGTAAGCTTCGCCAACGTGCTTGGTATTACACTAGAGTATATGCAGACACCCAAAATGCAGACCGAGTTTATGTTTTAAACGTTCGTTACCACCGTTCTGACGATGGAGGTAAGACCTTTGAAACCTTTAATGCACCACATGGTGACCACCACGATCTTTGGATCGCTCCAGAAGATAACAACCGAATGATTATCGGTGATGACGGAGGAGCCCAAGTGTCTTACAGTGCCGGCGAAAACTGGAGTACCTATTACAATCAACCAACGGCTCAGTTTTACCGAGTGACCACAGATAATGCGTTCCCATATCGTATTTATGTTGCACAGCAAGACAATTCGACCATTCGAATTCGTCACCGATCTGATTCTTACAGCATTGGTGAAGACGATTGGGAGGAGACCGCAGGTGGAGAGTCTGCACATATTGCCGTTGACCCTACCAATGATGATATTGTTTACGGGGGTAGCTACGGAGGATTCTTAACTCGAGTAAATCACGCAAATAACACCACTAGAGCCATTAATGTTTGGCCAGACAACCCGATGGGTTACGGTGCTGAAGGAATGAAGTATCGTTTTCAGTGGAATTTTCCGATTATCTTTTCAAAGCATGATCCTAATAAGCTTTACACCTTCTCTAACCATGTTCACCTATCGACTAACGAAGGTCAGAGCTGGGAGTTGTTGAGCGATGATTTAACCAGAAATGACCCCACAAAACTCGTATCAAGTGGTGGGCCTATCACTCAAGACAACACAGGCGTTGAGTACTACGCGACGATCTTTGCAGCCAATGAAAGCCCATTAAAAGAAGGCCTTCTTTGGGCGGGAAGCGATGATGGACTGATTCATTTGACTAGAGACGGCGGTAAAACCTGGGAGAATGTGACTCCTAAGAACATGCCAGAGTGGAGTATGGTCAATTCTATTGAACCATCAGCTTTCGACGAAGGAACTGCTTATGTTGCCGCAACACGATATAAGTTAGGCGACTTCACTCCATATTTATATAAGACTACCGATTACGGTAAAAGCTGGAAGTTGATTACTAAAGGCATCGATCCTGAACATTTTACCAGAGTGGTTCGTGAAGACCCGGCGAGACAAGGGCTGTTATATGCGGGTACCGAAACGGGGATGTATATTTCTTTTGATGACGGAAAGTCTTGGGATTCTTTTCAGAAAAACCTACCAATCGTTCCAATTACCGATTTACACATCAAAGACAACAGCCTTATCGTAGCTACCCAAGGTAGAAGCTTGTGGATGATCGACGATCTAACGGTACTTCACCAATTAGACGCTCAAACAATGAAGCAAGATGCTGTTTTATTTGATCCCAAAGATGCTTACCGTACCAAAGGAGGTGGTGGTAGAGCTTCACTTACTGCAGGAACAAATCTACCTGCTGGAGTCACCACGCATATGTACTTTAAAGATCTTAAATCGACCGACAAGGTGAGTTTAACCTATACTTCTAAAGCAGGAGATACTCTGGCCCACTTCAGCACTGATGCTAAGGATAGAAGTGAAAAACTAGGTATTAAAACAGGCGGAAACACCCACAACTGGGACACCCGTGGCAAGGGCGCAGAGCGACTACCCGGCATGATTCTATGGTGGGCGAATCTAGGAGGGCCTAAGGCAGTTCCTGGAACCTATGGCGTACATCTTAACTACAACGGCTCAGTTCAGTCTAAGGAATTTGAAATTTTAGCAGATCCAAGAGCAGAGGCAAGTGTAGCTGAGATGCAGGAGCAGTATGACTTCATTACTGAAATCAATACCACGGTAGATCTTGCACACCAGTCTATCAAGAAGATAAGAGCGATCAATGAGAAGCTAGATGCCTTTGTTAGCGCATATTCTTCAGACGCTTCAGTCGAAGATTTAGTAGCGAAGGCTAAGGATTTAAAAGACCAATTCTCTGAGGTGGAGAAAGCGCTTTATCAAACCCAAAATAGAAGTGGTCAAGACCCACTAAACTTCCCGATCAGACTGACTAACAAATTGGCTCACCTTAATTCATTGGTGTCATTAGACGACTTTGGCCCAACGGTTCAAGACCGTGCAGTCAAGGCCGAATTGACGATTAAAATTGAAGAACAGTTAGCTAAATTCGATGCACTAGTTGAGAAGGAAATAGATGCTTTTAACAAAGCCTTTAATCAGAAACAGTTGCCTTTTTTACAGCTGAAAGACTAAGGTAGAATTAACGACCTTTGCCACTTGGAAGCATATAATTATATCAAGGCGTTACACCTCATATTTGTAGTCACCTGGTTTGCAGGTCTATTCTACATGCCGAGGTTGTTTATCTATCATATTGAAGCACAAGAGAGCGAAGAACCCGCCCGGTCAATTCTGTCCGGGCAGTTCAAGCTGATGAGTAAGCGACTTTGGTTGATCATCACTTGGCCTTCTGCGATACTCTGTACTTTATTTGCCATTGGTCTCTTAGCACTGATGCCCGAATGGTTGTCACAAGGTTGGATGCATGTTAAACTCACTTTTGTTTTATTGCTTTTCGCTTACCATCTGAAAACGCATCAGATTTATAAGGAGTTACAGCGTGACCATTTTAGGTATTCATCGAAATTTATGCGGCTGTTTAATGAAGGTTCTACCCTCATTCTTTTTGCTGTTGTGTTTTTAGTCATCCTAAAAAGTGCCCTTAATTGGATCTTTGCAACCGTTGGTTTCTTTGCACTGGCGGGAATGCTAATGATGGGGATTAAAATCTATAAGAGAATTAGAGATAAAAACCCCGAGGCGTGAAAAATCTAAAGAGCCTACAGCTTCGAGTTTTTGCCGCGATGATTCTCATCGTAGTCTTAGCACTTGTATTTACGGGCTTAGTCTCTTCATATCAATACAGGGAGCAATCGGCAGACTATCACAGAAATCGTTTAGAGCGTAAAGAAGAACAGGTTTTAAAGAGCCTTGAAAATGTAGTTTCTGGCACTTACCTAAAGCTGAGCGACGAGAATATGTCTCGAATTTTCAACGAAGCAGTTGGCCAAATTTCAGAGATACAAGGAGTAGATTTCACGCTTTATTCTATCGAAGGAGACTTAATCAAGTCATCGAGAAGAGATGTGCCTAGGCAACTCTTTCGTCCTTTACTGGAGCGAGTAATGGACAACGAACGTTTCGTAGTCGAAGAGGTCAACGAGGGTCGATCGGTACTTTCCTCCTTCTTTTTCTTAAAAAATAACAATGTGCCTCTCGCTATTGTTCACCTGCCTTATTTTGAGGACAATTCCTTTAATGAGTATGAGCTCAAGGAATTCTTAGAACGCATAGGGATAGTATATGCGCTTATTCTTGCCGTAGCTCTTGTGGTTGGATATTTTATTGCCAGGTATATCACCAACCCGATGAAGGAGGTTGCCCATCACTTGGCAGAAACAGGTTTGGGATATGCCGAAAAAATAGAGCTCAAAACTAGAAGTACTGAACTCGATTCACTCATAGAATCGTATAATCGGATGATTGATGAACTCTATGACAGCGCCCAAAAGCTGGCGCGATCAGAAAGAGATAAAGCATGGAAAGAAATGGCTCGTCAAGTAGCTCACGAAATTAAGAATCCACTTACTCCAATGCAGCTGCAAGTTCAACAGTTTGAAATGAGTTTTGATCCAAAAGCTAAGGATGCCAAGTCTCAGCTCAAAGAATTCTCGAAGGCCATGCTCCAGCAAATCTCAACTCTAAATAGGATTGCCACTGCTTTTTCTGATTTTGCACAGATGCCTGAACTTAAAAGAGATCAGATTAACGGGGTTTCAGTGGTTCAGGGCGCGGTACAGGTATTCACCGAAAGCTTCATTCGTTTTGAAGCTAGCGAGGCAGAAATTTTACTTTACGTTGATGGTTCTCAGCTAACACAGATTGTAAACAATCTTGTTAAGAATGCTGTTGAGGCTTGTAAAGAAGTTGAAAATCCAGAAGTAATCATTCGAGTACAACGTGATGAACAGAAGTTTATGCTCAGCGTAATTGATAATGGGTCGGGTATGAGCGATGAGGTACAGCACCGAATCTTTGAGCCTCGATTTACTACAAAAACGAGCGGAATGGGCCTTGGATTAGCGATTGTTCGAGCAAGTGTTGAACAGAATCAAGGTACCATTGATTGTCAATCAGTATTAGGAGAAGGAACTCAGTTCACCGTTAGTTTTGAGGCCTTAAGTTAAAATCTTCGGATTTGCTCCATTTTTTACTACTTTCAAGGATACTTAACTAAACTATTGCACTTATTATGTCAAATGCTAAGAATTCAAGACGTGACTTCTTGAAGAAATCTGCGGCTGCCGGCGCAGGATTCTTTATTGTTCCAAGAAACGTTTTAGGAGGTCCTGGGTTTATCGCCCCAAGCGATCAATTGAGAATTGCTGCCTTTGGAGCCGGAGGAAAAGGTTATGGCGACCTGACTAACACCTACAACAGTGGAGCTAACCGTATTGTCGCACTTTGCGACATTGATCCTAAGCAGGCCGCTCGCGCCATGGCTGATCACCCTAAGGCAAAGTTCTATCATGACTACCGAGTGCTTTTAGATAAAGAACGTATTGATGCGGTGACGATTAGTACCCCTGACCATACTCACGCCGTAATGACTTACGATGCCATGATGCAGGGCAAGGCAGTGTATGTTCAAAAGCCGTTAACTCATACCATTGCTGAGGCAAGATTGCTTACAGAAACTGCCAGAGAACAACGTGTTGTAACTCAGATGGGTAACCAAGGAGGTTCTAATCAAGGCGTTGTGAAAGTGAAAGAATGGATTGATTCAGGAATTGTAGGCGAGGTAAAACACGTTAATGTTTGGACAAATCGCCCAGTATGGCCACAAGGTATTTCGATGCCAGAGGCCAACGAACAAGCACTTCCTGAAGATGTAGCTTGGGATCTTTGGTTAGGCCCGGCGAGTAAGCGTCCCTACACCCCGAATCTTCATCCATTTAACTGGAGAGGTTTCTGGGAGTACGGTACAGGCGCATTGGGGGATATGGGTTGCCACCTTTTTGATGCACCATATAAAGCCCTAGGCCTCGGCTATCCTGTAGCTGTTCAAGCTAGTGTTGCTGACGTCTACTCTAGAATGTGGACTCCAGATTACACTCCTGAGGCTTGCCCAATCTCTACCCGAGTAACTATCGATTTCCCTGGCGGAGTTGTTTTTGAATGGACTGATGGAGGAATTCAGCCTGCACTTCCAGACCTATTAGTGGATAATAAATTCGTTCCAGATTCGAGCGGAGTGATGATGATCGGTAGTAAAGGAATCATTACCGTAGATACGTATGGTAATCATCCGAAACTATTCATTGAAGGTAGAGAAGTAGAGCACTTTGATACAGACGCCCAAGGCAATTTAGATTTAATCCATAATTCTTCTTGGACAGAGGCAGTTAAGGCCGGATACGGTTCTGACCAGCACAAGGCCCTTACTTCGTCATTCGATTATGCAGGGCCATTCACAGAAACCGTGCTTATGGGGAACATCGCAATCCGCGCACACCAAATGCGTCGCGAAAATGAAAACGGTCGTTTCGACTACTTTGGTCGTCGTAAGCTCTATTGGAATGGTGAAGACATGCGCATTACCAATCTTGAAGAAGCCAATCAGTTTGTTACCAAGCCTTACCGAGAAGGCTGGCACCGAGCAAATCTTTAATATAAACGCCCTTCGGGGCGTTTTTTTATTCTTTCAAGGCTGAACGTACGGCTGCCTCTGCTTGTGCGATAATCGCATCTTTATCTCCATTATTCTCAATTGGTTTGTGAACAATGTATTCCATGCGAACCCCAACTTGTAATGGGAAAAGGCCCTTACTTGTAAACTGATAAGCTCTATTAATGGTAAGAGGTACTAAAAGCGCATCAGGAGCAGCATCTAATAAGGCAGAAACCCCAGCAGTTTTAAAAGGCTTCATAGAGCCGCTTCTACTTCTTGTGCCTTCCGGGTAAATGACGGCGGCAAACTTCTTTTTATTGATGAATTGACCTAGTTTTTGAATCTGTGGAATTGCCTGTTTGGGATTTTTTCGATCGATAGTTACCGATCCTCCGTTTCTAATATTGTACGAAATCGTAGGTATACCTCGGGCCAATTCTTGCTTTACCACAAATTTTGGGTGATACTTTCTAAAGAACCAGAAAATGGGTGGTATATCGTACATGCTTTGATGATTCGCCGTAAATATGAGTGGGCGATCATCGGGCAAAAGCTCTCTTCCTTCGACTTTATAGGTAGCTCCTAAAATTCGAGTTGAATTGGTGAGACTTCCCGTAATGACAGATATAATCGCATCGTGCGCGCGATGTCCGAAAAGTTTTAGGGTAATTCTTTGTAAAGGATCAAAGACGACTAAAATAAGCCCAAAGGCTAGATAGAATATCGGAGATAGCAAGTAGCTAAGCAGTGTTCTCATGGGTGTAAATCTATAAAAAAACCACTCCAATGCGGAGTGGTTTCTAAGTCACAAAATGTGATTATGAATTATGCGCAGAATTCGTCATAAGCACCTTTTAGATTGTCGGCAATCATTTGTGCCGGACGCCCTTCAATGTGATGACGCTCGATCATATGTACTAACTCTCCATCTTTGAAAAGGGCCATGCAAGGCGAAGAAGGAGGAAAAGGGATCATCATCTCGCGAGCCTTATTCACCGCTTCGATATCGAAACCTGCAAAAGCAGTCACAATACGATCAGGAGTATGAGGGTGTGCTAAACTCATTTTTGCAGCAGGGCGAGCGTTCGCAGCAGCACAACCACATACAGAGTTAATAACGATAAGGGTGGTGCCTTCTGCATTGAGGGCTGTTTCTACTGCCTCTGCGGTCACTACCTCTTCAAACCCAGCAACCGTTAGGTCGTGCTTCATGGGTAAAACAAGTTCTTCTGGATACATCATATCGAAATTTTTTATTAAGCTTATTTAGACTACAAAGATAGGGTTTTTCAAAAGTGTATCTTTGCCCTCATGCGTTCAATTGCACCTATTATTGGAGCCTTTATTGGCTATTTTATCCTGCGTTTTCCTGGGGCTATTCTCGGCTATTTTATAGGTAGAATGTTTCAGTCAAACGTTACCGTCAAAACCTACAGTAATTCGAGATCTATCGATTTTGACTTTGGCATTAACCTCATTTCATTAGCGACAGCCATCATCAAGGCAGATGGTAAAGTAGATCAAGCTGAACTCGACTATGTTCGTCAGTTTTTTATTAGAAACTACGGTGTGCAGCGTGCTAATGAGGTTTTTAGAAGTTTCAAGTCTCAAATTAATCAGAGCGAGATAAATGTGGCAAAAATTGCCTCCACATTTCGATCATATACTTCCTATGCGACACGAGAACAGATCTTATATTTTCTAATTGACCTTGCTAAGTCTGACGGTAGTATTAGTCAATCAGAAATAGATAAACTAGCTGAAATTGCTCGTTATTTGGGGGTACAACAATGGGAGCGTCTAAGAGCCCTATTCGAAGATAGTTCTGATCAGGCCTATAAGGTTCTTGGGATTGAGTCTTCTGCCACTAATGAGGAAATTAAAAAGGCGTACCGAGGCCTTGCTAAAACCTATCATCCCGATAAAGTAATTACCGATGACCCTGCTCTCAAAGCAGGAGCAGAGGAGAAGTTTAAGCAGATTCAGAAGGCCTACGATACCCTTCAAAAAGAGCGAGGAATTAAATAATGGACACACTGTTATTCTACCTTGAATTGGGAATTAATCACGTGCTTGATCTGAACGGATACGATCACGTACTCTTCATGTTTGCCCTTGCTCTGCCTTATCTATTTAAGTCTTTTTCTAAACTTTTAGTACTGGCAACGGCCTTTACCTTGGCTCATTGTCTCTCACTCGCCTTAGCTGCTTTTAATGTGATGAGTGTGGATGCAGGAATCATTGAATTTCTAATACCTATAACCATTGCGCTCACTGCAGTTCACAACTTAATAACCAGTAGCAGCTCAAAAGGATCTTATGGTATTCAACTTGCCGCAACGGTGTTCTTTGGTTTAATACACGGGTTCGGATTCTCTAATTATTTCAGAATGATCATGAGTGGAGAATCGAGCAAGCTCACAGCACTCACCGGGTTTACCTTGGGCATTGAGTTGGCTCAAATTATTGTGATCACTTCGACCTTACTATTAACACTTTTGATTGCGCTTTTGGCTAGTGAACGAAAGCCTCTTATCTTACGTATTCTTTCAGCCTTAGTATTAATTCTGTCAATCAAAATAGCTGTAGGTAACTGGCCATTCTAATGGAAGCAAAAAAGCAACAGAAATACGATCTCGCCTATCTCGCAATGGCAAAACGCTGGAGTGAATTATCTCACTGTACTCGTAAAAAGGTAGGAGCACTTATTGTAAAAGATCGGATGATCATTTCTGATGGATACAACGGTACCCCCACCGGTTTCGAAAACCCTTGTGAAGACGAAGAAAACTATACGAAATGGTATGTGCTTCACGCTGAAGCCAATGCTATTTTGAAGGTTGCAAGCTCAACACAATCTTGCAAAGGAGCTACGCTATACCTTACTCTTTCTCCGTGTCGCGAATGCAGTAAGCTAGTTTATCAGGCAGGGATTAAAAGATTAGTATACGACAAGGCATATAAAGACACTACCGGATTAGAATTTCTTCAAAAGGCTGGAGTTGAAGTCGTGCAGTTAGATGCAGAATAACGATGCTTGGTGAATAGGGTTGTTTAGAGCCTATTTTAGTTTCTCTTTTACTTTCAGAGATTGAATATTAATAACCACGATCAGAATTACAATTAACGAGACTAACACTCCGTAAATAGCAGTTCTAGAATCATCTGCCCACATGTTGTTAAAGTCGATGTGATAGGTATTGAATACAGCTAATCCGACAGCAATGAATAGGATGATGAAAGAGACAATCTTGTTCATAGTATTCTATTTAAAAAAGTTGTGGTGCGTTTGCTGCAAAAAGTTTTACAGCGATAGCGAGCAGAACAATTCCAAAGACCTTTCTAATCACTGTTAGGCCATTATTACCTAGAACCTTCTCAATATGCTTCGAAGATTTTAGTACTACATAAACCACGATTAGGTTAAGAATGATGGCGACAATAATGTTTTGTACATCATACTCTGCCCTCAGTGATAGAATGGATGTCATGGTACCTGCACCGGCAATTAGCGGAAACGCAATCGGCACCACCGAAGCTGTCTCAGGCGCTTCTTCTCCGAAAATGTTTATCCCTAAAATCATCTCAAGCGCTAAGAAGAATATAACAATTGCACCGGCCACAGCAAATGAATTCACATCAATACCGATAAGGCTCAGGATTCTTTCACCAATAAAGAGAAAGGCAATCATAATAACACCAGCGACCACAGATGCTTTTTCAGATTGAATATGACCTACCTTTTGTCGTAATGAAATGATGATTGGTACTGAACCAAGAATATCGATTACGGCGAAGAGAATCATTGACGCCGTTAGAATTTCTTTACTGTTAAATTGAATATCCATTGTACT
>CAXPJI010000024.1:0-4696 GCA_964217345.1 Euzebya sp.
CCAATTCGCTGCAAAGGTAGTCGCTTGGTATCTTTAGCGCGTGTACTTGCGGCAGACTCCTCCGATTGTAAAAGCGATGGCTTCCCAGCTGACGTGGCACGGCCCTGATTTCGTGGACAACGAGGCGGCCGTTTACTTGACCTTTGACGACGGGCCACATCCGGTCATCACCCGGCATTGAAAAGTGGATCGATGGTAAAACCAAAGATGATTTCGTCAATGCGGCCATGATCGAATTAAAATCCACGGGTTGGCTCAGTAACCGAGCAAGACAAAATGTGGCTAGTTATTGGGCAAAAAACTTGAAGCAAAATTGGATTTGGGGGGCAAAGTACTTTGAAGCTCAACTTATCGATTACGACGCCTCAGCCAATTGGGGTAATTGGTGTTATGTAAGTGGAGTGGGAAATGACCCTAGAGATCGCAAATTTAACACCCAACGACAAGCAGAGATGTACGATCCCGACAACGACTATAGACGATTATGGCTGCAATAAAAAGACTCCGATTGATCTTAGGCGATCAATTAAATGCCCGACACAGCTGGTATAAAGAGGTGGATGCTCATACGCTCTATTGTATGGCAGAGATGTATCAAGAAAGCAATAATATCACCCACCATATTCAGAAGGTGGCAGCATTCTTTCAAAGCATGAGAAATTTCGCAGATGCTTTAAAAAAAGTTGGCGCTCATGTAGACTACCAAAAGATCAATCAATCTGGAGATCGTAGTCTTAAAACTCGGATATTGGAATACTGCCAAACCCATCCTATTGAGAAGTTTGAATACCAACTACCCGACAACTACCGTTTAGATAAAGAGCTCAAAGAAATTTGCAGCTTGCTTGAATCGAAAGGAATCCAAAGCGAAGTATTTGACACCGAACACTTTCTAACTTTTAGAGAAGAACTATCAAAACATTTCGAAGGTAAGAAACAACTCCTTATGGAGTCGTTTTATCGTATGATGCGTAAAAAGCATCATATACTAATACTTCCTGATGGGAAGCCTGAAGGAGGTAAATGGAACTACGACAGCGAAAATCGAAAGGGCATTGATACGAATCTCCAAATTCCAAAAGAGTTAGATTTTAAAACCGATGTGACCGAGGTTTACCAAGATATTCTTGATAGTAAGATTGAAACACTGGGTATCATTAATGCTGAGAAGTTCCCTTGGCCAACCAGCCGAAAAGAGGGATTACAAATACTACAGTACTTCTGCGATCATTTATTATCTCGATTTGGAACTTATCAAGATGCCATGGCCGTAGGAAAACCGTATCTCTTTCACTCAAGGCTATCCTTTGCGCTTAATTCTAAGCTGATACATCCGAGAGAAGTTATTGACACTGCCATTGCCAAATATTACAAAGACGATACTATTTCGCTTTCACAAATTGAAGGATTCGTTCGCCAAATTTTAGGGTGGCGGGAATATATGCGCGGGATTTACTGGAAAGAAATGCCCAATTATCAAGCCCTCAATTACTTCAGTCACAGGCAAAATCTCCCAAATTTTTATTGGACAGGAAAAACCAAAATGAAGTGTCTTTCTGAGTCTATTAAACAAACGCTAGAACATAGCTATGCCCATCACATACAACGCCTAATGGTTACCGGTAATTACGCACTACTTACTGAAATAAATCCTGATGAGCTTGATGATTGGTATTTAGGAGTTTATATCGACGCGATACACTGGGTAGAGATCACGAATACTCGTGGAATGTCTCAGTTCGCCGACGGAGGAATCATCGCGACCAAACCCTACATCAGTAGTGGGGCTTATATCAACAAGATGAGTAATTACTGCAAGAGCTGTAGTTACCGGGTACAAGATAAAACTGGAGAACAATCTTGTCCGTTTAATTCATTGTACTGGAACTTCCTTAGTAAGAAACGAGAGATCCTAAAGGACAATCCTAGGATGGGTATGATGTATCGCCTTTTGGACAAGAAAAATCCAGACGAGTTAGAAGCACAGATTAGAAGAGCAGAAGCGATTATTCAAAATCCTGATGCCTATTAGATGGCATCAATGACACCGTCTACGATACCATACTGAGTAGATTCTTCTGCATCCATCCAATAATCACGATCAAAATCTTTCATCACCTTTTCGATAGGCTGATCGCAATTCTCAGCAAGAATTCTAGCTCCGATCTCTTTAGTTTTAATAATCTCTCGAGCTTGTATCTCGATGGAAGAGGCTTGACCCTGAGCACCACCACTAGGTTGATGAATCATCACTCGAGCGTGAGGCTGTATAAAGCGACGACCCTTTTCTCCAGCCGACAATAGAATTGAACCCATCGAAGCTGCTAAACCTGAACATATGGTAGAAACAGGGCTTTTAATCGCTTTTAAGGTATCATAAATAGCAAAACCAGAAGTCACATAACCCCCAGGGCTATTAATGATCAACTGAATTTCGTCATGACTTTGACTATCAAGATAAAGCAAGCGATCAATCACGTGTTTTGCGCTGTGATCGTCTACCATTCCCCATAAAAAAACCTTGCGATCGGTTAAAAGCGAATGTTCTATTAAGTCACGAACCTTAGATGTTGCAGCCATAGCCATAAATTTTAGATACCTACAAAGGTAGCATCTAATGCTATTTTAGCCTAGCATTTCCTACCTTTAGCCTAAAAGAAATATGAAAAAGTTACTCCTCTCTTTAGCAGCCATAGGTTTACTGAATAGCTGTTCAGAAACCCCTTCTGCCACTGAGAAGTCAGAAGCCTACAAGGTAGCATTTCGCATTGCCGAGGCACATGGAATCTCTGAGTTTGAAAAAATCGAAAAAATTATCTTTAATTGGAATGTGGCTCGCGCCAATGGAGAACCTTTTTCTCGCAAATGGATCTGGAACCCTAAAGTTGATTCTGTAACTGCTGTGCGTGCTGAGGGTGATTATAGATACCATTGGAAAACGCTTGACTCTCTTTCCAATGAGGTTAACAAGGGCTTCATCAATGATAAGTATTGGCTCCTAGCGCCACTTCAGCTGGTTTGGGATCAAGATAACTTTACAGCCACCTACTCAGAAAATGTCGACTCTCCTGGCGAAGGAAAAACCTTAAACAAACTAACTATTGTCTATGGTAACGAGGGCGGATATACCCCAGGCGATGCCTATGATTTTTATGTAGACAACGATTATACCGTAAAAGAGTGGGTATTTAGACGCTCCAATGGAGAAGATCCGAACATTATATCGATTTGTAAGGATTACCTTAACCTTGGTGGTTTACTGATCGCACAGCGCCATGAACGACCGAATTCAAGTGGGGCTCTTTATTTTACCGAACTATCGGTAGAATAGATCGCATCCTTGAAACGCTCAGCAAACAGATATACATCTTCAAAGGAATTATAAAAGGGTACCGGAGCAACACGAATCACATTCGGATTTCTCCAATCGGGTACCACTCCATTTTCGCAAAGGTGATCGAAAATGGCTCTTCCCTTATTAGGCATATAGATAGAAAGTTGAGCACCTCTATTTTGAGGGGTAATTATCTCGAGAGGATATCCCGTCTCTTCTGCAATCTCTCGAATCTTAAATTCTAAATAGTCAGTAAGTTGTTTGCTTTTTGCGGTTAGTCGCTCCATTCCTACCTCTTCAAATAAATCTAGAGAAGCATCGTAGGGGGCTAAAGCTAAAATGGGCAGGTTAGACAACTGCCAAGCCTCTGCTCCTACCGCCGGCTTAAAGGAGTCATTCATTTGAAAACGCTCTGCCTTATCTACACCCCACCAACCTTCAAATCTAGGAATTGAAGCCTGGTCGTGATGGCGTTGATGAATAAAAACACCCGATAAGCTACCAGGCCCAGCATTCATGTACTTATAACTACACCACGCCGCAAAATCTACTCCCCAATCATGTAATTTTAATGAAATGTTACCTGCTGCGTGGGCTAGATCCCATCCGATTGTAATACCATGTGAACGAGCAACTCTAGTTATCGTCTCAATATCGAGAACCCCAGCTGTGTAATAATTTACTCCACCCAAAAGTATAAGCGCAACTCTATCCTTATTTTCTTCAATAGCCTTTACGAAATCTTCGGTAGTTGGAGCCGATCCGTTACCCGAAACTTCAATGAGTGCACTTTCAAAATCAAATCCGTGAAACTTCAATTGAGATTTCATTAAATATTGATCAGAAGGGAATGCCTTTTCTTCGCACAATATTGCGTATCGCGTAGAAGTCGGACGGTAAAAAGAAACCATGAGTAAATGAAGATTGGCCGTCAAGGTATTCATGATTGTAACTTCACTAGACTTGGCACCAACAACCTTGGCTAATTTAGGAGCCATTCTTTCGTGATAGTCCCACCAGGGATGTTCAGAATAAAAGTGACCATCAACCGCATAGTTTGCCCACTCGTCTAGAATTCGACCAATACGATTTTTAGCCTTCAGGGGTTGTAATCCTAGCGAGTTCCCCGTAAAGTATAATTTATTCTCTCCTTCAACAGTTTTCGGAAAATGAAATTGATCGCGATAGCTTGCGAGCGAATCATTAACGTCAAGGTCTTTAGCGAATTGAAGAGAACTTTGAAACATAGCCTTATTTTTGCCATAAATTTACTTAAAAATAGAGCGATGCACTTCTTTTCAGAGGCCTTAGAATCTTATTTAAACCAGCATATAGAGGTAGAACCAACCTATCTCAAAAATC
>CAXPJI010000025.1:0-87656 GCA_964217345.1 Euzebya sp.
AGCATTCGGAGTAAGTCATTATGAGTGTATTGATGCACGCGAGCGACTATATAACGAAGTGCTGCGTTTCTTGATTTACGGAAATGTGCTAAGAAACAATACATATCCGCTATCGGTTAGTGCCGAACGCGCTACTCAGGCAATGGTGCTTATTGAATATGCTAAGAAGGTGGGAGCGAAGTCAATCGTTCATGGATCCACTGGAGCAGGAAACGATCAGGTTCGATTTGATCTAATCTTTAGCGTACTTGCCCCAGAAATTGAAATTATCACCCCGATTAGAGATAACACTTTATCAAGAGAAGAGGAGATTGAATACCTGAAAAGCCATGGTTACGAATTTAGCTTTGAAAAGTCGAAGTATTCAGTAAACAAAGGAATTTGGGGAACGTCTGTAGGAGGAGCAGAAACTTTAACTTCTTCGACGGGGCTTCCGGAGTCGGCTTATCCGTCACAACTTGAAAAGTCAACACCGGAGAAATTAACTCTTGAGTTTAAGAGCGGAGAATTAAGTTCAGTAAATGGACAAAAAGGTTCTCCGACTGAATTAATTACCCTGCTTGAAGAGATTGCTGCGCCCTTCGCTATTGGGAGAGATATCCATGTGGGTGATACGATTTTAGGGATTAAAGGGCGTGTTGGTTTTGAGGCTGCCGCACCAATGATCATTCTGAAAGCTCACGAACTTCTCGAAAAACATGTGCTTACCAAGTGGCAACAATATCAAAAACAGCAATTGGCTCAGTTTTACGGGATGTTACTTCACGAAGGTCAATTGCTAGACCCCGTAATGAGAGATACCGAGGCTTATCTAGAGCGCAGCCAAGAACGAGTCACAGGAGCTGTTTATTTAACGCTGCATCCGTATCGATTTACCTTAGAGGGCATTGAGTCCCCTTACGATATGATGCAGTCGAAAGTCGCCACTTACGGTGAGACCAATAAAGCTTGGGATTCTAGAGACGCTAAAGGATTCATCAAAATTTATAGTAACGCCATTCAAATTTCACACCATGCAAAGCCACAAGATTAAGGTTGCTGTCATAGGTGCAACAGGATATACAGGAGCTGAATTAATTAGAGTTCTCGCCTTTCATAGCGGGGTAGAACTAACACAACTCATCAGTCGTTCGAAAGCGGGTCAGTCAGTGGTAGAAGTGATGCCAGAACTTTCAAGTCGAGTCGATTTAGACTTTAGCGGTACCATTAACGCGGGTGCAGATGTATGGTTTCTTGCGCTTCCGCACGGGGCTTCTAAATCTTTTATAGAAGAGCACAAGGCACTTGCTGATCAGGTTAAGATTATTGACCTCAGTAATGAGTTCAGACATATTAACCATTCAAAATGGGGAGGCTACCACTTTACTTTTGGTTTGCCTGAACTGAGAAGACAGGAGATTCAAAACGCGAATCATATTGCTAATCCGGGGTGTTTCGCAACCGCAATTACCCTAGGTTTAGCACCGCTTTTTCACCACGATAAAATAGATGGGCAGACTTCGATCCATATTAACGCTACAACAGGAAGCACTGGAGCAGGGGCCTCGCTTTCAGAGACCTCACATTTTAGCTATAGACTGAACAATCTTTCGTGGTATAAAGCTTTTACCCATCAACATTTAGCTGAAATTGGGGAGCAACTCACTCAGAAGACTGAAGGTGCTCCAAAGCTGTTTTTTCTTCCGCAGCGAGGAGCCTTTGCTAGAGGAATTTTCGCCACATCGTATTGTGAATTCGATGGATCTCTGAAAGAGGTCTACGACTTATACGAATCGTTTTACAAGGACGCAGCCTTTACTCAGGTGGTAAAAGCACCGATATCGCTAAAGCAGGTGGTAGGCACAAATAATTGTCAAATCCATCTTCATAAACATAACGACACACTGCTGATTACCTCTGCCATTGACAATTTATTGAAAGGGGCAGCAGGACAAGCGGTACAGAATATGAATCTCATGTTTGGCTTTGACGAATCTGAAGGCCTGTTATTTAAATCTATAGGATACTAATGAAATCGACCATCGCCATTATAGGAGCAGGAAATCTGGGACTAAGTATAGCCTCAGGGCTTCATCAAACAGGACACTCTTTGGTGCTTACAAGAAGAAAAACAGGTTCGCTTTCTAGCTGGACAACCAAAGAAAATGTTGAAGTGACTAGCGATAACATTCAGGCGGTTACTAAAGCCGATGTAGTTATCATTGCGGTTCAACCCAGTCAATGTGACCGTATTTTAAGACAAATAAAACCAAGTCTTCAAAAGAATTGTTTAGTCGTATGCACAGCTGCTGGATATCAAATCGAACAGCTTGAGGCGGTTTTAGGGTCTGACATTGCCGTTTATCGAGCTATGCCCAACACGGCTATTTCGGTACAGGCTTCAATGACCTTAATTGCCTCGAACGAAACAGGGGTCTCAAGACTTTCAGAGGTTGAGGAACTATTTGCACATGTTGGAGAGACCTTGGCCATTGAAGAGGCTCAAATGCAGGCTGCGACCGTACTTTGTGCGAGCGGAATCGCTTTTTGGCTTAGACTAATTAGAGCCAATACACAAGGTGGAGTTCAATTGGGATTTGAGTCAGAGGTCGCTTTAAAAATTGCCACACAGACGGCTTATGGAGCGGCTCGATTACTTATCGAATCGGGAAATCATCCTGAAGCAGAGATTGATCGCGTTACTACTCCGAGCGGATGCACGATAACCGGTCTTAATGTCATGGAGCATTCAGGAATGAGCTCGGCATTTATTCAGGGACTTACGGCCTCTTTTGATAAAATCAACGAAATTAAATCGACGACTTAAGTTATGAGTTTATATCAGGTTTACGCTCAGTATCCGATTGAATTGGTCTCGGCTAAAGGGATGGAACTTACTGACAGCAATGGAGTAAAATATACCGATTATTACGGGGGGCATGCGGTGATCTCGATCGGACACAGCCATCCGCACTATGTAAAATCACTCACTGAACAGTTAGAACAAATCGGGTTCTATTCGAATGTTGTTCTCAATCGTTTTCAGGAGGAACTCGCTGAGCGATTAAATGCGAAATTAAATGAGGACTACGCTTTGTTTCTGTGTAATAGTGGGGCCGAGGCAAATGAGAATGCACTCAAATTAGCCTCATTCAAGACCGGGCGAAAAAAGGTTCTCGCATTTAAAGGCAGTTTTCACGGAAGAACTTCAGCAGCAGTAGCAGCTACGGATAATGTTTCGATTGTAGCTCCACTCAATGCTGGTCATGAGGTCGATTTTATTCCTCTTGGCGACCACAAACAATTAGAGCGATTATTAGCCACAGAACAGTATTGTGCGGTAATTATAGAAACCATTCAAGGGGTTGGAGGATTAGATCAACCCAGCTTAGATTTTGCTTCTGAGATTAACGAACAGTGTAATAAAACAGGCACCTTACTTATCGCAGACGAGGTTCAATCTGGTTTTGGTAGAAGCGGCAGCTTTTTCTCCTTTCAGCGCTTTGATCTAGAGCCAGACTTTATCAGTATGGCCAAGGGAATGGGGAATGGATTCCCCATTGGAGGGGTGCTTATACATGAAAAACACGAGGCCGTTAAAAGTGAATTAGGAACTACGTTTGGTGGAAATTATTTAGCCTGTAGAGCTGCTTTAGCCGTCTTAGACGTTCTTGAAGAGGAAAACTTAATTGCCAATGCGAGAGAATTAGAAACCCATTTTAGAGCAGAGGTTGATCGACTAGGTATCGAGGCCAAGATTAAAGGCGCAGGGCTTATGATCGGTCTAGACTTTGGAAAACCAACGGCCGCGCTTCGTAAGGCTTTATTAGAAGAAAGCCATCTATTTGTGGGGTCGTCAAGCAACCCGAATGTGGTTCGAATTCTTCCGCCCCTTAATTGTACCAAGGAGGCATTATCAACCCTCCTGAGTGAGATAAAGCGATTATCATGAAAAAATACACCAGCGTAAGAGATCTAGTGTCTGCACCAGACGCAGTGAAAGAGGCACTTTCTTTGAAACAAAGCCAGGACATTGCAAAGCCTTACACCAAGGACAAGGTGCTTTGTCTGCTATTTTTCAATAATAGTTTGAGAACAAGACTGAGCACTGAATTGGCAGGGATCAAGCTAGGGATGAAAGTAATGGTCATGCAAATCGGCGAGAGTGGTTGGGCACTTGAGTTTGAAGATGGGGCAATCATGAATAGTACTAAAGCAGAGCATATCAAAGAGGCTGCCGCAGTTGTTTCTCAATACGCTGATGTTATAGGAATTCGATCGTTTCCAACTCTAACTGATAAGGAGGCAGACATTAATGATCGGGTAATGTCGGCTTTTGTTGCTCACGCTACCGTACCTGTCTTTAGTATGGAGGGTGCCGTTGAACATCCCCTTCAGGCGCTTGCTGATGCGATTACTATTGCAGAGAATTGTACTTACCGACCCAAAGTGATTCTTAGTTGGGCGCCACACCCCAGAGCTCTTCCGCACGCAGTAGCCAATTCGTTCGCCCTTATGATGCAGGCTACCGATGTTGATTTTGTAATTACCCACCCGAAGGGATACGAACTAGACCCTGCCGTTGTAGGAGATACTAAGGTTGAATACGATCAAGATAAAGCCTTTGAAGGAGCTGATTTTGTCTACGTTAAAAACTGGTCTCAGTTTGCCGACTATTGTGCGGTTAGTACAGGTCTCGATCATTGGATGATCACTCCTGAGAAGTTGGGTTCTGCGAAGTTTATGCACTGCCTGCCATTGAGAAGAAACGTGATTGCAACCGACGCTGTCCTAGACTCTGAACAATCGTTGGTGATCGAGCAGGCGAATAATAGAACCTACTCTGCTGCCTACATCATTCAAAAGTTACTTGAATCATGAGTTCTTTATTTATTTTGAAAATCGGAGGAGAATTATTGCAATCCCCTGAAAAGTGTGATCAAGTTCTACGGCATTTTGTCGCTCATCAAGGACCGAAAATCTTGGTTCACGGCGGCGGACGAGATGCTTCTGGCTTAAGTGAAAAAATGGGGATGCAATCCCATCTTATCGATGGCCGAAGAGTTACAGATGCCGCTCAATTAGATATCGTTACTATGGTGTATGCCGGCAAGGTAAATACTCAATTAGTGGCGCGATTGAAGGCCTTAGGTCAAAAGGCTTTGGGCATCAACGGCTCTGACCTTGGCATTATTACTTGTGATAAAAGGCCAGCTACCCCGATTGATTACGGGTTTGTAGGAGATATTAGATCAGTAGATAACTCGGCTATCAATGAGCTCCTTGAATTAGGTATAACGCCTGTTTTCTCTGCAATCACTAGCGACGGACAAGGACAATTGCTTAATACCAACGCAGATACGGTAGCAACCGCAGTGGCTACTGCATTAACCTCAGATCACACGGTAAAATTGGCGTTACTCATGGGAATCCCGGGAATCCTTCGAGATTTAGAAGACTCTGAAAGCTTAATTAAAGACTTAGACCATGCTTCTTATGAGGAACTAAAAGCCTCTGGAGCATTGTCAGGAGGCATTCTGCCTAAACTACACAATGGTTTTCAGGCTATAAACAATGGAGTTTATGAGGTGATTATTGCCAATGAAGAAACACTCATCAACCATCAAAACACCTTATTATGTCGCTAGAAGAACTGACTAGCTCTGCTATCGAACTTTTAAAATCACTCATTGCCACGCCTTCTTTTTCTGAGGAGGAGGATCAAACGGCTGAACTTATTGACGCTTGGCTCAAGAAGTACGGAGTAATTACCCAAAGGGAGGGGAATAGTGTTATCGCCGTTAATAAACACGAAGACCCTTCAAAACCCTACTTTCTATTAAACTCACACCACGATACTGTGCGTCCGAACAAGGCTTACACTAGAGATCCTTTCACCCCTGAGGTTATAGACGGTAAATTATACGGACTCGGAAGCAACGACGCTGGAGGGCCACTGGTTTCGTTGATGGCCACTTTTGTTCATTTTTATAACTGTTCAGACCTCCCTTATAACCTAGTGATGGTCGCTTCTGCCGAAGAGGAAACCGCAGGTAAGAATAGTTTGAGAGGCATTCTCCACCTACTGCCTGAATTTGAATTGGCGATTGTAGGAGAGCCTACCTTACTCGACCTAGCTATCGCCGAAAAGGGGCTGTTGGTGTATGACGCAATTGTGAAGGGAACTCCCTCACATGCGGCACATCCTAACGATGATAATCCGATCTATAAATTAGGCAATGTATTGAAGTGGTTTGAAGAACTTGAGTTTGAGAAGAAGTCTGAAATGCTCGGGAGTGTCAAGACTACCGTAACCCAAGTCTCTGCGGGGAAACAACATAATGTAGTGCCTGCTGAGGTTGCCTTGGTAGTAGACGTTCGTGTTACCGATGCCTATACTAATGAGGAAGTAGACGCTTACTTTAGAACGCACGCTCCTTGTCACATGACCGCTCGATCAACGCATTTGAGGTCTTCAGGAATTGAATCGAACCACCCGCTAGTATTAGCAGGAAAGTCACTGGGGAGAAAAACGTACGGGTCTCCGACCTTATCCGATCAGGCAGCACTTCGCTGTAAATCGATGAAAATGGGACCAGGAGATAGCCTTCGTTCTCATCAGGCCGATGAGTTTATCTACCTTCACGAAATAGAAGAGGCAGTTGTTTTATACACTGATCTACTTGAATCTTTTTTTAAATCTATAAACTAGTCTTGCCATGAAACTTTGGGAAAAGGGAATTTCAACAGAAGCTTCTATCGAAAATTTCACTGTCGGAAACGACCGTCATTATGATCGTTACCTAGCTATCTATGATGTCAAAGCTTCAGCTGCTCATGCTAGAATGTTGCACAAATGTGGGTTTTTAGAACTGCTTGAACTCAATCAATTATTAGAAGGCCTTAGCGAACTTGAAGAACAAGTGGCTCTTGCAGATTTTAGTATTCCAGAAAGTTTTGAAGACATCCACTCATACATCGAATATTACCTTACTGACAAATACGGTTCGGTAGGAAAAAAGATTCACACCGCTCGATCTAGAAATGATCAAGTGATTACGGCATTACAACTTTACGTCACCGATTCTTTGGAGCAGCTTATAGAAAGCACTGCTGATTTTGCTCGGTTGTTGCTCGAGTTGTCTGAAAAGCATCGCGACATTCTGATGCCGGGATATACCCATTTACAAGTCGCCATGCCTTCGTCGTTTGGCTTATGGCTTTCGGCTTATGCCGAAACACTATGTGACGACATCGTAGCCCTTAAGGCAGCCGCAGTGGTTTCGAATCAGAACCCCCTCGGCTCAGCAGCGGGATATGGCTCAAACTTCGGTATTGATCGTCTTTTAACGACTGAACTTATTGGATTTGAGGTGGTTAAGGTAAATTCGATTGCTTCTCAAATGCTTCGAGGTCGAATAGAGAGAATAGCCATCAATGCCATTTCTCAATTGGGTGCTACGCTAAGCAAATTAGCCGGAGACATCTGCTTATACATGGGTCAGGATTTTGGTTTTCTTTCTTTTGATGACGAAATCACAACCGGGAGCAGTATCATGCCTCACAAGAAAAATCCGGACGTGTTTGAACTCATTCGCGCCAAGGGGAATGCCTTACAAGGAGTGTCGGTACAGATCTCAACCATTCTAGCGAATTTGCCGACAGGTTATCACAGAGATCTTCAACTTACCAAGCCGATGTTAATGGATAGTTTTTTAACCATTGAAGAGCTGCTCAGCATTTTTTCTTTTTCACTTTCGAAAATGACCCCATCAAAGGCGCTACTAGAGCAAGAGAAGTACACCTATTTATGGAGTGTTGATACTTTAAATAGTATGGTAAGTGCTGGGATGCCGTTTAGAGACGCTTATAAAAAGATGGCAGAAGACATAGCGACCAATAACTATGTGCCGAATAAAGAGGCTGCTCATACTCATTTAGGATCTATCGGAAATTTAGGGCTTGATCTAATTTCAAAAAAATTAGAAGTGGTGGTTCAAAGTGGAAACTACTCGGGCTTATCAAGTGAAAAGTAGTCTCCTTCAAAAAGGGACCTGATATACTGCTTCAATAGCTCTTCGAACTCCTTAATTTTATCTGGAGTAATGCTCATAGGCTTCTTTCCCTCGATAAGAGGAAGGTAGGTTTGGTTCTTTGTACTAAAGACGTATGCAGATACCTCCTCACCGTAGACGGTATTCCATTTTTCGCTACGGTACAGGAATAAGGCGTAACACAGCAGCTGGAGTGCCTTTCCTTTTTTGTGATTGGTAAACACCTCACTTATCGTTTCAACCTTTAATTCAGAGGGGGTGACTGAACCGGTTTTGTAGTCTACAATTCTAAGGGTATTATTGAGGCGATCGACGCGATCAACAAGCCCTCTTATTTTGAAGGGTTTTGGGCTGATCTCTGGCAAATCTAGAGCTACCTCTAGTTTTTCTTCTAAAAGAACTAATTCAATTTCTCCTTGATTTTTACAAAGCGAGGCGTCAGCTTCTAGGGTTTTAGTCACGTAATCTTTAATCACCTCATAGGTCAGGTATCCTCGTCCTTTTTCTCGGTCATAAACCACCTTTTCTTTGGCGTAGGCATTGGCAGTGAAAGTCGCTACTTTTGGATACAATTGACCAATGGTTTCAGCAGTCAATATGGGCTTTTCGAGGCTCTTATAAAGTGACTCTAAGGTGTGGTGGATGATATTACCAAAGATGTTTAACGGCATCATCTCAGAGAGTTCATCGTAGGAGTTAATCCGAAGTAAGTATTTCTTATAAAAATCTAAGGGATCTGCTATAGATCGACTTAGACTACTAGGTGAAAATCCGTAATGTCCAAGAGCTAGCAGACTCTCTTTGAAAGCCGCGTCTTTAATGATTTGGTCTTCTTTGTTTTTCTGAAAGGACTGATTAAAACATACCGATTGGTATATTATAGATTTTCTCAAAATAGAATGTGTCTCTAATTGATAAATCAGTCTGCTTTTTTCTTTGGTTTCGAAGGCGCCTTGTTGACCGTTAAAGGTTAAATAGGCCTTCGACGATTTCTGTAAAAGACGATAGAAATAATAGGTATAAATGGCGTCCTTTTCTTTGTAAGTCGGTAGTCCAAACGCCCGTTTCATTTCATGTGGAATGAGAGAGGCATCGTTCTTGCCCTTCGGAATGATTCCTTCATTGAGCGATAAGACAATAACCCTGTCAAAGGAGAGGTTTCTGGTCTCGAGAATCCCCATGATTTGAAGCCCACTATTAGGATTTCCTTTATATGAAAAGTTTCCTGTCCTTATTTGAGAGAATACCAATTCTTCAAAGCTTTCTAGACTGAAATCGCTGCTTAGGTAAGCGGCTCGAAGTTCAATGGCCTTAGAAACCGCTTGCTTTAAAAGATTGGCTTCGGCACAAGCAAGATGATCGATGAATTCGATAAGTAGGCTACTTAACTCTCGGTTGTTATCTTTTAAATCAAAGAAGGGTAGGTGTGAATAACTGGATAATTCAACAGTACTTTTTCTACTTTCTTCAGGTCTCTTTTCTATTTCTAATAATGGATGGTTAAGCAAGGGAAGTAACAATCGGGTGGGTACGACTCCGGACTTCTGTAGGGCTACTTTTATGAGTGCTAGATATTGACGTACTAGAGAAGCCCCTTGGGTATAAATAATAGCCTCACCCATAGTGATGTTGATCGACCCTTTGCTTGTATCTTCAGGAAGATGAGCGATAACAGCAGGTAAAAGGGATTCGTCTGCAAGCACCACAGCGGTGTTATCGTAAGATTCTAAGTTGTTGAGGATTTTAGCCATCGCGTGGCATTGCGCCAAAACTCCGGGGCATTCTATGATTTCGATGCCGCGCTCCTTACGAAGAAGCTCATTATTTTCTTTAAATACTGAAGGGAGGGGCTGCCTATCGAGAAAACTCCATTCTTTTCGATATTGCCTAATGAAATGACTCGCCTCATGTTGTTCGTTCTGCAATAAATCCCAATCAATATCCCAGAATATAAAACCCTGATTTTCGGATTCAAGAAGGTTAGCCACTACCGTCTGTTCTGCCTTTGAAAAAGCATTAAAGCCGATAAACACATGTGGCTTGAAGGTCTTTTCTAGATATTGGCTTACATTTTCTGCCGCCTTTTGGTAGACCAGCCCTTGGTATCCTTGGCGTGATTCTAATAGCCTTTGCTTGAATACTGGATAGACCTTTTCAATTAGTCCGATCCGTTTTAGATGATTCTTGATTAATTCTGAACGCTTTTCTTCGGCGAATTGAGCATCCATTTCACCCATTTGTTTGAGGCTGCGAAAGAGCTCTTCAGAATGGATTAATCCTTGATCGATCTCATTAAAGTCGCCTAGCAGAGCGCTCCCCATTGCAGAGAACTTGTGAAATGGATCTTTGTAACCCGCAACTTCTTTATAAACACTGAAGAGTGTTAATAATTGATGCGAAGGGTCAGCATATCTGAGACCTGCAATTTTTGAAAACAACTGGTCAATAGTAATTGTTTCGGGGGCAAAACCGGGGGACTTATTGATTCGACCAATCGCTCTATACAATGCTTGAGCACTCCGGATATTAGGAAGAACAAAAAGATAGTGATCTAAAGATCGTTCTTCTTGAAGTTTGGTGATGATTAAATCTATGAAGCCTTTCTGACTAGTCATTCGGTCTTCTTATGCGTATTTCTACCCGTCGGTGCGGATGTGGTTCTACTCCAATTAGCGCAGGGTCTTCGGGCAGCTCTCCCTTTCCTTCGTAAGTTAATCTTGAGGGGTGAATGCCTCGAGAGATTAAGTAGTCGTGTAAGCGCTTTGCTCGATTTTTCGAAAGCTCTAGATTCACATCGTCTGGACCAACCGAATCAGTAAACCCTACTAGGTCATAGCTTTCGATAGGATGTTCAAACATGTACTGAACAATCCTTCTCAACACCTCATTAGAGTCAGTGATAAATACAAATCCTCCTTTTGCAAAACCTAAGGTTTTGGCCAGTTCATTGATGTCTACTTTCTCGGGAATTTTTGGTTCTGGACACCCTTTGTTGGCTACCGTTCCGGCAATGTCTGGACACTGATCTTCACTATCAGCGATAGTATCATTATCTCTATCAGCTATTGGACATCCTTTATTTTTAAGTGGCCCATACTGGTCTGGGCATGTGTCTTCTGAATCTTTGATCCCGTCGTTATCACTATCAGGACATCCTCCCAATTCTGGTTTTCCGAAAACTTCGGGGCATCTGTCGATAGGGTCTGAAATGCCATCTTCATCAGTATCTGGACATCCGTTAAGTGCCTCAGGACCTGGCAGGTCAACACATTTGTCAAATCGATCTTCGGTACCGTCTTTATCAGTATCAGGGCATCCCATAAATTTTTTAAGCCCCGGTGTATCTGGGCATTGATCGTACGCGTCCCACACTCCATCTTTGTCTCTGTCACCTCCCTTTAAGGCAAAGGAAACCCCTAAGCTGTGAGAGAAGTAATCGAAAAAATTTTGACTTAAGGCAGTGTGATAGTCGGTTGCGATATTTAACGAAACATTGGCGCCTAATTTGACGCTCAATCCCGCCCCAATTACCGCTTGCGAAGAAGAATCTTCTTCTAACGAAGCGAACCCTAGACCAATGGTTGAGTGTAATTGAATCAAAGCGTATCGAACAAGAATACTTTCTAATCGGCCTTCCAAAGAATTTAATCTTACCGTAGAAATTTCTTGATCTCCGTACTGAGTTAATTTGGAAGAACCGATTCTAAGACCGAGGGTGTGTTTTTCTTTTGAGAGATCACCAATTCGATATCCGATTTGAATATAAACTGGAACAGAACCGCTCAAATTGGCCTGTGAAAGGTCATAAAGCCCATCGAGAAATCCCCCGCTTCGCAGTGACCCGGTCTCTGATCCGTCTTCGGTTAAAGTGGGTCTGAAAGAGGAGAACTGTCCGGCACGACCAGCCGCATAACTATTTAACCCAAGACCTCCAAAGCCTAGTTCCCACCTTCGTTGATTAATCTCTTGAGCGTGCAAATCTAAATGTACTACCCAGCCCAAAAGAACGAATAACCAAATACCAGCTCGAATACGCATTAAATGACCTTTAGTTCTTTACCTACCTTGACAAATGCGGCGATCGCTTGGTCTAGGTGCTCTTTGGTGTGAGCAGCCGATAGTTGCACGCGAATTCTAGCCTTGCCTTTGGGAACCACAGGAAAGAAAAATCCAATTACATAAATTCCTTCTTCTAGCAATTTGGCAGCCATTTCTTGTGCTTTAACCGCATCATAAAGCATAATGGGCACGATGGCAGATTCTCCATCGATAAAATCAAATCCAGCCTCTCTAATTTCCTTTTTGAAATAAGCAGTGTTGTCGGCTAATTGATCTCTTAGAGAAGTGTCTTTTCGGAGTAATTCAAATACCTTAATTGAGGCACCTACAATTGCAGGTGCAAGAGAGTTTGAGAATAAATAGGGTCTGGAGCGTTGACGAAGAATTTCGATGACCTCTTTTTTACCTGTGGTGTATCCGCCCATGGCTCCACCCAGGGCCTTGCCTAAGGTTCCGGTAATAATATCTACTCGACCCAAGACGTTTTTGGCTTCGGGAGTTCCCAGCCCTGAGTGACCGATAAAACCAGCAGAATGACACTCGTCTATCGCGACTAGAGCCCCGTATTTTTCTGCAAGATCACAGAGCTTGTCAAGTGGAGCAACTAAACCATCCATAGAGAAAACTCCGTCGGTCATAATGAGAAGATTTCGAGCTCCAGCCTCGGTAGCTTCTTTCAATTTTGCTTCGAGATCTTCCATATTATTATTCTCGTATCGATAGCGCATGGCTTTACAAAGTCGAATACCATCGATAATAGATGCGTGATTAAGGCTATCAGAAATGATGGCATCTTCGGGTCCTAATAGCGGCTCGAATAACCCTCCATTAGCATCAAAAGCAGCTGCGTAAAGAATGGTGTCCTCGGTGTGGTAGAATTTAGCAATCTCTGACTCGAGTTGTTTGTGAATATCCTGGGTGCCGCAAATAAAACGAACGGAGGACATTCCAAATCCGTGAGAATCTAAAGTGTCTTTGGCAGCCTGTATTACTTCTGGATGCGCAGATAATCCTAGGTAATTGTTGGCACAAAAATTAAGCACATTGTCTCCGTTTTCTAAAGTGATTTCGGCTCCTTGAGGGGAGGCGATAATACGCTCAGATTTGAATAACCCTTCTGCTTTAAGTTCTTCAAGGGTAGTGGTGAGTTGATTTCTAAACGATTCGGTATACATAGCAATGAAATAGTTTAATCAGAATTGAATAATTTCTAGGTCTTCAGCCGAACTTCTAAGATAGACAATGATTTTCTTGAATGAATAATTCTCGCCCGCATTAATGATCTCAGAAATCAGTGATTCATACTGGTCGAGCTGCTTTCGGTGTTCGTCCTTTTTCTGCCCAGTCTTGTAGTCGATAATGGTGCAGCTATTCTCTTCAAATACTACGCGATCTGGGATAGATACGTTGCCCTCTTTATCTATTAAAACACCTTCGTTTTTTGCATTTAAACCCGGCTGATAATAAGCTGATAGCTGCTCGTGATTAAGAATGTTTTTGGCATTATTGAAGCACCATTTCCTAAGGTCATCGGGGATCTTCCAAGATGGTGTTGAGTTCAGATTAATGAGATCCTCTTTGGTATGCACTTCTTCCATGAAGTTGTGAAATGCGTTGCCCAATCGTTGCTCTTCACTTTCTGAAATCTGGGAAACTACTTTAACAAGGCCTTCTCGAACGAGGCTGAAGGGTTGAAAATTTAATGCCATTGACTTATCAATGCCCTGGTCAGTGTTGTTTTTTTCTTCTAACTCGCCAGTGACGAAATAAGGCATTCCTCGTTCAAATTTGGGATAGTGGCGCTCAAGGCTATCCGCAAAAAGATTAGAAAACTTCATTGCATCTGATGAATCGTCGGGCTCGGTATAAATAAACAGTCCTTTTTCGGCCCTTGTAAGAGCTACATAAAGCATATTGATTTCGTCGAGTAGCGACTCCGCTTCTTCTAACTGATAAGCCTGATCAGCGTCTTCTCTGATTGGAGTTAACTCCTTTTTTAGGGGTAAAAGCATCTTCTCCCGGCCTGTGGCATCTGAGACGTCTAGCCAAGCTTGTGGTTGATTGAGTTTGCCCCTGCGTTGCCAAGCAAATGGAAAGAACACTACCTCAAATTCAAGTCCTTTAGATTTGTGAATAGTGACGATTTGTACCGCATTTAAGTGTTCGGGTAGCTGGAGCGATTTGTCGCTTATTTTATCCCAATATTCGAGGGTTCCAGAAAGTGTCGTAATTGATTTTAGCTGAAGAGCATAGAGTTCTTCTAGAAAGGCGCCTACATAGGCTGTATCTTCCTTGGTCATGGTTAGCGTAGTGGTAAGGGTCGAACAAAAGGCGTGCGCTGTGGCTGTTTTTAGTTCTTCAATTTTAACCCCATGAGCACGTAAATAGTTCTCAAAGGTTTTCGGTTGATCAAATCCTTGCAAAGCTTCTTTTAACGCTTGATGTTTATGGTTCGTTTCCCTTTCGATGAATCGAGCTAGATCGAAGGCAGCGTCACCATTTTTTGTGTCTACAAAATAACGCATCGCCGCAATTAGGGCTTGTACGGCAGAATTTGCTCCTAATTTTAAAACATCTGCCGAAACAAAAGGGATGGGGGGTTCTTGAGCGCTCAAATATTCAATGACCTTTGCACCCTCCTTGTGAGTAGATACGAGAATCGCAAAGTCTTTGTAATGGTTGCCTTTATTAAGGCAGTATTGAATATCATCAGACAAGCCTTCGAGACTATCTAATGATTTCGAATCCCCCTTTTCATTGAATCGGATAGAAACGATCCCTTTTCCTGTCTTATTTTCTGGCGTTTCTTGGGCGGATGTTTCTCGATAAAGCGTCTGATGTTCGTTCAATAGCAATCGTTCTGAAATTGCTGTAAACAGATGATTGTTGAACTGTATAATTGCGCCTGAACTGCGAAAGTTGGTCGACAAGTTGATTACCTCAGCCGGTACGCTGAAAGGGTTATTTCTTGATTGTGCAATATCTAAGAATTGACCAACAGCTCCACCCCGCCATCGATAAATGGCTTGTTTGGCATCCCCAACGATAAAAACTAATCCTCGGTCTTCTTCGTAGGCATTTTCGGCGGCTAATGATAACAAGGGTTGAAGGTTGTTCCATTGCAGGCGAGAGGTATCTTGAAATTCATCGATAAAAAATGACTCATAGCGTTCCCCTAGGCGTTCATAGATGTAGGGAGCAGACTGGTCGTCTATCGCATTGCTAATCAATCGGTTAAATTCGGCTATCGGAAGTAGCTTTCGCTCATTTAATACCGATTGGTATAATTCTGATATTTCTTTCAGAAGCGCATAAGGGCCTACTTGCGCGTCGATAAGTTGTAGGCGTTTTAGTTCATAGAGTTTGTTCTGAAGATTGGGATATTCCCTTTCTAATACCTGTAGAACATGAGCGTCAAAGGCTTTATTCTTCAAGGTAGCCATACCATTACTCAGCGCTCTAGTATTGGTGTCATTGTAGAGTTTGGTTGCCTCTAGCGAACCTTCGGTCATTGTTTTAAGATGATCTATAATGGTTTTTTTGTAAGGCTCCCCTCCCTGATCATTCAAAATGAGCCCAAGTAACTCTTGAGCCTTTTCTTGAACCGCTTTTTTATGAACTTCGATTTTTGATGACAACTCCTTTCTTAAAGGTTGAATTTCAGACTGATTGATGGGGTTTTTTTCAAAAATCGCCGTATTGCCCTCTTTAAGAAGAACATCTTTACTAGCGTTTAGAAGGGTATAGCCAATATCCCAGCTCTTACCCTCTGCGATCTTTTCACGAATGAGTTGAAGCAGAATCTCTTCAATAGCAGAATCCTTCTCTACCCCTTCGATTAGTAATTCTATAGCTTCCTTTAAATTTTCTTCTGGGTCTAAGGTTACCTCAAACCCTGGGTTTAAATCAAGATCTAGCGCGAAACTTCGAATGATTCGGTGGGTGAATGTGTCAATGGTGGTCAACTCGAAATTCGAATAATTATGTAGTATCTCACCGAGGATAGATTGAGACTTTTTTCTAATAAGGGATTCGCTTTGACTAAGTTCTCCGCTTAGGTCTTTAAGAAGCTGTTCTTTGGTGCTATCCTTTTTCAGTGAAGGATCAGAAAAATACCAGAGACTCTGCAAGATTCGATCTTTCATCTCAGCCACTGCTTTATTCGTAAAGGTGATGGCCAATAACTTACGAAAGGGTCGTTGATCCCTAGACTCAAATAACTTTTTGAGGTAGGTTTTTGACAGCGTGTAGGTCTTACCTGAACCTGCAGCAGCGTTGTAAAAAAGGAATGAAGACTGAGCTAACATGGGCTATATGCAAATTAAACAACTTCGGCGTATATTCGTAGTGGTATTAATTTAAAATGAGATTGCTATGGCTTTTGAACTACCAGAATTACCTTACGCTCACGATGCACTTGAACCGCACATTGACACAAAGACAATGCAAATTCACCATGGAAAGCACCATGCTGGATATACCGCTAAATTAAATGCAGCAGTTGCTGGAACTGATTTAGAGGGTAAGTCTATTGTAGAAATTTTACGAGGTTTAGACATGAGCAACGGAGGTCTTCGTAACAACGGAGGCGGATATTTTAACCACAACCTTTTTTGGGAAGTAATGTCGCCTAACGGTGGGGGTACACCAGAGGGAGAATTAGCTTCGGCAATCAACGATGCCTTCGGATCGTTTGAGGCTTTCAAAGATGCTTTTTCAGCTGCAGCAGCTACTCAATTCGGATCTGGATGGGCTTGGTTATGTGTAAACAAGGAGGGAAAACTAGAGGTTTGCTCAACTCCTAATCAAGATAATCCATTGATGCCAGGGGTGAATTGTGAAGGAACTCCTATCCTCGGCTTAGATGTTTGGGAGCACGCTTATTACCTCAACTATCAAAACAGACGCCCTGATTATATCGAAGCGTTCTTCAATGTAATTAATTGGGAGAAAGTAGCTTCTCTTTATTGGAGTGCTGCTGTTGACAAGAAAGTTTAATTATTGCGTCAATTTCTAGAACTAAAAACGCCCTCCTTGGAGGGCGTTTTTCATTAATAGGCTCTTTCGCGCTTTCCTTCGTAGAAATTGATGAAGGCGCGGTTGACTACTTTGTTTCCGCCGGGTGTTGGGTAATTTCCGGTAAAATACCAATCCCCTTTGTTTTTAGGACAGGCTTTGTGAAGCTCTTCGATTTTTTGAAAGATAATTTCAACAGGAGCCCCCATACCTTCAGGAATGAGTAGTTCAGCGATTTTCTTTGAAACTTCTTCGTCTGTAAACGGTTCGTAAAGCCTTTGTACATGATTTACGATATCCTTCTTATCTAGCTTGGCACTTGACAGGCAGTCTTTGTAGATGTTATCGATAATCGATTCTGTACCTCGGTCTTTATGAAGTGCAACTGCCGCTCTAAAGGCAATAAAGTCTTCTAATCGGGCCATATCGATACCGTAGCAGTCAGGGTAACGTATTTGTGGGGCCGAAGAAACGACGACAATCTTTTTAGGATGCAGGCGGTCAAGCATTCTAAGTATCGACTTCTTAAGCGTGGTGCCTCTAACAATACTGTCATCAATGATGACTAGATGATCGGTTTCTTTTACCGAACCGTAAGAGATATCGTAAACGTGAGCTACTAAGTCGTCACGACTACTATCCTGTGTAATGAAAGTTCTGAGCTTTGCATCTTTGATAGCAACCTTTTCTATTCTAGGTCTCACATTGAGAATTTCATTCAATTCTTCCTCACTCATTCGTGTCTTTCTCGACAAGATCTGTTCCTGTTTCAATCGATTCATATGAGTTTGAGCCTCTCCAATAAGTCCCATAAACGAAATTTCAGCCGTATTTGGGATGTAAGAGAATACAGAATTCTGGATATCTCCATCGATTGCTTTTAATACCTCAGGAAAAACGTAACGACCTAAGGCCTTTCGTTCTTGGTAGATTTCTTTGTCGCTTCCTCTTGAGAAATAGATTCGTTCAAAAGAACAAGCCTTCTTTTCTAGGGGTTCAAGAATTTGAGAGGTAAAATGCTCCCCTGATTTTTTTATGATTAAAGCTTCCCCTGGCTCAATTTCTGTGATTGATTCGAAAGGAACATTAAATACGGTTTGTATGGCTGGACGCTCTGAGGCTACTACCACGATTTCGTCATCTGCGTATTTATAAGCGGGACGTATCCCCGCTGGGTCTCTTAGAACAAAGGCATCTCCGTGACCGATAAGACCTGCCATTGCGTATCCTCCGTCCCAATTTTTTGCAGATTTTCTTAGGATTCTGGCAACATCTAATCGTTGTGCGATGATCTCAGAAGCCGCATGTTTGTCATAGCCTTCTTTTTTCGCTTCTTTATAGTGTTTCGCTACGGCGTCATCTAAGAAATGACCAATACGTTCCATAACCGTGACTGTATCTGCCATGGCTTTCGGATGCTGCCCAATTTGAACTAATTCTTCAAAGAGTTCTTGAACATTGGTCATGTTGAAATTTCCTGCAACAATTAAATTGCGGTGCATCCAATTGTTCTGACGTAGAAATGGATGGACGCTTTCAATACTGTTTTTACCGAAGGTCCCGTAACGAACATGGCCTAACATTAATTCTCCGAGGTAGGGAACATTCTTCTTTAAATAGTCTAAGTCTTTTACCTGTTCTCCTGCTTTTTCTAATTCACTTGCTATTCGACCATTGATCTGGTCAAAAATATCTTGTATCGGTTGTTTCTCTGCTGATCGGACACGTGCGATGTAGCGTTCCCCAGGTTTCATATCAAACTTGATTGCAGCAAGGCCAGCACCATCTTGTCCTCGATTGTGCTGCTTCTCCATCATCAAATACATTTTGCTTATCCCATAGAAAGGAGTGCCGTATTTTTCTTGATAATAGCTAAGCGGTTTAAGCAATCTTACAAGGGCAATTCCGCATTCGTGTTTGATAGCGTCACTCATAATGAGGGTTAGTCAAGTTCTACAGTAAAGTGAGTTAGGTCTTTAAAGCTTTGAAGACGTTTCTTCGCTTCTTCGCTGGTTAAGGTCTCCATACGCTCAGTTCCTAGTTTTTCAACGCAGAATGAAGCAAGGTTTGCACCATGAATCAGCGCATTTTTTAATCGGTCAAAAGAGATGTGTCTTGAAGCGGCGATATATCCGGCTAATCCACCAGCGAAGGTGTCTCCTGCTCCAGTCGGATCAAATACTTCTTCAAGCGGAAGCGCAGGAGCAAAGAACACCTGATCTTTCTGAAATAAAAGCGCTCCGTGTTCCCCCTTTTTGATGATCACATATTTAGGACCCTTAGCTAAAATAGCTTCTGCAGCTTTAACTAGTGAATATTCTCCTGATAATTGACGTGCCTCCTCGTCGTTAATGGCTAAAACATCGATTCGTCCTAAAACCGTTTCGAGTTGTCCCGGAGTATTTTCGATCCAATAATTCATGGTATCTAGAATCACTAGATTGGGACGTTTCTTCATTTGATCCAGCACACTAATCTGAATAGCAGGATGCAGATTTCCCAATAAAAGAATCTCTGCCTCTTGAAAACTCTCGGGTACCATCGGAGAAAAATCAGCAAGCGTATTTAAATCAGTGACTAAGGTGTCACGAGTATTCATGTCGTTGTGATAGCGTCCTGACCAGAAGAACGTTTTACCGCCTTTTACAATCTCTACTCCTGAAAGATCTACTTGACGATCGGTCATTAAATCGAGGTGTTTCTGCTCGAAGTCATCTCCAACTACTGAAACGATCCCTATTTCTATATCAAAATGCGAGGCAGCAAGCGCAATATAAGATGCTGAACCGCCAAGGGTTTTTTCTGTCTTACCGAAAGGGGTTTCAATGGCATCGTAGGCCATGGTCCCTACTACTAAGAGTTTCGACATGATTTAAAGTTTGGTGTTGCAAATATAAGGGCTTTCATTTCAGGGATTAACTTTCGGTATAACCAATATCTACCTTTAATTGAGTTGAGTGAGAGGCTTCTACGGCTAAACGATCGCATCGCTCATTTTGCGGATGATTGCTATGGCCCTTAACCCAATGAAAACTCACTTCATGTTTTCGATATTCTTTCAGCAGAGCTATCCATAGGTCGGTGTTTTTTCGATCCTTAAACCCTTTTCTTTCCCAACCAAACACCCAATTCTTTACAAACGCATCTGCTACATATTTAGAGTCGGTGTATACTTTTACCCTGAGTTGTGATTCATTGAGCTTTTTTAATCCCTCAATCACTGCAAGGAGCTCCATGCGATTATTGGTGGTGTGCTGAAACCCTTCTGAAAATTCTTTTTTATAGTTTTTTTCTGGCCATTCGAGAACGATTCCGTATCCGCCCGGCCCTGGATTTCCGCGAGCTGCTCCGTCAGTATATAGATGAATTTCTTTCTGCATACCTAAAGGAGGCTTTCTATCGTTTTAGGAAAGTACTGGTATTCGAGTTCATGAACCTTTTGTGCTACCTCTTCAGGGGTTTCTGTGCCGTCTAGCCCTACTCTGAATTGTGAGATGGTCGCTCCATTGTCGTAGATCTCATCGACCCAATGAATGGTAATTCCAGTTTCAATCTCACCTGCTGAGACAACCGCTTTGTGAACATTCATACCATACATGCCTTTGCCTCCAAACTTAGGGAGCAAGGCAGGGTGCACATTCACAATTTTATTTTCAAACGCCTTTATAAAAGAGGAACTAATCTTTCTCAGAAAGCCAGCGAGTACGATCAGACTGGGTGAAAAACTCTTAATCACATCAATAAAAGAAGGGTCTAAATAGGCCGCATTGGTGAATGAATAACAGGGGATGTCTAACCTTTTGCAGCGCTCAATAACACCTGCATCGGTCTTATTGGTAAATACAGCGGCTATTTTTATTTCGTTATTTTCTTTGAAATAATTTGCAATATTTTCAACGTTAGAGCCTGATCCTGAGGCGAAAAGAACAAGTTTATGCATGGTAGAAGCTGCCGTGTTTAAGGATACTAAGGTACGTTAAAAGGACTTTTTAATCGGGTAACTTTTAATCAATTAAAGTTTTATACATTTGTCCCGATATAATTTTTAAAAACAAAGATATGTCAGACATTGCATCAAGAGTTAAAGCGATTATCGTTGACAAACTAGGAGTTGATGAAAACGAAGTAGTAACTGAAGCGAGCTTCACTAACGATTTAGGTGCAGACTCTTTGGATACTGTAGAGTTAATCATGGAGTTTGAAAAAGAATTTGATATTCAAATTCCAGACGACCAAGCTGAAAACATCGCTACTGTAGGTCAAGCCATCTCTTACATCGAGGGATCAAAGTAAGACACTTGTAGCTTACCAATTACTATCCATGTGTGCCTTTGGTACACATGGATTTTTTATATCTTCAATTTGTTAAAGATTTATCGATATGAAACTTAAACGCGTAGTGATTACAGGAATGGGAGCCTTAACTCCCATTGGAAATAACCTTGAATCATACTGGCAGGGCCTAATTTCAGGAAAAAGCGGGGCAGCACCTATCACCCGTTTCGACGCTGAAAAGTTTAAAACTCGTTTCGCCTGTGAGATCAAGAACTACGATGTGCAAGAGCACTTTGATCGTAAGGAGGCTCGTAAACTCGACCCTTTTACTCAGTATGCCATGATTGCTGCTGACGAGGCGATTTCAGATGCAGACTTGCAGATAGAGAAACTAGATAAGTACCGAGTAGGGGTGATTTGGGGTGCTGGTATTGGAGGGTTAGAAACTTTCCAGAATCAGATTCTCGATCATGCTAGTGGAGATGGAACTCCAAAATTCAATCCATTCTTTATTCCTAAAATGATCGCGGATATTGCCCCTGGGCATATCTCGATTAAGCACGGCTTTATGGGCCCGAATTACACGACAGTTTCGGCTTGTGCCTCTTCGGCTAATGCACTAATTGACGCTCTGAATACCATTCGAATGGGTTACTGTGATGTGGTAGTAAGTGGAGGTTCAGAAGCGGCTGTTAACCTTTCAGGGGTTGCTGGGTTCAATGCGATGCACGCTCTTTCGACCAACAATGATAGTCCAGAGACGGCTTCGAGACCATTTGACGCAACACGAGATGGGTTCGTATTGGGCGAAGGTGCTGGAGCATTGATTCTGGAAGATTTAGATCATGCGCTTGCTCGTGGTGCTAAAATTTATGCTGAGGTCATCGGAGGTGGATTGTCAAGTGACGCCTATCACCTAACCGCTCCGCATCCTGACGGATTAGGAGTAATTCGCGTGATGGAGAATTGCCTGAAAGATTCTGGAATTAGACCAGAAGACGTTGATGCGATCAATACACACGGAACATCAACTCCCCTAGGTGATGTTGCTGAATTAAAAGCGATTTCTAATGTATTTGGAGATCATGCGCCAAATATTAATATAAACTCCACTAAATCGATGACTGGCCACCTTCTGGGAGCGGCTGGAGCTATTGAGGCAATTGCTTCTACGCTTTCGATTGTGAATGGAATTGTACCTCCTACCATTAACCACAGTGTAGTAGATGAGCGAATTGATAGTCGCCTGAATTTAACCCTGAACCAAGCTCAAAAGCGCGATGTAACTATTGCGATGAGTAATACGTTCGGTTTTGGCGGTCACAACGCTTGTGTGGTATTGAAAAAATATAACGCCTAAGAAATGATATTTAAGCGAAGACCCAGAAAGGCTTTATCCGCAGAGGATAAGGCTTTTCTAGTCGAGCTTAAGGAAATTCTTGGATTTTCCCCAAACGATCTTACCTACTATCAAAGAGCTTTCGTTCACCGTTCGATGAATCTTAAAGACGAGAAGGGTGCCCCCGTAAATTATGAACGTTTAGAATTTCTAGGTGACGCCATGATCGGTGTAATCATATCTAAACATCTGTTCAAGGAAGTACCCACGGGCGATGAGGGTTATTTAACTAAAATGCGTTCTAAAATTGTAAGTCGTGTTCACCTTAATGAATTAGGTAAAGAACTATCGTTAGACCGATTTTTAAAAAGTAAAATTGCCAAGGAGCAGTTCGGAGACAATCTCTATGGTAATTTATTCGAGGCCCTGGTCGGCGCCATTTATTTGGATAAAGGCCATGATTACTGCGAACGTTTTCTAGAAAAACGTGTAATTACTCCCCATGTTGACATTGAGCGTCTGGAGGGCAAGGTAATGTCTTACAAGAGTTTGATGATTGAGTGGTGTCAAAAACATAAACACTCATTTAGCTTTGAAGTTTTTGATGATACTGGGGGAGAGGATAAAACTCATTTTGGGGTGCGCTTCATAGTTGATGGAAAGGTAATTGCTCGAGCAAGAGAAACGGCTAAAAAGCGAGCAGAAGAGAAGGCGGCTAAAAGGGCCTTTTTCGCACTTCAAGATACCATTAATAAGAAGTAATGGCTAAACACGTACTTAGCTTTGATCTCGATGACGAGCCACTTACGATTATTGCTCTGCACAGCGGTGAAGAAGATTATCGTTTAGTATATTGGCTCAATAAAAGCCTCAATCTTAGACTTCAAAGAGAAGCCGAAGACCTAGAATTTGCGAATCATATTTTTGCGCCATGGTATGTGTTTGAAAACGAATTAGAATTTACCCGATTCGTGCTTTTGCCCAATAAAATAGAAGGAGACACGTCAGAGCAAGAGATCGATTTATTTTCAGGCGGATTTAAGCAGGTACACTACGTATTGCCTGAATTTAAAAAAGCGAACTATCTTTTGAAAATTGAAGGGGCGTCTGACAAAGATTTAACCGAAATATTGAATAAACTTAAGGGTTTGCCTGAGATAGTAATGGCGTATGCTTTAAATTCGCAGCAAATCAAATCAAGGACGAACTTAATTTTCTAATAAATATGCAAGAACGCAAGAAAACCAAAATATTAGCTACTCTAGGCCCTGCAACTGCTTCGAAGGAAGTTTTACGAAAGATGATGCTAGCAGGCGCTGATGTATTTCGTATTAACTTTTCTCATGCCGACTACGATGCGGTAAGAGAGCGAGTAGAAATGATACGAGAACTGAATGAGGAGCTCGGCCGCAATACAGGAATTCTTGCAGATCTTCAGGGTCCAAAACTTCGTGTTGGAGTAATGGAGGATGGTATTGAAGTTGCTCCTGGTGATCGAATTGCATTTAAAACGGGAGAGAAGTTCGTCGGAAACAAGGAGGCGGTTTATATGACCTATCCCGAATTCCCAAGAGATGTTAAGCCTGGAGAGCGCGTTCTTCTCGATGATGGAAAATTAATTTTTAGAGTGGTTGAAACCAACGGTACAGACACTGTTGTTGCTGAGGTTGAACAAGGAGGGCCATTAAAATCGAAGAAGGGGGTTAATCTTCCTAATACGAATATTTCGCTTCCGGCACTTACTCCTAAGGATATCGAGGATGCGATCTTCGCAATTTCACTTCAGGTCGATTGGCTTGCGCTTTCTTTTGTTCGTCACGCACAAGACATCAAAGACCTTCAAGAACTGATTACAAAGCATTCAGATTATAAGATTCCGATCATCTCTAAAATCGAAAAACCAGAAGCAATTACCAACATAGACGAGATCGTTGCTCTTAGTGATGGTATTATGGTTGCACGTGGTGATTTAGGGGTTGAAGTCCCTGCTGAAGAAGTTCCTTTGCTTCAGAAGCAACTTGTTCAAAAGTCAAAAGAAGCACGTATCCCGGTAGTTATCGCGACACAAATGATGGAGACCATGATGGACAGTTTAACACCTACGCGTGCTGAAGTAAACGATGTTGGAAATTCTGTAATGGATGGAGCCGATGCGGTTATGCTTTCAGGAGAGACTTCTGTAGGACAATATCCTGTTGAGGTAGTTGCTAAAATGGCATCCATCATTCGTGCTGTTGAAAACGTAGATACGTTCTGTGCTCAAACTAAGCCTTCACTTATTCGTACTAATCGCTTCGTTTCAAAAGCTGTGTGTCATCACGCCGCGCTACTAGCTAATGAGGTAGAAGCGAAAACGATTATGACCCTTACGAACTCTGGTTATACTGCGTTTCAGGTGTCTTCTTGGAGACCAAAATCGTTCATTTTAGCTTTTACCGATAACCGTAGAATATTAGGACGCCTTAATCTTCTTTGGGGAGTCTACGCTCATTACTATGACGGATACGCTTCTACCGATGAAACGGTGGAAGACATCATAGCTATCTCAAAAGAGAACGAGTATCTTAAGAAAGGAGATATGGCGGTAACCTTGACCTCTATGCCTATAGAAAAAAAGGGAATGGTAAACAGTCTTCGAGTTACAGAAGTAGATTAAGCTTCTGCGATGAAGCCTGAGATCGAACGTAAATTTCTACTAACCACTGAAGAAGCCTTAGCCTTAAAAGCTGAGGCTACTCATAGGAAAGAGTTGAGGCAAGGCTATCTCGCCGAGGGAGCGCATGTTATTTTACGCGTTCGTATTTCTGACCATAACGCTTATTTAACGATTAAGGAAAAAGCAAAGGGTAGTTCGAGATTAGAGTTCGAAACGCCGATTGAGTTATCTGATGCAGAAAAGCTACTCGACCTTTGTCCTAATCAGATTAAGAAAACCAGACACCTTATAAAACGAGACTATCTGATAGAACTTGACGAATTTCATGCCGCCAATGAAGGACTCTGGCTTGCTGAGATTGAGTTCGATTCTATTGAGGGGTTTAATAGTTTCGTTCCCTCTGCTGAGTTAGGGAAAGAGGTTACCGATGACTACCGGTACTATAACTCTTATCTAGTGGACCACCCCTATACCCGTTGGTAAGTTTTAGTGGAGTCCCTTAAACTGCTCTAAAAAACGAAGGTCATTCTCGCTAAGCAGTCTGATATCTGGGATTTGATGTAATAATAAGGCGATTCGATCGATACCCATTCCGAATGCGTATCCTGAGTATTCTGCAGGGTCGATTCCACAGTTTTTCAGCACATTAGGATCAACCATTCCGCAACCCATGATTTCTAACCATCCGGTACCCTTAGTCATACGGTAATCAGTTTCAGTTTCTAGACCCCAGTATACATCTACCTCAGCACTAGGTTCAGTGAATGGGAAGTAAGAAGGTCGAAGACGAATCTCTGATTTTCCAAAAAGCTCGGTTGTAAAGTATTGAAGGGTTTGTTTTAGGTCAGCGAAGGATACATTTTTATCGATGTATAGACCTTCGATTTGATGAAAGAAACAATGTGATCTAGCCGAAATAGCCTCGTTTCTATACACTCTTCCTGGTGAAATGGTACGAATAGGAGGTCTATTTTCTTCCATGAAACGCACCTGAACTGATGAAGTATGTGTTCTAAGAAGAATGTCAGGATTGGTCTGAATGAAAAAGGTGTCTTGCATGTCTCTTGCCGGATGGTGATCAGGCAAATTGAGTGCAGTAAAATTGTGCCAGTCATCTTCGATTTCTGGTCCTTCAGAAACGGTAAAACCAATAGTTGAAAAAATGTCAATGATGCGGTTTCTAACAATAGAAATAGGGTGTCTAGAACCGACTTCGATTGGGAATCCTGGCCTAGTAAGATCTTGTTTTGGCGCTGATTTTCGCTCGTTAGATTTCAGCACTGCTTTTTGCTCATCGAGTTTTTCTTGAACTTTTGTTTTGAGCTCATTGACTACCTGACCGAAGGCTTTTTTACCTTCAGGAGCGACCGATTTAAAGGCAGCGAAAAACGTGTTTAGTAATCCTTTCTTTCCCAGATATTCTAAGCGAAACGATTCTAGGGCCTCAGTAGATGAAGCTTCAAACTGTTCGACTTTTTCTATATGGCCTTTAATTTCCTCGATCATGATTCTGAAATATTCGACAAATTTAATAAAACCTCTGAGAGGCCTTTGAATGTGAATGATTATAAATGATTATTTTAGAGAAAAATGAATTTTAATGAATAATTTGAAGTCTGATTTTCCAGCTAGTATTGTTGTTTTCTTTGTTGCCTTACCTCTTTGTTTAGGGATTGCATTAGCCTCAGGAGCCCCCCTTATATCTGGGTTAATTGCAGGAATCGTAGGAGGTATTATTGTAGGTTCTTTAAGCGGTTCGCAAATTGGGGTAAGTGGTCCAGCAGCAGGTTTAGCTGCAATCGTATTAACTGCTATTACCAGCTTAGGAGGTTTCGAGACCTTTTTGGTTGCCGTGATTTTGGCAGGAATCTTTCAGATTATATTAGGAGTAATGAAGGCTGGTGTCATTGGGTATTTCTTTCCAGCTTCAGTCATCAAGGGAATGCTTTCAGCCATTGGAATCATTATTATTCTAAAGCAAATACCACATTTTTTCGGTTATGATGCAGACTGGGAGGGAAACCTTAGCTTTATCGAGGCGGATGGTAGTAACACCTTTAGTCGTCTTCTTATGACGGTGAAACAAATTAGCACCGGCTCTACCATCATTTCTGTTATTTCTTTTGCCCTACTAATTTTATGGGATAAAGTGCTTATTCACAAGGGACCAATTTTCAGAATTATACAGGGCCCTATCGTCGCTGTTGCACTGGGGATTATTTACTCTATATCTTTTGCTGGGGATGCTACTTTAGGAATTTCACCTGAGCATCTAGTAGCTGTGCCTATCTTCGACTTGGGTGCGGGAATAACGAGTCAACTCACCTTTCCAAATTTTGCCGCAATTCAAAATACTGAGGTTTGGATAGTCGCTATTACGATTTGCGTAGTAGCTAGTTTAGAAACGCTACTTTGTGTGGAGGCAACAGACAAATTAGATCCACATAAAAGAGTAACTCCAACGAATCGAGAATTATTTGCACAAGGTGTGGGTAATGTTATCTCAGGCGCCATTGGAGGCCTCCCAATTACTCAAGTAATTGTTCGAAGCTCGGCCAATATTCAATCTAGAAATAAGACCAAGGCGTCTGCCATTATTCATGGATTTTTATTGCTTATTGCCGTATTTATTCTACCAAATGTTATTAACCTTATACCCTTATCCGTTCTAGCTGCTATACTGTTAATGGTAGGATATAAATTGGCTAAACCTGTGCTATTCAAATCTATGTATCGTCTAGGGAAAAAGCAGTTTGTTCCTTTTATCGTTACGATTGTAGGTATTGTGTTTACCGACCTATTGGTAGGTATCATTATGGGTCTTGCAACCTCTCTGGTAATTATTCTTCTCGAAAGCTTTAACAACTCTCACTTCATGCATTTGAAGAAAGAAGAGAGTTTAAGCAGTATTGTGTTAGCCGAAGAGGTGACCTTTTTTAATAAAGCAGCTATTCTAAAATCTCTTCAAGAAATCCCTAATGGAAATAAGCTCGAAATTGATTTTAGAGGAACAGTGTTCATCGATTACGACGTTATCGAGATTCTTCATGAATTTCAAGAAAAGGCCTCAGAAAGAGACATCTCAATAACCTTCATCTTTGAAAATGAGAAGGTTGAGTCGCCAACGAATTTAATTGAGCGACTCTTAAACAAGAGAAAAGTTCAAGCTTAGTAAAGGCTTAATCGAGAAAACTCACTTTGCCTGTACCTACATCGTACATGGCTCCTACAATAGTGATTTTACCCTTTTCTTCTAAGCGTCTTAGAACGTTAGATTTGATTCGGATATCCTCTACCGAGCGGTAGACGTTATGTTTAGCCACTTCGTTGACAAAGTCCAAATTCGAAGAGTTACGATCTGCTGGATCTGTTGGTTCTGTAGTCTCCATAACAGAGGCATTAATCTTTGAAAGAAGACTAGTTAGGTTGCCCAATTCGACGTGATCACAGGCTCCTTTTACTGCTCCACAAGAAGTATGTCCGAGAACCACTACGGCTTTAGAGCCAGCGGCCGCACAGCCAAACTCTAGACTTCCTAGAATGTCTTCATTGATAATATTTCCTGCTACAGTGGCAACGAAAAGTGATCCAATTCCTTGATCAAAAACCGAAGTTACTGGCACTCGTGAATCGATACACCCCACGATACATGCGAATGGATATTGGCCATTTGCTGTAGCCTCTACTTCAGACATTAAATCTCTTTCTTTCATTGCACCATTTAAGAAGCGTTCGTTCCCTTCGATTAGGAGGTTGATTGCTTCAGACGGACTCATTTTTGCTTGACTTTCTGCTGTTTGTACAGGCATGTGTATAAAATTTAAAGTTGCCTAGAATATAGTAATTTTCGGGAGAAGAGTTTTTATTCTTTAATAAATCGTATTGAAGAAGTGACGATCCAACCCGATTGACCATTGGCAATTTCGATTTTTTGAAATTCTTCAAAAGACTCCACTGGCTTTACTTTGGTGCCTTCGTTTAACTCAAAAGCAACCGGAGCGTCTATTTTTGGGTCGCTAAGTACAGTTACCGCCGGTTCAAATACAATAGCGTAATTCTCTGAGCGTTCTATTTTTCGAATAAATAGAAGTGTTAAAAAGGCGATCAAGGCAACAATCAGACTAGGGGTAGCTATTTTCCTTAAACGAGGTTTTATAGTTTTTGCAACTGCAAATAATAGAGCGAAAATAAGACTAGTCACAGCCCAACTTTCACTGTTCATAAGGTTTAGTAAAAATTTATAAACTCGTTTTATAATAGAGTCGGGTAATGGTTCAATTCGATCAATTCGTTGATTCTCTGCAAACTGCAAATTTGTTAGTAGGTCAACATCTTTTTTGAAGTGCAGTAACCCCTTTTCGTAATAAAGAATACTTGATGCTGTCTGACCGTTTTTATAATAGGCGTTACCTAAATTTAAATAGACCTCTTTCGAATGCAGCCCTTCAGCTAACACCTCCTGGTAAGCTTTTATGGCAACATCATAATCCTCTTCGAGATAAGCTTTGTTACCGGCTTTGAAGGCTACTATTCCTTTTTCAAAACCAGCTTCTTGCGCCGTAATCGTTAGGCTTAAGAAAAGTGTAATAAGCAGGGTTAAGCTTCGCATGAGTTTATAAGAGATCGTCAATTATATTATGAAGTATTTTTGAATCTTCTTCGAATGGAGCACTTGCCGAGCCACTGTACCGAACCATAAGAATTCGATCGTTAATGGTATTTATTCGCTCAATTAGGTGGGCATCCGCACCCAGTGTTTGAAGTTTATCTTCTCGCTCTTGTTTAGAGGCCGTAGATAAATCGACTCCTGAATATTTTTCTAGACATAAGAATAGAATTTCAGAAGCGATAGAATAGAACTCAGCGTTTTGCTCTTTGGCTAGTTTGTCTGCTCGTTTTAAAAGTGCCTTGATTTTTTTCGGAAGCGCCTTTTTAGCTCCTTGACCCGAAGTTCCTATACTTGCTTTAAAAGTGTTTATGATGAAACTTATGCTGAATCCTAAAATAAGGAGTAGCGCCAGTATGAGATAATAGGTGTTACTTTCAAACCAGGGAGAACTAACTATCGTAACTAGGCTTGTTTGATAAGCATTCGATTTAAACCCAGAAGTAACTGGGGTGTTTTTCTCTGCTATTGGTGCTATTGTGCTTGTACTAGGAAGCAGTGCACTTCCTTCTACAGTAAGATCAAAAGGATCACTACTTAGTGTTTTGTAGCTTTTCGAATTCGGATCGAAGTAGGTAAACTCAAGTGGGTCGACAGGATAACTTCCTGCATATCTGGGAACAACAGTATAGGAGTTGGTCACTGAACCGTTCATCCCTTCTCTGTTTACCCTAACGTCATCGGTATATTCGGGATCGTACTTTTCGAGCGCTGACGGTAAACTTAGTTCAGGGATAGAAAGTAATTTGAGATTCCCTTTCCCATTAATTTTAACCTTGATTTGAGTTGATTCGTTGGCCTCCAAGTTGGTTCTGCTTGCATCTACTGACAGTTCAAAATCTCCTACCGCTCCACTAAAATTTAAAGGTTTCCCTTCTTCTGGCAACTCCCTCACATTGATACTCAGATCACCCGCTTTAACTGTTTTAGTTGCCGATCTCATAATCGGATCACCAAAGAAATCTCTTCTCCCAGTCGGTATTTGGACATAGAGTTCAAGTGCAAATGGATCTAAAGCCAACGAACCAGATTTTTGAGGGTATAAAACCACGGTTTTTAAATCTACCGCGTTGAAACTTTCGTTTCTGAAGGTGGTTCTTCGCGTTTCGTATTCTTTTATAGGCAGGTCTTGACTCCAGAAATTTTTATAGGTCGGATTCTCAACAGGGATAAAATTATTGATGTAAACTCTCGGAGAAAAATAAAGGGTGTAGGTCACCAAAACCCCTTGATTTAGATAGGGTTTGTCATTCGATAGTGTCGCAACTAGGTAAAGGCTTTCATCGGCGATGTCTTGTGCGGTCTTTGGTGCATTAGGGTTATCGATGGGCTCTGTTACCAAAACTGTTTTAGGGTCAGTGGTATAAACAGTATTATCGATGGTTATTGACGCACTATCAATGATTAATTGTCCTTGCTTCTTGGGTCTAAGAAGATAGGTGTACGATTTAGAAAAACTCCGTTTTCCATTGATAAAGGAGGAGCTGATCGATTGTGAAGGACCCATGAGTACCTCGAAATTATTAAAGGAAGGTGCTTCAAAGAAGTCCCCATCCTTATTCATTTCAAAAGAAACTCTAAGGCGTTCGTTTTGGCCTAGTTTAGCTTTACTCAGGACCGCTTCGAACTTGATGTCATTATCCTGAGCCTTTGCCAATAGACTAAAAAGAGAAAATAAGAGTACTGCCCAACGTTTCATCACCAATCTTTTTCAACTTTCAATTTACGACCTTGAACCTTTTTAGCGTTCATTTTTTCTTGTACTTTATTCTCTTCATTTTGAAGCGCCTGCAAAAGGTTTTCTATCTGTTGCTTAGAAAGTTCCTGAGGCTTAGGATTACCTTGAGGCTGCTTGTCTTCTGGTCGTTTTCCTTGTTCCTGTTTTTGATCTCCTTGGCCTTTTTTCTGTTCTTCTTTTTCAGAACCATCTCCCTTTTCGTCCTCTGACTCTCTCTCTTTTTCTTTGGAGTCTCCCTGATCACCTTCTTTCTCTTGATCACCTTCTTTATCCTCCTGATCGTTCTCTTTATTTTCCTTGTTTTCTTGTTGATCCTGTTGATCCTGATTTTGGTTTTGATCCTGATTCTGATTCTGTTCTTGCTGTTGCTCTTGCTCTTCTTTTTTCTTTTTTGCTAAAGCGAGATTATACCGAGTTTCTTCATCTGTAGGGTTATTTCGCAGCGCCTGTTTATAGGCTTCTATGGCATTATCGTATTCTTCCTTTTGCATGTAAACATTGCCTATGTTGTGGAATGCTTTATGGGAGAGATCGGGCTGTGAGCTTCGATTTGCGGCCTCTTTTAGGTGTCCAAAAGCTTCCTCAATGTGATTCTCCCGATAGAGTGTGGTGCCAAGATTATAAGGAGCCTCAGCATAAGTGGTATCAATAGCGGATGCTTTCCGAAATAACTGTTCTGCCTTTGTTGGAGCACTTATCTTATCGATTCCATTATTGTTGAGTTTTTCAACTTCTAAACGTTGGCCATTTGCAACGAGCCCGATTAATACAACGATATGAAAGAGTAATTGCCTTCTCATTTTCGAAACCATAGTAGTTTACGTTCAGGAATTAAGAATTCAATGACTAAAATAATAAAGGCAATGGCGATGAACCATTGAAATTGATCTTTATAGTTAGAGTAGGTCTGGGTTTCAAAAGCAGTTTTGTCTAGTTGGGCTAGGAAATCGCTAATTGCTGATATCGTTGCTTCGGTGGTTAGGATATCGATATAAATACCGTTGGTGCTATCTGCCAATTCTTCTAATACGTCCTTGTTCAGCTTTGAGATGACTACATTGCCTTCATTATCTTTTTTAAAGCTGCCTTTTGCTTTTCCACTTTCGGGAATTGGGCCTCCAGAGGTCGTGCCTGTTGCAACGGTGATGATTTGAATGTTGGCTTGGTTCGCGATTTCGGCGATGATATCTACTCCTGTTTCATTGTGATCTTCTCCGTCAGACAATAAAATGAGCACTCTGCGGGTCTCGGCATTTGGGTCGAAAAAAGTGCCAGCAAGTTTGATAGCTTCTAGGATAGCTGTTCCTTGAGAGGACATCATGTCTGTATTTACTCCTTTAAGGAACATACGAGCAGCTCCATAGTCTGTTGTGATGGGTAGCTGAGGAAAGGCAGAGGCTGCGTAAGTAATGATTCCTACTCGGTCTCCCTTGAGCTCAGAAAGTGTTTCTGCAACAATTCGTTTTGCCTTTTCTATACGATTAGGGGCGATGTCCTCAGTGAGCATACTCTTTGAGACATCGATGGCAAATACTAGATCAACCCCTTCTCTTTTTACCGTACCTAATTGTGTTCCGATTTTAGGATTGGCTAATCCAATGAAGGCAAAATAGATAGCGAGAAGTATAAGAATGCGTTTTAGTAAGCGGTTTTTATTGCTTCGAAGAGGTGCGAGTCTTTTTAGCATTTGATCTCTCAATTTCTCATCGGGCTGGGCTTTTTTTAGCGTATGCTTTTGCCATGCTCGATACCCTATGAAAAGTAGGGTGATCAGCAGAACAACGATCCCGCCTATAGTGAGGTATTGGGTATGTTCGACTAACATCATGACAGGGCTTCTCTAAAAAGGGTGTGACGTAATAATAGCTCAAGAGCAAGTAGACTTAAGGCTAGAAATACCCAAAATCTAAAATGCTCTTCGTAGGTGTAATAACTAAACTCTTCAATTTCGCTTTTTTCAAGCTCATTGATTTGATCGTAGATGGCTTCAAGACTTTGGTTGTCAGTGGCTCTGTAGTAGCTACCGCCAGTAAGCTCTGACACGCTTTTGAGGAGCTCTTCATCGATTTCTACTGAACGCATTCCGTATCTGAATGAACCGTCAGGATTGTAGGCAATGGGGCTTAAGGCATTACCATTAGTTCCTAGACCAATGGTGTAAATTTTGATACCATATTCGAGGGCGAGATTGGCCGCAGTTTCAGGTTCAATAAATCCACTATTGTTCACCCCATCTGTAAGTAAGATGATGATTTTTGAAATCGCATCACTTTCTTTAAGGCGATTCACTGCTGTTGCGAGTCCCATTCCGATAGCGGTTCCGTCCTCGATAGCTCCAAAGGTTAGCTCCGAAAGTGCAGTGAGCGTAATTGCGGTATCGGTGGTTAGGGGTGTTTTTGTATAACTTTCTCCGGCATATACAACGAGCCCGATACGGTCGCTTTTTCGATCTTTGACGAAGTCTGAAGCCACTTCTTTCAAGGCTTCAAGTCGGTTAGGTTGCAGATCTTTGGCGAGCATACTCGAACTCACGTCTATTGAAAGAACGATGTCTATACCACTAGAAGTTTTCGTCTTGGTGTTTACCCCAGACGTTTGAGGCCTTGCTAGTGCCATGATCAGCGAAGCTAGAGCTGCGATACGGAGCACCCAAATTAAAGGACGTAGTTTAGATTTTAGACTGCTTGACCGCTTAACTCTTGTAGAAAAATTGAAAAAAACGGATTCTTTTGAAGCGCTCTTAAGCTTCCATAGTACAAGTAGTAATAAGATTGCAAAAAGTGCAAACCACTCAGGATTTTTATAAGGAGCTAAAAGTACTTCTCTCATAATTCGGTGGTTACTTTTATTGACTCCATTATTCTAGCGGCTATTTGTTCAGCCCAACGATCTCCTGTAGGGTAGGTAATAACCACTTCTTGAGAAAACCCTTTTCCGCCAAAAATAAGATGGTCAAATGATCGTTCATTCTTCGCTGCATCTAGTGCAGTACCGAATGAGTGATAACCTGTGACCTCCTCTTTAGTGTTGTAGATTTCTGACTTGGGTAAAATCGTCGAAAAACCTTCTTCTTCAAATCGAAGCAGCTGTGCTTCAGAAAGAGCAACGAAGTCAACCTCTGATTCACTTTGGCCTTTTTCAATTCGGATAGAGACGGTTAAATCTTCATTAAGGTTCCAACTAAATCCTTCCTCGTTTCTAAATAATGCCTCTGGAGATTCAATACTTACTGGAGGAAAGCCATAACTTGATGAGACCCAGGTTTGTTCGTAGGACTTTTTGAACGGGTTAAGGGTAATACTATCCCAAAGATTCTGGTAACCAGTTAGGTATCCATATACACCAAGTGATCCTAGCACTATAATTAAGGTTGAAACGGCGATGATTGTACGCTGTTTTACTCGATTTTTCTTTTGAGGCACGATGGTAAGTGCTTCTAACTTTCTTAGGTAACCTTCCTCGTAGGCCTCTATTGTTTGACTGACAAGTAAAAGGTCAGCACTTCGCTGCTCATCGGTTACCGATTGTTTCGCGAACTTGTAGAGTTCGGCCCGATTAAGTAGCTCCTTTAAACCATTCTGTTGCTCCTTAGTCTGCTGGTAATAAGGCTCGTTTTGGCCGAGACTATCTAGTAGGCCAATGAGTTCCTTAGAGGTTCTCTGTTCTGTAGACAATGAGAGTCTGCGATGCAGGTAGGTTTTAAAAATAGAGGTTGCGGAATAGTAAATAGATGCAGCTTCGACCACTTCTATTTGCTTTAGACGATCAATGGAGCGGATTGCCTCTTCAAAGGGGCTAATGACTCGTTTCTTTTCACGTGATCTTTTGAAATAAACAAGAAGCCCGATCGCTATGAGAGCAGTGATGAGCACATAAGGCCAATGACTCTGAGGTTCAGGAGTTTTTTGACCAAGAGGTTTTATGTCGTACAGGCCTTGGGCGGTCGTATCGACGACTACATCGTTGATTCGAACAGGAATTGCCTCGGTAGTGTACGGATTTCTATTAATAGTGATTTGTTGGGGGGCAATCAGATAGTCTCCAGCATCAAACTGAGTAATCTTATAGGTTTTACGAAGCGATAATTGAGGTCTTTTTGACAAGGTGTCGATTGCCGATTCATTGACCACCTCGAGCGGATAAAAGGTTTGGCCTTCTGGAAATAGAATCAAGGCTTCAGGATCAGCAGAGGCGCTTAGCTGTAACTCAATTTGTTCCCCGATGAGAAGACTGTCTCGATCTATGGAGGCAGTTACTTCTTGACCATACCCTTGGTGAATAAACAGAGCAAGAACCAGCAATGCGATGATTTTATATGTTGCTAAGAAGCTTTTCATTAGCGATGCTTTGCCTTAAAGAACTGTAGTAGTTTAGAAATATGATCCTCATTTAATTCACAACTTACCATCGGGGCTCCTACTTGAGCAAAGCTCTTTTCAAAGTAGGATACGGCTGAATCAATGTCGTTGATATAGGTTTTAGCAATACTTTTTGACCCGGTATCTACATAAGCGATGGTATCCTCTTCTAGGGATCTCATAGGAATCAATCCTAAATTAGGCATTGCCATTTCGAGAGCATCATAAATACGGAATCCATTCACATCGTGTCGCTTCGCCAAAATTCGGAGCGATTTTTCGTAGCCAGTATCTAGAAAGTCAGAAAGTACAAAGACGATGGTTTTCTTTTTAAGATAACCAGAAAGAGAAGAGAGCGCTTTGTCGATACTTGTTTTCTGTGCAGGTTTCGAGGGGTCAGAAAGAACGAGGAGTTCTCTGATGATTCGTAGAAGATGAGCTTTGCCCTTTTTTGGAGGCAAGAAAAGCTCGACCTCGTCAGAAAAAGCAAGTAACCCAACTTTATCATTGTTTTGTAGGGCAGAGAATGCCAGAATTGCGGCGATCTCAATACTTTTTTCAAGTTTGGTAGTTTCGCCACTACCGAAAAGACCAGACGAACTAACATCAACAGCCAGCATTAAGGTGAGTTCGCGTTCTTCTTCAAAAACCTTTGAATAGGGTTCCCTATTTCGTGCAGTAACATTCCAGTCGATCGTTCTAACATCATCCCCGTATTCGTACTTTCTTACTTCACTAAAGGTCATACCTCTGCCTTTGAAAGAAGAATGGTATTCTCCTCCAAAAACATGGTCAGAAAGCCTACGAGTTTTAAGAGCAATCTTTCTAACTCGGGCAAGAATGTCAGAGACTTCTAGCATGTTATATATTAAGGTACTTTGACCGCTTCGAGAACTTGTTCGATAATTTGACCGCTTCCGATCGATTCAGCCTCAGCCTCGTAGGTTAAACCGATACGATGTCTGAGCACATCAAAAATCACCGCTCTAACATCTTCAGGAACTACGAATCCTCTTCCCTGAATGAACGCATAACACTTCGCTGCTTTTGCAAGACTAATGCTACCTCTTGGTGAAGCTCCGAAACTAATTAGTGACTTTAGATGAGCTAAGCCATAATTTTCAGGATACCTTGTCGCGAAGATTAGATCAACGATATATTGCTCAATCTTTTCATCGAGATATACTTCGTTTACACTTTCTTGGGCTTTGAGGAGATCCTTAGTGTTTAGTACAGCGCTTATCTTATGGGTAGTTGAAGCTAAATTTTGTCGAATAATCAGTTGCTCATCCTCTCTTTTCGGATAATCAATGACCACTTTCAACATGAAACGATCTACCTGAGCTTCAGGCAAGGTATAGGTCCCTTCTTGTTCGACAGGGTTTTGGGTTGCCATAACAAGGAAGGGTTGGTCGAGTTTAAAGGTTTCATCGCCGATAGTCACTTGCTTCTCTTGCATGGCTTCTAACAGGGCTGACTGAACCTTTGCAGGTGCACGGTTGATCTCATCTGCCAAAACGAAATTGGCAAAAATCGGACCTTTCTTAACGTTAAAGACCTGTTCATTCATGTTATAGATTACGGTCCCAATCACATCAGCTGGCAACAGGTCAGGAGTGAACTGAATTCGACTAAAGCTGCCTTTTACTGCCTTTGAAAGCGTATTAATTGCCAAAGTTTTCGCAAGACCCGGAACTCCTTCGAGTAATATATGACCTTTGGCTAGTAGACCAATTAAGAGACTATCTACCATATGGTTTTGCCCGACAATCGCCTTCGACACTTCGTTTCTCAATGCCGAAATAAAGGCGCTATCTCGTGCTATTTTCTCGTTTAACTCACTAATATCTACACTCATTTCGCTTTGTCTTATGTTTAGAGGGCGCAAATTCTAAATTCTTATTGCTTTCTCTTGTTAATGATAGGTTAAAAATGCCTGATTTAATAAGGTTTTCACAAAGTTTTGGCTTTTATAAAGTTGTAACTTATAGCCTGAAAAACGGATCACTATGAAAAAACACTCACTGGTTATTGGAACGATGACATGGGGCTGCTGGGGAAGCGCCCTGAACACCACAGAAATGGCTAATCGTATAGCAGGAGCTCTAGAATTGGGTTTAAATCGATTTGATCATGCCGATATCTATGGAGATTACACTACTGAAGCAGAATTTGGAGCGGCTTTAAAACAGGCTAATGTGGCTAGAGAGGATGTTGAACTAATTACCAAGTGTGGGATTCAAATGACCAGAGGTAGAACTAATAAAGTCAAGCATTATCAATACGATACCGCTTATATTATTGAGTCGGCAGAGCAAAGCTTAAGAAATCTAGGTACCGATTATCTCGATCTTTTTCTATTGCATAGGCCGAGCCCATTGCTGAATACTGAAGAGGTGGGTCTAGCTGTTGCAACGCTTTTAGATCAAGGAAAGATAAAGTCGTTTGGCTTATCAAATTTTCTTCCGCATCAGGTTGAAAGTGTCATGCGATTTGCTCCAGTAGAAGCGAACCAGATACAATGTTCGATCACGCATACTGATTCGATGTACGATGGTACTCTAGATCAGGCGAACCATTTGAATATCGAGCCGATGGCTTGGTCACCTCTCGGAGTGCTGTTTAAAAACCCTGATGACGAGGCCGTGGTTCGCATTAGAGCTGTTGCTGATGATCTAATGAAGAAATATGATACTGATTTAGCAGGCTTAGCATTGGCTTTTTTAGCGAAACATCCGTCTAAGATCAGCCCGGTGGTAGGAACCACTCAAATCAATCGCCTCGCTGATGCAAAGAAAGGTTTTGAGATAGCGTTAGAGCTTGAAGACTGGTTCGTATTGCTCGAGGCCGCCAAGGGCACAAGAGTTCCTTAGGGTATGATTAATAAGCGTCTTTTAATTAAAAATTTACTCGCTCATAATGACGAGAATAGTTTCTATGATAAAAAACGCAGTATTTCTATAGGCGAAAAGGAGGGTAAAGCCAAGTTCCTCAAGCACGTTTGTGCTTTGGCTAATACCAATCCCTTGAACAACTCTTACATTGTTGTTGGTGTCGAGGATTTAGACAGTAGTATCGTTGGCGTTGATTTTTTTGACGACAGCAAAATCCAGAACCTGGTAAATGCTTACTTAGATCAACCGCCTAAGGTTTCGTACGAGAACATTCCCTTTCCACATTTACCTGACAATAAGGTGGTGGGTCTTATTACGATACGATCTTCGGGCAAACTCTGTTCCCTTAGAAAGAACATCTGGAAGTATTATGGAGGAGCTGTTTTTTATCGCGAGGGCAGTATGTCGGTTCCGAAGAACTTCGAATCTGAATTGCGAGATACCAATTCAGCTATCGTTCAAGATTTAGAACGCCACGCAGAAAATAATATTGAGCTCACCCTCGATGGGGTGATTGATTTTATTCGAAATCGTCATCCTGATATGCCAAGTGATTACAAGGTTTTTAAAGAGCAATTTGTAGTGTGTTGGGCTGGACAGGTAAAGAAAGTCAAGGACAAGGCTTATTATTCGCGAGTGGATATCGAATTGATCAATGAACAGGTAAGATTGTTCTATTCTGCCCTTGACGAGATAGAGATTACTCATACCAATGACACCTTCAGTCTAACCGAATATGTGTTTCTTGGGCTTGGAGACAAAAAATATTATCCGCTCGAACGATTAGATATTCGTTTCGAAGAGAATGGTACCTACCAGATGAATACCGAACTGATTTTTGAGCCTCCACGTTACGACACTCGAGAATTATTTCACGTATACAATACGAATAATACTTTGGTTAAACTTCTTGAGCAAAAAGTTCGACTCTCTGAAAATCAATTATTAGATCTAAGACGACTTCCTGACACCTATTTAATCTGTTTCTTAAATGGATTCGAAGAGGCCAAAGAACAGTTAGAAAATGCTAGGGGCCTTATTAAAGCAATAGACCAAGAGGCTTATGACTCGCTGAAAGAAGCACTTCGAGTAATTCGAAAAGTGAGGTATAACTAGAGGGGCTACATTAGGTCTTTCGCTCTCGGTAGGGCAGCAATGGCCCCATAATTCTGTGCCGTAAATGCTCCAGCTTTGTTAGCGATACTCACCGCTGCGGTCATCCACTCCTTGTCTTTTAAGATCGATGTTGATGTTGCTTTGGAAAGGGTGGCGAGTAAACATCCGATAAAAGCATCTCCAGAACCTGTGGTGTCAATCGCTTTGATGGGGACGGTAGGAATCGTTGCTCTTTGATCACTATCTAAGCTCAAAAGGGTTCCTTGCTTTCCAAGAGTGATACAGATCGTCCCGTGGGTCATCTTATGAAAGAATCGGCAAGCCTCCTCTAAGTCATCGGTGTTTGCGAGTAGTTTCGCCTCTTCTTCGCTGAGCTTTATTAGGTGAGCCTTCGAGATGAAATACAGTGACTTTTTGATAAAATCTTCAGGATCGAATCGGTGTAGATCGTGACGGTAATTAGGGTCAAAACTGATGAGTGCCTCATTAGCTATCGCCTCTTCTAGATAAGTCGAATAGGTATGTTCTAGGCTTCCACCTAAAAAGGAGGTTGCGGCTCCAAAGTGAACAATTTGTTGAGAGAACTTACCAGCGAGTGCTTTGTCATAGGTCAGTTCCCGATCAGCTCCTCTCGAGAATACAAAGTCACGTTCACCATCGGCACCGAGATTTACAAAAGCGAGCGTAGTAAAAGTGGAAACTCGTTGTAAAAATTCTGTGCCAACCGCTTCTTCTTCTAGGGTCTCTGCTAAGAAGTTTCCGAAAGGGTCGCTACCCACAGCTCCAACAAAACAGCTTTGACCATCAAGACGACTCACTGCAGCGGCCACATTCGCAGGAGCTCCACCGGCTTTTTTAAGGAACTGATCGGTTTTTGTAAGTGAGGGATGTCCTCCCTGCCCAACAAAATCAATCAATAACTCTCCGATACAAAACACCTTCTTCATGGGGTAGATTTTAAGTGCCCAAAGTACTAATTTTGAAGTAAACCTAAAGATTGAAACGCACACTCGCCATCGGAGATATTCACTCCGGAAAAAAGGGACTACAACAGGTACTAAATCGAGCAAATGTTAGCGAACAAGACCATCTTATTTTTCTAGGAGATTATGTGGATGGATGGAGCGAAGCCCATCAGACAGTCGATTTTTTGATGACCCTCAGAGATCGATATCACTGCACGTTCATTCGCGGCAACCACGATGATCTTTGTCTTAACTATTTAACTAGATCTGAGGCCCCTGAAAACTGGTTGCTTCATGGAGGTGCTGCTACAAAAAATAGTTACGACGCTATCGACCGAGTTCACAAGGAGCTTCATATCGCCTTTTTACAAAACCTTGAAGATTATCGGTTAGATGAAAATAATCGCCTTTTTCTTCATGCTGGCTTTACCAATCTAAGAGGGGTTGAACAAGAGTACTTTTCTAAGATGTTTTACTGGGATCGAACACTTTGGGAACTGGCAAAGGTGGTAGAAAAAACAGAAGACAAAGAACTACCCCCGAGATTAAAGCGTTATAGCGAGATATTTATTGGTCATACTCCGATATCGAAGGAGTCCTTTGTTTCGCCTCAGCGAGCTGCTAATGTTTGGAACATAGATACTGGAGCTGCCTTTAAGGGAGGGGTAACGGTACTAGACGTGGACACCAAAGAATTTTGGCAAAGTGATCCTTTGAATGAGCTGTATCAAGGAGAGCCAGGAAGAAATCTTGCCCCGAAATAAAAAAACCCCGCAGGATCGCGGGGCTTTAGCCAGGTTTGTTTGGCATCGTGTGTACTAACAACAAAAACAAAAACTTAGAGTAACACAAGTCTAAATTAAGTGGGAATGATCAATTATGGGCTTGTTCGACGTCTATAACAAGTGGAAATCGATGTATTCCAATAAGTAACCCCGTATTTTTGCAGCATGGCAAGAGATGAAAAACTAAAAGAGCGATTTGACGCACTTGTTGTGAAACTATCTGATCAATTCTCTGATGGCGATCCTTTGGATATGGAAGGAATGATTTATTTAGTGGGCGTTCAGGAGTTAGGGAAATTGCATCGCAAGTTCAAAAAGGATGAGAAAATCAATCTAATGCACATTGCAATTTGTCGTCTTTTAGAGCCTTATGGATATTATGAATTCTCTCATTTCGATGAGGAAGGTTGGCCTCATTATAAGGTGATCGACGAGCTGCCCCATTTAAAGGCGGGGGAGCAATCCATCCTTATGAAAGAGGCGCTAGTGAATTACTTTATCGAAAGAAATTATATCGAATGAATTCTGAATATTACGCTGTAATTTTTACCTCAACCACCGGCGATGATTTGGGCGATTATCAGGAGTGGTCTGATAAAATGATAGCACTAGCCAAGAGTATTCCAGGTTTTATCTCTGTGGAATCGGCGCGAAGTGCTATCGGAATTACTGTTTCTTATTGGAAAGATCTTGAAAGCATTTCTAATTTTAAAAGACTTACCGATCATCGTTATGCGCAACAGCGAGGACGTAATCAGTGGTATCGAAATTACAGGGTAAGGGTATGCAGGGTAGAGCGAGATTACTCTTTTCCCTAGTTGAGTTTTTCTTTCAGTGATTCGAAAGTTTCTGTGGCCGAGGCGCCCTTTTCTACTACTTTGTAAACAGCATCAATAATTGGTGTGCGAAGAGCCTTTTTCTGAGACTTTGCCATAAGATAAACAGGTTTTACTGCATAGGCACCTTCTGCAATCATCTTCTCTGCTTTAAAGGTTTCTTCTACCGTCATACCTTGTCCCAGGCGATGGCCAAAACGTTTATTTCTACTATGATCGGAGTAGGCGGTGACCAAAAGGTCTCCGAGATAAGCAGATTGATTGATGTTACGCTTCATCTTGTAAATACGGCCTAAATAGCGTTTCATTTCTCTAATAGCATTAGAAATCAAAACGCTTTGAAAATTATCTCCATATCCTAAACCTGATGCGATTCCTGCAGCAATGGCGTACACATTTTTTAATACTGCAGCATACTCGGTGCCTATAATATCGTTTCCGGTAGAGACTCTGATATACGCGTTTGATAGGGTAGCCTTCATTTGATTGGCTTTTAGAATATCCACAGCAGATACCGTAAGGTAGGAGTGTCTCTCGAGTGCGATTTCTTCGGCGTGACAGGGGCCTGAGATTACCCCAAAATCTTTCAATTCTATGGCTCCGTATTCAGTTAGGTAATCACCAATAATTTGACCGGTTTCAGGAACCATTCCTTTGACCGCCGAAAAGGTGGTTTTGCCTTTGAGCAAATCCAAAAATGGATGTAAGCTTTGGTGTATAAATGCAGAGGGTATGGCGATAACTATCGCAGATGATGCAGCTATTGCTTCCTCGATATTGCTTGTGGCATGCACAAGGTTCGTATTGAGTTGAACGCTGCTGAGGTAATGAGGGTTTTGTCCGACCGTATTAATGGCCTTTACTCCGTCATCTTCTTTAACGTACCAGGTTACCGTAACCTCGTTATCATTAAATATTTTGACTAGTGCAGTTCCAAAACTCCCACCCCCTAAAACCGTTAGGGACTGGTGCTTCAACATAACTATAGGGTTCGAAGATACTCTGCTACTGCTATTGCTTCGTCTTCAGATAGATTCTGATTGATCATTAGAGCGTTATTGTACTCTTTCAGAAGGGCCTTGGCAATCGGATCTTTCTGTAGCATTTCATTAGTATTAAGCAATAGGTTTAATACCCACTCAGGGCTGCGACGATCGTAAACGCCTTTTAACGCAGGACCAATCATTCTGCGATCTACAAGGTGACATGCGGTACATTTACCGGCGTAAATACTTTTTCCTTTTTCAGCTAAATCTGTATCGACTGATGCACTAAACTCGTAAGAAGTAACAGGGCCTAATCCTATGTTAGAAAGGTCTACGGGTACCTCAGAAGAACTCGCTTCTGTTTTTGCCACTTCCTTTTTACGGGTTACCTCGAAACCTTTGTTCTCCTTTTTAGGACTCTCACCGCAGCTCGCAATGATTAAGGCAAGACCAACGAATAGTATTGATTTACGCATGCTAAAATTTTTGATAAATGTAGCCCGGACATTCATCTTAGGCAACTATTTACTCTGTTTATAATGATTTAGACGCTGTTGTTGCATTTCTAACGCCTGTTCAAATTCGTCATGTAGTCGCTTAATCAGTTCTTCAGTGCTCGGACAATCGTGAATAGCACTTACTCCATGACCTGCTGACCAAATGGTCTTCCAAGCCTTGGCTTCTGAATTCATATCTAACCCAGGGTCTAATTTTGCTGTACGAACGTAATCCGAAGGGCCTATCCCGGCAGCGTTTAAGCTCGCCTCCATAAAGTTGGCAGGGATTCCCGAAACAGATGAAGTGTGTACAATATCGCTAGAGGTACTTTCGATGACCATCTTCTTATATTCCTCTTGGGCTTTACTTTCCGTGGTGTTGATAAATCGAGTTCCCATATAAGCCATGTCTGCTCCCATTTGTAGTACTGTAGCGATATCCTGACCGGTAGAGATAGATCCTGCAACAACAATGGTTTTGTCAAAAACCTTTCTCACGTCTTTTATAAGTGCCATTGGGTTAATCGTGCCTGCGTGTCCTCCTGCTCCTGCAGATACAAGGATGAGGCCATCAACCCCGGCCTCTGCAGCCTTTTCAGCATGACGTTTTTTAACGATATCGTGAAAGACTAAACCTCCATAAGAATGAATTGTATCTACCAATAGCGAAATAGCCCCAAGAGACGTAATTACCAAGGGAACCTGATGTTTTACACATAGTTTTACATCCTCTTCAAGACGTGTATTGGTTGGGTGAACAATCAGATTTACTCCAAAGGGTGCAGCCTTTTTACCGGTAGCCTGTTCAAACTCATTTAAAGCAGCCTTTATATGAATCAACCACTCTTCAAATCCCTTGCTAGTTCGTTGGTTTAATGCAGGAAATGTACCAACTACACCGTTTTTGCAACATTCGATGACCAAGTCAGGTCCTGATACAAGAAACATAGGAGCCGCAATAGCGGGTAAACTGGTTTGATCGAGAGGAGCAGGTAGGGGTTTCATAGCGTTTAATTTTCTTAAAGCTACGAAACTTCTTTCTTCTCTGAGGGCATTCGAACGCGCTTACTTGCTAAGTATACCCCTCCAATGACAAGGCTGGCCGCGACAATTTTAGTTAGTGTGAACTGATCCTTTCCTGCGAGCACTGCAAATAGAATACCCATCACCGGTTGAACATAGGTAAACACTCCGATGGTCGAAGCCTTTAATTCGGTCATGGCAAAGGCATTAAATAAGTAGGTCAAAAAGGTAACTCCGACAACAACAAAGGCAATAGTCGCATACGACCAGCTGGGGAGTGTCGACCATTGAATGTCTAGAAAATCACCAATGGTTATGGGGAAATTGATAATTAGAGAGACGGTAAACAACCATTTTAACAGCGTAAATGGATGGTATTTTTGAACTAAAGATCGGGTCAATACTAGGTAAGCACCATAGGAAAGCGCATTGACAATAAAAAGGGTGTTTCCAAGGCGAATATTTGGTGCGTCTGAGCGTAATTCGTTACCGAAAACGACGAGTCCAAGCGCTCCTACAAGCCCAAGTGCAATCCCAAATGTCTTGTTTTTCGTAATCGGTTCTTTGAGAAGAATGGCAGATAGCACTAGGGTGCAAATCGGGGTGATCGTGACGAGTACTGCACTGTTAATCGGAGTAGAAAGTTCGAGCCCTTTAAAAAAGGAGAGCATATTAATACTTGCCCCAAATAAACTGGCCAGCATAATCTTTGGCCAATCTTTCTTTTCAATGGGATCTGATTTTCTGAATAAAGAAAGGCCCCAAAAAAGAAGAAAGGCCCCCACTACTCGCATGAATATAAACCCGAATGGCTTGATGTACATTGGCATTAAGCCTTTCGCAATCGTGTGGTTTAACGCATAAATTGATGTGGCTCCGAAAGCCGCTAAAAAGGCGAGTACTCTTTTGTTCATTGACTAAGTGCAGTCTTAGCTGCTTCTAAAGTGGCCTTGGCATGTCCTGCAAATACATCCGTATCTGTAACAACCACCGGTCTTTTAAGAAAGGTATAGTGCTCAAGAATTAGTGAGCGGTAATCTTGTTCAGTGAGTGATTGCTCGGCGAGTCCTCTTTTCTTGTAGAGTTGTGCACGTCTGCTAAATAAAGCTTCGTAACTACCAGCGAATTCAGCCATCTTATCGAGAGCATCTGCGGTTATACCTTGAGATTTAATCTCAATGACTTCAACTTCTGGCCCAGGATTCAAAAAGGCTAACGCTTTTTTACAAGTTTGACAGGTCGCTAAATGGTAGATTTGTTGCATGTTCTGAATTTGTTGCAAAAGTAAGGAAGATGTTAGACACCCGTGCTTCGCACTCATTTTAAGAATTTGATAATTTTTAGCGGTTTCAAAAATGGAAATAGCATAATTTTGCGCATATATTTTTAATTCACTAATAATGCATAAAGACAACATGGCCACTATCGAAACTTTTATGAACGAAGTCAAGGCCAGAAATGGACACGAACCAGAATTTATTCAAGCGGTTCAAGAAGTTGCCGAAACGGTACTTCCTTACATTGTGCAACACGATATCTACCATGGAAAAAATATCCTTCTAAGAATGGTAGAGCCTGAACGACTGATTTCTTTCAGAGTAGCTTGGGTGGATGATACGGGAGAAATTCACGTGAATAGAGGCTATCGTATTCAGATGAATTCAGCGATTGGCCCATACAAGGGCGGTCTTCGTTTTCACCCTACCGTAAATGCTAGTGTTTTAAAGTTTCTTGCCTTTGAACAAGTATTCAAGAACAGTTTAACTACACTCCCTATGGGTGGAGCAAAAGGAGGTTCAGATTTCGATCCTAAAGGAAAGTCTGACGATGAGATTATGAGATTCTGTTATGCGTTTATGACAGAGCTTTGTCGTCATATTGGACCGAATACCGATGTGCCTGCCGGAGATATTGGAGTTGGAGCCAGAGAGATCGGATTTTTATTCGGCGCCTACAAGAAAATTAGAAATGAGTTTACTGGGGTGCTCACCGGTAAAGGATTGAGTTGGGGAGGTTCTCAGATTAGACCTGAAGCTACGGGTTACGGAACGGTATATTTCGCTCAAAGCATGTTAGAGACTCGAGGGGATTCAGTAAACGGCAAATCGGTCGTTATCTCGGGTTCGGGAAACGTGGCACAATTTGCGGCAGAGAAGGTTCTTCAATTAGACGGAAAGGTGCTTACCCTATCTGATTCTGGAGGATACATTTATGACCCAGACGGTATTGACGCTGAGAAACTAGAGTTTGTAAAGGATCTCAAAAATGTGAAAAGAGGTCGAATAATGACTTATGTAAAGCACTATCCTAAGGCCTCTTATCACGAAGGCAAACGCCCATGGGAAGTTCCTTGTGAAATTGCACTCCCTTGCGCTACTCAAAACGAGTTAGATGGTGCTGCTGCAGAGTTACTGGTGAAAAACGGATTGATTGCTGTTTCAGAAGGAGCAAATATGCCTTCTACTCCAGAGGCGATTCACCACTTCCAGAATCATAAGATCTTGTTTGCTCCCGGTAAGGCATCTAATGCCGGAGGGGTTGCAACTTCAGGTCTTGAAATGTCACAGAACTCATTGCGCATTAGTTGGACGCGTGAGGAGGTCGATAATCGCTTGAAGCACATTATGAAAGACATCCATGATGCCTGTACTACCTATGGCATGGAAGAAGATGGGTATTGTAATTATGTGAAAGGTGCGAACATTGCCGGGTTTGTGAAGGTTGCTGACGCCATGCTTGCCCAAGGAGTTATTTAAATCAATTTGGCAGGAACACCTTATATTCAAAGCTCGCTGGTAGTTTTAGGCAGCGTTAGGTATGGAGAGACCAGCCTAATTGTCAAGGCCTACACCCGCGAGCTTGGTATTCAATCGTATTTAGTCAGAGGAGTATTAAAGCCGAAAAAATCAGGTCTCCGATCGGCCTATTTTCAGCCAGTCAGTTTTTTAGATGCTGTGGTGACTCACAAGCCAAACTCAGATCGACTCGAAACCATAAAAGAAGCCAAGCCGTTGCAGGCTTTTTCTCAGATTCATTCTGATGTAGTGAAATCGAGTACCGCATTATTCTTAGCCGAACTATTCACGGCCTCCCTGATCGAACAACAGCAAGACTATGATTTGTTTGATTTTATCATTGGCTGTTTAGAGGTCTTAGAAAGTGAAAAAAGCTTTCCGAATTATCTGATTGTCGTTCTTCTGGGTCTTTCAAAACACTTAGGGATCTACCCTGATTCATCACTTTCGAATGGAGCGCTTTTTGACCCTGCTACTGGACAATTTCAAGCTGAAACTTCGAGATATTCTTTATCTGCGGTTGCCTCAATGACGCTCAATGAAATTCTAGGCATGAATTTTGATGAAACCATGCGGACAACAATAGATAAAAAAACCAGAGGAGAACTTCTAGAAGGGTTAGTTCGGTACTACGACTTTCAATTAGATGGCTTTCGTAGACCAAAATCGCTAGAGGTGATTCGAGGGTTGTTTGGATGAAACGCCTCTTACTATTTTTCTTGATCACCTTATTCCCTAAGGTGTTATTCGCTCAGCTCGTAACGGTTCAAGACTCGAGTACAAAGACCGTTTTACCTGGGGTTAGTGTATATAATAGAAGTCATTCTACGTTTACCCAAACTGACCTCAATGGAACTTTCGATTCAGGATTATTTGAGGATAAAGACCTAATCATTTTCAGATTGATGGGCTACGAATTACTCTCGATTAGTAAACAGAATATTCAATCTGACACCCTTTATTTAACTCCGAAGGTTGAAGGTCTAAATGAAATCGTTGTCTCGGCATCTAAATTTAGACAAGACATAAGAAGACTTCCTGTGCGGGTAAGACGAATCGATGCGGATGATATTTCGATGATGCAACCACAAACTACCGCAGACTTACTTTCACGAACGGGCTCTGTTTACGTTCAGAAAAGTCAACTAGGGGGAGGTAGTCCTATGATTCGAGGTTTTGCTACCAACAGGGTATTAATTACCGTGGATGGCATTCGCATGAACAATGCTATTTTCAGAGGTGGGAACATACAGAATGTGATTTCTATTGACCCTTATACTATCGAATCTTCAGAGCTAATATTCGGTCCAGGGACCGTTATTTCTGGGAGCGATGCCATCGGTGGTGTGATGAATTTTAATACTCGAAGACTCCCCTTTGCCAAGCCAGATAGCCTAATTGATAAGACCGACCTAGCTTTCAGATCTTCTACCGCTACTAAAGAACGAACCTACCATGTTGGTCACATGCAGAGTTCAGGTAATTGGACGGGTTACGTTAGTTTCTCAAAGATGAATTTAGGCGACTTGACTATGGGTAGGTATGGCCCAGAATCGTACCTAATGGAGCAATATGTTCGCTCGAGCCCAGGAGAGGATGTAGTGGTTTCCAGCGACAATCCCGAGCGACAAAGAGGAACTGCATTTTCTTCGACTTACTTTACTGCAAAGGCAGAGCATCTCATTTCGAATAATTGGGAACAACGGATGGGCCTTTTTTATAGCACAACTTCAGATTATGGTCGATACGATCGATTGCTGCGACCTAAGGGAGATGGTTTTCGTTCGGCGGAGTGGTTTTATGGTCCGCAGCGCTGGCTGATGACTTATTGGAATCCGAGGTACGCTAGTGATCACTCTGCACATCAATTCTCGATAGCTTATCAATCTTTCGAGGAGTCTCGAAATGATCGAGATTTTAATAGTGAAATTCGTAACACCGCGATCGAAAAGGTCGGGGTACTCAACCTCTCCTACGATAGTCAATATGAAATTTCAGAGCAGTTGATCGCCCGCGGGGGAGGATCTCTTGACTTAAACAAGGTAAACTCAGAGGCCTATTCGCTCAATCTCATTTCTGACGAAAGAGGAATTCTTAACTCTCGTTATCCCGATGGCGCAACTTGGAATGCCGCCGGTGTTTATTTTTCTACTGAGTACAAACCGTCTAAACCACTCGTTCTTAATCTAGGTGTTCGTTGGAATCAGGTGAGCTCTGAAACCGACTATAGAACGAATCCTTTTACAGAAGTTTTTGGGATCCAAAAACTGAAGAATAGCGCCTTAACTTATGGTTTAGGAGGGGTCTATCGCTTTGATCGATCTACCTCAATGCGTTTCAATTTATCCACTGCATTTAGAGCGCCTAACATCGATGATCTTGCTAAGGTTTTTGATTCTGAGCCTGGGTCGGTAGTAATCCCTAACCCAGATTTGAAACCAGAATATGCTCAGACTATTGAGCTGGGTATTCGAAAGCGTTTTGATCGTTCGTTTATGCTTGATGCGGCTGTTTATTATTCGACTCTTGACGATGCCTTGATTCGACGCAATACTACGTTAAATGGGCAAAGTCAGCTCTTGTTTAGAGATGAGCTTAGTCAACTTCAGTCGATTCAAAATGCAGCTTCTGCTGAGGTGGCTGGTATCGAATGGAGCATTTTTGGTTATTTGAGCAGAAAACTGAGTTACCGAATTTTAGGAACCTATACCAGTGGAGAAGAAATTGACGATACAGGTGCGTCTAGCCCATTGCGTCATGCACCACCCTTTTTCAGCAATTCTCAATTGCGCTATGTGAATGGTTCTTTTCAGTTAATCCTAGAATCAGAATACAACGCCGAGGTATCTGCTGAAGATCTTCCGATTTCTGAATCGTCTAAGGCGTATATGTATGCACTTGATTCGAATGGAAACCCGTATAGCCCGAGCTGGCATGCAGTTCATCTAAGATTGCGTCAGCAATGGAAGCGTTGGCAGTGTTCAGTTGCAATAGAAAATATCTTCGATCGTCGTTATCGTCCTTTTGCCTCTGGGATTAGTGCCCCGGGTAGACAGTTGGTTGTGGCGTTTCAAACTATCCGTTAGAGGTTACCAATTTGTGACTCAATTCCTTACTTTTGCTTTCTTTAAAAAGAAGCGGCCAAGGTGAGTAGTAAATTTAACGAATACAAGCAGTTAGACCTTAGTAAGATAGGAGAAGAAGTTCTTTCGTATTGGAAGTCAGAGGCTATTTTTGAGAAAAGCATTTCTGAACGAGAAGGAGCAGAAAGCTATGTCTTTTTTGAAGGGCCTCCCTCAGCCAATGGGATGCCTGGTATTCACCATGTAATGGCTCGTACTATTAAGGATATCTATCCTCGATATAAAACGATGAAAGGCTTCCAAGTGAAGCGCAAGGCAGGATGGGATACCCATGGCTTGCCGGTCGAGTTAGGTGTTGAGAAAGAGTTAGGCATCACTAAGGAGGCTATCGGCAAAACGATTAGTATCGCTGAGTATAACGAGGCATGTAAGGGTGCGGTAATGAAGTATACCGACGTTTGGAATTCGCTTACTGAGCAGATCGGATACTGGGTGGATATGCAAGATCCGTACATCACTTATACTTCCAAATACATGGAGTCTGTATGGTGGCTACTCAAACAGATTTATGATAAAGGTCTTCTTTACAAAGGCTATACGATACAACCTTATTCGCCTAAGGCAGGAACAGGTTTAAGCTCCCATGAGCTCAATCAGCCCGGTACCTACCAGGACGTGACTGACACGACAATTACTGCTCAGTTTAAAGCCATTAAAGAAACCTTACCAGAAAATATCCTGTCACTTTCAAATGAGACGGTTTATTTCTTGGCATGGACAACTACCCCTTGGACATTACCTTCAAACACCGCACTTACTGTTGGTCCAAAGATTAGTTATTCGCTGATCAGAACATTCAATCAATATACGTTTGAACCTATAGAAGTAGTCATCGCCGATGCGCTTATTGAAAAGCAGTTCGGTAAAAAATACGAGCGAGTCAACGAAGAAAGTGACCTGTCAGCCTATGATTCTGGAGCCAAGAAAATACCTTATTTGGTGCTTGGCAACTGCACAGGTAAAGAGCTAGAAAATGCCCGTTATGAGCAGCTTCTTGACTATGTGCTGCCTTATGACGCTCCTGAAAACGCTTTCAGAGTGATCCTCGGGGATTTCGTAACCACTGAGGATGGTACAGGTATTGTTCATACTGCACCTACTTTTGGTGCCGACGATGCTAATGCGGCACGTGCGGCAACTCCACCGGTTCCCGCGATGCTAGTTCAAGATGAAAATGGAAATTTGGTTCCGCTAGTTGACCTTGAAGGTAAATTTAGACCTGAGGTTGGTCCTTACGCGGGTAAATATGTGAAGAATGCCTACTACGATGTCGAACCTGAGAAATCGGTAGATGTCGAAATTGCTATTCAACTGAAAACCGAGAATAAGGCTTTTAAAGTAGAGAAATACGTCCACTCTTATCCGAACTGTTGGAGAACGGACAAGCCGATCTTATACTATCCGCTCGATTCGTGGTTTATCAAAGCAACTGCAGTGAAGGATCGCATGTATGAGCTGAACCAAGAAATCAATTGGAAGCCAAAAGCGACCGGTACTGGGCGTTTCGGAAATTGGCTTGCCAATGCCAATGACTGGAACTTGTCTCGATCTCGATACTGGGGAATTCCCCTTCCTATTTGGAGAACTGAAGACGGATCAGAGGAACGAATAATAGGCTCTGTAGCTGAATTGAAAGAGGCAATTGCCGAATCAGTGAGTGCAGGACTCATGAAAGAAAACCCATTTGCTTCTTTTGACCCGACAGACATGAGCGAAGCGAATTACGCTCAGATCGATCTGCATAAACACGTGGTAGATACCATCGTACTTTGCTCATCGAGTGGGGCTCCTATGCATCGCGAGTCTGATCTCATTGATGTTTGGTTTGATAGTGGTTCAATGCCTTATGCTCAGTGGCACTATCCGTTTGAGAATAAGGAATTGGTTGATAATGAGATTGCTTATCCGGCAGACTTCATCGCCGAAGGAGTAGATCAGACCAGAGGATGGTTCTATACCCTTCACGCTATTTCAACCCTACTGTTCGATAAAATTGCTTATAAAAATGTGGTTTCGAACGGATTAGTACTCGACAAGAACGGTAAAAAAATGTCGAAGCGTTTAGGAAACGCAATCGATCCTTTTGAAACGATAAAAGAGTATGGACCGGACGCAACACGTTGGTACATGATCAACAATGCCAACCCTTGGGATAACCTCAAGTTTGATCTTGAAGGAGTCGCTGAGGTTAAGCGCAAATTCTTCGGAACGCTATACAATACCTATTCTTTCTTCGCACTTTATGCGAACATCGATGGCTTTACAGGTCAAGAGGAACAAATTCCTGTTTCAGATCGTCCCGAACTCGATCGTTGGATTCTTTCTGAATTAAATACTTTAATCCAGGAAGTAGACGAGTGCTTTGAACAGTATGATGCTACCCGTGCTACTCGACTCATTTCTGATTTTGTTCAAGAGAATCTGAGTAACTGGTATGTTCGTCTAGGTCGTCGCCGTTTCTGGAAGGGCTCTTTTGGTAATGACAAATTAGCTGCTTACCAAACGCTTTCGCACGTATTAAAAACAACAGCCCAGCTCATTGCTCCTGTTGCTCCCTTCTTTGCAGAAAGGCTTTATCGCGACTTAAATGGGGCAGAAAGCGTGCATCTTTCTCTTTTCCCAACCGCTGATACAGCCCTTATCGATAAAACCTTAGAGGAAAAAATGCAACTCGCACAAAAGGTGAGCTCGCTGGTTCTATCGATACGTCAAAAGGAGAAAATAAAGGTTCGTCAACCGCTTCAAAGAGTGATGATTCCAGTAAGTAAGACCGTTTCTAAGGAGGCACTTTTAGCAGTTTCTGAACTGATTCGCTCAGAGGTTAACGTTAAAGAGGTAAGCCTACTTGAAGATGCTTCAGACATACTAGTTAAAGAAATCAAGCCAAACTTTAAAACCTTAGGACCAAAGTATGGGCCAAAGATGAAACAAGTTGCAGCCTCGATTACTTCTTTAAATCAAGAGCAAATTCAACGGTTCGAACAAGAAGAGATCTATATGATTTCGCTTGACGATTCTACCATTGAACTATCATTAGAAGACGTTTTTATTACCAACAAAGACATTGAAGGATGGTTAGTTGCTTCTCACGGAGCGCTAACGGTAGCTCTCGACATCACGTTGAATGAAAACTTAATCAACGAAGGGATTGCTCGTGAACTCGTCAATCGCATTCAAAATTTGAGAAAGGATTCTGGACTTGAAGTAACAGATAAAATTTTACTTTATATTGGGGCCACAGATAAAGTCAACCAGGCGGTTTCTTCAAATCGCGAATACTTGATGCAAGAGACGCTATGTGAGCAGCTTGAATTGGTAGAAGGACTAGAGAAAGGAATAGCTGTTAGCTTTGACGATATCGAAACACAACTATATCTAGAGAAAAAATAGAATCTTATGTCAGAATTAGTAAGATATTCAGATGCAGACCTTAAAGAGTTTAAAGCACTGATTGAAGAAAAAATTGTAAAGGCTAAGGAAGATCTTGACCTAATTAAAAGTGCCTACATGAATGACCTGAATAACGGTACTGACGATACGTCACCAACATTTAAGGCATTTGAAGAAGGTTCTGAGACCATGAGTAAAGAGGCGAACACCCAACTTGCTTTGCGTCAAGAAAAATTCATTCGAGACCTTAAGAATGCGCTAGTAAGAATTGAAAATAAGACTTACGGAGTTTGTAGAGTAACAGGCAAACTAATTTCTAAAGAGCGATTGAAGCTCGTTCCGCATGCAACCTTGAGCATTGAAGCCAAGAAGATGCAGCGCTAGTGAAAATCAAGGGACTTCTATTGCTTATTTTGGTGCAAGGTTCAATCCAAGCCCAGTCTAAATGGGAAAAAACGATTGATGCCCCGGAGGTTCACTCGCTCTCTATTGAATTGGGGTTTATTCAAAACCTGATGGTTTCGACGGGTAATTCTGATCAGTATGTCATTAAAACTACGAGCGAAGGAGAATACAGAGACCAAGTGATGTTGGTGTCTAAAGAGGTTGATCATTGGCTTGAAATTTATCCGCAATGGGCGCCTTCGTTCATAGCTCCCAATGATAAGCTCAGTGCACATAAAGTTCGCGCTTTAAATCTTGAACTTATTGTTCCTAAAGGAAAGACTCTTGAAATTCGAGGAGAGCAGGCAGTGGTGTCTGTATTAGGAGAGTATAAAGAAGTTGTTGTGCGTTTGGGATCGGGCCGGGTGAATTTAAAATATTCCTCTGAAGAAAGTGATATCAGAACCGACTCTGCAGATGTTTTCTTAACGGTTCCTTATGGAGATATTCAGGCCTCTAGTACTGAAGGAAAAGTGATAGGAAGTATTCCTGTCAATACAAGATTTCATTATAAGTTAGCTTCAGAAAAGGGGTCAATCTATTTAAATAAAGCCTAATGAATTTAAAGAAAACCATTCTTCTTGCTGTTGTTATACTCGTACTTGATCAGTGGTCGAAGATTTTTATAAAAACTCATTTCACCTATCAAGAGGAGATCGAGGTATTCAGTTGGTTTAAGATTTTCTTTATTGAAAATAGAGGTGCCGCTTGGGGTACTCAGCTGAGTGATTTTCTTCCTATCAGTGAACGCAGCGCTAAATTTGGATTGACCTTATTTCGACTTTTTGCTATCGTAGGAATAGCCATTTGGGGTTATCGTTCGGCTCTTAAAAATGCACCTTCGCTGCTACTTATCGCTATAGCACTAATCTTCTCCGGAGCCTTGGGTAATATTATTGATTCGGTATTTTATGGAAGACTGTTTACGGTGAGCACTCCTTATTCTGTGGCAACCTTTGCCTGGGAGTCTTCGATCGGAGGTTATGACAACTTCTTCTATGGGCGTGTAGTAGATATGCTCTATTTTCCCTTAATTGACACGACTTGGCCAGACTGGGTTCCCTTTCTCGGCTCAAAACCTTTGCGGTTTTTTCAGCCCGTTTTCAATATAGCGGACAGTGCAATTAGCGTAGGAGTTTTTATCCTTCTTGCTTTTAATAAAAGAGTCTTTCCTAACTAAACTGAAAATCTGCAGTTGGTGTGATTAGCCAATGGAGTGGATGGTCGTGAGGCTCTATATCATCGATAGTTTCTACTGGTTCTAACAAACTTAACCCTACAGTGATTACATTGGGTTTGCAATCTGCTAAGAATCTGTCGTAATACCCTTTACCGTATCCGACACGACCCCCATTTAGATCGCCAATCAGAAGAGGAACAAATACTACATCGATATGATTCGCTTCAATGGTGAGGCCACTGGTGGGTTCTAGGATTCCCCAATGATTCTCTACAAGCTTGGTTTGATCTTCAAGAAGGTAATGGGTTAGGCTTCCATCTAAATTCGCCTTAGGTAAGACGATTCGTTTATCTTTTCCTTGTAAAATGCTTAATAAGCCCTCGGTATTGACCTCATTCTGCCTCACGATAGGGAGAAAAACATGATAAGTAGTCTTTTCCCAAATGGGGAGAGTTAAGAGGCGATTGATGATTTTAAGGCTCAAGGCCTCCACTTCATCTTTAGAATAAGACTTTCGTCTTTCTTTTGCCCACTTTCTTAAATCATCCTTACCTCTCATGGGGTAAAACTATCTAAAAAATCAAATCAATCGCTACTTTTACTCAATGGGAGAGAAGGAAAATCCGATCAAAATTCAGGTACAGGCCCTGCCCGATGAACCTGGGGTTTACCATTTCTATGACCAGAATAAACGCATTCTGTACGTCGGTAAGGCAAAGAATTTAAAAAAGCGCGTGTCTTCCTACTTTACGAAGAACCATACCAGCGGTAAGACCCGAGTAATGGTAAGTAAGATTAAAGAGATTCGGCATGTGGTCGTGGCTAATGAATCAGATGCGCTGCTTTTAGAAAATAGCATGATTAAGCAGCATCAGCCTAGATACAATGTGCTACTTAAAGATGATAAAACCTATCCTTGGATTTGTGTAAAGAATGAGCGATTCCCAAGGGTCTTTAGTACACGAAAAAAGATTGAAGATGGCTCACTTTATTTCGGGCCTTACACTTCGATGAAGACTGTTAGAGCGCTTCTTGATCTCATCCGAAACGTATATACGCTTAGAACTTGTAATTATGAGCTTTCAGAAGCGCAGATCGCATCGGGCAAGGTGAAGCTCTGTTTAGAATACCATATAGGTAATTGCGCAGGTCCCTGTCGAGGATATCAATTAGAGGCCGAGTATGGGGAGCAAATTGACGCTATTGTAGCCATTTTAAAGGGAAATTTAAAGCCCTCACTACGAATGCTTAATGAGCGAATGACTCGGTACGCGGCTGCGATGGAGTTTGAAAAAGCTCAACAAATCAAAGAGCGTATAGAGGTACTCAACAAACATCAGTCGAAGTCTCAAGTGGTCAATCCGAAAATTACTGATCTAGAAGTGTATTCGATTCTAAGTGACCCAACCCATGCTTATGTGAACTTCATGCAGATTAATGACGGGGCGATCGTATATTCTCACACCCTAGAATTGAAGAAGCAACTCGATGAGACTGAAGAAGAATTGTTGTCTGTGGCTATTGTAGAGATTCGACGCCGTTTTAACTCGGTATCAAAAACCATTCTACTTCCTTTCCCTGTAGCTGTTGCAGAAACCATTAAGGTCGAGGTTCCTAAGCTCGGAGATAAAAAAAGCCTTGTTGATCTCTCATTGAGAAATGCTAAATTTTTCAGACAAGATCGATTCAAGCAAATGAAGGTAGTTGACCCAGATCGTCACACCAAACGCATCTTAAGCCAGATGAAAGAAGACCTTCACCTCTCAGAAGAGCCCGTTCACATCGAGTGTTTCGACAATTCAAACCTGCAGGGAACCAACCCCGCTTCGGCTTGTGTGGTTTTCAAAAATGCAAAGCCATCGAAAGCCGATTACCGAAAATTCACAATTAAGAGTGTTGAAGGGCCTAATGATTTTGCAAGTATGGAAGAGGTGGTATTTCGTCGTTACAGAAGATTGCTCCAAGAGCGTGAACCACTGCCACAATTGATTGTTATCGACGGTGGAAAAGGACAACTTTCTTCTGCCTTGAAATCGCTAGAAGTATTAGGACTAAGGGGGAAAATTGCGATCATTGGAATTGCCAAAAGACTCGAAGAAATCTATTTTCCCGGAGATTCTTTACCCCTATACCTCGATAAGAAATCAGAAACTTTGAAGATCATTCAGCAGTTGAGAAATGAGGCACACCGATTCTCTTTAAAATACCACAGAGAAAAACGCAGCGCGATTGCGATACAATCTGAATTAGAAGAAATTCCTGGAATAGGCCCAACAACGGCGGCAAAACTGCTAAAAGAATTTAAGAGTGTAAAGCAGATCAAACAGCGCAGTATTAGTGAGCTCGAGAAGGTGGTGAGTAAGTCTGTAGCTTCAAAAATTCACGACTATTTTCAGTCGTAACCTGCCTAGTCTCATGTGTATGAGAATCAGAACGTTAAAGTCGGGTTAAAAAGTATTTTTAAACTTAAGTCTCACCGTACCTTAGAGGTAAGAATTAAAAAGTAGTCATACTACATTTTGGTTTTTCATGATTTAAAGTTTGGTTGGTTAGTAAGAAAAGCCCTAGTTCATTCAACTAGGGCTTTTTTTTAATCCTATTTTTGTTAGCAATGATTAGAAGAGCACTCCTATTATTTTTCATGCTTTTGATGAGTTTTGGATATTCTCAAGACCAATCAGAATATCAAACTTTCGAAGCTGGCGAATGGTTGCGCTATCGCCTTCATTATGGGTTTTTCAATGCGAGCTATGCTACTCTTTCAATAAAGGACACCATTTTCAGGGGAGAACCTGTATTTCATGCTGTTGGTGAAGGTAGAACCACAGGTTTGGCTTCGCTTTTCTTCAAGGTAGAGGATGTTTATGAAAGTATTTTTTCAAAAACAGAGATACGTCCGATCTTTTTTTTGAGAGATATCGATGAAGGAGGATACACCAAGAATATCTCGATTGACTTTGATTTTGATCGTGAAAAGGCACTTATCAATAACATCAAAGACGATACTTCTTTCGAATTAGATATTCGAAAAGACCTTCAGGATATCATTTCAGCTACCTATTATTTACGCGAGACATTTGATTTATCATCGGTTAAAATTAGCGATGAGATTGCCTTGGATATGCTATTCGACGATGACGGCATTTATGACTTTAAATTGATGTATCTAGGTAAGGAGGTATTAAAAACACCATTTGGTAAGATTAGGTGCCTCGCATTCAGACCGCTGGTTAAGTCTGGCAGGATTTTTAGAGCTGAAGAATCTTTAACGCTTTGGGTGAGTGATGATAAAAATAGAATTCCCGTACGGATTCAAGCAAATCTTCGCTTTGGGTCTATTAAAGCTGACTTAGACGGATTTAAAGGACTCAAGAATTCCTTCGAAGTGATTGCCAACTAAAGATTGACAAGCAGGCCGGAATTTAGCAACTTTGTAAGATGAAATTATCGCAACGGATCACCCCCATTTTCTACTCCCTACTGGCACTAACTATGTTCTCTTGCGGATCAGGTGAAGGAGAATCTTTTGTGGGGTCAAGTGTGGTTGAGATGCCTGAACAAATTGAGTTCGGATTCAACATGATTGATTACGAAGTGGAATTAGATACGGTAAGAAGAGGTGATACTTTCGGAAAAATCATGCTCTCTCGTGACGCTGACTATCAAAAGGTCAATCAAGCGGCCCGCATGTCTAGAAAATCTTTTGATCTCAGAAAGATTCAAGTAGGTAAGCCTTACCGTGTTCTAAAAAGCTGCGATAGCCTCGAAAGACCTCAAATCTTTATCTATGAAAATGACTTTTTGAATTATACCGTAGTTGACCTACGAGAAGAGGTTGTCGTTTTTGAGGAGAAACATCCGTATGAGCTGGTTGAGAAAGAGGTCTCAGGAGTAATCGAAGGTTCACTCTATCAGACCTTAGACAGTCAAGGAATCGATCAAAATTTAAGTCAAGAGTTGGCGAATGTTTACGCCTGGAGTATCGACTTTTTTAGACTATATGAGGGTGACCGTTTTAAAGTGGTCGCTTTAGAACGAAGATTACGCGATGGGACTTCAGCCGGTATCAAATCGATAAAAGCGGCTATGTTCGAGCACAGAGGTGAACCTTTTTACGCATTTGCGGCCAATGTGAATGAAAAGACCTTGCAAACTGAATACTATGATGAGCAAGGGAATAATTTAAGACGAACTTTTTTGAAGGCTCCCCTAAAGTTTAATGCGTATCGCATTTCCTCACGCTATAACCTCAATCGAAAAATTGCCTTTTATGGCAATCGAACCCGGGCACATAAGGGTACAGATTATGCTGCACCAGTAGGTACACCTATTATTGCGACAGCGGACGGTATTGTCACAGAAGCCACTCGAAGAGGAGGTAATGGGATTTATGCAAAAATCAAGCATAATGGCACCTACAGCACGCAATACCTTCATATGAAAAAGCTAAATGTGAAGAAAGGTCAACGAGTGCATCAAGGGGATATCATCGGATGGATAGGTATGACCGGAAACACTTCTGGACCTCACGTTTGTTATCGCTTTTGGAAAAACGGACAGCAGGTAGATCCCTTAAAAGAAAAACTACCTGCAGCAGCCCCGATTGATCGTTCTTTAGCTAAAGATTACTTTGAGTATATCAAGGCTCCGCTTGAACAGCTCGAGTGCATTGAATATTTGGGAGAAAATGACTTAACTTCACTCGCTCAAAATTCAATCGAAAACGAAAATGCCCTTACCGCACAATAACCCAACTCAGCTGAAGAGCTGGAAGCAATTAGAAGAACTTAGTAACGAATTTAAGCAAGTCTCTATTTCAAAGTTATTTGAAGTAGACGCTCAGCGCGCACAATCTTTGAGTGTCGAGTGGGAAGACTTCTTTGTAGATTTTTCCAAGCATCTTTCTGATAAGCGTGTACTTGATGCACTCTATAATTTAGCCGAAGAATCAGGACTTGAAGATGCCAAAAGAGCCTATCTCTCAGGAGATAAAATCAATGTAACTGAAGGTCGTGCCGTACTGCATACTGCACTAAGAACTAACGCCTTTAGCCCAAAGGTTGATGGCCAATCGGTTAGTGAAGAGGTAAGTCAAGTTAAAGCTCAAATAAAATCTTTTTGTAATCGAGTTATTAGCGGCGAGCACAAGGGGTATACGGGGAAATCGATTACCGACATTGTAAATATTGGTATTGGAGGCTCAGACTTGGGACCGGTTATGATTACTGAGGCTTTAGCCTATTATAGAAATCACCTAAATACCCACTTTGTTAGTAACGTAGACGGAGATCACGTAACCGAGGTTTTAAAGAATCTTGATCCTGAGACTACCTTATTTCTTGTGGTTTCAAAATCATTCACAACACAGGAGACCTTGGTTAATGCAACCACCTGTAGAGAGTGGTTTTTGTCTCATGCCTCTGAAGCAGATGTAGCTTTGCACTTTGCGGCGGTCTCTACGAATCTTGGTATGACCGGACAGTTTGGTATTGCAAACGAAAATGTATTTGCAATGGCCGATTGGGTAGGAGGTAGATTTTCGCTTTGGAGTGCCGTTGGGCTTTCTATCGCCTTGTCTGTCGGATATGAAAATTTCGAATCCCTTCTTGAAGGAGCAGCGGCTATGGACCGGCATTTTGCTGAAGCATCGCCAGAAAAGAACATCCCATTAAATATGGCACTTCTCGGTATCTGGTATAACAATTTTATGGGATCTGAAACCGAAGCCATCATTCCTTACACTCAATACTTAAGCCGATTCTCAGCCTATTTACAACAGGCGGTGATGGAAAGTAACGGAAAGTATGTCGATAGAAACGGAGCTAAAGTTTCGTATCAAACGGGCAGCATCGTTTGGGGAGAGCCAGGCACCAATTCTCAGCATGCCTTTTTTCAGTTGATCCATCAGGGCACGAAACTTATTCCGACAGATTTCATTGGATTTGTGGAGCCACTTCATGGAAGGCAAGACCATCACGATAAATTGATGTCAAATTTCTTCGCTCAAACCGAAGCTCTTATGAATGGTAAATCAAAGGAAGAAGTTACCAGAGAGTTTGAAATGAAAGGCACTGATCTATCGAGTGTCGAAGACATCATACCACATAAAGTTTTCGAAGGAAATAAACCAACCACTACTTTCCTTATTAAAAAACTCACCCCTTACACTTTAGGTAGCCTTGTAGCCGCTTATGAGCATAAGATTTTTATTCAGGGAGTGATTTGGAATATTTACAGCTATGACCAATGGGGGGTTGAGCTTGGTAAGCAACTTGCTAATCAAATCTTGGCTGATTGGTCACATGGTTCAAACGGAAGTCATGACCCTTCGACGACTCAACTACTTTCTCGATTCAAAAATGATTAACTTAGAATTACCATAAATAACTTAACTATGATTGTTTCTCTTCACTCTTACATTGCTTTTCTAGCCTTAGCGGTCGTTTTATTGGCCTTTATTAACGCGCTCAACGGTTTTTTAACCGGTCGTGAGTTTCAGCAAAAAAGAGATCGAAGTATATCCTTGGCTGGAGTTGCCTTTTTTCACCTTCAGTTTTTGATAGGTGTCATCGTTTATTTTGTTTCAGCGAAAGGATTCTACGCACTAAGCGAGGTGGGTATCGGTAACCTATCTTCAGAAGCACGTTTACTTGCTTTAGAACATCCAACCACGAATTTAATTGCTGTTGCGCTTGTTACCATCGGTTGGTCAAGACATAAGAAAGCATCCTCTGACAAGGCAAAGTTTAAGAGTGTTGCTCTGTTTTATGGAATAGGTTTAGTGCTTATTTTAAGCCGTATTCCATGGTCTCAGTGGGTTTAAATATTAGTTTTAGTACTACCGGAAAATGATCGCTGTATCCTCCTTGGTACTCTAATCCTGCATAGGTTTTAAAAGGATATCCGCGATATCTTCCTTTTGAGGTTTGCAAATACCTAGAGGTGTATACCGCGAAACCCAGAGCCTGCAATCCTGGCTGATCGATCAGTGATTTTGTACCTTTGATTTACCCCGTTGCGAGCCCGTAAATTTCGATGGGGCCTTTCTATTTATTTCAGAGATCGCTGATCCCGATAACAGCGCCTCTGCTCGATTTATAGAACTTTATAATGCAGAGGACTTTGAAGTGATCTTAAATGGTTGGACACTATTGCGATACACCAATGACTCCAATGAGCCTTCACATATTTTTCATTTAGACGATTATAGTGTAGGAGCTAATTCAACCTTTGTCATTGCTAGCAATCTAGAAGTTTTTAGTGAAATGTATCAGCGAAGTCCAGATGCTGTAGGTTCTTCATCGAGTGCTGCTAATTCTAATGGAGATGATACGATGCTACTGGTTAACCCCGCAGGTCAAGTCATTGATATTTTTGGGGTAATTGGAGAAGATGGTACGGGAACCAATCATGAGTTTGAGGATGGTAGGGCATTACGTAATTCGTCAATAAATAAAGGAAATCCCACCTTTGATTTTTCAGAATGGGTGGTGAGCAACGACAGTGGTGATGCAGGCACGATTAAAGCACCTAAAATTGCTCCTGACGATTTTACCCCCGGCCAGCACCATGTAGAGTGATGATGATTAGTTCTGTATTTTGTAGGTCCTATTTTCTTCCCAATTCGCACGAATTTCAATCGATTCGTTGAGGTAAAGAATTCGTTCGGGGTGAATGCGATTGAGAAAGGAACCGGTGTCGTAACGACCATTTTTATTGGTGTCAAAAAGGAGTCGAATATCGTAAATACCAGGTTTTACCGCATTGAACTCGCATCGCCCCAAGCTGTCTAAGGGTTGTTGATAGATTACCTGGTCCTCTTTATCTAAAAGGCTTACTTCAATCGAGGAGTTAAAAACGGGTTCTATTTGAAGTTTCAGCACCCCGAAGTTTTCGAGTTTGTCAAATCGAAAAGGGATACTTATGGTGTCGTTGGTGTTTCCAAAGTGGTCCTCAAGGGCGCCCGGTAAAAGCCTTACTCGGTATGTGGTGTTTTCTTCGGGTTCAAGTAACGACTCAAGAATACGATTATTCATTTTTGAGATGGAGAGATCGACTGAATCTAAAGGAATGCTGTCTTGTTTGTAAAAGGATTAAGTTTCTGTCGACCTTAGCTAGAGGTGTACTTGAGCCAATGCTAAGTGATTTGAAAGGTGGAATACTACCTCTGTAGACTGAACTTAAGGTCAGGGTATCTTTTGCCACCTTAACGGGTTTTACGGTAAAGGTATCAATCGAAATCATAGACTGAATAACCACCTGAAGAGAATCGAACTTAGCAGGTTTGAACCATAAATTCAAACTGTCTTTATTAGAAACCTTTTCTACGTAGGTCCATAGTGAATCTGGACGATTGATAATTTCTATGGTAGGTATAGAATCAATATCCGACTCATAAGGGATTAAGAAATGATTACTTCCCTCTAGTTTTGGCCTAATCGCTTTGAAAGTGACTTTTTCCTTAAAAAGCTCGATTAGGTAAAGAGAGTCGTTAGGGAGTGCTATGGGTTCTGGTAAGTATCCGATTTTATCGAGGTAAGGGTCGTATCGATTGTTTTTGTTGTTGTCCTTGATGGCAAATACACGGTAACTTCCTCCTGCTAGATAATTGAGATTGAAGATAGGCAAACTGTCCCCTGTACTACCCACATAACGAGGAGGTTCGTTATACACTAACGAATCGTTATACACACTATCATTAGGGTATAACATTAAGGTGACATAAGGGTCGGCTTTTCTGTTGAAGGCATCTTTCACCGCGCCTTTTAACTCTAGAGAATCAATTCGATCACCGGTGCTGAAAACATACTGTAAAAAAGGATAAGGATTCTCTTCATTGTTGTCTACAAGAGCGTTTCCAAAATTGATACTATAGGTGGTGTTTTCAAGCAGGGTATCAAAGAGTTGAATTTCAACCATTCGACTGGCAGAACCCTGCGGTTTAATGATTGGGGTGTTTTTGAGCGGTGGGGAAATAATCAACTGGTCTTGAAGCTTCTTGAATTTGATGAATTCGTCGAAGTAGAGACGAATCTTTTCCTCTTTGAAATTAGAGGCCCCCATTGCGGGTTCTGATTTTAAGAGAACGGGAGGGGTAGTATCCTTTTCACCTCCTGAGGGAGTGCCGCGTTTTGCACATCCGTAAGAAGATAGGATTAGAGCAATCAGTAAAATTCGAAAAATGTTTCTCATAGGACCGTGCCTACAAAGTAACGACATTATGCGAAGCTCTCGAAGGGGTATAGAAAATGGTAAACACACTAATTTTAATGTCGGGTATTTTCGACAGCGCTTCAATACAATGACTCAATGTAGCTCCTGTTGTGATTACGTCGTCAATAAGGAGTAGATGCTTGGCTTCGAAATCACCCGGTTTATTAAGTCGAATCGAGGAGTTTGAACTCGTTCGCTCTCTGGCATTCCGCTTTACCTGCGAACGATAAAGAGCTGTTTTTTTAAGCAGATTTGGCTGATGAGATAGATTAAAATATTTGGCAATTTGGGAACTCAACACTTCGGCTTGATTGTATCCACGCTTCCATTTTTTAATTGGATGCATCGGAACAGGTACAACACCATCAATATCAGATTCTAATAGAAAGGCTTCTAGTGAGTCTTTAAAGAGCAAAAATAGATCGGTGGCAATACTGGGTATTCCGCGATATTTAAAGGCAGCTAGTAGGCTAGATGACGGCTTCGAACTAGCGATATGATAGTATGCCGCACTGACTCCCTCAATCGGCCTAGTTGTCGAAGCAACTAATGCGATTCGCATCGGATGCTTTTCTGTAAAAGAAAAGTGGGTGGGAACAAGGTTAGACAGGCACTGATAGCAAAGAAGGTGATTCAGGACTCGGCATTTTTTACAGCTAAAACAGGTTCTGGGAAGGATAATTTCGATGCAGTTCACAAGGCAAGATATCCTTACAAAACGCAACCTTTTTGCATCCTAGCTCGAAAGCCCAAACTCTTTGAATTGATTATTCTATTTTTGCTGTAAATCAAATCAATCATGAAGGCACCAGACGAACATTTTAAGCAGGTAATCTCTCACGCAAAAGAATACGGATTCATCTTTCAATCTAGCGAGATTTATGACGGACTTAGCGCGGTTTATGATTACGGCCAATTAGGTGTTCAATTAAAAAATAATATCAGACAGTATTGGTGGCAGGCAATGACGCGTCTGAATGAAAATATCGTGGGGATTGATGCGGCTATATTGATGCATCCGACCACCTGGAAAGCATCTGGTCACGTAGATGCCTTCAACGACCCGTTAATCGATAATAAGGATAGTAAGAAGCGATACCGTGCAGACGTTCTTATTGAAGATTATTGTGCGAAGCTTGAGACTAAAATTGACAAGGAAGTTAAAAAGGCTGAAAAGCGTTTTGGAGATGCCTTTGACAAAGAGCAGTTCTTAGCTACTAACGCTCGTGTTTTAGAATTGACTCAGCGTTCAAAAGAGATTCTAAGTCGAATGGCTCAATCTCTTGAAAAGGAAGATTTAGCCGATGTGAAGGCGCTCATCGAAGAGTTAGAGATCGTATGTCCGGTTTCTGGATCTAAGAATTGGACCGAAGTGAAGCAATTCAACCTAATGTTTGGTACCAAATTAGGAGCCTCTGCTGAGAGTGCTACCGATTTATACCTAAGACCTGAGACAGCACAGGGAATTTTTGTGAACTTTTTGAATGTCCAGAAGAGCGGAAGAATGAAGATTCCTTTCGGAATTGCCCAAACGGGTAAAGCTTTCAGAAATGAAATTGTAGCACGTCAGTTCATCTTTAGAATGCGCGAATTTGAGCAGATGGAAATGCAATTCTTTATTGCTCCGGGCACCCAAAAACAGTGGTATGAGCATTGGAAAGAAACACGTTTGAAATGGCACCTTTCGTTAGGTATGGGAGAAGATAACTATCGTTTCCATGATCACGAGAAATTAGCGCATTACGCAGATGCGGCGGCCGATATTGAGTTCGCTTTTCCATTCGGTTTTAAAGAGTTGGAAGGTATTCACTCAAGAACCGATTTCGATTTATCGCGACACGAAGAATTCTCAGGTAAGAAGCTACAGTACTTCGATCCAGAATTGAAGGAGTCATATGTTCCTTATGTGGTAGAGACATCGATCGGGTTAGATCGTATGTTTTTAGCTATTCTTTCTAAATCTCTGGCAGAAGAGGAATTAGACGGGTCAAGTAGAACGGTAATGAGAATCCCTGCGGTTCTTGCTCCACTGAAGGCGGCTGTGCTACCTCTTGTGAAGAAGGATGGTTTGCCTGAGCTTGCCAAAGAAATTATCGACGCGATCAAATTTGAGTTTGAAGTCACTTATGATGAAAAGGATGCAGTGGGTAGACGCTATCGCAGACAAGATGCCATCGGAACACCATTCTGTATCACCGTTGATCACCAGTCGCTAGAAGATCGTACGGTTACCATTCGTCACAGAGACTCTATGGAGCAAGACCGAATTGCTATCGATGCATTAGCGGGCTTACTACGTGAAGAAACCACAATGTCGAACTGGTTAAAGCGAATTGAAGCATAAATGAAGGTTATCTCCTATAACGTTAATGGAATAAGAGCGGCACAAACAAAGGGTCTTTTTGACTGGTTACAAGTGGTTGATGCCGATGTGGTTTGCCTTCAGGAGATTAAGGCGCTAGAGGAGCAAATTGATACCGAAGGGCTAAAGGCTATCGGATATGAGTACCAACATTATTTCTCGGCCGAGAAGAAAGGTTATTCGGGAGTAGCTATTCTTTCAAAGACCAAGCCTGACCACGTTGAGGTAGGCACGGGATTAGATTATATGGATAGGGAAGGTCGTAATCTTCGAGCAGACTTTGGATCGGTTTCGGTGATGAGCATGTATTTGCCTTCGGGAACGAATACAGACCGATTAGACTATAAGTTCAAGTACATGGATGATTTCCTAGACTACGCCAATGAATTAAAGAAAGACCGTAAAGAGCTTTTGGTTGTAGGGGACTATAATATTTGTCATCAGGCCATCGATATTCATGACCCGGTTCGAAATAAGAATGTCTCAGGATTTCTACCTGAAGAAAGAGAGTGGATGACTCGCTTTCTAGCAACAGGCTTCAAGGATACTTTTCGGATGTTTTCTGACGAACCGCGTAAATATACTTGGTGGAGTTACCGAGCAAATTCTCGCGCTAATAATAAAGGTTGGAGACTAGATTACGGTATGGCAACAGACGAGTTAGCGGCCAAGGTAAATCGATCGGTTATTTTGAGTGATGCGGTACATAGTGATCACTGTCCGATACTAATTGAAATAGCATAGTATGAAATACAATACACTGAACGGAACAGATTTAGAAGTAAGTGAGATTTGTTTAGGAACCATGACTTGGGGTCGACAAAACTCTGAAAGTGAAGGTTTCGAACAGATGGATTATGCATTCGATCAGGGTATTAATTTCTGGGATACGGCAGAGCTCTATCCGGTTCCTACACTGCCTGAGTTATATGGCGATACCGAAAAGATTATTGGTAATTGGCTTGCCAAAAATGGCCAACGTGATGAATTAGTCATCGCGACGAAAATCGCAGGCAAGGCTCCTTTTACCAAACATATAAGAACTACAGGCTTTACTCCTGAGGGAATTGCCGAGGCGATCGATTTAAGCTTACAACGACTTAAGACCGATTATATTGATTTATATCAGTTGCACTGGCCAACGCGTAACACCAACTTCTTTGGAAAGCGCGACTACCCTGATGAGGCTTTTAAAACAGATGAGTGGAAGGACAATATTTATGAAGTCTTAACTGAACTAGGAAAGCAGATTGCCGCAGGCAAGATTCTACATATCGGGCTATCGAATGAAACTCCCTGGGGAGTAATGCGATTCATTGAAGAACATAAAAGGGACGCTTCCTTACCCAAAATCGCAACCGTTCAGAACCCTTACAGTTTACTGAATCGTTTATATGAAATCGGACTTTCTGAGGTTAGTCACCGAGAAAATGTAGGTTTATTGCCGTATTCTCCTCTTGGCTTTGGTGTTCTTTCTGGCAAGTACCTTGGCGGTAAATCACCCGAAGGGGCTCGTGTAACCCTGTTCCCGAATTATAGCCGTTATAGTGGTCCTATTGCGACCAAAGCAACTGAGGCCTATTGTGAAATTGCTCAGAAGCACGGCCTTAGTCTACCACAAATGTCGTTAGCGTATTTGCGCACTAAGCCTTTTGTTACTTCGACGATTATAGGGGCAACCTCGATGGAGCAACTAAAAGAAAATGTAGAAAGTGCTTCTTTAGTACTTAGCGAAGAGGTAATCGCGGCGATAGAAGAGGTTCATAATACCTACCCTAACCCAGCGCCTTAATTCTTCGAGAAAATCTTAGCAACTACTTCTTCGATTTTTGCCACCTTGATAATACGTATTTGATGAGCCTTATTATCAATACTTGCATTTGAGGCGACAAAGATTGCCTTGAATCCTAATTTTTCGGCCTCGGCAATTCGCCTATCGATACTCTGTACCGATCTAATTTCTCCAGCAAGACCCACTTCAGCCGCGAAACAGATAGATGCAGGTAATGGTTTGTCTGCGTTGCTTGAAAGAACAGCCATGACAACACCAAGGTCTATTGCTGGATCATCGATATGTATTCCTCCAGTGATATTGAGAAAGACATCTTTGGTTCCCAACTTGAACCCCACCTTCTTTTCTAATACGGCTAAGAGCATGTTGAGTCGCTTGCTATTGAATCCTGTTGCAGATCGCTGAGGGGTTCCATAAACAGCGGTACTCACTAGCGCTTGGATTTCGATCATTAGCGGGCGCTGTCCTTCAAGAGTTGCCGCCACAGCAACGCCACTTAAGGGCTCTTCATAATTGGAGAGTAGTAATTCAGAAGGGTTGGTAACCTCTCTTAGACCACCAGATAGCATTTCATAGATTCCAAGTTCAGCAGTGCTTCCGAATCGGTTTTTTAAAGATCTTAAGATGCGATACACATAGTTTCGATCTCCTTCAAATTGAAGAACGGTATCTACCATGTGCTCTAATAATTTCGGTCCTGCGAGCTGACCGTCTTTGGTGATATGCCCTACTAAAATCAGCGGTGTTCCTGTGGCTTTTGCATAGTAGGTGAGTTCTGCAGTGCACTCTCTAATTTGAGATACGGTTCCACTAGCAGATTCGAGTTTTGGAGATTGTAGGGTTTGAACCGAGTCTACGATGATAAGATCGGGCTGAACCGCTTCGATTTGAAGGCCGATAAGGTCGGTTTTAGTTTCAGCCAGCACGTAACAATTCTCTTGGTTAGATTGAATTCTATCTGCTCGAAGCTTAATCTGCTTCTCACTTTCTTCTCCCGAAACATAAAGAACTTTTTTACCTAAGGAAAGTGCAATTTGTAGGAGTAGGGTACTTTTTCCTATTCCAGGTTCACCCCCAAGAAGGATTACCGAACCGGGTACTAATCCGCCCCCTAAAACTCTATTAAATTCTTGATCCCTAGTATCAATTCGGGTTTCAGTCTCGAAGTTTATTTCGTCTAATTTTTGAGCTTTCTTTTTGGTCTGTAGGGCAGTGGTGCCGATTACAGGAGCTTCTGATGCTGGACTAATCGTCTCTTCAACAAGGGTGTTCCATTCTTTACAGGCAGAACATTGACCTTTCCATTGCGCAGATTGGGCGCCACAGTTCTGACAGAAATAAGCCGTTTTAACTTTTGCCATACCTAACGATTACGATACACTAAAGGTAGGGTAAGAAAACAAAGTGCACCGAAAAGAACAATCATGAGGGTTTGGGAGATCCAAAGAATCCAACCAAAGGCCTCTCCTGAAGCAAAAGATATACCGAATAATGCGAGTGAAGCTCGAACAGCGATCGGATATAAACCTACCCCTCCGTTGGTAGTGGTCATTGCAAAAGATCCAGCTATGAACGCGATAAGAAGTTCAGATAGACCTAAATGAATCGTCTCTGGAACCGTGAATTTAATTACCCAAAACATGGCGACGTAGCAGGCCCAGATAAATAGGGTATGGCCTAAAAAAGCCATTCTATTTTTCATTCGAAACACCGAAAGAAGACCACTTTTAATCCCCTCTAAAAAGTCGCGTAACTTGGTAAGGAGTGAAGATGAACTCGATTTGAGTATCCGAATGGTTAGAAGCAAGCCAACTACAGCTACAACCACCACTGCGATGGATAAAATTAGGGCGTTTTGATTCTCCTGTAAGAGCATTAATAGTCGTTCAGTTTGTAGTATGAGAGCCAATAGAATAACTAGAAGAAGCATGATTAAATCAATGATCCGCTCTGTTACGATAGTGCCAAAGCCTTTATCGAAAGGAACTTTTTCGTAAGTTCTTAGCGAAGTGGCTCTCAAGACTTCCCCAGATCTTGGGATTCCCAGATTAGCAAAATAGGCCATCATTACGAAGTAAAAATTTGCTAACGTCGAAGGGTGGTAGCCCAGTGGACGAAGCAGATAATTTGCTCGGATGGCTCTCGACAAATGGCTTAATAACGCTAGTAAAATAGAAGCGCCCACAAACCAAGGGTTTGCGGATTGGATGTAGGTTAAAATCTCTTTGCGAACAGCCTCGGGGGTGTTGAGGTAAGAATAAAGGATTAAAAAGGCCCCTAAAGCGATAGGCAAAAGGGTTTTGAAAAGCTTTCCGATCGACTTTGAAGCCATTAAGATTTTAGCAAGTTGGTGTTTTCGTCGGGAAAGACTACCGCTGGTTGAAACTGACGAGCCTCTTCCATGCTCATATAGCCATAGGCCATGATAATTATAATATCCCCAGGGGCTACTCGTCGAGCAGCTGCTCCGTTTAGAGTGATCTCTCCACTTCCTCTAGGACCAGGTATAGCGTAGGTTTCTAGACGTTCTCCGTTATTATTGTTGACTACTTGAACCTTCTCACCTCGAATGAGATTGACAGCGTCCATTAGGTCTTCATCAATAGTGATACTTCCTATGTAGTTTAAATCAGCTCCTGTGACTTTAACTCGGTGAATCTTCGATTTTACTACTTCAATCATCATCGGTGCAAAGGTAGCGACTAATTAATTCATAGCAAGGTTATCGATAAGACGAACCCCATCGATTTTTGCTGCAATAAAAGCTCTGTATTTCTTGTTTTTCTTGCGCTCTGAATGAGCGGATAGCTTAGTGGCTTCAGCAATTTCAAAGTATTCAAGCTCAAATGAAGTGTTCGACTTGAACGCCTCGGTTACTGCCTTTCTAATCTTTGGTAGAGACATCGAGGTGAATCGACGTTTGGCCCAGAGAAGTTGCTGGTAAATAAAAGTGGCTTCTGAAATGGCTACTGAGTTTAGTCTTTGATTTCTAGAGCTCATCGCTAAACCCGAATCTTCGCGAACAATTCCACACCCGACGATCTTAACACCTAAACGTTTTTGCTTAGCGACCCGCGATATAATCAGTAATTGTTGATAGTCTTTCTCTCCGAAATAAGCGTGATGCGGGCGCACAATTCTAAGAAGGCGTTCCACAATAGTGGCTACCCCATCGAAATGCCCTGGTCGATTGGGCCCTTCCATCACCTGGTCTAGTCCTTTGAAATCGTATTTTTTAGACGATACATCTCCACCATAAATATCATTGGCCTCTGGTGCATAAACCCAGATTTCACCCTTTTCTGAGGAGAGTAAATTCAGATCTTTGTCAAGGGTTCTCGGGTAGGCGGCCAGGTCGTTTATATCGTTGAATTGGGTAGGGTTCACAAAAATGCTGACTATTGTGATATCGTTTTGGTAGAGCGAGCGTTTAACTAAACTCAGGTGTCCTGAATGTAGCGCTCCCATCGTTGGTACAAGGCCTACACTGCGTTTTTTCGATTTTTCAGAGCGGAGGGCTTTTTGTAGATCAGCAGTGCTAGTATAGAGTTGCATTTGAGCGAGTTGAGGGCCTAAAAATACCACAAATGGGCTTATCCACAATAATTTCTTATCTTTGTCCACTGCTTTTTTGAGTACAAAATCAAGGGTTTATGAATGGAAAAAGGATTTTATTTGTTTCGTCAGAACTAGTACCCTATTTGCCAGAGAATGATGTTTCGTCAATGTCGTACGAAGCACCGAGAGTGGTAAATAACAACGGGGGTCAAATACGCATATTTATGCCTCGTTATGGGTCGATCAATGAGCGCAGACACCAGCTGCACGAAGTGATCCGTCTGTCTGGAATGAATTTAGTCGTGAATGATATGGATATGCCTTTGATCATCAAGGTAGCCTCGATTCCTAAAGAACGCATTCAGGTTTACTTCATTGATAACGAAGAGTATTTTAAAAGAAAGGCAACGTTTACGGATAAGGAAGGGAAACTTTTCAAGGATAATGACGAGCGCGCTATTTTCTTTGCTAAAGGTGTCATTGAGACGGTCAAGAAATTAAACTGGGCGCCCGACATCATTCACGTTCACGGATGGATGGCTTCCTTACTACCTCTTTATCTTCGCACCTGCTATAAAGACGAGCCTATTTTTGCAGAGTCTAAGATTGTAACTTCAATTTACAACCAAGGATTTGAAGGGGATCTTCCCGGAGATATTTGCAAAAAAGTTGCTTTTGATGGGGTGGAGACCTCAGAAATTGCAAGCCTTGAGGAGCCAAATCATACGAATTTGTTAAAAGTGGCTGCAGATCATTCAGATGGGATTATTTTAGCAAGCGAAAACCTACCAGAAGAAATCAAGTCGTATTGTGAAGCCTATGACAAGCCTGTTCTTCCTTATGTTTCTCCGCAAGAGACCGAAGAGGCTTACCTTAAGTTTTACAACGATCAACTATCTGACTAACTCGTCTCTATGACCACATACCGCCTACGCCGCCACATCGGCGCTGCAATAGCCCTAGTATTACTTGTTGTTTTTAGTGCTTGTGAAAAGGATACCTACACCTTAGGCCAAGCGGTTATTGAGGGAGAGCCCTTTAGTACAAACCGTATTGATTATCCTATTGAGAGTATTAAGCAGTTAAAGATTGATCGGGTACAAACGAGTCAACTTCCCATCTTTCAGCTAGGGAATTTTAAAGACCCTGTCTTCGGTACTACTAGCGCTCAGATCCTTACAGAAGTGCAACTTACAGAGGTTAAGCCCATTTTTGGAAGACTTTCAGCAGATACAGAGACCCTACAGGATGTCTCGGGTAACAACGATACCTTGAACGAAAATGAAACGGTGGTAAGAGCGAGACTGTATATCCCTTTTCAGAAAGTTCCTGCCTCGTCGCAAGATTCTGATAGCGATGGTGTTCAAGACGCTTTTGACGCTGATCCCAACGATATTAACAGTGATAGTGATGGAGATGGGCTTACCGATAACGAAGAACGTTTACGCGGAACAGATCCGCTCAACGCCGATACCGATGGGGACGGCATCAATGATTTAGACGATGAAAGTACTGCATCGAACTCTTACGCGAAGCGTATATCTCTAGATAGCATTTATTCGTTCTCAGGAAACGATGTGTTTGATTTAACCGTTCGACACAGTGATTTCTTTTTGAGAGATCATGAGCCTACTAGTGGGTTTCTTGATCCTTCAGCCTATTTTTCAGACGATTCATCAAAGTTTGAGGATTTTCTAGGGGCTGTACTTTTTGAGGGTAAAGACACCATTAGCGAGTTCCAGTACATCGAATATCAAATGGATGACCCAGATACCGAAGAAGACGAGTCGGCTTTTACAGATGCTTCTAAAACAAAGGATCCAGGTGTTTATGTAGATCTAGACCCAGACTTCTTTCAAACGATGATTTTGGACAAAGAAGGAGGTTCAGAATTATTATCTCGTTCGAATTTCAAAGATCATTTTCGTGGCATTCACCTTTCTTTAGCGGCAGATAACGATTTGATGATGCTTTTAAATTTAACCTCAGGTTATATCGAAGTTGATTACACTTATGATTTTTGGAATACCCAAGACGATAGTGATGCGAGCAATGATGCTGTTGATACCGAGGAACGTAGTTTCAGATTAAACTTAGTCTCTGGAGGGTCTTTCGGTATTACCAGTGGTAACGCGGTGAATACTTGGACTGCCGAGAATAACGTCTCAATCATTGATAACCAAGATTTTGTAGAGCGTGTTTACCTTAAAGGGGGTAGCGGTTATCTAGCACAGTTTCAAATTCCTGATGAAATTATTGAAGAGATTAAAGCTAATAATTGGCTCGTAAACGAAGCAAGTATTGTTTTTCACGTGGATCAAGATGCCATGCAACAGTACCCAGAACAGCCGTCACGCTTATACTTGTTCAAAGAGGGGAGTAATCTACCCGTTTATGATGCAATGACAGAAACGTCTACTAACGAAACCCCACTGGGAATCTTCTTGAATTACGACGGGATATTAAAATATGATACTGAAGGCAAAAGCTCTCATTATACCGTTCGATTAACCGATTATGTGAATCATGTGGTTCTTAGAGACTCAGTTAATGTTCCGATCAACGTTGCAGTAAGTGCGAACATTGGTCTTCCTGTTACCTACGCGGCTAAGGTTTCGGATTCAGATGAGGTGGTTTCCTACCCTCAGATGAGCGCTGCAACTCCATTAAGTACAGTGCTCTATGGTTCGAATGCCACAGTACCTGAAGATAAGCGCTTAGAGCTTCGCATCTATTACACTCAAATTCAGGATTAAACATTGGCAATTACCGATTTCCTCTATATTCCAATACTTATTGGGGTCATTTCCCTTTTGTTTTTTCCTAATTTTGAACCCTAAACAACCCAATTATGTGCGGAATTGTAGGATATGTCGGTTCGCGAGAAGCTTTCCCAGTAGTTATTAAAGGACTTCAACGTTTAGAATATCGGGGCTATGATAGTGCCGGAGTAATGTTGTATGACGGCAGTGAAGTTCGAGTCAGCAAAACTAAAGGAAAGGTTTTTGATTTAAAGACAAAGGCAGAAGGCGAACAGAATACTAAAGGTTCTTTAGGTATAGGTCATACACGCTGGGCTACTCATGGTGTGCCAAACGATGTCAATGCGCATCCCCATCAATCGAACTCTGGTCGTATTGTTGCTATTCACAACGGGATTATTGAAAACTACGCCCCCATTAAACAAACTCTTGAAAAAAGAGGATATACTTTTCAATCAGACACAGATACAGAAGTACTCGTAAATCTCATCGAAGAGATACAAATTAAGGAGGAGGTTTCGCTTACCAAGGCAGTTAGGCTTGCCCTGAATGAGGTGGTGGGAGCCTATGCTCTGGTGGTTTTTGATGTATCTGATCCATCGACTCTCGTTACCGCACGAATGGGGAGTCCGCTTGCTATCGGAGTAGGAGAGAACGAATTTTTTGTCGCCTCTGACGCTAGTCCTTTCATCGAATTCACTTCAAATGCGATTTATCTAGAGGATGGTGAAATGGCAACCATTCGCTTAGATAAAGAAGTGTCAGTTAGAAAGATTGCCAACGATAAGAAGGTTAATCCTTTTATTCATGAGCTTCAATTGTCGCTTGACGAGATCGAAAAGGGCGGATATGACCACTTCATGCTCAAAGAAATCTATGAGCAACCCAAAGCAATTCGAGATACTTATCGCGGTAGGTTAAATGTCGAATCGGGTCTGATTAAAATGGCTGGAATAGACAATCACCTCGACAAGTTTCTCAATGCGAAACGAATCATTATTGCGGCTTGTGGCACTTCTTGGCATGCAGGATTGGTCGCCGAATATATCTTTGAAGACCTTACTCGTATACCCGTAGAGGTTGAATACGCTTCTGAATTTCGATATCGCAACCCCGTAATCGGTCCTGGAGATGTCCTTATTGCTATCTCACAGTCTGGTGAAACTGCTGATACTCTTGCTGCTATTAAGATGGCAAAGAGTCGCGGAGCCTTTGTTTTTGGAGTATGTAATGTGGTAGGTTCGTCAATTGCCCGCGAAACGCACGCAGGAGCCTACACCCATGCAGGCCCTGAAATTGGGGTAGCTTCGACGAAAGCTTTCACAACTCAAATTACTGTACTAACCTTAATTGCCTTAAAGCTAGCCAAAGAAAAAGCTACTATTGGTGATTCTGAGTATGCACATCTAGTTAAGGAGTTGGACTCGATTCCTTCGCACATTGAAACCGTACTTCAATCCGAAGCAGCAATCAAAGAAATTGCTGAGGTTTATCACCAATCAACCAATAGTCTTTATCTAGGTCGAGGTTATAATTTCCCAGTAGCACTTGAAGGAGCACTCAAATTAAAGGAGATTAGTTATATCCATGCCGAAGGGTATCCAGCTGCAGAAATGAAACACGGCCCAATCGCTCTTATCGATGATTCGATGCCAGTATTCGTTGTAGCCATTAGAAAAGGGTACTATGAGAAGGTGGTAAGCAACATTCAAGAAATCAAGTCTCGAAAGGGTAAGATCATTGCGGTAGTAACCAAAGGAGATACTCAGGTGGCTGAATTAACCGATCACTGCATCGAAATTCCTGAAATCGAGGAGTCGCTTAGCCCTATGCTAACCACCATACCATTTCAACTATTATCTTATCATATTGCGATTTTACGCGGATGTAACGTAGATCAGCCGCGAAATCTGGCTAAGTCAGTTACGGTGGAGTAACAATATGCTCCTTTTATCGTCATAGATAAAAAGAGCTATGAAAAAGATTTTAATTGGGCTTCTTGTGATGATTTTCACTGGACTTTCAGCTCAACAAGCACAAATTCAGCTTTTAGGAAGACAATCAATAGAGTTAGATTTTGTTGATTATCGGTTTTACGCGCTGAAACTTAAAAACAGCTCTTCAGCTGAAATAGAGGTAAGTATTATATCGCGAGTTAGCAATGAACAAGTTCGCGGATTTGGCTTTGCTCCTAAATCTACGGTGGAAGAGGTGCTAATCGAGTCAGATTCTTATGCGCTTTTCACTAATCTTTCAGATGACGAGGCATTATTTTCTATTGAGGCAAGCCCTAAAGTAGCTGCACCGGTAACTGAATCGGATGGAGTTAGCTTTACTTTGAGAAATAACACTCTTCAGTCGATTCCGCTTGTTATTCCTTCAGTGATGAATCCCAATTTATCTCCTAAATCTAATAGTGGAGTTTATCTCAAATATGGTCAGAAAGTTTACCTCAGAAGAGGAGTTTCAAAGAAACTAATTCTCACGGTTGATGAAACAATTCGTGAGGGAGCCTTAATTGATGTGGATAGTATAATTGGACTAGTTGAAGATGAAAAAATATAGTATTGCAGCCGTTTTATTTATTTTCTCTATGGCCTATGCTCTCGCCCAAACTCCCGTAAAAAGTAGAAAAATTAAGGGTGAATGGCAACTTCAAATCGAAGTTGCTGAAGCGGTTGCAGAAGAAACTAAGGACTTAGGGGTATTTGGAAAAATGCTCGCTGGAGCCGTTGCAGGATTTGTGGATGTGGCCCTTGAATCTGTCGATGTTGTCTTTGATTTTTACAATAAAAACAGCGTTCGAATGATAGTCAAGACAGATGGTGACGTTCCTGAAATCGAAAATTTGAACTATCGAATTGACCAGGGTAAACTTTATATAACTGGCCTTGAGGAGGGAGATATTGACATTTCAATTGATGGCTACTGGATGTTTGAAGAAAAGAATCTTATTCACTTCAATGAAGATGGAAGCCGAGTTAAAAATGTATACCTAATAAGAAGAAGGTAGAAACACATTTACTAGTTTTGCGCTGTGAATGCAACCTTAAGCGCAATCCTTCGTAAGTTCCTGATTTGGAAATACAAACATATTTCTGAGCGCAATTTTGTTTTAATTCTTAGTGCACTTGTTGGCCTAGTTGCAGGACTAATCGCGGTGCTTATTAAGAATATCACCTACGGCATACAGTATGTAGGATCTCTCGGGCTTTCGCTTACTCAAAACGGCCTTTACTTTGCTCTTCCGCTAATTGGATTGTCCGCTGTATATCTCATTTGGCATAAGCTTTATCGCAAAGGAGTTTTTCAACCTATCGCTACTCTTCTATTTGCGCTGTCAAAAAAGGGAGCCAAGGTAGAATCGAACAAGTTATACATGCCGCTCATCACCGCTCCTTTAACGGTTGGGTTTGGGGGTTCGGTCGGTCTGATGAGCCCGGCTATCTTATCTGCTTCGGCAGCATCTTCTGTTTTTGGTGATCTTTTTCATCTGAACCGAAAGACTAGAATGTTACTTATTGGTTGTGCGGCTTCAGGAGTTATCGCAACTAGTTTTCAATCACCCATTGCTGCGGTAATCTTTGCCATTGAAATTTTTAGTTTAGACCTCACATTTGCCTCATTACTTCCTCTGCTTGTTGCCTCTTTAGTGTCGGTGATCACTTCTTTCTTAGTAGTTGGAGACCAGGTATTATTCACCTTTGATCACAATGAAGGGTTTAATGTTTCAGACACACTCTTCTATATTGTTCTAGGTGTGATGGCGGGCCTAGTTAGCGTTTATTTTCACAAGGCGCATTTCGCCATTACCGGAGCACTTGAAAGAATTAAATCGCGATCGTATCGATTTATTGTGGGGGGTGTTATCATGGGAGCGATGCTCTACTTTATTCCTCCACTTTATGGTGAAGGGTATGGAGTTATAAACGCGCTGCTTTCGGGTAATCATCTATCCGTTATTCAGGGTTCTATGTTTGAACTTTGGTCAGAAAAAACCTACGTGGTGATCTTTCTTCTCTTGGGAATTACCCTTTTTAAGTCACTTGCGATGACCCTCACTATTGCGTCGGGAGGTACAGGAGGTATTATTATTCCTGCTCTTGTAATGGGAAGTTCATTAGGTAATGCCGTTGGTAAGACCTTTAATGCTTTGGGATTTGCGGTCAATGAGACGCATTTTACCCTGATTGGAATGGCTGGTATTGTAGCCGGGGTATTAAAAACACCGCTCACCGCTATCTTTTTGATTGCTGAAATTACCGGAGGCTATGAACTTTTTATTCCGCTTATGTTATGCGTTTCAACCGCCTACCTGATTTCGAAAAATAATCTAAGTCACACTATTTATACAAAAGAGTTAGCCGAGAAGAATGCGCTGCTAACCTTTGACAAGGATCAAAGCGTTTTGACCTTGATGAATCTCGATTCGGTGATTGAACAAAATTTTGTCGAACTCAGCCCAGAAATGTCTTTAAGGCAATTACTAGAAGAAGGAGTGGCGAAATCGAGTCGAAATTTGTTTCCGGTAGTAAGTGAAGACGGTTCTTTGGAAGGGGTTATTTTGCTTGATGACATAAGATCGGTACTTTTTGATCAATCCCTTTATGACCTTACGAAAGCAAGGGAGTATATGACTCGTCCGCCAGAGGTGATTGATTATGCTAAAGATAATATGCAGCAGGTCATGCAGCGTTTTCAAGATAGTGGAGCTTGGAATCTACCCGTTATTCGCGAGGGTAAGTATTATGGCTTTGTTTCGAAATCGAAACTTCTAACCGCCTATCGACGCGAGTTAATTAATTACAGCGTGTAGTTGATAATCAACGGTTTAGATAGAAATATTCGACAATATCTGTTCTGAGCTTTGTCTTTGACATTTTAAGAGGCGATTCTTTGTCAAATTCACAACAGCTTTGAAAAAAGCCCTATCTTTCCCCCATCAAACCAGATGAATTAAATCTAATTACCACATGATGAAAAAGTTAATTCTTGTACTAAGCATCCTTTCAAGTGCTTTTGCTCTAGCTCAAACTAGCGTAAATGGAAAGGTTGTAGATCAAAATGGTGCTCCTGTTGCCAATGCGAATATTATCGTAGTTGGACAATCAGAGGGTGCTGTAGCTGATTTCGACGGAAACTTTGCTTTTACCACTAGCCTTACTCCGCCATTCACCGTGCGTGTTTCAAGTCTAGGGTATACCACAGCAACTGCTACCTTCTCAGGATCAGCCTTAACTGTAACGCTAAACGAATCTTCTACAGCGTTAGATGAAATTGTAATTTCTGCTTCTAGAACTCCTGAGCGTATTTTCGAATCGCCAGTTTCTGTTGAGCGTTTTGGTCTTGCTCAAATTCAGAATGCAACTGCTGAGAGTTTCTACGGAAGTTTACAGAATCTCAAGGGAGTTGACATCAATACCAACTCACTTACTTTTCAATCGATCAACACTCGTGGTTTCGCAACTTTTGCAAACACAAGATTCCTTCAATTAGTGGACGGGATGGACAACACTGCGCCAGGTCTTAACTTCGTACTTGGTAACCTAGTAGGTATGTCTGAGCTTGACGTTGCAAGCGTTGAAATTTTACCAGGAGCTTCATCTGCACTTTATGGTGCTGGTGCCTTCAATGGTATTTTATTTATGACTTCTAAAGATCCATTCACTACCGAAGGTGTTAGTGTTTATGGTAAAACGGGTATCACGGTTCAGAATGCAGCTGGTGCAAATGAGTACATGGACGTTGGAGTTCGATTCGCTAAGAAATTCTCTGACAAACTAGCGATCAAAGCCAACCTTACTTTCTTACAAGGTGAAGACTGGCATGCCAATAGTACTGAGGATATGAGTCAGACGGCTCTTCCGTACCAAGGATGGTCGTCACGCAGAACTAACCCTGGCTATGACGGTCTAAACGTTTATGGTGATGAGGTTGCTACAACCTTAGACTTCGATTTCTTTGCAGGTACACCAACGGGTACTTTCGGTAAAGCATTTGTTTCTCGTACAGGTTACGACGAGGCTGCTCTTGCAGATTACGATGCGAAGAGTATGAAGAGAGATATTGGGATCTACTATCGTCCGAATGGAGACGATCTAGAAATTATCTATAACTACCGCAGAGGTACGGGTACTACTATTTATCAAGGAGCTAACCGTTATGCGGTTTCAGGCTTTGCGATGACCCAACAAAAATTAGAGGTTAAAAACGATCATTTCTTTGTTCGTGCTTATGTAACAGAAGAAGATTCAGGTGATGCTTATGATACACGTTTTGCCGCAATCAATATTAACCGTCAACAGTCTGCAGACATGAAGTGGTTCGGTGACTACGTGACCGGATATTTAATTTCAAAGCAACTAGGTCGATCTGATACAGACGCTCACAATAATGGTCGATTAGCTGCAGATTATCCGGTAGACTTCTACGGTCAATTTGGAGCTGCAACGAATTATGGTGCATTCAACCTACAAGGTCAAGCCAATAGAAACCGATTCTTACCTGGTTCAGGTGAATTCAATAGCGCATTCACTAAGGTGAAACAAGATGGTGATTTTGCGACAGGAGCTAGGTTTATCGATAATACCAAGTTTAGACATATCAATGGTAACTACAATTTTGCTCACCTTATCAATAATTGGGCCGATCTACAGGTTGGAGGTTCTTACCGTCAATATGAGTTAAATTCGAACGGTACGATCTTTACTGATAAAGACGGTCCTATCAAGTACAATGAGTACGGTGCATACACCCAGATTCAGAAGAAGTTTGCTGATGAGCGCCTGAAAGTAACGGCTTCTGCTCGTTACGACAAGAACGAATTCTTAGATGGTTTTGTTTCTCCTCGTATCTCTTTAGGATATACGCTAGGTTCAGCTAGAAATCACAATGTTCGTTTCTCAGCTCAGACTGGTTTCAGAAATCCTACTACTCAGGATTTCTTCATCGGTTTAGATGTAGGACAAGCTATCCTAGTTGGTGGTGCTGAGTCTAACCTTGATCGTGATGTAAGAACTTTTGCTACAAGTGCTCAAGCGCAATCTCTTGGATTACCTGCTACATCTACTGTAACAGGTCGCTCTGCATATACTAATTCGTTCTCGCTTTCTTCTGTTCTTGCTGGTGCGCCAGTTAAGAAAGATACCGAGTTAGTTGGTGCTGAAGAGATTGAAGCTTATGAGGTAGGTTACCGTGGTCAAATTGGTCCTATCACTCTGGATGTAAGTGCTTACTGGAACCAGTACACGAACTTCAATGCTGCTGAAACCAAAGTAGTTCCATTATACGGTCAAGCAGGTGATAATTCATTATCTCTTCTTGCTCTTCAAAATGGAGATTACAAAGTTTATCAAGCATATTCAAACACAGATGTTCCTGTTAAGTCTTATGGTGTAGTAGCTGGTTTAGATACTAGAATTGCCGGATTTGACTTAGGAATTAGCTACACATTGACTGAACTTGATTTCAACGAAGCTGATTATCCAGATTTTGAGGTAGGATTAAACACTCCAAGAGATCGTTTCAAGGCTTCTTTTGGTCACCAAGAGTTAGCTAAGAACTTAGGATTTAATGTAAACTATCGTTATTCAGGATCATATACTTGGGAAGCATCTTTTGCTGACGGAGAAATCCCTGCTTTTGATGTCCTTGATGCGTCTATCAACCTTAAACTACCTCAGTATAACAGTGTGCTTAAGGTAGGAGGTTCTAACATCGCTGGTGGTGATTATATGACTGCTATAGGTACTGGAATGATTGGTTCTATATACTATGCTTCACTTAACGTGAACTTCTAATCAGAACCTTCTTATAATCAATTTTTAAAGCGCCCCATTTAGGGGCGCTTTTATTTTTATAAGAGGTTTTTTACTTCCTCTAATCTATGTATATTTGCGCTCAAATTAAGTAACAGGCTTTTAGCCATATAACGCTCTAGTAATGTCTCAAGTAACTGGAAAAATTTCACAAGTTGTAGGACCTGTAATCGATGTAGAATTCGAAGCAGGTGTTGCTCTTCCTAAGATTTACGATTCTCTATCTGTTTCAAAACCTGATGGTTCTGAGCTCGTTTTAGAGGTTCAATCGCACGTTGGTGAAAACACCGTTCGTACAATATCTATGGACTCTACAGACGGTCTTAGCCGTGGCACTTCGGTTGTAGCTACTGGAGCACCTATTCAAATGCCAATCGGCGACGACGTTTATGGTCGTTTATTTAATGTAATTGGAGCGCCTATTGACGGTCTTACCGAACTAGAGCGCACTGGAGATAAAGGTCTTCCAATTCACCGTGAGGCTCCTGCATTCGAAAATCTATCTACTTCTACAGAAGTTCTTTTTACCGGTATTAAGGTGATTGATCTAATTGAGCCTTATGCTAAAGGAGGTAAGATTGGTCTTTTCGGTGGAGCTGGTGTTGGTAAAACCGTACTTATTCAGGAGTTAATCAACAATATCGCGAAGGGTCACGGTGGTTTATCGGTATTCGCCGGTGTAGGAGAGCGTACACGTGAGGGAAATGACCTTCTTCGTGAAATGCTTGAGTCAGGAATTATCAAGTATGGTGAAGCCTTCATGGAAGAAATGGAGAAAGGCGGATGGGATCTTTCTAAGGTAGATAAAAACGCAATGAAGGAGTCTAAGGCTACCTTCGTTTTCGGTCAGATGAACGAGCCTCCTGGAGCACGTGCACGTGTTGCTCTCTCAGGATTAACGATTGCTGAATACTTTAGAGATGGAGCTGGAGATGGTCAAGGTAAAGACGTACTTTTCTTCGTAGATAACATCTTTAGATTTACTCAAGCAGGTTCTGAGGTATCTGCACTTCTTGGTCGTATGCCATCGGCAGTAGGTTACCAACCTACCCTTGCTACAGAGATGGGAGCGATGCAAGAGCGTATTACTTCAACTAAAAATGGTTCGATTACTTCGGTTCAGGCAGTTTATGTACCTGCGGATGACCTTACTGACCCTGCGCCTGCTACAACCTTTGCTCACCTTGATGCAACGACTGTACTTTCTCGTAAGATTGCAGAGCTTGGTATTTATCCTGCAGTAGATCCGCTAGATTCTACTTCAAGAATTCTTTCCGCTGATATTCTAGGTGACGAACACTACAACTGTGCACAACGCGTTAAGGAGCTTCTTCAGCGTTATAAAGAGCTTCAAGATATCATCGCGATTCTTGGTATGGAAGAACTTTCTGAAGAAGACAAACTTGCAGTATCAAGAGCGCGTCGTGTTCAGCGTTTCTTATCTCAGCCTTTCCACGTAGCTGAGCAGTTTACGGGTATTCCTGGAGTACTTGTAGATATCAAAGAAACGATCAAAGGATTTAATATGATTATGGACGGTGAGCTAGACCACCTACCTGAAGCTGCCTTTAACCTTAAGGGATCGATTGAAGAAGCTATCGAGGCAGGAGAGAAAATGCTTGCTGAAGCTTAAGAGTTTATGAAACTAGAAATCATCTCACCTGAGGCCACTTTATACCAAGGAGATGCAACAGCTGTTGCATTACCTGGAGTTGATGGTTCCTTTCAATTACTTGAAAATCATGCCCCAATTGTATCTATATTACAAGAAGGAGAGGTTCGTCTTAAAGGGTTTGATGTAAAGAAAGTTCCTTCTTCTTTTGCACACCTCTTTACTACTAAAGGTTCTGATACCGTTCTTGCTATCAAAAGCGGAACTGTCGAGATGAAGCAAAATAATCTAGTTCTTCTAGTAGATTAAGAATCTATTTTCTTTTATAAATAAGCGTACTACCAACAGATTTTATCTGTTGGTAGTTTTGTTTTAGGGCACTAGTAAGCATTGATTCTAGCACTGCATCCTTGAAATTTTTACGCGATTTAGCGATAATGATTTCAGGTTTCTGGTTGTTTAATAATTCCTTTAATACAGCTACTGGCGTTGAATCCTTCACCCGCATGAAGGGAAATAATTCAGGACGTTCTATATTACTAGGATGAGTTACCACCTTTGTTAGTGGGCGATTGTTGGTAAGCCAGTATCCGATGTGATAATCGGTGTAATAAGCAGTTTTTTTATCTAAGTCATGATCTTTCAGAAATCGGGCGATCTCATGACCTTCTCCATTGTACCAATACCCAGTGTTTTCATGATATTGCAAAAGGTCCCAAGTTTCCTTGTAGGTTTCAATGGGAATGATCACTAATAGAATCAATACAATTTGCGGCGATAGCTTTCGTTTAAGCTCATATATAAGGATTCCTATGAGTAAAATTAGGAAAGGATATACCTGAAGAAGGTAGTGCCCGTTTACCTTACCGAGTCGAATAAGACTAAATAAAACTCCTGCGGTAAAAAGGGCGTAAAATCGATGCTTGGGGTACCTTTTAAATAGCCAGGCAAGAAGAATAAAAGCAGGAAGCAGTGATAAAAAGGTTTTTAATTGTTGGCTAATTGTTGCTTTGGTATATGCCAAGGGCGCGTAGAATACGGATTCTAGAAAAAGACTAGTATTACCTATAAACCAAATCCCCGTGATTAACGTGGCTAATACGCCTCCTAGAATACACCCTGCGATCATCTGTTTCATTTCATCACGACGCTGTACGAATAGAAAAGGAAATGCTAATAGCATTCCGTAGGCAATATTTAGTTTAAAGTATAAGCCGAGACTGAATAGAAGCGCACCCCAGAAATAATTACGATTTTCAACGACTAGATAGCTGCCAAGCAATATCGGGAAAAGACCGAGGTGCTCGCTCATCACCCCCTGAACGCTTCCGAAAAGGGATTGAAAATAAATGGTAAGTACACCAAGGGTTAAGGCGTAAATCGATGAGGTGTGGTTTCGTGCGATTCGGTACAATAAGTATCCGTTAAATCCCACGATTACCGCTCCAAAAAAACGAATTGCGAGTAGTGATTTGCCAAATAGGTAAATGATTTTAGCGAAGTAGAGAAAGACTAGTGGTGGTTTCAAGTCCCAAAGCAAGGTATAGGGCAGAAATCCGTCAACCCATGCCTGTCCCATAAGAATAAAGGTGCTTTCATCTTTATCGATGTAGTCTCTAAAGAAAAAAGGAAGACGTAACAACACACTCAGACTTACTAAGGAGGCCAATACCTGTCGCTCTGCGAATCTGACTAATCTCATGATGAAAAGATACTACCTTCGAATGAATCGGGCCTAAAGCTGTTCAATTCGGTCAAATATGAGTTCATTCTCCCAGCCTCGATATTGAAAATAACGGATGAGTTTGCTTTTAAGTTTTTGGCCTTCTAAAGCACTGAACGAATCTAATTTTTTATCAAAGAGGGAGTGAAAGCTCCCTTCATAATCTTCCTTTTCTAGAGCTTGGATGGCTTTTTTTATGGTGAAAGGACTGAGTCCTTTGAACTTCAACTCTCTTTCGATACGTCTTTTTCCCCAATGCTTGATCCTGAACTTCCCCAGTGTGAATTGAATGGCGAAGCGTTGTTCATTCAGGTAATTGGACTGAATGAGATCACCTACGATTTTTTCGATGGCTTCAGGAATCATCCCCATTGACTCAAGCTTTGAAACTACTTCACTATGGCAGCGCTCTCGATAGGCACAATAATTTTCAATGCGCTGTTTTGCCTCGTCAATGGTATAAGATGTGGTCTTGGGTTTGTAGTACACCCTTCAAAAGTACTTCGGTTTACTGCAAAAAAAAAGCCCCCTCATCGAGGGGGCTTTATCTATAAACGTATCGTTTTGCCTTGTTTATTTTTGAAACGGTAGTGCAAGTAGGTATAGGCATCTCGAGGGATAAT
>CAXPJI010000026.1:0-74534 GCA_964217345.1 Euzebya sp.
TGTGGAGTATTCTTTGGCCATCCGATATATTCGGTAGTTCCTTTTAACTCGTAATGGTCTTGAATAAGGACTCCGTTATGTATTACCGTTAGTGTACCAGCTTTGGTTCGGTTTCCTGCTTCATCAAACTCTGGGGCATGAAAAATAATATCGTAAGTATTCCATTCTCCTGAAGGTACTGAAGCCATTGCTAATGGAATCGCTTGTTTGTAAATAGAACCTACTTGGCCATTTACATAGGTCGGGTTATCATTGTTATCTAACACTTGCACCTCGTACTTCTCTTGCAGAAATATACCGCTATTAGCGCGTGACTGGTTAGATCCACGCACGTCTGCCGGAGATCTCCATTCTAGGTGTAGCTGAACGCTTCCGAACACTTCTTTGGTTCTGATGTCACCTGTTCGATCGGCTACGGTCATGCTTCCATCTTCATTTAAAATCCATGGAGCCTCACCACCGTTTGCACTTTCCCATGAATCTAATGAGGTGCCATTAAATAAGACAATAGCATCGCTAGGAGCGCTACCGTTAGCGCCAGGTGTTACTTTTGGTGGCACGGGTTCATATAATTCAGTCGCCTCTGGAGTAGTAGGTTCTTGTTCCATATTCGGAGCGTTTATTCTTCTGATTTTAATATTTCGGTAGGCAACCACGTCTCCGTGATCTTGAAGTCCAATTTTACCGGTACGATACTTTCCGAAAGCAGCCCAATCGGCAAATTTAGAATTGGCAACAAGCTCATTCCATCCTTCGCCATGTACTGGGAAGTTTACGATTTCTTCGCCATTTTGTATCACGAATCCTTGATTGGCAAAGTAGTCAATAGTGATCGATAGCGTATTCCACTCTCCTGCCGGCAAGGTCACATCTTTTGAGGGCGCAACCATATCGTAAAGCGCACCAGCTTGGTGAGTAAGACCTGCTTTTGCATCTGGATGTCGTTCATTATCTAAGACCTGAATTTCTGGTCCACTTAGGTAAGGTTCTGAAAGACGCTCGTCTTCGATAATACCCCAGAAAATTCCACTATTGGCTCCCTCTGCAACTTTGTATTCAAGTGCTAGCTCAAAGCTGTGGTAGTTTTCTTTGGTAACAATATTGTGACCCTTTCCCCATTGAGATCCTTCTTTAGGCGGATAAAAAACGAGTGCTCCATCTTCAATCTTCCATGCCTCGGACATGGTGTCACTGTTGTACTGTTTCCATTTATCTGTTGAGGTGCCATCGAAAAGTACCTCCCAATCGTTTTCTTGTGCGGTTGTTTCGGTGGCTTTCTGAGTGGGGTTTGCACAGCCTACAATAAGGGCTCCAAGTGCAATTAAAGCGGTTGCTTTCATAGTCCTAAGATCTTTTTAAGTTCGTCTTTATTGACATCGCCTCCTGCAAAATCGTCAAAGGTTTTTTCGGTGGCTTCAATGATGTGATTTTTGATAAATGTTGCCCCTTCTCTAGCCCCTTGCTCAGGACTCTTGATGCAACATTCCCATTCCATAACTGCCCAAACATCACATCCGTATTGAGTAAGTTTAGAGAAAATGGTTTTAAAGTCTACTTGTCCATCGCCTGGGGATCTATAACGTCCTGCGCGATTAGACCAGTCATTGTATCCACCGAAGGCTCCTTTTTTCCCAGTTGGATTAAACTCTGAGTCTTTTACATGGAAGGCCTTAATGAATTCATGGTAATGATCGATATATTCGATGTAGTCAAGCTGTTGAAGGACAAAGTGACTCGGGTCGTAAAGAATATTTACACGCTTATGATTGCCGGTTGCTGCGAGGAAACGCTCGAAAGTATCTCCATCGTGGATATCTTCTCCCGGGTGAACCTCGTAACATATGTCAACTCCTTCTTTGTCGAAGTGATTCAAAATAGGCATCCATCTTTTAGCTAATTCTTCGAAGCCCATTTCAACTAATCCTGCCGGGCGTTGAGGCCAAGGGTGCATGGTATGCCATAATAATGAACCTGAAAAGGTTGCATGTGCATTAAGTCCTAAACGTCTACTTGCTGTAGCTGCTTTTTTTACCGTGTCAACTGCCCACTCCGTTCTTGCCTTTGGATTGTTTTTTACGGCATCAGGTGCAAAATTATCGAACATTAGGTCATAGGCCGGATGTACTGCTACTAACTGACCTTGAAGGTGTGTCGATAGTTCAGTGATTTCTAATCCGAATGAAGCGATCTTTCCTTTGAGTTCGTCACAATAGTCTTGGCTTTCGGCAGCCTTGTCTAAATCAATTAAGAAAGATTCCCAAGTTGGGATTTGAATTCCTTTATACCCTAAATCTGCTGCCCATTGACATAGTCCTTCTAGGGAATTAAATGGAGGTTTACTGTCGATAAACTGCGCTAGAAACACCGCAGGTCCTTTAATCGTTTTCATAGCGTTGTTTTTATTGTTGAGAGTCTAAAGTGACCCAAACATTTCCTTTAGCATTTGATTCAACGGTGGCTTCAATGAAGTTCATTCCGCGAAGACCATCGGTAACTGTTGGGAATGCTCCGTCATGGTAAGTTTCTCCGCGAACCGCTTTCGCAACTCCTAGATAAATGTTAGCCATAGCATCGAAAAGCCCTTCAGGGTGTCCTGGAGGTACTTTGGTGCCCTCTAATGAAAACTCGCTGTTGTATCCATGTCCTGGCTTCAGAACTTGCATCGGCTGACCTTCTTTAAGTAGGTATAGATAATTGGGGTTTTCTTGTTCCCATTTTAAGCCACCCTCTTTTCCATAGATGGATAGAACAATATTGTTTTCTTCGGCAGTAGCGATTTGACTCGATCGAACCACTCCTTTTACATGTTTGTCAAGGCGAACCAGTACGGTTGCGTCAACATCCATTACGTTGTCATCGTATAAGAAATTGAAGTCGCTTAGTACTTCTTTTATTTCGAGACCTGTAGTGTATTCTACAAGGTTAAAGGCGTGAACTCCGATATCCCCAACACAGCATGAGATTCCTGATTTTTCAGGATCTAATCTCCAGGTAGCTTTTCTTGAGGCTTCATCGTGAATGAGCGGATTGATCCATCCCTGGTAGTACTGAACATCCACCTTATGAACATTTCCAATGGCTCCTGAGCGAATCATTTCTCTCATCTGACGTACCATCGGGTATCCAGTGTAGGTGTGTGTAAGTGCGAATACCGCTCCACCCTTTTCTTGAAGGGCTGCGATTTCTTTTGCCTCTTCATAGGTGGTAGTCATCGGCTTCTCACAGATCACATTGAATCCATTTTCAAGAAGTGTTTTAGCCATCGGAAAATGAAGAAAGTTAGGGGTCAGGATACTGACAACTTGCATGCGCTCCTCTTCGGGTAGTGCATTTTCTGCAGCCACTAACTCTTCAACAGTCGCATAGATACGATTGGTCGGAATATCGATATGCTTTGCAAATTCGATACTTACGTTTTTGTCTGGATTGAAAACCCCTCCGACAATTTCGTAGTTGTCATTAATAAATGCTGCAATTCGGTGAACGATTCCGATTAGGGAGTCGCCTCCGCCACCTAATATTCCAAGTTTGATTTTCTTCGGCATAATTATGATTTGTATTCAACTTTTTCAGAACGGAAAAATACCGCAAATAAGACAAACACCCCAATAGCGAATAGGGCAGGAAGAACCCAAATTTGATTCCAGTCGTGACCACCATTGCTAAGAGCGTAGCTGTCAGTGATTTGTCCTGCGATCCAGAATCCAACAAGCATACCCACACCATAAGTGGCTAGAGTAATTAGACCCTGAGCTGCACTCTTTACACTATCACCTGCTTTGGTATCCGTATAAATTTGGCCGGATACGAAGAAGAAATCGTAGCAAATACCGTGCAGGGCGATACCGATAAGTAATAGGAAAACTCCGTCATCTGCATTTCCGATGGAGAATAGGAAATAACGAACTGCCCAAGCAGCCATACCTACTAGAATCGTTTTCTTGAATCCGAAACGGGTGAAAAATACCGGTAAAAGAAGCATGAAAAGAACTTCTGAGATTTGTCCGATAGTCATTTTACCCGCTGGGTTGGCTACTTCAATTTCACCTAAAAATTGTGCGGCGTGCTGGTAGTAGAATGCTAACGGAATACAAATAAGCACTGACGATAAGAAGAATACTAAAAAGTTTCTATCCTTAAGCAGACTCAATGCATCGAGACCTAAAATATCGCTAACTGTCACTGCACCTTTTTTGGCAGTAGGAGGTGTTTTAGGAAGTGTAAAGCTGAATAATCCTAAGATTGCTGAAGCCACACCAGTCATTAGGAAAGTATTTCGAAGTGCTCCTTGTGCTACTGATTCAGGCGCATCCCATTTGAAAACGAAGCTGATGATTAATCCGGCAAGGATCCATCCGATCGTACCAAAAACACGGATTGGAGAAAACTCTTTTGCAGGGTTAGTCATCTGGTTAAAGGAAACAGAGTTTACTAGAGCTAGAGTCGGCATATAGGCAATCATATACCCCAAAACATAGGGGTAGAACACCGCAAAGTTCTCTGCTATCGACATTTGATACATTAAAAATGCTCCCACAAGGTGAAGCACCCCCAGAATTCTCTCAGCATTGAAATATCGATCGGCGATAAGACCGATAATAAACGGAGCAATAATTGCCCCCCAACTTTGTGTAGAATAGGCCATGGCGCTTTCTGACCCAGTTGCTCCTAGAGTGCTCGGTAAGAAAATACCCATAGTTACAAACCAGCCACCCCAGATGAAAAATTCTAGGAACATCATAAACGAGAGTTGAATGCGTGTGCTTGTTTTCATAATTGATTATTGTGTAAGGATTAGTGTTGTATAGTTGTTATCTTGTTAAAGTTTGCCTCAAAAGGCCACTAAATGTAGAAAAATATCATTGGTTTCTCTAAATTGTGCCAACTAAACTATTGACAACGATGAGTAAATTTTATTTCAACGAAGAGCAAGAATCGTATGACGCGATTGTCGTTGGTACCGGTATTAGCGGTGGCTGGGCGGCAAAGGAGTTGTGCGAAAATGGCTTGAAGACCTTAGTTCTCGAAAGAGGACCTATGAAAAAACACCGCGAAGACTATCCAACCGCTAACCTTGACAAATGGGATCTACCTAATGGTGATCGTCAAACGGTTGAAGAGGCTGCGAGACAGCAAAAGCAGTCACGTACGGGGTACACCACACGTAAATCTTCTTCGCACTGGTTTGTAGATGATGTTGATCATCCTTATAATGAAACCGAGCGTTTTGACTGGATGCGTGGATACCACGTTGGTGGACGTTCAATCATGTGGGGAAGACACTCTTATCGTTGGAGTGATATCAGTTTTGAATCAAATGCTCGTAATGGAGTTGCTGTTGATTGGCCAGTACGATACAAGGACATTGCCCCATGGTATTCTCACGTTGAGAAGTTTATTGGGGTTTCTGGTGAGTCGCTAGGGTTATCTCAATTACCTGATAGTGAATTTGAGCCTCCAATGCCTTTTAACTGTGCTGAAGAGAAAATCAAAGACAAAGTTGCTGAGCATTTCGATGGACGTGTACTTACACCAGGTCGTGTAGCGCACATCACAAGCGATAAGCAATTTGATGGTGACGGACGTATTCGTTGTCAATATAGAAACCGCTGTATCAGAGGGTGTCCTTTCGGGTCATACTTTAGCAGCCTTTCGTCAACACTTCCTGTTGCCGAACGCACAGGAAACCTAACCCTTCGTCCTGATTCTATCGTTACCGAGGTGATTTACGATGCCGATACTCAAAAGGCTACAGGTGTGAAAGTAATCGATCGCGTAACTAAAGAGGAGTTTGAATTCAAGGCCAAAGTCGTATTCTTATGTGCTTCTGCAATTGCGTCAACTTCGATTCTAATGCAATCGCGATCTGATCGTTTCCCTAATGGATTAGGAAATGATAGTGATCAACTAGGACGTAATATCATGGACCACCACTTAAATGTTGGTGCTGTAGGTATTATGGAAGGCTTAGAAGATAAATACTACAAAGGCCGTAAGGTTGCTGGTTGGTATGTGCCTTCATTTAGAAATATTGGTGGATCTACCAATCGTAAAGATTTCAAAGGTCTTTACGGATATCAGGGTGGAGCTAGCAGAAGTAATTATAATGATCTAATTGCTGAAGCTAAGTTTGGGCCACAACTTAAGGAGAACATCCTAGGACCTGGTCAGTGGAGTGCTACCTTCTATGGTTTTGGTGAGATTCTGCCTTATGAGGATAACCGTTTCACCCTCGACTACGATAAGCTAGATCAGTGGGGATTACCTACACCAACTTTTAATGCAACGATTAAAGAGAATGAGATCGCAATGCGTAAAGATATGCGAGATCAAGCCGAACAAATGCTTGAGAAAGCAGGTGCTAAGGATATCTTCTCATTTAATGGAAGCTATGCAATCGGTCTGGGTATCCACGAAATGGGTACCGCTCGTATGGGACGTGATCCTAAGACTTCGGTACTTAACGGATACAACCAAGTACACGCTTGTAAAAATGTTTATGTAACTGACGGTTCTTTCATGACTTCAGCAAACTGTGTAAACCCATCGCTTACTTACATGGCGTTTACAGCACGTGCAGCTAATCATGCAGTTCAAGAACTTAAAAACGGAAATATCTAATGGAAAGAAGAGACGCACTTAAGAATTTAGGAAAGGCTTTCGGTTTTGCCGTTGCCACTCCTACGGTATTATCCATTCTGCAGAGTTGTAGCTCTTCAGACGGATTAGCATGGGCACCACAATTCTTCTCAAGCGAAGAAGGCTCGTTTTTAGTTAAGGCAATTGATGTGATTTTGCCGGCTACGGATACTCCTTCAGCTTCTGAAGTTAATGTTCATGTATTCATCGATAAGTTGATCGCTGAATGTTATGACGCTGAGGCTCAGGAACGAGTTAAGAGTCAATTGACTGCTTTTGCCAGCTTTGTAACTGAATCGACAGGAGCTAGTTCTCTGGCAGCGGTTAGTGAAGCAAATCTTGTAGATAGTTTCACGACCCTATTCGGTGATAGAGATGAGTCTATTTCTTCTGATGCCTATGCATTTGCTGGAGATTTAAGAAGTATGACCATTAGCGCTTATAAAGGTTCTGAATATATCGGAGAGAATGTTCTTGCCTATTTACCAGTGCCAGGCGAGTATATCGCTTGTGATGATTTGCAAACGCTCACTGGCGGTAAAGCTTGGTCTGAATAAGACCTCAATAGTTTAAGTAAAAAAGCCCGCACCATTGGTGCGGGCTTTTTTTGTGTTTCTTAATTACTTATGGCAGCGAGTAATTAAGATCCACACATTAAACAGTCGTCATCTCCTTGACCCTCTTTTGATCTTCTAATGAGTTCCTTCATTTCTTCAGGACTCATTGGTTCGACATCTACTTCTTTCTCGCGGATGCTTGCGGCGTCTTGTTCAGCCACCTTAATTTGCGCCTCTGCGGATACTGCTACTGGAGCAGCTTTCTTAGTATTATCTACTGTGAATTTGATAGCGTCTGTAGCTGCTTTTGTTCTGAGGTAATACATACCTGTTTTTAACCCGCTCTTCCAAGCATAGAAGTGCATTGAGGTAAGCTTGCTGAAGCTTGCATTCTCCATGAATAGATTGAGCGATTGAGACTGGTCGATAAAATAACCTCTGTGACGGCTCATATCGATAATGTCTTTCATACTCAACTCCCATGCAGTTTTGTAAAGCTCCTTGATATCTTCTGGAATTCCATCAATATGTTGTACAGATCCGTTAGCTCTCATGAGCTCTTGCTTCATGCTTTCATTCCATAAACCAAGACGAACTAAATCTTTCAATAGGTGCTTATTTACTACGATGAACTCTCCTGAGAGTACACGACGGGTGTATAGGTTTGAGGTATATGGCTCAAAACATTCATTATTACCTAAGATTTGAGAGGTAGAAGCAGTTGGCATCGGTGCAACAAGAAGTGAGTTTCTAACACCGTGTTTTAGTACTTGCTTACGTAGTGCATCCCAATCCCAACGACCAGATAGTTCGTCATCTTTGATTCCCCAAAGTTCGTACTGGAATTTACCTTCAGAAATTGGAGATCCTTTATAGCTGCTGTAAGGCCCTTCATCAATCGCCATTTCCATGGATGCGGTGACGGCAGCGAAATAAAGTGTTTCAAAAATTTCTTGATTTAATTTTTTCGCTTCATCTGAGGTAAACGGTAGACGCATCATGATGAATGCATCGGCAAGTCCCTGAACTCCTAATCCGATAGGGCGGTGACGCATATTTGAGTTCTCGGCTTCTACTACCGGGTAGTAGTTGCGATCGATTACTGTGTTGAGGTTGCGTGTTACTCGCTTGGTAACATCAAAAAGCTCTTGATGGTCAAATTTGCCGTCCTTTACAAACATCGGAAGTGCAATTGACGCTAGATTACAAACAGCAACTTCGTCTTCTGAGGTGTATTCTAGGATCTCAGTACAAAGATTTGATGATCTGATGGTCCCCAAATTCTTTTGATTGCTCTTGCGATTCGCGGCATCCTTGTAAAGCATATAAGGAGTACCTGTCTCGATTTGAGATTCTAGAATTTTTTCCCAAAGCTCACGTGCTTTTACGGTTTTACGTCCTCTATCTTCGGCTTCGTACTGAAGGTATAACTTGTCGAATTCTTCACTGTGGTTGTCGAATAACCCTGGGCATTCGTTAGGACACATTAGGGTCCAATCTTCGTTTGCCTCAACGCGCTTCATAAATAAATCGGGTATCCACATTGCGTAGAAAAGGTCACGCGCGCGCATTTCCTCTTTACCATGATTCTTTTTAAGATCAAGGAAGTCAAAAATGTCTGCGTGCCATGGTTCGATGTACATCGCGAAACTTCCTTTTCTCTTTCCGCCACCTTGATCTACATAACGAGCAGTGTCATTGTATACTCGAAGCATAGGAACAATACCATTAGAGGTACCGTTGGTACCTGATATGTAAGAACCTGTAGCTCTAATGTTGTGAATTGATAGACCGATACCTCCTGCAGACTGTGAGATTTTAGCAGTCTGTTTCAAGGTGTCATAAATACCATCAATACTGTCGTCTTTCATGGTTAGTAGAAAGCACGATGACATCTGAGGTTTTGGGGTTCCTGAATTAAACAGGGTTGGGGTCGCGTGTGTAAAGTAACGCTTAGACATTAAGTCATAGGTCTCGATAGCAGCATCTAAGTCGTTCGGATGAATCCCAACCGAAACTCTCATCAACATGTGCTGTGGTCTTTCTACGATCTTACCATTGATCTTCAAAAGATAGGAACGCTCTAGAGTTTTAAAACCAAAGTAATCGTAACCAAAATCACGATCGTAGATAATACATGAATCAAGCTTTTCTGCGTTATCCATAATCACCTTGTGTACCTCGTCAGAAAGAAGCGGCCCTTTCTTACCGGTTCTTGGGTTGACGTAGTTAAAGAGGTCATCCATAGTCTCTGAGAACGACTTCTTGGTGTTTTTATGTAAGTTCGATACTGAGATTCTCGCTGCTAACTGTGCGAAGTCTGGGTGAGTAGTGGTCATTGTGGCCGCCACCTCTGCCGCGAGGTTATCTAATTCTGATGTAGTAACGCCGTCGTACAAACCATCGATAACACGCATTGCTACTTTTACTGGATCTACCAGCGGGCTTAAGCCATAGCATAATTTGCGGATTCTCGTGGTGATTTTGTCGAACATAACGGGCTCTTGTCTCCCGTCTCTTTTTACTACATGCATATCGAAAGGTTTTAAGGGTTGGCTAGGTGAATGGTGTTAATTAGAAATCTGCATCAAATGCAAATGGATCTTTATCGTCTGTGTTAGCTTCAGTTTGTTTTACACCCGCTTTCTGGTATTCACTCACCTTCTTTTCGAAGAAGTTAGTTTTACCTTGAAGAGAGATCATATCCATGAAATCGAATGGGTTAGTAGCGTTGTACTCTTTCTCACAACCTAATTCTACAAGAAGACGATCAGTTACGAATTCTAGGTATTGGGTCATAAGCTTAGAGTTCATACCAATTAAACTCGCTGGAAGGGATTCAGTAATAAACTCGCGCTCGATGTCTAGAGCATTAATAATAATCTCTTTGATTCTTTCGGTCGGAACCTTATTAATTAAGTGATTATTGTGCAGGTGTACAGCGAAGTCACAGTGCATCCCCTCATCTCTTGAAATCAATTCGTTTGAGAAAGTCAGACCTGGCATAAGCCCGCGCTTCTTTAACCAGAAGATAGAACAGAAAGCTCCTGAAAAGAAAATACCCTCAACCGCAGCAAAAGCGATTAATCGTTCTGCAAAGCTTGGTGATTCAATCCATTTCAGTGCCCAATCTGCCTTTTTCTTAATCGCAGGGAAATTCTCGATTGCCTTAAAAAGAGTATTCTTCTCTTTCTCGTCCTTAACGTAAGTGTCAATAAGTAATGAGTAGGTTTCTGAGTGGATATTCTCCATCATAATTTGAAACCCATAAAAGAATTTTGCTTCTGAATACTGAACTTCATTCACGAAGTTCTCTGCTAGATTCTCATTTACGATACCATCTGATGCTGCGAAAAATGCAAGGATATGCTTAATGAAATAACGCTCATCATCATTCAATTTATTTTCCCAGTCGTTCGCATCTTGTGAAAGGTCAATTTCTTCGGCAGTCCAGAAAGAGGCTTCTGAAGTCTTGTACCATTGCCAAAGGTCATGATGTTTAATTGGAAAAATTACAAATCGGTCAGGATTGTCTTGTAAAATGGGTTCTACTGCAGTCGACATAGCTTTATTTTTGATTCTTGAAATTGATGGATTCTGGTTCAGACCAGGGACTAACAAAGATGTAAAAACAAACTCCTTGGGTAAAGGGAGTTTTGGCTCGTTGACCGATAAGTTTTTAACAGAAAATGTTGAAATGTGAGTTCAGTTCCTATAAACCCTAGGGTTTTCTTTTGAAGAAAAATTTAGAAACTTTTTTAAGCCTTAAACAAGACCCTTTTCTTGTTTCCAAAGTTCGGCGACTTTCTCTAATTCTTTATACCACTCTTTGCCAAACTTTCTTATTAGAGCATTCTTAACGAATTGATAAATAGGAACTTTTAGTTCTTTTCCGAGTGTACATGCGGAATCACAGATTTCCCATCGGTGATAATTGACAGCTTCAAATGATGTGTATTTTGTTACTCTCACCGGATACAAATGGCAGCTTATTGGTTTGTGATAATCGATGGTGCCATCTAAGTAGGCTGATTCTACTCCGCAGACTCCTTGGCCTTGGTCATTAAAGGTGAGGTATGCACACTCTTTTCCGTCTACTAAAGGGGTTTCTAGATCGCCATCTTCTCCGGTAACATAGGCGCCTTGTTCTTCAATAGCCGCAATACCTTCTTCACGTAAGTAAGGCTTTATTTTTGGCAGTAATTCTCCAAGCTTTTCGGCTTCCCAAGATTCTAATGGGGCGCCGTATTCACCTGCTACACAGCAAGCACCTTTACAGGCATTTAAATTGCAAACGAAGTCTTTTTCGATAAGATCCTCAGTAACTAGAGTAGTCCCAATTTGAATCATTATTTTCTTTTAAAGCCGAATAATTGTTGAGAAATAAAACCTTTTGGCATCTCCTCATCCCCGACGTAGCCAATTTTTAGGTTTCCGTCATCGTTAGGGACATAAGCTGTTCTAAATAGGTAATCCCAAATAGATAAACTGATTCCAAAGTTAACTCCATGGGAGTGATTCAGAGGCAAATCCTTTGCATGGTGATGTAAGTGCATCACTGGGTTGTTTAAGATGAACCGAAGCCATCCGTAGTTTAGTTTGATGTTGGCATGATTTAGGTGACCGATCAGTATGGCAGCAAAATGAATGAAGTATGCCTGCTCGGGCTCAAATCCTCCAATGAGTAAAACGGCTAAGGTTTTTAGAGGCTTGTAAAGTATGTTCTCCATCCAGTGAAATCGAAAATGTGCAGCAAATCCCATTTCATGAACACTGTGGTGCACCTTATGAAACTTCCAAAAAATAGGAATCTTGTGGAGGAATATATGGGTTAGCCATCCGAAGAAATCGACAAGGATGAAAAAGAGCAGTAATCCGAGCCATCCAGGTATTCTTTTGATATCAATTATAGCGAGGTTTTGTAGTTCTATTCCAAAAGAATTAAATGCTTTTGAAAGAACGGCGTAGAACCCAGAAATGAATATGCTGAACAAAACAAAATTGAACCCCATATGAAAGAGGTCTGTAAAGAATTCTTTTCTGAAAATCGCTTGTGATTTTCTCCATGGAAAAAGGATTTCAAGACCCCAAACGAGTAGCGAAATCAATAATAGGCCCCACAAATAGTTTTGACTCCATGAGGTTTCGAAAAAGAGATTTCGCTTGTAAAAATCGAAAACTCCGATTGTACTTTCCCAAAAGATATTGAACCATTCAAGCATAATACAAAGGTACTAAAAGCCTGCTTTTCTCCGTTATCCTAGGGCCTCTATCATTGCCTCGACTGTTTGGTCTAGGTCGTATTCTGCTTGAAACCCCCAGTCCTTGATTGCATTTTTATCGTTAATGCTCTGAGGCCAAGAATCGGCAATGTCTTGTCTGAAATCTACCGAGTAATTGATTTCGAAATCAGGGATGAATCTACGTATCGAACGAGCCATAAGTTCAGGGCTCGTTTCAAATCCTCCCAAGTTGTAAGAAGTTCTTATAGTGATGGATTCTTTTGGGGCATCCATTATCGCTAGCGTAGCTTTTATTGCATCTGGCATAAATAGCATTGGTAAGATGGTATTACCTTTAAGATAACAGGTGTAATTTCTTGTACTTACCGCTTCTTTGATGATGGCTACCGAATAATCTGTTGTTCCACCTCCTGGTTCAGTTGCATGACTTATTAGACCTGGGTAACGAATGCTTCGTACATCTACCCCATATTTCTCAAAATAATAATTGCACCAGAATTCACCAGAACGTTTGCTGATGCCGTAAACGGTGCTTGGATTAATTGTGGTGTTTTGAGGGGTGTCTACTTTCGGACTGTCAGGTCCAAAAACAGCAATACTAGAAGGCCAGAAGAGTTTTTTGTAAAGCCCTTCCTTAGCCAGATCGAGTAAATGAAGAAGGCTATTCATATTGAGATCCCAAGCTAATTTTGGATTCTCTTCACCCTTTGCACTTAATAAAGCGGCCATCAGATAAACCTCATCAATTTGAAGTTCACTAATTAACTGTTTGATACTTCTTTGGTCTGTGGCATCTAGACGATACAAACGACGTTCACTGTTAGTGAGTAGTCGAATGTCTGCGCGATAAAGAACAATATCATCACGCTTTTCAAGTTCTAAGCACAATTCTGTGCCGATTTGACCTTCAGAACCTATTACAAGAACTTTTGACGACATATTCTTCGTTTCAATTGGTTCTAACAAAAATAGTCTTTTCAATTATCGTAATTTGGTCTTATGATTCGATTTCTAGCTTTCTTTTTAGGACTAGTTCTGTTTTCTTGTAACTCTAAAAAACAAGAAGCTCCTGTCCTAGTTGAAACCTCAAAAGAGATACATCTAGACGCTCCTCCAGAAATTTCTATTTCGAATAGTAGTGAGCTTTACCGCAATTGGCCAACACTTCAATTGTTTTCACAGACCTATGAGGCGCTTTATAAAGTAAACAACTCAGAAGATCTGTTGTTAGCGGTAGAAAACACTTTGAAGAGTATTGAAAACCTAGAAAATCAACAAAAGCCCGAGGAGATTGGAAGCCCTGGGTATTTAAGTCGACTTGATCTTTTAAAAACCGAACTTTTTCGTTTGAAAGAGAAGCTTTCAGAGGGTCAATTTGAATCATCCATCTTAGAAGCAACGTTCAATGCCTACAAAGGGCTTATGAGCTATATTTCGCTTCAATGGGAGCGAAACGGGGATTAAATTCCCCTAGCGCAAAGTTGTTTTAAGGGTAGCTTCACAGATACTACTTCTGAGGCGATGCCTCCTTCTCTAAAAATTGGAAGGTCTAAATTTCTTTCTTCGGCTATTCTCGTGTAATACTCCTTCTTATTGGGATGAAAAGGTGCTACCAGATTTAATGGTCCTTCTTGAGGATGATCAAAGAGCCATTGGATACATTGAACAATATCTTCACGGTCAATGAAATTGATCAGTTCATCTGATGCTATACTTTTCTTCGTGCTCAATAGGCTATATATAGGGTGTCTATCTTCTCCGATAAGACCTCCTAGTCGCAGTGCATTAAACCTTTGGATAGGACTATTTTCAAACTCCTCTTCAATTCTAGTAATTACTTTCGCTGAGGAAGTTTTCGGGTCAAGTTCTGTATTTTCATCAATTACTCTTACCGTTTTTCCATATACAGAGATACTACTGGTGTAGAAGACGGTTAGGTTCGGATTCTCATTTAGGTGGCCTATTAATTGTTGAAATAAGGGAAGATTACCGTTCTTAGAATCAGCAGTATTTCTGCTAGCGCCACTTGGTATGGTAATGATTAAATAGGATAAGCCTTCTAAAAACGCAGATAGTTCACCTTCCCATCGGTTATTTCTGAAATAGCATCCAAAGGTTTTGGATCCTGTTACGTCGAATCCATTTTCTTGAAGTCTTTGGGTGAGATAACTCCCGAGCCAGCCTTCACCTAAAATTCCGATTTTAATCAATCTTGACGCGTTTGAATATTTTGATTTTCTCTGAGCTTAAAAAGTGATACCCTATATCGTAAAGATAGTATTTTGGCAGGCTACCCTTTTGTCCTTTTTCTATCTCAGTGATACAAGAGGGTCTAAACCCTTGTCGATTCAATTCACTGATAGTGCACTCGGAGTACTTCCGACTAACATATCTTCTTAAAATTCTATAATTATTTTGAAGTGTTCGATGGGTACTGTAAAAGCCCTGATTCTTTTTTTGATTCTTTAGATTGTGATGATGACTCCTGCAAGCATCACTGCAAAACTTTTGATCTGTTCTGCCGAATAAGGGCTCTTTACAAACTTTACAACCTCGGTTCATATAAAACTGTTTGGTGCAAAGAAGAAGGTATACACTGCAAATAACACTCAGTGATTATTAAAATAGGAGCTCGGACATTTAAACGTTTCTATTCGTTTACAACACGAAAAGGAAGATCCTCAGTATTCAACTTTGAAGCAAAATCAATTTTATGAATGCACTAAGAAATCAAGCCCAACTAATAGGTTATGTTGGCAACGACCCAGAAATCACAGAGCTACAGGGAGGCAAGAAACTTGCAAAGTTTAGTTTAGCCACTAACGAAATTTACAATAATGCCGCAGGCGAAAGAACCGTTTCTACGGAATGGCATACGATCATTGCATGGGATCGTCAAGCTGAAATTGCAGAGAAGTATGTTCAGAAGGGCAAGGAGATCGCTGTTTCTGGACGAATTATGCATCGATCTTATGACGACAATGAAGGTCAAAAGAAGCGTGTTACAGAAATTCGTTGCTCTGATTTATTACTTTTAGGTAAGCCCGAAGCTGCTATAGAATCAGAGATTCTCTAGTCGTAAAGGTATTGGGCAATTCGAAAGAGATTAGCGTGAGCCTCTACAATCACCCGTATGTCCTTCGAATAACCACCACCCATTGAACATTGAATTGGAATTCCTTTTGAATACGCAAGATTTAGAACCTTATGGTCTCTCTCCTTACATCCATTAAGGGTTAGACCTAAGGTTCCTAATCGATCAGTATCTAGAATATCCACTCCCGAAAGATAAAAGATGAAGTCAGGTTTCACCTCCTCTATTAAAGGGTCTAGGTACTCGTCTAGGAGCGCTAAATATTCAAGATCGCTACATCCCTTAGGAAGAGGAAGGTCTAGATCTGACTCTTCCTTTTTAAAGGGATAATTAGACGCCCCGTGTACGGAGAACGTGAATACTGACGGGTCTTTTTGAAAGATAGATGCCGTTCCATTTCCTTGGTGTACGTCGAGATCAATAATTAATGCTTTTTTGATGAGACCATTGCGAATCAAATGAGATGCAGCAATCGCCTGATCATTTAATAGACAGAAGGCCTCTCCATGATCGGCATAGGAGTGATGAGTGCCTCCTGCGATATTAATAGATATTCCATGATCAAAGGCGTGATAGCAATTTTGGATGGTTCCCTGCGCGATTCTTTGTTCTCGATCAATGAGATGTTGAGATAATGGGAATCCTATCTTTCTCACCTCTTTGGGGGTGAGATCTGAATTTAGTAATCGTCGAAAGTAAGATTCTGTATGAACGCTTAGGGCGTCATTAGGATCGAGAAACTCAGGAGAGAAGAAGTTCTCTTCGCGGCACGTGCCTTCATGAATCAACTGCTTAGGAAGTAGATCGTACTTGAGCATAGGAAACCTATGGCCTTCTGGTAGATCTAAAACATAAATTGAATCGAAAGCAATTTTTAGCATTAAGAAATAGCGCTCCCTGCAGCTACTGCATCTTCAGGGCTCATAAAACTTAGTTTTCCTTCAGAGTCTGTTGCCATGAGCAACATACCTTGACTTTCTACACCTCTAAGTTTGCGAGGCTCAAGGTTCATTAGAACGCAAACCTTTTTTCCAACCACTTCTTCAGGTGAGAAATGCTCTGCAATACCAGAAACAATGGTTCTTTGGTCAAGTCCAGTATCCACTTTCAAAACGAGTAATCGATCGGCTTTAGGCATTTTTTCAGCAGAAAGTATCGTGCCAACTCTTAAATCAAGACTACTAAAGGTGTCATAATTGATGGCAGGTTTTTGTGGTTCTTGCATAATGGTAGAATCTTTTTCTGTTGATTTCAGTTTGTCTAACTGATTTTGTATTTCGGCGTCTTCGATCTTTCTGAACAGTAATTCAGAAGTTCCAAGGTTTTGACCTGCAGATACTAGAACGCTTGTAGATTTGAGGTGCTCAAAAGGGTTTTCAATGGTCTTTAAATTGAGCATTTTCTTTAACTTTTCTGTGGAGAACGGTAAAAATGGCTCAGAGAGATAGGCGAGACCAGCTGTTAATTGAAGCGCTACATTCATGATGGTTTTAACGCGCTCAGGATCAGATTTGATTAGTTTCCAAGGTTCATGGTCAGCTAGGTATTTATTACCTAATCTCGCAACACCCATTAAAAGACCAGCAGCCTCTCTGAATCGATATCGGTCTAGCGACTTCTCAATTGCAGACGGAGCTTCTTGTAATTGTTGCAATACTTGTTGGTCTTCATCACTTAATAGTCCAGCTTCAGGAACAATTCCATCATAGTATTTCTGACTCAGAACAACTACTCGGTTAATGAAGTTTCCATAAACAGAAACCAACTCGTTATTTACTCGGGCCTGAAAATCATCCCAAGTGAAGTCATTGTCTTTGGTTTCAGGAGCATTAATGGTTAAAACATATCTCAGAGCGTCCTGCATTCCTTCGAAGTCTTCGAGGTACTCGTGAAGCCAAACAGCCCAATTTTTAGAGGTCGAAAGTTTTTGGCCTTCTAAATTTAAAAACTCATTTGCAGGGACATTTTCTGGGAGTATATAATCTCCGTGTGCCTTTAAAAGCGCAGGGAATATAATACAATGAAATACGATGTTATCCTTTCCTATGAAGTGAATAAGTGAGGTGTTCTCATCTTTCCAGTAAGGTTCCCAATCAATTCCTTTTTTATCTGCCCATTCTTTGGTGGATGAAATGTATCCTATAGGCGCCTCGAACCATACATATAATACCTTACCGTCTGCAGATTCAAGGGGGACTTTGATTCCCCAATCAAGATCTCTGGTAACTGCTCTAGGACGAAGCCCATCATCAATCCATGATTTACATTGGCCGTAAACATTTGACTTCCAATCTTCTTTGTGATCTTCTAGAATCCAATTTCTTAAGAAAGCCTCACTTTTATCTAGGGGTAAGTACCAGTGTGTTGTTGATTTAAGAGAGGGGGTTGCACCACTCAGGGTGCTTTTAGGATTAATCAGATCGGTAGCATTTAAACTAGATCCGCACTTTTCGCATTGGTCGCCGTAAGCTTCTGGGTTTTGACATTTGGGACAAGTGCCCGTAACAAAACGATCAGCTAAGAACATATTAGCCTCGGAGTCAAATAACTGTTCGCTGGTTTCTTCAATGAAATCATTTTGCTCATAAAGTTTTGTGAAAAAATCTTGAGCAGTCTTGTGGTGAATGTCTCTAGAAGTTCTTGAGTAATTATCGAAAGAGATTCCGAAGTCTTCAAAAGATTTTCGAATGATCGCATCGTAAGTATCAATTACCTCTTTAGGTGTGATTCCTTCTTTTCGAGCTTTCATCGATATAGCAACACCATGTTCGTCACTTCCGCAAATAAAGGCTACATCATGGCCTTGGAGTCTTTTGTAACGTGCAAATATGTCTGCTGGCACATATACTCCGGCTAAATGCCCAATATGAATAGGTCCATTAGTGTAGGGTAGTGCGGCGGTAAGGGTATATCGTTTCTTCGGGTCTGACATTCACTGATGATTTGAAGGCAAAAATAGTTAATTCTTTATCGAATCGATTCTAGATGTTTATCGAACGATTTCTGAATAAACTGTTTACTATTTTTAAGAGTAATGAGCAAAATTATAGGGGATCTTGGCCAAATAGAAGCAGTAACCTTTCTTAAAAAACGAGGATATCGTATTGTTCATGAAAATATGAGACTTGGTCATCTAGAAGCTGATATCCTTGCAATTAAAGACCGACTTTTAGTAGTCGTTGAGGTGAAGTCGAGTACACGGTTATTAACTATAGAGCAGGTAATTCAACGCGTTTCTAAAGCACAGTTTGCCAGATTACAGGCCATAGGCTCATTCTACGTGCATCGAATTTCTGAAGTTGAGGAGTTGCGAATAGATCTGGTGAGTGTCCACTTAAAACAGAAAAATTCACAGGTTCGGCATCTTGTCGACATTTCTTTATATATTTGACGAATTGTTAGAAATAAAACAATCTGTGTAAATTAATTATATGAAGACTATTTCATCAGTCGTAGAAAGCGTCATTCACCGTAAACCATTTCTTCAATCTGCCCTAGCTGAAGGCATTATTAATCTTACCTCTTTATCTCGTCAAATACGACCTGAAATTGAGTCTTATTTAGGAAAAGAGGTGCGTGAAGGTGCGATCGTAATGGCCCTTAAGCGTCTCTCAGAACATCTCGAGTTTAGAGCTACTCATAAGATTGTGAAGGTTTTGAAGAATATCGGTGAGATTACGGTGCGCTCCTCTTTAGTTGATTTTACATTTTTAACATCAGAGAGTATTCTTGAAAAGCAGGCAGAACTCATGCGTGAGATTCAACGAAATCCTGATGTCTTTTATACTTCATCTCGCGGGGTTAACGAAATTAATATTGTGGTTAGTGATCGATTAGAGCGCTATATCGAAGATCTTTTTAGTGGTGAACGTATGACTCAAAAGGTGACTAATCTCGCCTCAGTAACGGTTAAACTACCGCATGAGAACGTGACGGTTCCCGGTATCTATTATTTTATCTTTCAGCGTTTGGCTTGGGAAGGTATTGTTCTGCATGAGGTGATTTCTACCACCAATGAATTTACCATCATTGTAGATGATCCTGAGGCAGATAAGGCTTTTACGGTAATCAAGGCGTTAAAAGCCTTATAGTTGTAATTGTTTAAGGGCGTCTATTGCTTCTTCTAGCGATTTGATTTGATCGAAGCGAATCAGTAATCGAGGACCATTCTTTGAAGGTTTTTCTTTCAAGGCACAAGGCAGTGTAGCAGAAGCCTTGATTAGATGCTGAAAGGCAGCACTCTGATAGAATTCTGATTGGCTATCTGACAATAAGTACCCGATCAGTGTTTCTCGTTTGAAGACGATTTTTTCAATTCCAAGTGACTTGGCGATCCACTTCAGTGAAATAGACAGAAGCAGATCATTTGCAGCCTGCGGAAGCGGTCCAAATCGATCTATTAATCGCTTGGTAAAACTGATTAACGCTTCAGCGCTTTCGATTTCGCTCAACTCTTGGTAAAGACTTAAGCGTTCGGCGTTTGCATTGATATAATCATCGGGAAAGAGCAATTCTAAATCAGTGTCTATCTGCACTTCGCTGATATACTCTTTTACTTCTTCGTTTTCTTTTTCCTCCTCGTAGAGCGATTTAAACTCGTTATTTTTTAGTTCTTCGATAGCCTCAGAAACAATTTTTTGGTAGGTATCAAATCCGATATCTGTGATGAAACCACTTTGTTCGCCTCCCAACAAATCACCTGCACCTCTAATTTCAAGGTCTTTCATCGCAATTTGGAATCCGCTTCCGAGTTCAGTGAATTGAGCTAAAGACTCCATTCTTTTTCTTGCCTCACTAGTTAATGATTCAAACGGATCTGTGATGAAATAACAAAATGCCTTTTTATTCGATCGTCCGACCCTACCGCGCATTTGATGCAAATCGCTGAGACCAAAGCTGTGCGCGTTGTGGATTAAAATGGTATTCGCATTGGGTATGTCGAGACCACTCTCAACGATGGTCGTGGAGACCAGAACATCGAAATTCCCATTCATAAAATCGAGCATGAGTTCTTCGAGATCTTTACCGTCCATTCTACCATGACCGGTTCTGATTCGTGCGTCAGGAACAAGTTGTTGAATCATCCCTGCAACCTCCTTAATATTCTCGATACGATTGTGTATGAAATAAACCTGTCCACCACGCTCAATTTCAAAGCTAACTGCATCGCGAATGGCCTCTAAATCGAAGCGTATGACACTACTTTCAATCGGGTATCGGTTTGGCGGCGGAGTACTGATCACCGATAAGTCCCTTGCTGCCATCAAACTAAACTGAAGTGTTCTAGGTATCGGTGTTGCCGTGAGGGTAAGCACATCAATACTTGCTTTGAATGATTTGATTCGTTCTTTTACAGACACCCCAAACTTTTGTTCTTCATCGACGATGAGTAGTCCGAGGTCTTGGAATTTTACATTTTTATTGACAATCTGATGGGTTCCGATTAGAATATCAATCTTCCCTGCTTTGACATCCTCTAAGACCTCCTTCTTCTCTTTAGCGGTTCTGAAACGATTTAAAAAATCTACTCGTACCGGTAAGTCCTCTAAACGTTTGGCGAAGGTCTTTGCATGTTGAAAGGCGAGAATAGTAGTGGGTACAAGCACCGCTACTTGCTTTCCATTATCTACCGCTTTGAAGGCTGCTCTAATCGCAACTTCGGTTTTACCAAAACCAACATCTCCACAGACTAGACGATCCATAGGACGATCACGCTCCATGTCTGCCTTAACTTCTCGAGTAGCTTTTTCTTGATCGGGAGTGTCTTCATAGATAAAGGAGGCCTCGAGTTCATGCTGTAAATAAGAGTCGGGATCAAACTGAAAGCCTTTTTCTAATCGTCTTTTAGCATAGACTTGAATAAGGTCAAAAGCAACCTTTTTGACATGCGATTTGGTCTTTTCTTTGACTTTTTGCCAAGCTCCAGAGCCAAGCTTGTAGAGTTTTGGAGGCACTCCATCTTTGCCATTGTATTTAGCAATTTTATGAAGTGAATGAATACTCACATACAAGATGTCTCGATCGCCGTAAATCAACTTAATTGCCTCCTGCATTTTACCCTCCACCTCAATTTTCTGAAGTCCTCCGAAGGTTCCTATTCCGTGATCGATATGCGTAATGTAGTCACCGACCTCCAGCTTGTTGAATTCTGCCAGACTGAGTTTTTGCTTTTTCGCTGCTGCCCCACGAACACTAAATTTGTGATAACGTTCGAAGATTTCATGGTCGGTATAACAACAGAGTTTTGCCTGTTCATCTACAAAACCACCCATTAGCGGCATGATTACCGGAGTGTAAGGAAGAGTGGTCTCATGTTTTGCAAATATTTCTTTAAAACGATCTACTTGTTGCGTTGAACTGCAGTGTAAATAACAAGTGTATCCGTCTTCCTTTTTCGCTTGAAGTTCCTTCCAAAGAAGATCAAATCGCTTATTGAAGGCGGGTTGACTTTTTTGTTTAAAATCAATATTATTTTCTGAACGCTCTTTTTCTAAGCGGGCATAAGAATGAGATATAAGGTCTTTCTCTAGGGTTTCTGAACTGCTGAAAAGGGCAGAAGGATGCGCGTGCTTTAATGGACTATCTAACTTCTCAAACTGTTGCTCAGCTTTTTCGTAAAGTTCATCTAGTTTTTTCTTGATTACCTCAATTTCTTGAACAAAAACCGTGGTGTTCTCTGGATCAAAATATTCTAAGAATGAAATTCGCTCTTGAACACTTGCCGATCGATCCATGTTCGGTACGATGGTTAGGTTTCTTACCGCTTCTTTTGAAAGCTGAGTTTCGATTTCGAAGGTTCGTATGCTTTCTACTTCATTGCCAAAAAATTCTATACGATAAGGTAAGTCGTGGGCAAAGGAGTAAACATCTATGATACCTCCTCGAACCGAAAACTCTCCAGGTTCGGTAACAAAGTCGGTACGTTCAAATCCGAATTCGAATAGGCTTTCGTTGATAAAATCTAATCCGACTTGATCTCCTGTTTTAAGATCGATTCGTTGACTTACAAAATCCTTTTTGGTAATGATTTTTTCTAAAAGCGCATCGGTATAAGTTACAATCACCTTAGGTTTCTTACTTTCAGAAAGTTGCTGAAGCACTTCGGATCGCATGAGCACATTCGCATTGTCGATTGCTTCAATTTCATAAGGACGGCGATAAGAAGCTGGATAAAAAAGTGCCTCGTCTTTACCAAGGAATCGCTCTAAGTCGTTCTGGATGTATGCGGCCGCCTCTTTGTCTTCAACGATAACTAGCCAGTTCTTTTGATTTTTTTGATGACCGCTTGAGATAAAGATGGAAATTCCTGATTGTGTCAGCCCCGTAATTTTAATCTCTCCACGGGTATTTTCTAAACGTGACAGTGCAGCCTCAAAAGACTTTGAGGTGGTGAATTTTTGAATGATTTGTTCAGAAATCGAACTCATAAAGACGGTGCAAAGATAGCTCTAAATGGCAATTAGACGGTCGCCTGTTAGTAAGACTATTTGATCGTTCGGTTGAGGGGTAATCAGATGACTTCCTGTAAAAACTCCAAAAGCGGGTAGGGTAAGCTGTGTCTCTGTGGCGTGGAAGCACTTGAGTTTTATTTGATCTCTTGCCTTTCCTTTTAAAAGATAAGCGGGGTGTATGTGCCCACAAATAACGGGTATACTGCTATCATCCTCTTCTGGATGATGCTGTAATCGAAACGTATCGAACGTGATATGAGATTCAACTTCGATTCCGAACGATTCATAAGTGCTGTCCTCTAAAACTTCGTGGTTCCCTTTTATTAATCGTACAGGTATACTTTGGTTTTCAACCCATAATTTGAATTGATCAAATTCGTTATTGAAGGAAGAGTGAAATAAGTCTCCAAGAAAAATCAACTCTGCAGGATTGAAATAATCGATTACTCCATCGAGTTTTTCAAAGTTTTCTAGAACTGCATCATTGGGTATGGGTATTCCATGTTTTCTGAAATGAGTAATCTTCCCTAAATGAACATCGCTAATAATGAGCAACTCCTCATTGGGCCAAAATAAGGCGCCAGACGGATGTAATTCAAAGGACTGATCGGCAAAGTTCAAGGTCATAGCTGTTGAATCATTTTTTGAATTCGTTTTTCGAGATCTTCGTTCGATAGCCTTGCTCTCAAACGGTCGGTGATTATAGGAAATGAAAAAGGAGTTGGCTTCTCGCATCTAGCGATGTAGGTGTTTTTGCGATTGATATTTTCAAGCACTCTTTTTAAACGGTCAAATTCAAGTTGGTGTTCAAAGACCTCTCTCTCGGCTTGAAGCATTAATAGATTGTCAGGCTCATAGCTCTTGAATACCTCATAGACCAATTGACTCGAGCTTTGGAGGTGCTTGGTTTTAACTGGCTTTCCAGGGTATCCGTTAAATACGAGCCCACTAATTACCGCGATATCTCTAAAGCTCCTACGTGAGAGTTCGCTGAGGTTAATACTTGCTCTTAGATCGATCATTAAATCTCTTGTAGACCAAAGTTCTTGAGTTTCAATTTCTTCTAAGTCAATCAACTGATCAGAGAGTAACTCAAACCCATAATCATTATAAGCGAGGGAGCAACTTATCGGATGTAGCAGACTTAATCGATAGGCTAATAGATTAGCTAGGGCTTCATTGATAAAGCGACCCTCAAAAGTATAGAACAGGTGATGATAACCTTCTTTTGTCTTAAAGGTCTCGACTAAAAAGGTGTGTTTATCAGGGATAATACTCTCCTTTTTTTGTGCCTCAAAAACTGCTTTAAGGCCTTTAATTTCTTTGGTTAACTCTTTGTTATTTCTCTCGAGTTTGGTGAGTGCTGTTTGCAAATACATAGACATTTCAGAACTAAATGATAGTCTTCCGCCCATCCAAGCGGGAACTTTACTCGATTTAGTTTTGCTTAATCGCACTTGAACCTTCATTTCACGAACTCGAATGAATTCTAAAACACGGCCTGCAAATGTAAAGTGATCGCCGGGCTGTAGTTGTGAGACGAACCACTCCTCTAGAGTACCGATAAATCCTCCGCTAATAAAGTGTACCGCTAGAGTAGCATCTGATACAATGGTGCCTATCTGAAATCGGTGACGCATGGCAATCGAACGTTTGGTCACCAAGTATTTTCCGTCGTCTTCAATGGTTACGCGCTGGTACTCATTATAATTTTCTAAGCTATCTCCGCCGGTGGTAATAAATCGAAGGATCCAATTCCATTCTTGCTCAGATAGGGTTTGGAAACAAAAAGTGCTTTGAACCTCAGGAAATATTTGGTGAGGGTAAAATCCATCAGAAACAGCAAGGGTGGTTAAATATTGAATAAGTAAATCATAGGAATTAAGGTAGGGTGCGCTTGCTTCGATCTGTTTCTCTTGAACGGCAATTTTAAGCGCTGCCGATTCTATAATTTCCATGGCATGGGTCGGTAGAAAGTATAATTTGCTTTGAGCGCCAGGTTGGTGTCCACTTCGGCCTGCGCGCTGCATGAGCCTCGCGATACTTTTGGGTCCACCAACTTGAATTACCGTTTCGACCGGGGCGAAGTCAACGCCTAAGTCGAGACTCGAGGTGCACACTACGACTTTTAGGCTTTCATTTCTAAGCGCATTTTCTACCCAAAGCCGAGTGTTTTTCTCAATTGAACTATGATGCATGGCCATTTGACCTGCTAAATCGGGGTAGTGGGAGAGTAATGCCTGAAACCAAATTTCGCATTGACTGCGAGTATTGGTAAAAATGAGAATGCTCTTACTTTTCTCTAGTAGTGGGCCGATTTGATCGATAAGATGAAGACCTAAGTGTCCGCGCCAAGGGAATCGATCGGCTTTCTCTGAGATGAGCGATTCAATCAATATCTCCTTGGTTAGATTTGATTGAATAATGGTCCACCCGTTAGGTACTTTCTCATTTTCAACAACGCTACCTTTTAATACTGATAATGCAAGAAGAGGGTCGCCTAGGGTAGCACTTATTCCCCAAATTTGTAGCCTTGGGTTAATTCCTTTAAGTCGAGACAGCCCTAGCTCTAGAAGTGCTCCACGTTTGCTAGCATATAAATCATGCCATTCGTCGATAACTATACTTCTTAAATGTTTAAATCGGTCCTCATAACCTTTAGAGGCAAGAAGTAATTGAAGACTTTCGGGTGTAGTAATAAGTAGTGGAGGAAGCGATTTTCGTTGCTTCGTTCTTTCTTTGGTTGAAGTATCTCCATTGCGAAGCCCTACTTCGATGTCTAGTTTCATTGCCACAGATGCCTTTTCCAAAGCCTCGAAAATTTCTTGAGACAACGCTCTAAGGGGAGTGATCCACAATGCTTGTAAGCCCTTTTTATTAGGATCAATAGATTGTAAGATTGGGGCACCGAGAGCTAAGGTTTTACCTGAACCTGTGGGTGCCATTAATAAACCTGAACTACCATTAAGATAGGCGTTCCAGCAATCCTTTTGAAATGGGAAGGGCTCCCATTTTTTTTCTTCAAACCATGAAACAATATTTTCGATAGCCCCTTCCATTTTTAGCGAACTAAATTTTTAAGGTCTTCTAGCTGGTTAGCTTCATCGATTTTTTTGTCCTTTCGCCATCGCACAATTCTAGGAAATCTTGTCGCATAGCCACTTTTGTGTCTAGAGGATGGGGCAACTCCCTCAAAGGCAATTTCAAAAACGAGTTCAGGTTTAACCGCTCTGACGGGTCCGAATTTTTCAAGAGCATTCGATCGAATCCATCGATTAATTTCTTTGAATTCCTGGTCAGTGAGCCCAGAATAGGCTTTGGCAAAGGTTACCAGTTGTGCTTTAGGGTCTTTAGGATCTCTGTCCCATAGGGCAAAGGTGAAATCGGTGTAAAGGTTACTTCTACGACCATGACCTCGCATTACATAGGTAAGCACTGCATCGCAATTAAGAGGGTCATTTTTGTATTTGAACCAACTCCCTTTTTTGCGGCCTACTCCATAGGTACTGTCTAGGTGTTTTAGCATGAGGCCTTCGCTTTTTACTTCTTTAGAACGAGGTCTTTCCTCTTCAACTTCTTGCCAGTTTTTGAAGATTTTAAATTTTGATAACTGTAAAGGACCCTCAAATGGGATTTTTTCCAGATAATTTCTGCGCTCAAGGTAAGTTTGCTCTCGAAGGTCTTTGCCTTGATACTCTAGTAGATCATAGGCTCGAAACACCACGGGAGCCTCTTCTAACAATGAATTGGTGATTCTTTTTCGATTCAGTCTTTTTTGAAGGGTACCGAAGTGATCAGGTAAACCATCTTTTATCGGGATGATCTCTCCGTCGATAACTGCATCCTCTGTTAGTTGATCTTTGATCCGATATAATTCGGGGAATTGTTCAGTAATGAGCTCTTCTCCTCTTGACCAAATTGCGAATGTTTCATTTCTTTTGATGAGTTGAGCACGGATTCCATCCCATTTATGTTCAATGCTCCACTGAGAAACATCTCCTAGATCTTTGAGCGTATTTTCTATCGGATATGCTAGAAAGAAAGGGTAAGGTCTCGACTTATTCGCTTCTGGGTCGTTGTCTAATAATAGTTTTTGTAAGGTTACTTCTGAAGGGTCCCACTTACCCATAAGTCTGTAGGCAATTTCATCTGAAGGAATATCAAAGGCACTCTCCAGAGCTTTGGTCATCAGCTTTTGACTGATTCCAATTCGAAAACCTCCAGTGAGTAATTTGGTAAAAGTGAAACTTCCGAAATAGTTAAGTTCACCCCATTTTCTGGTAATGTAGGCTTTCTTTTGGTCTTCTGTCTGTGCTCTCAGCGCGATTAACTCCTCGATAATGGTACTTAGAGATTCTTCTGAAGGATGGGCTGTGATCTCCTTCTGACAGGTGAGTAAAGCAATGGTCTCTGCTAGATCACCAACGATATGATAACTGTCTTCAAATAACCACTGATCCACCTCAGCTAATTCTGCAGCCCATGCTCTTAAAAGAGTCGTTGAAACCGGTCTTTTGGGTCTTCTGTGCGACCAGATCGCGATCGCCCAAATCACATCTTTTGGTGGCGCATTTTTGAAGTAATCACAGAGTACCTTTACTTTTTCACTGGTTTTGGTGAGTTGATCTAAGCGCTGAATGAGTAGTGAGAAGTCTTTCATTGCACTAGTAGGTCTGTACTATTTTCAACTTCTTCTTCTTCAAATTCGGCATGCTCGGTTCTCGCGTTAAATCCAATTCCTCTGAGGTATTTGGAATAGATATCGGTGAACCCATGGGTGCAAATTACCTTTTCGGCTTCGCTGTATTTTATGCAGGTGTTTAGTGCGTCAAAGTCGCAGTGATCTGAGATTACAAAGCCTCTGTCGACATTTCTTCTTCTGCGGTTACCGCGGGTAGCCATCCATCCGCTCGCACTTGCTGTTCTTAGTTCTCCCCATTTCTTTAGGTATTTTGCTTCTTTACCTGATGGGGGTAGAATGAGCAGTGCTCCAGGGTAATCTATCGGCTTTTTATCGGCCGTTAATGTTTTCACATCTTTAAACGAAACAATATTCGATAAAGACTCATTGACTGCTGCAATAGCCGGATGAACTAAAATAGGGCCATGAGTAGATTGAAGCTGATGCAATAGTCTTTGAGCCTTTCCTAGACTATAGGCATAAATTACACTAGTAAATGAATTCTGCTGATTGAAGCTCCACCAGTTCTCTATTTCTGTAAATACCTCTTCTTGAGGCTTCCACCTAAAAATGGGTAGCCCGAAAGTACATTCGGTGATCAGTGTATGACAGCGTTGCATTTCGAGTGGAGTGCTAAGACCGTCGTTTTCTAGTTTGTAGTCTCCGGTAAAAAGTGCAATTTCTCCTTTATGCTGCACTTTAATCAGTGAAGACCCTACGATGTGTCCGGCGGGGTATAGAGTGAATTCAACACCGTTTACACTGAAGGGATCATTCCAAGAAACTCCTTGAATATTGATCGTCCCTAAACGGTGCTTCATCACAGGAACGCTGTGGTGGTGGGCAATATATTTTTTGTTTCCAAAACGGCCGTGGTCTGCATGGGCATGGGAAATAATCGCCTTGTCCACTGGTCGCCATGGATCGAGATAGACATCGGCCGCGGCACAGTAGATTCCTTTAGATGTAAAACTGAGAAGGTCTGGTTTCATAGCAATTTGACCTCTTAGAATTACCTAAACTACAACAATTTTGATGGCTTTTGTGAGAGCTTCAGGGGTATTTGTAGTAGCTAGACATTTCAAATACCTTTGACACACCAAAATGAGAGATTTATGGGCTTTATCATTAGAGATGCAGTACGTTCAGATGTTTCGGATATTCATCGATTAATCAAAGAATTAGCTGTATTCGAAGAGGCTGAAAATGAAATGGTACTTTCTTTAGAAGAAGTAGCCAACGATGGATTTGGAGATCAGCCCTTATATCATTGTTTTGTGGCCGAAGATTCAGAAACCCACAAGGTGGTAGGAATAGCACTTACTTATCTCCGATATTCAACTTGGAAAGGCAAGGCACTCCACCTAGAAGACCTTATCGTTGAAGTGGAACATCGAGGGAAGGGAATCGGATCGGCCTTACTAGATCACGTAATCTCGTACGGAAAGTCTATCAAGGTGCGAAGAATCGGATGGGAAGTATTAGACTGGAACACTAATGCCATTGCCCTCTATGAGAGTAAAGGTGCGAAGGTGTTAAAAAATTGGTATGTCGTTCAACTCGAAAATAATGAGTAAAAGAGTTTTCAAATTTGGAGGAGCTTCAGTTAAAGATGCTCAAAGTATCGCCAACGTAGCTCATGTTTTAAAAACAGAAGGCCATAAGGACGTTTGTATGGTGGTTTCTGCCATGGGTAAAACTACCAATGCCATGGAAGTCGTAGTTGCAGATTATTTCAAGGCTAAAAGCGACAATAAAGATGTTGTTGAGGCCGTAAATCAATCGATCGCACCAGTAGTTGATTTTCATCGTGCAATTATTGATGAATTGTTTGGAGACCGAGCCGATCAGGTTCGGTCAGATATTGAACGAATGTTTGATGAGATTGTAGGGTTTATTACCTGGAATAAGTCGCTCAATAAATCGTTCATTTATGATCAAATTGTTGGTTACGGTGAACTATTATCTACACGAATATTAAGTGCCTATCTCGCTGAGGTAGGTATTGATAATACCTGGTACGATGTACGTACTCTTATCAAAACGGACGATTCTTATAGAGACGCTACCGTAAATTGGGAAGCAACCGCCGAAAAAGTTTCTTCTCTGAGAGAGGCTAAACAGTTGATTGTTACTCAAGGATTTTTGGGTAGTGACACCAACAACTTCACTACTACTTTAGGTAGGGAAGGATCAGATTATACCGCTGCTATTCTTGCTTATGCACTCGAGGCGTCATCAGTGAGTATTTGGAAGGATGTCCCCGGAGTTTTAAATGCCGACCCGAGGTACTTCACAGACACTCAGTTATTGCATCAAATCTCTTATCGAGAAGCGATTGAACTTGCCTTTTATGGTGCTTCAGTAATTCACCCTAAGACGCTTCAGCCTCTTCAAAGAAGAGCTATTCCTTTGCATGTGAGATCATTTGTTGACCTAAGCGCTAAAGGAACAACGGTAACTGGTGGTGCAGCGCTTGTGCCTCAAGTACCGTGTTTTATTGTGAAGAAGAATCAGGTATTATTAGAATTGGCTACACAGGACTTCTCATTTATGGTTGAGCAGCATTTTGGTAAGCTTTTCAACTTGTTTGCCAAGTATCGTTTGAAAGTTGATTTGATTCAAAATTCGGCGATTAGTTTTAAGGTTTGTCTCGATAATCGTTTTGAAGGAATTGACGGTCTCTTACCTGAGTTAGAGGCAGAATTCAAGGTAAATTGTCATAAAGGGGTATCCCTATACACGATTCGTCATTTCGATGAAAAGTCACTGAGTATAATACCGAAAGGTGAACGAATTTTAGTAGAACAGCGTACAGATCAGACGTTACAGGTAGTTACTTATTCTGAACAAAAGAGCTGAAGGCCAACTGTATATCATCGTTAAATGATACCAAACAAACCCAATTAAATGTTGACCTTCGAAGTGCTCTTCTGTAAATCCTAGTTAAACTAAACCCAATAAACTTAACTAGGTTAAATTTTCGTTAACAAAGGTAATTATATATTCTCTTATTTGCTCTCTTGTTTTTAAAAAAGCAGCATGTTTTTCTTCGTTATTTCCCTCAACCTTAGAGGGATCGAAAAAGTTGTGATGAAATCTTTTCGCGTTTGGTGCTGGCAGGTAAGGACAGTTCTCTTTCGCATGATCACATACCGTAAGTATGAAATCCCATTGAGTGCCCTGGTATTCATCCACATGATTTGAAGTATGTGAAGAAATATCAATACCAGCTTCTTTCATAATTGAGACGGCTCCTGGGTTTAATCCATGTGTTTCAATTCCTGCACTATAAATCGTTGCATAGTCTGAGGCTAGAGCATTTAGAAATCCATGTGCCATTTGGCTTCTACATGAGTTTCCTGTACATAAAACGAGGATATTTTTTTTCAAAGCACTTATTATTGATTTTTCTTAGTGTAAAGCGAGGTGATCTTTTCTAAAACTACTTTAGAAAGCAGGTAATAGCTTTCAATGCTCCAGCCAGCAACATGAGGGGTTAGAACAACATTGTCTGCATGAATTAAATAAGAGAATGCTTCTGGTTGATTAGAGTGTTCAAAAAGATTGGTAAATGATTTACTCTCGTATTCTAGGACATCTAAACCTGCACCTTTGATTTTCCCGGTTTTAAGGGCGCTGACTAAATCTTCGGTTTTCACTGCACTTCCTCTCCCCGTGTTGAGAAGCCAAAAGGGTTTTTTCATTTGTTCGATAAATGCGGTATCGATAAGATGAATGGTATCAGGAGTTTGGGGGAGGTGCAGACTTAATACGTCGGTTAGCTCTCTAAGTTCTTCAATACTCACTTGACGTGCATTTTCATCTCCAATATTTGGCTTTAAATCAAAGCACAGCGTTTCCACATCGAATCCTCTTAGCTTTTTGGCAAATTGCTTACCCATGTTTCCGTATCCGATAATACCAACGGTTTTTCCATCGAGTTCAACACCTCGATTTTCATCCCTTCTCCAAAGTCCCGAGCGTACTTCTTTGTCGGCTGTATTTAGTTTGTTGAATAGAGACAGTAGTAAACCTAGGGTATGCTCAGCTACTGCGTTGCGATTACCTTCGGGCGCAGCTGCTAAAAAGATTCCTTGTTTTTCGGCCGCTAAGAGATCAATATTTTCTAATCCGGCACCGATTCTCCCGATGAATTTTAGATCTTGGGCTTGAGCTAATAGACGCTGATCGATCGGAATTCTTGAACGGACAATTAGCCCTTCGTACTCCTCAATCTTCTCTAAAATTTCATTGTAAGTACCAGTATAATCGTACTCATTTTGAAAGCCTAATTGTTCTAGCCCTTCGGCGATTACAGGATGATTGCTGTCGAGATGTAGAATTTTTCGACTCATATTCCTAAGATGATCTTAGCCATCCAGAAATAGATTAAAATCCCAAAGATATCATTGCTTGTAGTGATAAATGGACCTGTAGCAACTGCTGGATCAATTCCTCTCTTATTCAAAAATAGGGGTATGAATGTGCCGATTAGACCCGCCATGACAATGACCACAATTAGCGAAAGTGAAATGGCCAATGCAGACAATAGATGACCTTTCCAAAGCCAAGTACTTGCAAAAAGTAAAACGGCCAAGATGACCCCATTAAATAGGGCGAGTAGCATTTCTTTCGATAATCGAGAAGCGATACTCCCCTTGATATCATCATTAGCGATTCCTTGTACAATAATTGCACTGGATTGCACCCCAACATTACCTGCCATTGCTGCAATTAAAGGGGTAAAAAAGAATAAGATCGAATGTTCGCTGATGATATCTTCAAAACCTCCCATGATCATAGCGGCCCCCAGACCTCCAATTAAACCTACCACAAGCCATGGTAGTCGTGCCCGGGTTAGATCTAGGATGCTATCATCGGCTTCAACATCTTGGGTGATCCCCGCCATTTGTTGATAATCTTTATCGGCTTCTTCTCTAATAACATCGACAATATCGTCGATAGTGATTCTACCGACGAGACGATTCATTTCATCGACTACTGGGATCGCCTCTAAGTCATATTTCGCCATGACTTTGGCAACTTCTTCTGATTTTTCGTGAACACCCACATAGTCTACCTTGGGGATATACACATCCTTGATATGTGCGTCGTTGGGGCTAGTGAGTAGATCTTTCAATGAAAGTCGTCCTTTCAACACATTGCTATCATCGACAACATAAATGGAATGCACGCGAGTAACGTATTCTGCTTGCGCCCTCATTTCTCTGACGCAAGTGGTGATATTCCAGTTTTCATTCACCTTTATAAGCTCCTTTGCCATAAGACCCCCAGCGGTGTCTTCACCGTAGCGCATTAGTTCTAAGATCTCTGCCGCGTGTTCTCTGTCCTCGATTTCAGAGATAACTTCCTTGGCTAAATCTTCAGAGAGTTCGGTAATAATGTCTACCGCATCATCGGTATCGATTTCAGAAAGCTCTGTTGCAATCTCAGCGGCACTTAACTCGGCTAAAATCTCTTCTCTGAGATCTTCATCAAGTTCGGTAAGCACATCTCCAGTACGTTCTGAATCTAATAAACGAATTAGATAAATAGCTTCTGGAGTTTCGAGTTCATTGATGATTTCAGCAATATCCGCATAGTGCAACTCCTCGAATAGAGTGAGTAATTCACCTTCATCGGTCGCTTCAATGAGTAGCCGAACCTTGGCTAAAAACTCTTCGGTAAGCTTAAAGGGTTGCATTTTCAATGAGTTGAGTTAGACGGATAAATTCTGTTACACCTAGACGTTCGGGCCTTAGATCAAATATAGTGTCTTCTGTGACATTTGCAGGAAGTTCGAAGGTCTTTAATGAATTTCGAAGGGTTTTGCGTCTTTGATTGAAGGCGGTTTTAACTACTCTGAAAAATAGGGGAATCGAACAATTAATGTTCTGATTCTCCTTACGTTTGAGTATGATGACTCCAGATTGAACCTTAGGAGGGGGTTCAAAAACTTGCGGATGCACCGTAAAGGCATAGGAAGCGTCATAAAAGGCTTGAACTAGAACACTGAGTATGCCATAGGATTTGGTTCCAGGTTTTTCGCAAATGCGTTGTGCGACCTCTTTTTGAAACATCCCGGTGAATTCAGGAATTCGATCTCGATATTCGAGCATCTTGAAGACAATCTGTGTAGAGATGTTATAAGGAAAATTCCCGGTAATAGCGAAAGGATCGCCATCGAAAAATTCGGCTAAATCTTTTTTGAGAAAATCTCCTTCAGTAATGGTCAGGGCTTTTGGCTGATGCTCCTCAACAAAGGTTGTTCGCAGATACTCAATCGATTCTCTATCGAGATCGATGACTTCAAGGGTGATCGGTTTTTTGATTAAAAATTGGGTAAGAACTCCCGTCCCTGGCCCTATTTCTAAGACATGCTTGTAGCCTTCTAGACTTAAAGTATCAGCAATCTTAGATGCGACCTGGTGATCTTTTAAAAAATGCTGTCCTAGATGCTTTTTAGCCCTAACAGGTTCAGAGGATTCATGACGTCCCTTCATTATGCCTTTTTAATTTGAGCCTGTCCGATAAGTTCTAATTCTGTGGCAAAGGATAAGACCTGATTTCCAAATTTGTTTTGCGCCTCTAGTTCTAATCGCCGAGCATCTTCGGCTAAAAACGATTCTAAGGTTGCTTTGTTAGGTGTAGTGTATTGAACACTGTAGCTTTTGCCTTCAATATGTGCTTCTTGTACTACTTTGGTAAAGGTTGCTGCACGAAACTTACCCGTGGCAAACATGAGTGGTATATAGGTCTGTCTCATCCACTCGACCCATTCTGATTCGATTTGAGATTCTATATGAGTAGTGATATTGTAGATGAGCATAGGATCTAGTCTATTTTGCTGAAATGAGTATACGCTTGCAGCGCTGTTGGGATATGAATTCCATCTTCGTATTGATGATTCTCTAAAAGAGCGGCTAATACCCTCGGAAGCGCGAGTGCACTTCCATTTAAGGTGTGAGCCAAAGCTTTCTTGCCATCTTTTGATTTATATCTGAGCTTTAAACGATTCGATTGAAAGGTTTCAAAGTTTGAAACAGAACTAATCTCTAACCATCTGTTTTGGGCGGCTGAATAAACCTCAAAGTCATAAGTGAGGGCAGAAGTGAATCCCATATCACCGGCACATAATCTCAAAATACGGTAGGGGAGGTCAAGTGCCTCTAAAATCGTTTTTACATGTTCGACCATTTGGTCAAGAGCTTGATACGAATTCTCAGGCTTTTCAACACGTACAATCTCAACTTTATCGAATTGATGCAAGCGGTTTAAGCCACGAACATCCGCTCCATAACTACCCGCCTCTCTTCTAAAACAAGGGGTATAGGCTGTCATTGCGATAGGCAACTCTTCTTCTTTGAGTAACGAATCTCTTAAGATATTGGTTACAGGTACTTCAGCAGTTGGTATCAGATAAAGATCGTCTCCGGTTACGTGGTACATTTGCCCTTCTTTATCAGGTAACTGACCCGTACCATATCCTGACGCTTCATTGATCAGGTGTGGAGGTTGTACCTCGGCATAACCTGCTGCGATGTTTTGATCAAGAAAGAAATTAATAAGTGCTCGTTGTAATCGAGCTCCTTTTCCTTTGTATACTGGGAAGCCGGCACCTGAAATCTTGACCCCTAACTCGAAATCAATCAAATCATATTCACTAGCTAATTCCCAATGAGGTTTAGCACTCGCGTGAAGGGAAGGAATTTCACCTTTGCTAAATACGACTTCATTCTCTTCAGGAGTTTTTCCTTCTGGAACAATTTCATTTGGTGTATTTGGTACCTGATACAGTAGGCTCTCAAGCTCATTTGCTACGTCGTGCAGTTTTTCATTAAGCTCCTTACTCTTTTCTTTCAGTTCCCCACTCTTAGCTTTTAATGGTTCTGCTTCATTTGCTTTTCCACTTTTAAAAAGCTTTCCAATGCTTTCAGATAATTGATTAGATTCAGCTAACACCTGATCTAATTCGGTTTGAGTCTCTCTTCTCGAAGCGTCAAGGTCTAAAATCTTCGGTATAATTTCATCTGATTTAAACCCACGTTTATTTAAAGCCTTAATGACTTTCTCTGTATTTTCTCGAATCGCCTGTATCTGTAGCATGGAAAATTAAGTTTGCTGCAAAAGTAGAAAAGTCTAGGTAAGCATTGCGTCTTTAAAGAAGCTAATCGCGCTGGACTTATCTAATTTTAATTGATTTTTTAATGCCTCTAGGTTGTTAAACTTCTGCTCACTTCTAATTCTTTTATGAAAGCGGACGGTGAGGTGTTCATTGTACAGTTCATTGTCAAAATCAAGGAAGTGTACTTCGAGGTGTAGACCCTTACCTCCGACAGTTGGGTTTTTCCCAATATTCATAATTCCTTTTAGAAGGGTTCCTCTGTAGGGTGCAGTTACCATATAGGCACCTTCAGCAGGGATCAACTTTGAAGGATGAATCTCATGAAGATTTGCCGTCGGAAACCCGATTTCTCGGCCAATTCCTTTTCCTTTTTGTACAACCCCTTCAACCCCATAGGTGTAACCAAGATATTGATTAGCCTTATCTACTGCTCCTTCTGTGAGGGCGGCTCTGATTTTTGTTGAACTCACAGCTACGTCGTCAATGTCTTGAGGACCAATTTCTTCCACTTCAAAATCGAAGAGTTGAGAAAAATAGCGAAGTTCATTAATGTCGGCTTCTCGGTTTCTTCCAAATCGATGGTCATAGCCTACAACAATTTTTTTCACATGAAGCTTCTTGACGAGAATTTGTTCTACATATTCTCTTGCTGTAAGACGAGAAAATTCTCTACTAAACGGATGAATTACCAAAGCGTCAAGACCCAAAGACCCTAGTCTCTTCGCTTTTTCGTCCATGGTCGTCAGTAGTTTAATCGACAAATCTCTTTGAAGTACCGCTCGCGGATGCGGAAAGAAAGTAAGAAGACACGACTTATAACCTTTGGAGCGAGCATCAGCGACTAATCTTTGTATAATCTTAGTATGCCCAATGTGCACACCATCAAAAGTTCCTATCGTTAAAACGGTAGGAGCATTGTCATGGTAATTATCTACCTTATCAATGACTTTCATTCGCTCGCCTTCAGGATAAATTAAGTGTTGTTAAAAGTATTCATAGTTCTTGAAAGTCCCGTAAAGACAAAGCTTTCAATCGCTTTAGCTGATTGTTCTAGTCTTTCTTGAAGCTTCAATTGTTCTTCTTCTGACCAACCACCCAAAACAAAGTCTACTTGTCTTCCCTGTTCAAAGGCGTTTCCAATACCGAATCTGAATCTCGGATAATTGGGAGTGCTTAATCTAGATTGTATGTCTTTTAGGCCATTATGCCCTCCATCAGATCCCTTAGGTTTGATTCTAAGTGTTCCGAAAGGGAGATTTAAGTCGTCGGTTACAATAAGCAGTTCATCTAAGCCTATCTTTTCTTGCTGCATGTAATAGGCGACTGCTTTACCGCTTAAGTTCATATAGGTGTTTGGCTTTAGAAGAAAGCACGTTCTTCCTTTATAACTAGCCTTGGCCATGCTGCCGTGTTTCACCTCCTCAAAATTCGCTTCGAGCCTTTTTGCAACTTGATCAATAATTTCAAAACCAATATTATGACGAGTGCCCTCATATTTAGCTCCGATATTACCTAAACCTACAATTAAAAACTTCCTCATCTTCTTTTAAGGTCAGCTACAAAATTAGGATAAAAAAAGACCGCCGCCAGCATACGCTGGCGGCGGGTATTTATTGAATACTGAAAATTCAAATTATTCTGCTGCTGGAGCTTCTGCTTCTCCGCCTTCGGCGCCTTCAGCACCTTCTTCAGTTTCTTCTTCATCTTCGTCATCAACAGCGGTACGAGAAGTTTTAACCTGAACGATAGTGGTGTTATCAGGGTGTAGGAAAGTGTAATCATCAGAAAGAACATTTATTACTGAAATGTTACCCCCGATTCTAAGCTTAGAAATATCTACATTGATTACATCAGGAAGGTTGGCAGGTAGTGCTTTAATTGTAAGCTTGCGCTTTCTAAACATTAAACGTCCACCATTCCTAACTCCAGGAGAGCTTCCTTGAAGTCTAACAGGGATTTGCATAGTAACTGGCTTATCTTCGAATAATTGATAGAAGTCAATGTGAAGAATTCGGTCAGTTACTGGGTGAAATTGAATGTCTTGCAGTACTGCTTCATACTTTTCACCACCTAGCTCAATTACCACTGTGTGCGCATTTGGCGTATACACGAGGTTTTTGAAGCTTTTTTCTTCTGCTGAAAAGTGGATAGGTGCTTCTCCTCCGTATAATACGCAAGGAACCATTTCAGCATTACGTAAGGCCTTAGTAGCTACTTTGCCTACGCTTTCTCTTTTTGATCCGTTAATAGTAATTGATTGCATTGTATAAAAAAATTAAAGTACAAACTTAGATGAGATTGAGGTGTTCGTATGCACACGATGCATAACATCTGCGAATAATTCAGCACAACTCAATACTTTGATTTTAGAGCTAGGGTGCTCTTTTGAAATAGAATCGGTAATGATCAACTCGGTGAGTTTCGAATTTTCGATTCTCTCATAGGCGTTACCCGATAAAAGACCATGTGTGGTAATTGCACGAACACTTAAAGCTCCTCGTTCAACCATGAGGTCAGCTGCTTTGGTTAAGGTGCCCGCAGTATCTACCATATCATCGACTAACACTACGTTTTTTCCTTGAACTTCCCCAATGAGTTCCATATGAGAAATCACATTGGCTTTTTCTCTTTGCTTGTAGCAAATCACTACATCAGATTCGAGTGCCTTTGAATAGGTATAAGCTCGCTTTGATCCACCCATGTCTGGGGATGCCATGCAAAGATTTGGAAGGTTTAATTGTTTTAAATGAGGTAAGAAGATAGTGGATGCAAACAAGTGGTCCACCGGTTTTTCGAAGAATCCTTGAATCTGATCTGCGTGTAGATCCATTGTAATGATTCGAGTTGCTCCGGCAGTTTCAAGCATTTTTGCAACTAGCTTTGCAGCGATGGGAACACGAGGCTTGTCTTTTCGGTCTTGACGAGCCCAACCGTAATAAGGTAATACGGCGGTGATATGTCTAGCCGAGGCGCGTTTAGCAGCGTCGAGCATTAGCAACATTTCCATCAAATTATCAGAGCTAGGATTTGTTGATCCTATGATAAAAACTCGAGTTCCTCGAACCGATTCTTCGAAGCTTGGCTGGTATTCTCCGTCTGAATAACGTGAAAAATTCACCTTACCTAAAGCCTGGCCATACGCCTTGGCAATTTGCTCGGCTAATGGTATGCTTTGGGTGCAAGCAAAGATTTTCGGTGTTAATTTGGTGACAGCCATCTAAATACCCTCGTTTAAAAGGATTGCAAATGTAGTTAAATTATTCAGCTGACTCCTAACCTTAAACGAAAAATCAGCTCTGTAAAGTGAATTTATTTCTTAGCTTTGCTCCGCATTTTGCCTTGGTGGCGGAATTGGTAGACGCGCTGGATTCAAAATCCAGTTTCTTCGGAAGTGTGGGTTCGATCCCCACCCAAGGTACATAAAGGTATTTAAGGCAGTTGATTTGACTGCCTTTTTTCATTTTAAGAATCTACTCGAGACCAAGTTTGATCCGCATCGAGTCGGTAACTCCCTTCAAAGTCAAATTGACATTCTTCAGGGGATAAAATCGATAAGAATAGTCCGCGCTCTGGATGGTGATATAGGTGATACGTTTTTCCGATTACCGGCTCAAATTTGAAAGACGCCTGATAAACCTTCTGATTATCTTCTAATTCTTTCATCATTTTTTGATAGGCAGTTTTGAGCTCATCAATTCTCGCTTGAAACCGTGCATTAACGCTATGTGCACCTTTTTGTTTCCATCCGGTTAGATCGGTTGGTTCTATTACTGGAGCAGAAACTGAAGTCGAGTACGGTTTCAGAAACGCATCGAACTGTTCTGAATCTTCATTGTATACTACCGAATCAGGCTTCTTATTTTTATTCAAAATGACGAGTAATTTTCTTTGAAAGAGGATCAGTAGTCGAATAGTAGTAGTCAATCAGTTTACGATCTGGACCCACTAAATATTTTTGAAAATTCCATTTAACAGAACTGCTTTTAATTCCGTTTTCATTGACATATGTAAGCCATTTGTATAGTGGATGCTGATTTGCTCCCTTAACTGAAATTTTTTCAGTTAGCGTAAATGAAACACCAAAGTTCAATTCACAGAATGTGGCTATTTCGTCGGCATTTCCTGGTTCCTGGGCTCCAAACTGATTACAGGGAAGACCTATAATTTCTAGTTGTTCTTTATACGCGTCGTATAGTTTTTGAAGACCCTTGTATTGGGGGGTAAAGCCACAAGCAGAAGCTACATTTACGAAAAGTAAATACTTGCCATCGAATGTACTCCAATCGATCTTACTCCCTTGCAAGGTTTGTATTTCAAAGAGAGGCATTTCTGTTGCTCTGGACATTCCTTGATCTACTTTTTTAAAGGTGTTAGCCAACGAATCAAATAGTTTCATTATTTGTAAATATAGCGATGTAACTCGGCTAATTTTTCAGGTTTTTTGAACTCGCCTCCGTAGAATGAAGTAACGGTGGCCGAAGTATCGTCTTTAATGCCTCTTGAGGAAACGCATAAATGTTTTGCGTCAATAATAACGGCAACATCCTCAGTGGCTAATAATTCTTGTAAATCGGTACCAATTTGGTTAGTAAGTCTCTCTTGAACTTGTGGGCGTTTGGCGTAGTACTGAACGATTCGGTTCAGCTTCGATAAGCCAATAACCTGCCCTGATGAGATATAAGCTACATGAGCTCTACCGATGATGGGTACGAAATGATGCTCACAATTTGAATAGAAGGTAATGTCTTTTTCAACAAGCATTTGACCATATTCATACTTGTTTTCGAATAAGGCGATATTTGGTTTATTCATAGGATTTAGCCCTGAAAAAATCTCATCGATGTACATTTTAGCGACACGCTTTGGAGTGCCTTTCAGGGAATCATCAGTAAGGTCTAATCCCATTACATGCATGATCTGTTCGAAAAGATGGGCAATTTTCTCCTTCTTCTGCTGGTCTGTTAGCGCAAAAGCATCTTCACGCATAGGTGTTTGTAGCCCTGTGTAAAGATGTTCGTCTCCAATTTCGTCAAAATCAAAGTCTGACAGGCTTTTACTTATTTTTTGGGTACTCAAAGAATCTGTTTTCATAGCGAGTACGGCGCCACTGTTAGGGATGCGCCGTACTTCAAAGATACAAATTGTTTAAGTATTTCCTAAAATGAATAAACAAAATGAATTAAAGAGTTTTTAGTGAGGTAGTTTTGGTCTAAGAATTCCGTAAACGAAGGTGCCGAGTACTGCAAATGCAAGGACTAAAATAAGGGGAAGGAAACCTGCTCCAATTAACGTAAAGATTGGGCCAGGACATGCTCCGGCAAGCCCCCATCCTAAACCGAATAAAATACCTCCAAACAAATAGTTCTTCCATCCTTTTGCCTTCGGTGGTATAATAATTTCTTCTCCAGAAAAGGATTTAAGTTTTAGACGTTTAATCAGTTGAATACCTATAACTCCGGTAGCAAGAGCGGAACCAATAATTCCGTACATGTGGAACGAATTAAATTGGAACATTTCAAAAATTCTAAACCAAGAAGCCGCTTCTGATTTGAACATAATAACTCCAAATGCGATACCTGTAATTAAATATTTTAGTGTTTTCATGGGTAAAGCGTATTTTTAGAATAAAATTGGGAATAGGATATGAACCATAAAGAGGCCTCCGATAAAGAAACCGATCACCGCAATGAGTGAAGGAAGTTGAAGGTCGCTTAATCCAGAGATCGCGTGGCCAGAAGTACATCCTCCTGCATATCTAGAACCAAATCCAACAAGAAACCCTCCGATGGCTAGCAACAGTAATGTATAGGGGTTGCTAAGAGAATCTATACTGAATAGTTGTTCTGGGAGATAGGCGACTCCACCGTCTGTAAAACCATACTGGGCTAGTTTTTCGATCGTACCCTCTGTAATTGCTACTGATGTGTCGGTGCTTAGAAATCCAGCGGCCACGAAGCCCCCTAAAATTGCGCCAAGTGCAAAAACTAAATTCCAACGCTGAGCTTTCCAATCAAAGCGAAAGAAGTCACAAGCTTTGTCTCCACTTAGAGCGGCGCACATGATGCGCAAATTACCAGACATACCGAAGTTTCTTCCTGAGAAGATTAGGAAAAACATTACGAGAGCGATGAGTGGGCCAGAAACATACCATGGCCAGGGTTGCATTATAAATTCCATAGGATCATTTTTTCACGTTTCAAAAATAAAACACCCGCTGTGTAAGTGGGTTTAATCTAGGTTACATATGTAAAAATTATACGTCTTCTCCTTTTAGCATTTTATTCCAATACAGATGGGGAAGTCCAAACTTTTTCAACATCCATAGTCTCCAATGTTCTTTCGAAGAGTCGAATACGAGCATTTGTTTGAGTTTTGGATCTGGAGTAAAGTTATTGTCATAATCAAATTCTGCAAGTACCATTTTACCGTAGCCTGTAACCAGCGGACAAGATGAGTAGCCATTATAAGATTTAGAGCCGATAGTATTTGATTTGATTAAACGTAAGATGTTGTCTAATACTACTGGAACTTGCTTGCGAATTGCAGCTCCTGTTTTTGCCGTCGGTAACCCGGCTACATCACCTAATCCAAATACGTTAGCATACTTGGTGTGCTGTAGGGTGTGCTTATCAACGCTCAACCAGCCCCCATCATTGGCTAGGGCCGACTCTCTAATAAATTTTGGTGCCGCTTGAGGTGGAGCAATATGGAGAAAGTCGAATGGTACCGCAATTCTACCATCTTCAGTTTTTGTTGCGCCGAACACATTATCTGTACCGAAGGAGCTTCCTTCTTTTTGAACAAAACAAGCATGATCTTCTGGAGTCTTATCAAGGAAATAAACGATTTTTTTCTTTGAATCGATTTCTACGGGCGTATTGTACGGATGAAACTTAATATTGTATTTGCCAATGACCTTCATTAAAGTTTCTCTGATTACCGGTACACCAAAAATTACGGTACCCGGGGTAGCAAACATGACATTAGATTTCTTAGATAGTCCTTGCTTCCTCAAATAATCTGCTGCCAGATAAGCAATTTTCTGTGGAGCACCACCACATTTGATGGGCGTCGCTGGCTGAGTAAAAATCGCATTACCTCCCTTGAAGTTTTGTAACAATTTCCAGGTGTGCTCTGGATCGGTGTAGTTACTGCAAACAACCCCTTTATCAAGAGCTTCAGGTAAACCTTTAATCATACTAGGTTCCATAACAAGCCCTGGAGCTACAATTAAGTAGTCATAGGAGATGTCACCACTTTCTTTCGTGCTCACAGCGTTGTTTTCAGGATCGAATGAAACCGCAAAGTCTTTCACCCATGAAACACCTTTTGGCATAATCTCTGCCATAGGTTTGGCAGTTTTTTTATAATCAAAAGCTCCAGCACCAACTAAGGTCCACGCGGGTTGGTAATAGTGAGTGTCGGCAGACTCAATGACGGCGATTGAGAGTGATGAATCTAATTTCTGTAAACGAGATGCTGCCATGATACCAGCAGTGCCTCCCCCAATAATTAGAACTTGATAAGAAGTTGACATAGTGTTTATCGTTTAGTTAAAGTTGAGATAAAAGCTAGTGATAAAATGAAAAACCCTGTGTAACCAAAGTTACACAGGGTAATAAACTTGAAATTAAGAGGGTTATTTCGAAGGCATCGTCGACGGACACACATAGTCTGTCAACTTTATTTCAGCTGCTTCGATAGCTTTAAATCCACCGGTAATATCAACGAAGTTATGGATCCCTCTGCTCTTTAAAATCGATCCTGCAATTACCGAACGGTATCCTCCAGCACAGTGGACGAAGAACGACTTATTTTCAGGAAATTCACCCAAGTGGTCGTTGAGGTAATCTAGTGGGGTATTCTTGGCATTAGGTATACGGTGTGCATAGAACTCTGTATCCTTACGAACATCAAAAACTTCAGTGTCGTTAGATGCTAGTTTTGACTTTAAGTCCTCAGCAGATATGGTATCAATGGTGTCGAAGTCTTTACCTGCATTTTTCCAAGACTTGAAACTTCCTTCTAGATACCCTAGAGCATTATCAAAACCTACACGTGCTAAACGAGTAATAGTCTCTTCTTCGCGCCCCTCTGGAGTAACCAGTAATAAGGGTTGCTCGACATCAGCAATTAGGGCTCCTACCCATGGGGCAAAACTACCGTCTAAACCGATGAAAATAGAGCGTGGGATGTGTCCTTTTACGAAATCATCTTGATGACGAACATCTATTACAAGTGCGCCAGTTTGATTAGCAACATCCTCAAAAGCCTCGGGGCTTAAAGGAGTCGATCCCCTTTCTAAGACTTCGTCGAAGTGATCGTATCCTTCCTTGTTCATCTTCACATTTAATGGGAAGTATTGAGGTGGAGGCATCAGACCGTCGGTAACTTCTTTTACAAACTCTGCCTTAGTCATGTCTACGCGTAGTGCATAATTCATTTTTTTCTGATTTCCTAAGGTGTCAACGGTCTCTTTCATCATGTTCTTACCACAAGCTGAGCCGGCTCCGTGACCGGGATAAACAGTGATTTCATCTGAAAGAGGCATGATCTTAGTTCTCAAACTATCAAAAAGTGTCTCAGCTAATTGTTCTTGCGTCATATCAGCTGCTTTTTGAGCTAAGTCAGGGCGTCCAACATCTCCTAAGAATAATGTATCCCCACTAAAAATAGCATGATCTTTACCGTTAGCATCTCTCAGTAAATAGGTAGTAGACTCCATGGTGTGACCCGGTGTGTGAAGTACGACGATGGTAACTTCTCCTAACTTGAATTTTTGACCATCTTTAGCGATAATAGCATCAAAACTAGGGTTGGCATTCGGTCCATAAATAATTGGCGCACCTGATTCTTTGGCTAAACTTAAGTGTCCACTCACGAAGTCTGCGTGAAAGTGAGTTTCAAAAATGTACTTAATTTTAGCATTAGCCTCTTTAGCCTTTTCTAGATAAGGTTTTACTTCTCTTAAAGGATCGATAATGGCTACCTCTCCTTGGCTTTCAATGTAGTAAGCTCCTTGAGCTAAACATCCGGTATAAATTTGTTCTATTTTCATGTCGCGTACTTTTAAGTAGGTCAAAGTTAACAGCAGTATTTTTAATGCAGAGTTACCTAAGTTACAAAAGTCTATTCTTTTGATTCTAAGGCTATTCTTCTAGAATACTCATCGATTTTATTCTCATCTCCTTTAATAAATAAAAAGGCGTCGTGTGCATTATCAAAGAAGGACTGCTTCCCTATTAGATCAACGATTTCACTTCTTTTTAAAATGTCTCTAATCGGCCCGATAGGTCCTGATATGGTAACCTTAATTCCTCTTTCTTCGAACTGGCTGAAAAGTTGTCTTAGCATGTGAGCAGCAGTGGAGTCGATATAATTAATCGCTTCTACCGATAAAACAATTCCTTTTAATTCGCTGCCATGTGACTCTATTGCCTGAGTAAGCTCAGTTTTGAAATAATCCTTATTTCCGAAATATAACTGGCCATCGAATCGAAAGAAAAGCACTTCTGGGTCGATGCTAACCTCTTTGTCAAATCGTTTCACATTTCGATAATGGGTAGAGTCTTTTATCCTTCCTAGAATTGCATAGTGAGGTTGTGATGTTCTATAAATCATTAGGCCTAGTGAGATTAGTACCCCTAGGATGATACCTTCAGTAATACCAATAGTTAGCGTAGTCAGAAAAGTAATTACGAGTACAGCAAATTCGTCCTTTCTTTTTCTAAAGAGTCGAACAGGGTAGGCAAAATCAATCAGTCCGAAAACAGCTACCATGATAATGGCGGCAAGTACAGTTTTGGGTAGATGATAAAAAAGTGGAGTTAAGAATAGTAGCGTTAGCCCAACAATTATCGCACTAATGATCGAGGCAAGCGGTGTAGATGCACCAGCTTGGTCGTTTACTGCGGTTCTCGAGAATCCTCCAGTAACAGGGTACGATTGAAAAATAGACCCTACTACATTAGCCATACCGATCGCGATAAGTTCTTGATTCGGCCTCACCTCTTGAAGTCCCTTACGTTCTTCTATTGCCTTTGCTACTGAAATGGCCTCCATAAATGCGATAAGTGCTAGAGTAACTGCTATAGGAGTTAGATCGTTTAAGCGATCCAAAGATAATTCTGGCAACCCAACCTTTGGTAGACCTGAAGGAACCTCCTTAACGATATTAAGTCCATATTCGCTGAGGTTGAAAGCATAGGTGATCACAATTCCGAGGATAGTTACCACTAAAGCTGCTGGAATCTTAGGAGCCCATCTCTTGAATGCTTTAATAATTAGAATAGCCGCAACGCCCAGGACGATAGCATAGATATTGATCTGATCGAGTACTTCAATGGTGTTCCCTAATAGAATATGAATTTGATTGCTGTTTTCTATAGGTGCTCCTAGTAAATGCTTTAATTGACTAAGCCCGATGATTAAGGCAGCTGCAGAGGTAAACCCACTAATAACAGGTTTTGATAAGAAATTCACTAAAAATCCCATCTTTACCATACCTAGCAAGAACTGAATACTTCCCATGAAAAGGGCAAGAAAAATAGCCATTGAAGTGTATTCTTCAATTCCACTAAGTGAAAGCGCTCCTAAGCCCGCTGCTACTAGTAGTGAATCCATTGCTACAGGAGCTACGCTAAGCTGTCTAGAAGTTCCTAGGAGTGCATAGATTACTTGTGGAATCAAGGAGGCGTATAAACCAAAAACCGGAGGTAGACCGGCGAGCATGGCGTAAGCCATTCCTTGCGGAATAAGCATGATTCCCACAGTTAATCCTGCCGAAAGATCACCTGAAAGATGTGCTTTTTTATAATTAGGCAACCATTGAAGGATTGGAATAAACTGAAGGAAAGATTTCATTACTTAAAGATCAAGAAGTTCAATATGGTTTCTATGCAGCTTTATATGACCAAGGTTCTCTAATTTTTTAAGTAACCTTGAGATTACCACTCGAGAACTATGAAGCTCATCTGCGATTTCTTTATGAGTATGGTGAATACTGTTTTCATCGTTGATTCGACCCTTTTCTTTGAGGTACTCAATGAGTCTTTCATCTAATCGTTCAAATGCTACTTTTTCAAGACTAGATAGCATCTCCTCGAGACGGTTTTGATAACTCGCAAAGATGAAACTTCTCCATCTCGGATATCTACCTATCCACTCCTCTAATTTTTGATTAGGAATCACGATTAAAAGAGTGTCAACTTCAGCTATCGCTTTAATGGTACTTCTTTTTTGTTCGGTGCAGCAGGCCATAGACATGGAACAAGTATTTCCTTCTTCGACATAGTAAAGAAGAAGTTCTTCTCCGTCGTCATACTCACGAATTACTTTAATGGCTCCTGAGATTAAAAGGGGAATACTTTTAATATACTCTCCCGGTCTGATGATCTCGGTTCCTGCCTGTATTCGTCTGTAGGTGCCCACTTGGTTGATCTCTTGAAGTAGAGAAGCTTCGAGAAGTGATCCATAAACAGATTGAAGATCGGTAAGCATGTTTTTTATTGAATAGGTGTTCTTTCAAAAATAGGTTAAAATCAAAAGTGGTTCAAAGGTAGCATTAGCGAACATCCTTATTAGTAACCTATGTTACATTATCTTTAGACTAGCTATGAGAAAGAACAGACCAAAGGTTGCTTTAGTTTGGTTAAAACGTGATTTGCGTTGGGAAGATCATGAGCCGATTTCAGCGGCAATTGATTCGGGCTATCCTGTAATTATATGGTATAATTTCGAACCGATATTGCTTAGTGATAAACACTATAGCGCAAGACACTGGCACTTCATTTCTGAGAGTTTGAAAGACTTTGATGGTTTTTTAAAATCGGTGGATGCCCGTGTGTTACAGATGTATGGCTCAGTTTCAGATAACTTCATTCGGCTCAGCGAAATCTTTGAAATAACTAGTGTTTATAGTTATCGAGAAACGGGTTTAAAAATCACTTTCGATCGAGACAAAAGGTTTTCCAGGATACTAGCACAAGAAAATATCCTATGGCTAGAGTTCAACACGAATGGGGTAGAGCGTGGTCTCAAACATCGATTGGGTTGGAGAGATCGGTGGGAGGCTTTCATGGAATCTTCGATATCACATCCATTATGGTCAAAAAAATCTGTCGTTAGCAGCACGATGCTTTCTCAAGTAGAGAACAAAATGAACCTCTTAACACTGCCTGAAGACCGGTCTATCGATCGCCAAAAGGGCGGAAGAAATATGGGATTGCGCTATTTGAACAGCTTTTTAAACGAGCGCTACAAAAATTACAATAAACATATTTCTAAGCCGTTAGATTCTCGAATTAGCTGCAGTAGACTATCTCCATATATCGCCTTTGGATGTTTATCTGTTAAAGAGGTGTTTCAAGCTACGGGAAGGGTGTATGGGGATGCCAAGCCGAAAAGATCGTTATCGTCATTTCGATCAAGGCTCCGCTGGCAGGCTCATTTTATTCAAAAATTTGAGATGGAAGATCGAATAGAGTTTGAGCCGGTAAACCGAGGATATCTCACCTTGAATAAAACAATCAATCCCAGTTTCTTAGAGGCTTGGGAAAAAGGGTTAACCGGGGTGCCACTTGTAGATGCGGCGATGCGATGCCTTAATGCAACAGGATATCTGAATTTTAGAATGCGTGCACTTCTAGTTTCTTTTGCTACTCACCATCTTTGGCTGCCCTGGCAAGTGATTAGTCCACATTTGGCGCGACAGTTTTTAGATTTCGAACCCGGAATTCATTATCCGCAACTACAAATGCAAGCAGGCGAAACAGGGATTAACCAGATTCGAATTTATAGCCCATTATCGAATAGTGTGAAGCATGATCCGGACGCAGTTTTCATTTTAAAGTGGGTCCCTGAACTAGCTAAGTTGCCTCAAGCTTTGGTTCACAATCCTGCAGCACTTACTTTGATGGATGAGATATTTTACGACTTCAGAAAGGGAATCAATTATCCAAACCCTATCGTAGATTTAGATCAGGCGAGAAAAGAAGCTAGTGAAAAGCTTTACCGTCTTCAAAAAGAAATTTCAGTTGTTTCTGACGCAAAGCGAGTACTGAGTAAACACACCTTACCTAATCGTGATGCGTTCAGTTAACTCCTCAGAATTTGAGTTGATGGTTTTGATCCCATAACCCCCAATAAGCTCCTACACTTCCTTCTGCACTTACCTTCCATGATTCATCAAAAGATGAAAAATAAAACATCGGTATATCCTCATCTTTTGACCACGAAATTGCATCAATAAAGTACTTGAGCGCATTGTTGTATCCAGGAACTGCTGCTCCGAGAGATTCGCCCTGACTAGGCCATCCAGTTTCTGTAATAATAACCGGTTTGCCCGCCGCTGCTCGTTGAGCTTGCTGGTACATTTGTTTCATGTAGATGAGTGAATAATCAATACTACAACCCTCCCAGTAGGGGTAGCAATTGGCAAGTATGACGTCGCAAGCCTCTGCTATTTTCGGATAGTCGGTGAATTCATAATAGGCATCTACGTATCCGACGGGAATTCCTTCGATTTTCTGTTTAACTTGATGAATGTAATCGATTAATTGTTCTTCTGAGAGTTCCTCGCGATACATAACCTCGTTACCGACAGCGGCTATATCTACATACCCTGAGTTACATAGATCGATGAGTCCTTGTAGTTCCTCCTCGTTTTTTTCGAGATCTTCACCTAGCCATGCCCCAACAAGCGTCTTGAAGCCATACTCCTTGGCTAATTTAGGTATGGTCTCGTTTTGGTCAGTGCAAGAAAAGGTTCTGATCCACTGAGTGTAAGGTCTCAATAACTCGAGCTTTCGGCGTATTTGTTCTTCTGAAATAGGATCTCCGGGCTTCTGTGACCCCTCATAGGGACTAAAACAGATTCCATGCATTCCAGATTCTAAAAGATCGCGACTTGAAGTTTTAAGATCTTCTTGATTCAGATACTTAACATCTACTCCTAGTAAGGATTGTATTTTATCTCTTCTAATTGACATGGTTTATTCTCCTTTTTTAGCGCTAAGTTCTTTTTTGATTTGGGCTGCTTTTTCCTCAGTGATGTCGTAGTTTTTCATGATTAGGATGGCACCAATGACTCCTGCGATAGGTAGAAGCGTGTAAAACATTCGCATTCCTGTTATTGAAGATTCGGTTACATTTTCAGCGTTGAAGCCTACTGCTGATAAAAAGAATCCGCCTAAAAGCGCAGCGATACCGAAGCCTAATTTTACCATCCACCAGTAAACAGCTCCTAGAATACCTTCTCTTCGCTTACCGGTATTTAGTTCATCAAGATCGCAAACGTCTGCGGTCATGCTCATCATAATGGTGAATAAACTTCCGATTCCAAAAGAATGAAAGGGGAGTGCGAAGAGGAATAGATAGGGTTTGCCAGGTACAAATAAGAACCAGAATAGAATGTATCCGACAATTGATATCAGTTGCGAGATGATAAAGGCTTTTTTCTTTCCGAGCTTCTTCGACATTTTAGTAACAATGGGTATGACTAAGAATGTTGTAATCAGCGCTCCTACAGAACCGTGCATCGCTGGCCAGGTACCTGCGCTTGCTGGGTCGCTGTTGAACAAGTAATGCACAATAATCAAAAAGGTATAAGCAGCGATTACATTAAATGAATTAAAAATCAAAAAGGTGGCAGATGCAATCTGTCTGAATTGCTTGATTTTAAAGGCTTCAAAGGCGGATGCGAAAATACCTCGGACACTTTTGATAATATTCATTGCCTTGATAGGTTGAAAATCGGTTCTGTCTAGGGTAGATGTAGTCTTTATAAATAATGCAGGTATAGCTGCAAAAAGAGTACAAGGAATTGCCACCCATATCGAAAGCTCTCTTACCCCTTGGTCGGCTCCTTCTGGAAACCAACTTGGGTCATATAAAACCACCCAGAACCATGGAGCTATCACCCAAGCCCATTGTCCGATAAATTGTGCGATAGCCATGATCTCTGTACGTTCATGAAAATCTTCACTAATCTCATAACCCATAGCTACATAGGGTACACTAAAAATGGTGAGCCCTAGGTAAAACACCAGTGACCAGGATAGAAAATAAATAAAGTTAAAAACCACGCCATCATCTTTGTGAAGCTGCCACATGAAAATGTAAGCTAATCCCATAATGAGAGCTCCGATGAGCACGTATAATCTTCGACGTCCCCATTTTGATCGGGTATTGTCTGAGATATACCCCATGATAGGGTCTGTGATTGCATCAAATATTCTAGGCACAAATTGGATGATACCCCATAGAAGGGCAGCGAATCCTAGATCCTGTACTAATACGATGATGAAAACACCCAAGGCTGCGGGGAACATCTGGTTGGCGAGCATTCCAAAGCCAAATGCGATTTTTTGTCCCATTGAAACGCTAGATGCTCCGTTTGAATTTTGATTACTCATATCGTTAATTGTTTGGTTTCTATCTGAAAGACTTAAAGGCCTTTTTAACGACCTCATAAGCTTCTTTTTGTTCTCGGTCTAAAGTAACGATTCCCCAATACTCTTCATTTGCAGTAGCATCGTAGGGGACTCCACTACTTCCTGGAGTCCATCCGCCCACATCTTGGGTTTCAGGAGAACCTGCCTTCCACCATCCGTCGGTAAATGAAAACACGATCGCGCCTGTCGCCGTTGTGTTTGGGGTTAATACTTGATCTAAAATCGTTTGAGTAGCGTCTGCTTGTGCGGTCTCATTATAACCTAAAGCGTAGCCTTCATTTTCTATGGTCATGTAGCTGTCGGCACCAAGCTCTGAGAAATAAACCGGCTTAGAACTGACTTTAGAAAATTCTTCAAGTGCAGTACCAGGTTGATCCCATCGGTAGACATTGAGGCCCCACAGGTCAATTTGATCTAATCTTTGAATGAGGTCTTCACTCGGAACTTCTCCATGCGCCGTAGCTACAGGATGTTTGGTGTCTATTTGTTTGATTGCGGCAGCAGATTCGTTGAGAACTGTATACCAATAATCTACCGATCCGCCGAACCACTCGGGGTGATAGTTGTATTCGTTTCCAAGTTCCCACAGAAGAATTGCTGGGTGCGATTTGAAGGTTTCTATATAATCAAGATAGGTTTCAGATTGTAGGTCATAAACGCCTCCTTGATTAAATCCGAAACTAATGATCACCCGTAGCCCCGCGTCGTATATTTCATCGAGTATTTCTCTTGACGCTATGGGTTCATAGACTCTTAGGGTATTTACTCCTGCTGCTTTGATTAGTTTCAGATCTTTTTCGATTTGTCCAAAATTTCTAATCGTCTGACCCTTCTCAACAGGGTGGTAGCATACACCCTTTATAAAGAAGGGTCTATCGTTAATGGTGAGCAGATGATCTTTTACCCCGACTATATTTGATTGATCTCCAATGAGCGAGCAAGAACCAAAAGACAGCCCTGCGAATAACAATAGAATTATGGCTTTGAAATTTCTAATCATTGTTCTTTTATTTTAAAACAGGAAGATGAACATCCTTATTTAATAATGCAGATTCTCCGTTGTAAGACTTTGTGATAGGTTTACCATCACGACTAAGACCTTCAAATACACCTGAATCCACTAGATGCCATAAGGTGTATTTTGCTTTGCCGTCACGGGTGAACAGTCCAAAATGATTTTCAGAATCGTTGGGGTTAGCCGAGCTTTTCCAAGGTTCATCAAAGGCCTCAAAATAGAAACAGCTAATACCTTCAGTGTCTGTCCATTCACGCATTCCCTGATGATACATGGATTGTTTTAATTCGTCAGCTGCCTTCGATCCATCTGGTCCGTAGAATCCATCTGATTTACTGGCCCAACCAGTCTCACCGATATGGATGGGCTTATCTACTCCGATAGATTTTAGATAATCGGACACTTGCTTGTACTGCATCTTGCTATAATTCACTGCAGACTTCATCAGAAGACTATTCACGTCATTAGTATCCTTATAGGTCTTCACGGCTTCTATATTCCAGAAAGAAGGATTGTAATGAGTGTCATGGAACGGGTAGGTATGCATGGAAACGTAATCTACTGCTTTGGCAAGTCGCTTTAAATCCTCATTGTGGTATTCTGATCCACCACCTCCCCACGAGGCGAAATTGTCAGAACTGGTGATCCAGAGATCTTTGGGAAGATCTCCATTGGTTTTTAAGGTTTGTAAATAATTTACCCATCCAAGAATTACATTAGGTTTTACAAAATAAGAGGCTGCCCAATGAACCATAGCTTCGTTTCCTACCGCGATTACCTTTATGATATCGGGATAGGCGCGAGTGAGTTCTGCTGCGCGTTCAATCTCTGCTTTGTTTGAGGCGTAGTCTTCTTTTTCATGGTTAGGACTGTTTGTCCATGCTCCTTCACAATCGATCCATGCTCCGAGCATTACGTACATCTCAAAATTGGATTCTTCCTTTTTTAACTCAGCAATGGCCTTAACTACGTTGGTGGCGTGCGGAAGTTGTACGTTATAGGTGCGAACGATTCTAATTCCCATAGCGTGAAGAATTCTTAGATCTTCTTTTAGTTGGTCTAAGGTTGGCTGAAATTCTCTACTTACTTTTCGGTAACCTCCATAGGATATCGCTTGGTAATTTGGATTGCCTAAAAGTTCTGAAGCAGTCTTGCTTTGCATAGTTGTTGATTTGGTTTCGCATGAGAATAGCATCAACCCCAACAGGAGAGTGAAGAGGGTTTTTAATAATCCAGTTATTCTACCAATTGTTGGTAAGGATCTAACTATTCTCATGATTTTAGATATTTATCATAAGTTGTTTGATATCACCGGAACGATTGAATATCGCATCACTGTATTTTTTATTGAGCGAATTACCTTCAATGATCTCTGTGCTGAAATCGTTTAATATTATTGTGATCTTAGCATCTCCATTCTTCGTATAGATGATAGGTACTTGACATACGGTGTATGCTAATGATCCTTTTGATAATTCGACCTTTTGTAGGGATTGTTTTAAATCGTAGTACTCGAATACTTGATCGTTATTTAAAAACTCAGAATCAGGAATAATGGTTGGGTCAAAACTTAAAATCCCCTTGGATACGCGAACCCCTAGTTCTCCAAATCGACAAAGGATATCTTCTTTTACCTGCCCTGTCATTCCTGGTTGTTGCGCGCCTTTACCACCTGGGGTATGTGAGTAGGGATCTGTAGGGAAAGCTCCATAGAGTTCTGGAGATTTGTGCACTCCAATACCTGCATTAATTTCAAAATAATGATCAAATAATTGACCAACAATTACCTCAGATGCGGATTGGTCTATAGCCTTCTTGGTCACCTCATAAGCAGCAAGTCTTAGCTTTGATACCATATGCCAATAAATAGAACCAAGACCCTCGTAACCGAAAAAAGTACCAGATCTTCCTGTAAAGGCTTTATGGTTAAAAATTTGTTCGTAAATAGCTTCGATTTTTGGTTGCTCTTTTTCTACCAAATCTTGATAGTGATTTGGAAGGTTGTTCAAAGCATCTCTTAAGAATCGGATATTTTTAAAGTTTCCATTGAAATGGCATCCACCTTCACAATCTTTCAGTATTATATCTCTATTACCTTCTAACACGAGCTTGCTGAGAAGCTCAGACTCTGAAACCTCAATTGGGCTGATGTTATTCTTTTCTAGGAATCTAGGTAAAGTTTTGTTCGGATAAAGCACGTAGCTGTATTGATCCTCTCTAAAGAGTTTACTTGCCTTAAGTGCATCGAGCACGGCTAAACTTGCCTCGGTATCGAGATATCCTGAACTTAGAACAGCTACCTGGCCTTCTAACATCTCAGGTAAGTAGCTAATGGCTACTCCTTTATCTTCAGTTACGGTCATTAAGTTATAGGCATGATACAATTGGTCTTCACGCTGATTAGATTCTATAGAATACTCAAGGTGTTTTAGAGCAACCTCTATAAAGGTCAGAAATTCATTGGTTTTAAAGGTGGTTTTCTTTCCTGAGAAATCCCGATCATAGATGGTTTGCCTGTAGATACTAGCTGCTTCTCCTAATCCTGATAAAACCTGCATTCGCTGCTGGTCATTTATTGAACCTTTTAAAAGATGAGCTGAGTCTTCAAGCGTTTTATGAATTTGATCAAAACACTTCTTCAGTTCTACCGAGATTTGAACTTCAGAAACCGCCGATTGACTGATTAATTCTTTAAAGAAAGCTAAGAATCTTCTGAGGTAATAAAGTGTTACCATAGAAACTCCGTTTCCAACAAGGGCATTGTTCGCGTCGTTCCATTCGGGTCTTTGAGTATTCATCCAGATTCCACCTTCAGGAATGTAGTTGGATATTTTAGCTAAAACGGTTGCTAAAATCTTTTCAATAAAGTTTACTTGGTAAACCGACCCTTCTGGATTCGTAAGCAAGGCTCCATCGGCTCCGATTCGCTCCCTTCTCTTTTCAATATCAGACTCTCTTTTGTAGTCGTAATCGATAGTGTTTTTTGGGTCTTCTATAAGAGCTTCAAAAGGTTTTATGCGGTAAGGGATATTGGCGTATACAAAAGAATTTTCTTTGAAGTATTCATCGAACTTCTCAGGGTAGTATTGCTGAATGAATTCTAAGAATTTTAGAAGATAGATAATCTGGTGATCCCCCCAATAGCCAATATACGACCATGGGTTGTCTGGCTCGATGGTCTCCCATTCGAACCCGTCTTTGAATACGCGATAAGGGTTGTATCCATCAAATGATGAGGCGTTCAAAAACTTGAACATCATACCCTCGATAAAGGCTGGGTATGAATGAGCAAGAGCTTCCCAGTTTTGAAAGATATCTCTCCAATTACCTTGATAATCTAGAATCTTAGATCCGTCATCTTCATTTCTGAGGTTGATGGAAAACTTGTTCCAAGGTCTACTCGGATCGCCGTGTCTTCTACTAAATTTTAGGGGAAGGTATTCGTGGCACAAGCGCTGAAAATCCTTGTGGTTGTCTTGCTTCGATAACGTCTTAATAGCAAACACATCGAACTGTTCTGGCAAGTTGTTTAGTAAGGTTATTTTTTTATTATAAACCTCACTGTTAGCCTGTTTGATATAACGAATAAAATCAGCCTTTTCTATCGTATAGTTTTCATCGAAAATACCTCCACGCATCACGTTAAACATGGTGTTAGCAAAGTGTCTTGTGTTTCTCCTTTGATCTGCGGTTAATTGTAAGCCATCACTGGCTCCTACCAAAGAAATTAGTCGGTCTGACCCAAGTTCAATATCTTCAACTATTGACTTGCTAAAGGTCTCAGGGGAATTGAGTTTTTTCCTTAGTTCAATGATGTCGCTTACTGTTTTGCTAATATCAGCAACGATCATCCATTCCTTTTCAGTTCCAGATACTAATTCAAAGGATGTATTGATAAAATAGGCCCCTCGCTCCGCTTTAATATCGGTCTCTTGCTTGACGCCATGACCTTTTCTGAAATGGTCTAATTGCTTTGATGATAGGAGTACGGCTTTATTTTCTAGTCCTAGTGAGAAAACTAGGTTTGCCTTCAGGGCTTCGCTAGGTTCTGCCTTGTCAGAAATAATAGCGCTCAAAGCATAAATACCAATAGTGTCGGCCTCAAGTTCACACTTTTTGTAAGCGTCAACCAGGTTACTGCTGCTGCTTTGTAGTCCTTCAGGAACACCATAAGGCAGAAGGTTTTGTATCCCGTCAAGTAGTTGAATGCTCTTGTTTAGTGAATTGGAATTTTTGATTTTAGAATTGCGAACAAAGCCGAATTGCTCACTCGACGACCACTCATAACTAAAAGTGATCCCAAGGTCAAGATTAATTTCTTCAAAGAGCACTTTATTACCATAGGTGTTCTTGTAAATGTTTCGCTCTACTTTATAAACCCCTTGATAGTTCGATGAAAAGGGTTCCCATAAAAAAGTTTTCTCTTCTTGTTCTACGAGAATGATGGTTTTGCTACCCGTATGTTCGTGAGCTTCGGTGATCTTGTCATCGGTGTAGTAGGGGAAAAGGGCATGGTCGCTATTAATTCTTCCTGCAGATAACCCTCCAGTACTTGAAATGAACATCCAGTGATCGGAGTGACTCACGATACTCATAAAAAATGGACGCATTTCATCGGTATTCGAGATCTTAAAATATCGCTCTCCGTCGATTTCAACTTCTTCTCCTGTGATTGGATTGTTATTGGTATTTAGAGGCTGATTGCCTAAATAGATGTTCTTCTCTTTTGAATTGTTTTTCATTACAACCGTTTATTTAAACTTCATTCTATCCTTTGCTTTTGGCATGCTAGTGCCAAGGGTATGAAATTAGCATTAAATCTGAGTAATTCGAAAAAATCAAACTATACAATAACTCTACAGATTTTAAATTTAATATCTATACAGTATTGATTTTCAGAATATTAAAACAAACAGCTGCTTCTCTATTCCTCTACGCTACCTTTTGTATATCACAAAATGGTGTTTTCATTAAGGAAAGTGAAGAGCAAAAAAAAGGGCCCCGTTTGGGACCCTTTTCTATGATCGAAGGATTCGATTATAGATTTACTCGTAATGAAGCATTCCAAGTTCTTCCAAATCCGAACCATACAGAGTTGCGAACATCAACTCCATTCCAATTGGTTGCGCTACCATCAGCATGGATGTTGGTGTTTGATTCTGCAATATAAACCGTATCAAATAGGTTGTTGATGTTAATTCTGAAGCTAGCGTTGTTGCCGAATAAATCGAAACGCGCTGTCGCTCCTAAATCAACTAAACCGTAAGATGGTAATTGAACTGCTCCTTTATTGTTAGGAGATAAGAATGCTGAATTAGCAATGCTATAATCAGCGTAAAGACCATCAACAAAACGGTAACCAAAATCAAATGAGAAATCTCCAGCCGTATATTGAACTTCAGTGTAAGTAGTAAACTGAGCGGCATCCCCTACTTTAGCATCTTTGATGTAGATTGTTCCTTCACCAACTAGGTTGTTGTTATCATCAAACACTTCTGAAGTAAAATCTTTGGTGTATCTCCAGTTACCCGCAGAAAGCATTCCTTTGAAACGTAGCGCTGAAGATGCATAGTAAGTTGCTTCAACCTCTAAACCTTCATGTAGTACGTCGATATCCTTGAATTGAGCAGTTCCTGAAACACCACTTTCTAGGTTGAAACCTCTAGAGATGAAGCGGTTACCCCAAGTTGTTGAGTAAAGGTTTACGTTAGCTTTGAAATTCGATGAAGTATAGCCATATCCTAACTCGAAAGAAGTAATTTCTTCGTTTTGTAGGTCTGGGTTGATGTTATTTGCAAAACCTGGGAATACTGCATCAAATAAAGGCTGACGGCTAATGTAACCTGCATTGAAGAAGGCGTTGTTTTGAGCGTCAAAGTTGAAGTTAGCACCTCCTTTAACATATCCTCCTGGAGAATCATTTTTAGATGATTCTGGGTTACCTACTTGATCGAAATAATCGATACGCTGGTATTGCTGGTTTGAAATACCTCCTTGAAGTACCGCAGTGAACATATCGTTATCATTGTATTCGATAAGACCGTTAAGACCAGCCCATTTCACTTTTCCGATATTGTAGTAATCTATTTTAGGTCCACGAATTCCTGTATTTTGGAATGGATTAGCCTCTACTAAGGTCTCTATGATTTGACCCGCTGAGTTCTTGTTACCAGTTGAGTAGTAACCGTCAAGTCCCATTAGATCATTAAGTACTCTGTAGTGGTAACCTGTGTAACTTCTTAGATCAACACCAATAGAGTAGTTGAATTTTCCTGATTGGATATCTAAAGACGAAATTGCTCCAACCCAGTCGTGTGAGTTCATAGATGCACGACGAATCATGATTTCGCGGCTAACTCCATCGCTACGGAAACCATTAGAACCAATTTTAGCTCCGGTGTAACCTGAGATTGGTCCAGTATAAGGTTGTGCATTTCTTCTGTTCGTTGCAACTACTTCATCATAGTTGATAAACCCGTTAGGTAAACGAGTACCACGACCGTTTTCTACGTAATGCTCATAAAGATCTTTCTGGTAAGGGAACATATCGATTGCTGAGTTACGGAAGTTATTTCCGCGAGCTCCAGTTCCTCCACCGCGACCAGCAGATGCATAAAGTGATGTGTTAAGCTGAACATTATCAGCGATATCCCAATCCCAGTTAAGAGTAGCTAATGGCTTGTTGTAGAAGTTACGACGAATGTTGAATTCCTCTCCTTCTCTGATACCATTGTCTGAGTTCCAACGACGATCAATTCCTTCTTCTCCGAAGTATTGATAGTCACGAATAGAAACCCAAGAATCTCTTTGGTGGTGCCATTGACCTGCACCTAAAACTGAGAGGTTAAGAGCGTGAGCAGAACCTTCTGGTGCATATCCTAATGCAGCGAAATAAGTCCATCCTTCACCTTGAGTACCATAAACGTAACCATCACCTTTCCAGTGTGAAAGTAGTACAGATGAAGCCCATCCATTTTCATTTTTACCAGTGTTGTAAGCAGCAGTAGTTTTGGTGTATCCGTCGTTACCTAAAACTTGAGTGAATGAACCACCCGGCATTTTATCAGCAGTTTTGGTAAAGATTGATACAGTACCACCAACAGAAGGTACCGCTAAACGAGAAGCACCTAGACCTCTTTGAATCTGAATACCAGAAGCAACATCAGTAAGACCTTGCCAGTTTGACCAGTAAACCCATCCGTTCTCCATATCGTTAACCGGCTGACCGTTGATAAGGAATGAAGTGTTTCTTTGATCGAAACCACGAAGGCTAATACGGCTATCTCCGTATCCTCCACCTTGTTTAGTTGCATAAACACCAGGTGTTGTGTTCATGATTTCAGGAAACTCGAGGTTACCTACTTTTAAAGAGATGTCTTTCGCAGAAACTGTAGTAACAGCTACTGGAGTAACACGCTCCTTAGCAACGTCAATAACTCTTGAAGAAACAACAACCTCTTCAAGTTGAGTGGTTAATAACGTATCTGCCTCTTTTTGCGTCTGTGCAACAGCAAATGAAGCCGAAATAATCGCTAGTAACGAAAATAATTTTTTCATTTTGAGAAAAGTTTAGATTTATGTTCTTTCCGCGAAAATAATAAGTATTCTTACACGAACAGGTAAATTAAACTTTAAGATTTCTCTAACATTTGAAAGATTGATCGTTTTGAGATATAGGAATCTCTCGGAGGTCCTGTAAAATATAGTGTTAGGAAAGGTTGCGAGCGACTTCTGTTTTGTTTAAAATTCAACAAAAAAAATTTCAACAAATTAGAAGGGTAATGTTTATAACTTGCTGATTCTGACGTAATCAACCTCCATGGTAGCCTCTTTGAATTCTTCAGAAACCGGACCACCTAGTGTTCCTCCCATGGCCAAATTTAGGAGTAAGTAGTGTGGGTTATCATAAGGTCTCTTCTTGTCGTTTGGTACCCTGTAGAATGGTTGGTTGTCGAACAAAAGGATGATTTCATTTGGGGTCCATTCTAGCGAATAGATATGAAAGTCATCGTAAGAGTTCGGAATTTCTTGTGATTCCCCTTCATCAAAGTATTCTTTAGTTTCTGTATGTCCCCAATGCAGATGTCCTTTTAATACATTTTTTTCCCAGCCCGTTTGCTCCATAATATCAATTTCGCCACACATTGGCCAACCCTCATTTCCTTTAGTATCGCCGAAGTAATTACCTTCTTCATTAACATTGCTTCCCAATGTCCAGATCGCCGGCCAGGTTCCTTCTTCTCTAGGTAATTTTGCTCTTACGTCTACTCTTCCATATTTAAAGTCAAATTTTGAATTCAATCTGGCTGAGACGTAATCTTTCGTGTCACCTTCAAAGGCGTAGGTTTGCTTTATTGCCTTAATTTTCAAGGTACCTTCAGATACAAAAGAAGTAGATTCATCATCTATGTAGTGTTGAAGCTCGTTGTTGTGCCATCCATAACTATTGGGAGGTATAACTTGATGGTGCCATTTGTTGGAGTCAGGTCTTCCAGTATAATTGAATTCGTCAGACCAAATGATTTTACCTGAGTTATTGCTGCAACTAACAAATAGGAGAAGTGTAGAAATGAGGAGTAACTTTTTCATAGAACTCGAATTTATAAAAAAAGCCGCAACGTGAGTTGCGGCTTTATATGAGACCTAAGTCAAAATCTTAGTTCTGATCAGAGATATTTGGATTGAAGAGAATCTCAGACTGAGGAATCTCGTAAGTCAAACGATCGTCATTGTGGTTGAACGATTGACCAGCGTAATCTAACCAGTTTGCACCACGAGTTTTAGTCATTCTACGGCGCTTCATTAGGAAGTATGCTTTTCCTTCAGCAAATAACTCTAAACGCGTCTGTAGTACTATCTCGTCGATAAGGTCTTGACCACTAAGATCATCAATGTATGAACTGTCGTCTACACGCTCATCTAGAAGGGCTTTTAGACTTGCTTTAGCAGCAGCCTCATTGCCGTTTTCAGCAGCAGCTTCAGCATGAAGTAGATACATTTCTGATACTCTCATGAAGTGAGCATCTGAATCTACGTTTAACTGAGGTCCTGAGAATCCGCGGAAGTTTTTTTCTTGGGCTCCTTTATAGTAGAATTTACGTGCAGGAAGTAATGCTCCAGGGCCGAACGGAAACTGTGTTATACGAATATCATCAGCTCTGAACTGATTATACAAGTTGATATCCATTCCTTTATAATTCCCAACCGCTGCATAGCTATAGCTGTGGTAATCCATCCATCCCCACCAAGTACCAAGAGAGTACAGTTCATTTTGAGCAGTAATGTCAATACCCCAAATAATACCGGGATGACTATTTACATCGTTAAATCCTCCGATGGTGTCATCATCACCGAGCACTGTTACTTCTTCTGCAGTCATAATTGGATAACCTGCTGTAACTACCTTTTGAGCGTATTCTTCGGTTTTTGACCAATCGTTAAGCGCTCCATAGGTGTAAGCTAAAATACCGCGAACGATATCTTGGTTCATTTCGATTTTGTTAGTTCTGCTGAACCCTTCAAGAAGAGTCTCAGCAGCTAATAAATCTGAAATTGCTTGGTTAAATACCGCTTGAACAGAACTCTTAGGTTGCTCTAACTGGTCCGCACTGGTGTAGATTGGTACAGCAGGTGCTGATAAATTAGCAATGTCATCTACGAATAGGTTTACTAACCAATAGTAGGCCCACCCTCGTAATGCACGCGCCTGACCCATAGTGTGTTTTTGCACATCAGTCGTAAGATCAGCTGCATCACCACCTAAACCATCAATTACAAGGTTAGATAGGTTGATTACACGATAAAGAAATCTCCAAGGAATGTAGTTATAATTACTGTCTGGGTTTACAGTAGCCGTAAGCTCTGAGATTTGTGTTTGACGGTTATAACTTTTTCCTAGATGAGCCATATCTCCTGAGAGAATGTCTAACTGGATATCCTGAGTTTTGATACCATAGTCCTCTTGACCACCTACACCACCAGAACCAATACGGTAAAGGTTTTCGTAGATACCAAGCAGGGTACCTGCGGCAGCATCAGGGTTTACTGCTACAGCTTCTGAAACCTGCTCTTGCGATAATGAAGCAGTAGGGTAGGTTTCAAGGAAGTCTTCTTGACATGAAACAGCTAGAATGGCAATCCCGATTAGGCTTAATATTTTAAATTTTTTCATGGCTATTAGATTTTAACGTTTAGTCCAAAAACGAGTGTTGAAAGTGGGTTATATCTATAGATACTTGACCCTCCAGTAATTGAGGTTGACGGATTAAATCCTTGTCTCTTACTAGCTAACCAAAGGTTGTCTCCAGTAACGTATAAATCCGCTTGTTGAACTCCAAACTTCGATGTTACCGTTTTTGGTACTGCATAACCAAGACGAACATTGTTTAAAGCAATGTAGTCAGACTTAGTTAAGAATCGAGTTGAAGTTGCGTTTTGCTGAATTTGATAACGAGCATCTTGTCTTGGGATGTCAGTAACGTCACCTGGCTTCATCCAACGGTCGCGCATGTCGATGTGGAAGTTATTTACCCCTGCATAGTTATTCGCCATAAGACTTGCATAAGCACTGTCATAAGCATATCCACCTAATTGGTAGTTGAATAACGCACTAAGAGAGAATTGCTTGTAACGAGCATTTACTCTAAAGGCACCACGAACATCAGGAATGATTGTTTTATCGATAAATTTATCAGTAGCCTCAGCGTAAACCTCGGTAAGGTCTTGTGCAACCACCGCCTCAGGGTTATCGTTTAGATATTGAGTTAGTGAGTTAATGATCACATCACCATCGGTGTAGTCACCACTACCATCCTTATCATCGAAGTTACGTTCCCACTGAGCAGCACCTGTTTCACTATTCACACCAGCGTATACTGGGATATAGTAATCATAAAGTGAGCGACCTACAGTACGTCCATAGCTTCCAGAAATATCTAATTTTTGTTGTTCACCTGTTGCAGGGTCAATAGGTAGAGCAGTTAATTCATTAGTAAAGGTTTCTCCGTTTAGTCCTAAGCTTAAGCTGAAATCTTGCTTAGTCACTAAATCGAAGTCAAGGTCGAATTCAAGACCTTTGTTTACTAACTCACCGTCGTTTACAGTAATTAATGCATAACCTACAGAAGGTCCTACACGACGATCAAAGAACATGTCGGTTGTTGTTTTCTGGTATGCCTCGATCGATCCTGATACAAATCCACCCATTTCAAATTCGAAACCAGCATTGAACTGATTTGAACTTTCCCAAGTAAGATCCTTGTTACCTTTTGTACTGAAGGCAAGAGAAATGTTGTCAGCAAGGTTGTTGATCGAGAAAATGTTGTAACCTGGGTATAGACCTACACCTCCCGAGTTACCGATAATACCATAACTAGCTTTGAACTTTAAGAAGTCAAATAAGTTAGAGTTTGACATAAAGTTTTCTTCACTAAGTACCCAAGCACCACCAATTGAGTAGAAGTTACCCCATCGGTTATTGATGAATCTTGAAGAACCATCACGGTTGAAAGAAAGAGTTAAGAAATACTTACGTGAAAGATCAGCAGTTACGTTAGCAATGTAGCTCTCTGTTGCTTCCTCGTCAGTGTATCCATTACCTGGAGCATTAACAACACCATTTGCGATGTCTGTACCGAAAGGCAATACAAGCTTAGAGCGCTGAGCAGATAGGTAGTTGAAATCATACTGAGTAGCAACGTGTGAAACGAATGCTGAAAGGTCTAAATCTCCAAAAGTTTTATTGTAGCGTAGACCTGTTCTAATCGTGTAGTTCTTAGTTTCAGAGCGAGCACGAGTAATTACACCACCTTGACCTTTAGCAGGGCTGTAGAATGGCTCGTTTAGACGAATTGAATCGTCCATAAAGTACTGATAAGCAAAGTTGTTTTCTAACGTAAGCCCTTCAGCAATAGTAATTCTTGTGTCGTTATTAAAGTTTACAGAGTTACCGTTGTTTTGTACAATGTTAATCTGTGAATCAGCTACACCGTTTGTTGCGAAACCAAAACCACGTCCGTCTTCAAGACCGTAATCAAAAAGGAACCCACCGTATACAGGATCTGGAATTTTATTCCCATCTGCATCGCGACGATAAAGTGGATAAATTGGAGGTAAGTTATCAATCCACCAGAACTGGCTAGAAGAAGAAGAACTTTGACCGTTTTGGTTGCTCTCACTCTGTGCGTAGTTCAGAGAAGTGTTTACATTGATAAAGTCACCGATTTTATGAGTTGCCGCTAAACGAGCATTCAATCTTTGGTAGTCAGTGTTCGAAGCATAACCTTTATCATCAATGAAACCGATAGAAGTGTAAACAGAAGAATTTTCATTAACGTTTGAAACAGTTACGTTTACTTCGTTTCGATTTGCGTCTTGAAATGCAAACTCCTCCCAGTTTTCTGGAGTATATCTTCTTGCAATTCCTGAACGAACTTGTCCAGTGGCAGGATCTATAAGGTTTGCAACGTTTACGTTTCCGTCTTCAGTTGTTCCAACGCTCCACATATTGTAAATAGGAGAGATGTCTGATACGCCAGCGTTACCAGGAAATTCGAAAAGGTTAGCATTAGCATAGGCGATAGCAGCTGCTTGATCACCTTCGTTTTCGATTAACCCTCTTTGGTAAGTACCTTCCCAAGCAATCCCGATATACTCTTCAGGAGAGCGGATGGTTTCGTAACGTCCGATACCTTGGTAGTTAGTACCTGATTTTACTTGAACGTTTACGCTGTTGCCGTTGTCTTTACCTCTTTTAGTGGTAATTACGATTACCCCGTTTGCACCACGCGCACCGTAAAGAGAAGTTGCAGATGCATCTTTAAGTACGGTAACAGACTTAATGTCGTTAGGGTTAATGTCGTTTAAGCTTCCGCCAAAGGGAGCATCATCCACAATATAAAGTGGAGCTTGACTACCGTTTACAGATCCAAATCCACGAATACGAATCGTAGATACGGTACCTGGCTGTCCAGAAGTGTTGAATACACTAACACCCGCTACCTCCCCAGCTAGTGCCTGAGATACGTTGGTGAATGATTTTTGAGAGATGTTCTCTCCTTCAACTACTTTCGCAGAACCAGCGAATGATTTTTTAGATACCTCACCAAAACCTGTTACAACCACCTCGTCGAGTTGGTTTGAAGGTTGAAGTGAAACATTAATGTTGCTTTGGTTACCCACAGTAACCTCCACAGTTTGGTATCCTACAAAGCTAAATTCAAGAACCGCGTTTGGTCCAACAGAAATAGAGTAGTTACCATCGAAGTCAGAAGCAGTACCATTTCGAGTACCTTTTTCAATGACAGTCGCACCAGGAAGTGGAATTCCAGATTCGTCTGTTACACTACCTGACACGGTTTGTTGTGCTACAGCTACTTGAACTGTGAGCAAACACACCAGTAGAAAATTGATGTAGTTTCTCATAACATTTAGTTTTACAAAATATTGTTTGCGTTTGAGTTAATTCACAAAATTAAAATCTTCTATTGAATTATTCTACAAAAATCTGTGAGTATACGGATGTTAATTGAAGAATATTTATCAGAATCAATAAATCATTAATAATTTAATAATTAGATGTTTAAGATTGACTCTAATTTTATGATTCTGTTAAGAAATTATAGATTTCTTTACCAAAGTATTTTAAACTAAAAAAGCCGATTTCAATTCTGAAATCGGCTTTTTACTTGTTTTGCGGTCTGGACGGGACTCGAACCCGCGACCCCCTGCGTGACAGGCAGGTATTCTAACCAACTGAACTACCAGACCAAAACATTTTCGCTCTAAAAGCGGGGGCAAATATAATCTTTTTTACACCTTGTCCAAAAAGGATCAAAAAAAAAGCGATTAAAAATCGCTCTCTTTTTCGAATGCTGTGTGAAGTGGTTTATAAAGCAGCGTCAATAGCCTCAGCGTAAACATTTTTAGGAGCAACTCCTACCTGACGATTTACGATTTCTCCACCTTTGAAAACCAATACGGTCGGGATATTTCTAACGCCGTATTTCGCTGCAAACTGTTGGTGATTGTCTACATCAACCTTACCTACAACTGCTTTTCCTTCGTATTCGGTAGCGAGTTCGTCAATGATTGGTCCTACCATACGACATGGGCCGCACCATGCTGCCCAAAAGTCAACAACTACTGGCTTATCTGAATTGAGTACTACCTCTTCAAAAGTTGCGTCTGTTATTTCTAGTGCCATAATCTTGAATTAAAATACAAATTTAGGGATTTAAAATGAGTTCAATTAGTATAGTTGATAGGGTATTTTTTGATCGTCGAGGAAGTGTAGCAACTCTTTGGTGATCGCTACTTTTTCCTTTCTGCTCTTTAAAGTGAGTTGAAAATCTTTGTCGTGGAGCGTAATGTTTACCGGTTTATTGCCTTTATACTCTTTAATTCTTTGTTTTAATAATTCTATGAATTCGTTATTTACTTCTTCTGCCTTTAGATGAAGGTTGATTTTTTTAGATAGATTTTCCATCACATCTTGAAGTAACCTAACCTCATTAAATTGAAGCCTTGGTTCTCCTCGAGTACTACCATCCCCAATAGGATAACCTTCTTTTATTAGTAGACGAATGTATAAGAAGTTCGGTTCTTTAAAGAAGTGTTCGAACTTTAAAAATTCCTCTGAAAAAACTCTGAATTGATAAGACCCGCTATAATCTTCTAATGTAAAGGTTCCCCAACGCTTGCCATTTTTAGAAATTCTTGCTTCTGCCGATGTTACAACACCACCTACAGTTATTTCGAGTCCGATAAAGGGGGCGAGGTCGGTATTAAGATTTGCTAATTCGTTTTTAGTAAAATGTTGTAGCGTTTTTTTGAAATCATCAAGGGGATGCCCGGTCAGATATAGTCCTACAACCTCCTTCTCTTTTCTAAGAAGTTCCATGGTTGGCCATGGCTCACAGGGTGGTATTTCTGGCTCGCTTATTTGAGCAACGGGATCATCTGCAAACAAGCTTACTTGAGAAGCGTTTTCGTTTTCTTTGAAACGGGTGGCCGATTTTATAATCTTCTCGAGGTAGTTAATACCGTCGTTAGATTCTTGAAAGTATTGACTTCGCAATGCTCCAAAAGAATCAAAAGCGCCGGCGATAGCTAAATTTTCAAAGGTTCTTTTATTCGCCGCTCGCAAGTCTATTCGCTTGGCTAATTCGAAGACTGAACTGTAGGGCCCAGATTCTTTTCTTTCGTCAACAATGGTATCCACTGCACTTTTCCCTACACCCTTAATGGCACCCATTCCAAAACGAATCGCGTTTTGTGCATTAACCCCAAACTTGTAGAAAGATTCATTGACATCTGGCCCAAGAACCTCGATACCCATGCGTTTGGCCTCTTCCATAAACAGAGTTACTTGCTCTAAGTGGTTCATATTGTTAGATAGCACGGCAGCCATATATTCTGAAGGGTAGTGAGCCTTCAGATAGGCGGTTTGATAAGCGATGTATGCATAGCAAGTAGAATGACTCTTGTTAAATGCGTAACTCGCGAATGCCTCCCAATCTTTATAGATCTTTTCCAAAACCTCTTTAGGGTGTCCTTTAGAAATCCCTCCATTGATAAACTTTGGACGTAGTTCGTCAATAAGATCTTTCTTCTTCTTACCCATCGCCTTTCTGAGAACGTCGGCTTCACCTTTGGTAAAACCCCCTAATTTCTGTGACAAAAGCATCACCTGCTCTTGATAAACCGTAATTCCATAGGTGTTTTCCAGGTACTCCTTCATTTCTGGAAGGTCATAGGTGATGGGTTCTTTACCGTGTTTTCTGGCGATAAAGCTCGGGATATATTCAAGCGGGCCTGGGCGATAAAGAGCATTCATGGCGATTAAATCGTCAAAGGAGCTTGGTTTTAGCTCCTTTAGATACTTCTGCATTCCGCGAGATTCGTATTGGAAAATGCCAATCGTTTCTCCTCGTTGAAAAAGCTCGTAGGTTTTTTCGTCTTCGAGCGAAAATTCGTCGGGATTTAGTTGAACTCCTGTTCTTGCTTTTATGATCTTTAAAGTGTCCTTAATTAAAGTCAGAGTTTTTAATCCTAAGAAGTCCATCTTCAACAGACCAGCACTCTCAACCACAGAGTTGTCGAATTGGGTTACCCACATCTCTGCATCTTTAGCCGTAGCTACAGGAACAAAGTCGGTAATATCTCCTGGAGTGATAATTACACCACAAGCGTGAATTCCAGTATTTCGAACGGTTCCTTCTAATCTTTTTGCAACCTGAAGCGTGTTTCCAAGATCGTCCTTACTCTGAGAAATTTGTTGTAGTTCAGCTATCTTCTGTGCTTCTTCACTGCGAAAGTTCTGTTGAAGCGACTTTGAATCAAGTCCTAAAACCGTTGCCAGTTTGGTCATATCAGGCAGAAGCTTAGCGAGTCGATCTGCTTCATTAAGCGGCAAGTCGAGAACCCTAGCGGTATCTCGAATCGATGACTTGCCAGCCATGGTACCGTAGGTTATAATCTGAGCTACTTGATTAGATCCGTATTTTCCAATGACATAATCGATAACCTTTTGCCGCCCCTCATCATCAAAGTCAATATCAATATCGGGCATAGACACTCGGTCTGGATTTAAAAAACGCTCAAAAAGGAGATCATATTTAATGGGATCAATATTGGTAATACCTAGACAGTATGCCACTGCCGAACCTGCTGCCGAACCTCTTCCAGGGCCCACCGAGACATTCATTTCTCTCGCTTTTCGAATAAAGTCTTCTACAATTAAAAAGTAGCCTGGATAGCCTGATTGCTCAATAGTATTCAATTCGAATAGTAAGCGATCTTCGATTTCTGGAGTAACCTCTCCGTATCGCTCTTTTGCTCCTTCGAAAGTTAGATGTTTGAGGTAAGCGTTTTCTCCTCTTTTGCCTCCGTCAACCTGGTCTTCTGGCGATTCAAATTCTTGCGGAATGTCGAATTCAGGAAGTAATACATCTCGATATAAGAGGTAGTTTTCTACTTTCTCTAGAATGCGAGTGGTATTTTCAATAGCCTCTGGTAGATCAGCGAATAGTTTTTTCATCTCCTCGCTGCCTTTGAAATAGTACTCGTTATTAGGAAGGCCGTATCGATAACCTCTTCCTCTACCGATCGGAGTCTCTTTTAGTTCCCCTTCTTTTACGCAGAGGAGTATGTCTTGTAGTTCCTGATCTTCTTTAGATCGATAAAAGTTGTTGTTAGTCGCAACTAAATGGATTCCATGCTTCTTGGCAAGTGCTACGATTTGATGATTAACTCTATTTTCTTCTTCTTGATCGTGACGTTCGAGTTGTAAGTAAAAGTCATCGTCAAAATTTTCCTTAAACCATTCTAAGGCCTCTTCAGCTTGTCGTTCACCGATATTCAAGGCCTTGGCAGACACCTCTCCTCTAGTACCCCCCGACAAAATAATTAACCCTTCTTTGTGTTCTACGAGCAGTTCTTTGTCAATTCGAGGGATGTAGTAAAAACCTTCAGTATATGCCTTAGAACTGAGTTTGGTCAAGTTGTGATATCCTGCTTTGTTTTTGGCCAGCAGAACAACGGGATAGCCCAGGTCCTTTATCTCTTTATTGTGTCTGTCTTGGACCATCGCCAGCTCACAACCGACGATTCCTTTGATGGGTTTCTCTGGGTTTGACTTATTGTGGGCAGCAACGGCACTAACAAAGCTGAAAGCTCCCATCATGTTGCCCGTATCGGTAAGGGCAACCCCTGGCATTTCTAATTCAGCGGCAGTCTCGACAAGCTCAGCAGGTTTCATGGTCGCTTGTAAAATAGAGAACTGTGAATGGTTGTGAAGGTGAGCAAAGGAGAGTTGATTCACCTCCTCAATGTCGATGGTTATATTCTCAGGTTCTTCAGGCTCAAAATATTGCTTGGCTAATTTTTCTGAAGCAGCCTTGAGATTTTTATGCTTAAGGCCTACAGCTTGAATCGGATGGGGGTTCGCAACTTTGAAATCTTGAAGAACTTCTTCTGAAACTCCTAAAGAGACAGCGTCAAATTCACCGATTCGAATTAGTTCAAAAAAGCACCGTGCGGTTGCCTCTACGTCTGCACTAGCGTTATGCGCTTCGGCAAATTCAGCTCCAAAAAGTTTACGGTGCAGCTCTGAAAGGGTGGGTAATTTAAATCTTCCACCACGTCCACCGGGTAGTTGGCAAAAATTAGCAGTTTGCTCGGTGCAAGTATCGAGCACCTTTTTATCAAGAAGTGCAGTAGTTACTCCCATGCGGTAGAATTCTGCCCCCATGATATTGAGGTCAAAATCAATATTCTGTCCTACGACGAAGTCTGTCTTAAGAATAACCTCCTCAAAAGCCTGAAGAACTTCGTGCAGTTCATGTCCTTCTTTTAAGGCGAGAGCAGTCGAAATGCCGTGCACTCTTTCTGATTGAAAAGGAATATCAAAACCATCCGGTTTGATTAGGAAGTCTTTTTGATCAATTAGCTTTCCCTCATGATCGTGAAGCTGCCAAGATAATTGAACTGCTCTCGGCCAATTCTCTGAGTCACTAACCGGAGCTTTATAGTTTTTAGGCAGGCCGGTAGTCTCCGTATCAAAAATGAGGTATAACATCGAGTGAACTAACTTTTACAACCCCTAAAAATAGCATAATAATGAAGCTTGGATAACTAAACATTTCGATTATCTTTGCACGACTTTTAAACAATGTATTAATAACCGAGGTCGAGAACCTCAAAAATTTAATGTGATATGCCTGTAAGAATTAGATTACAACGCCATGGTAAAAAAGGAAAACCCTTCTATTGGGTAGTTGCTGCCGATTCAAGATCGAAGCGTGATGGTAAATTCCTTGAAAAACTTGGTATCTACAATCCAAACACAAATCCTGCAACTGTTGAAATCGATATTGATTCAGCGGTAAAATGGTTACAGAATGGTGCTCAACCAACTGACACAGCGCGTACACTGCTTTCAAGAAAGGGAGCCCTTCTTAAGCATCACCTAGTAAAGGGTGTAGCTAAAGGTGCCCTTACTGAGGAGCAAGTGGAAGAGCGCTTCGCAGCATGGTTATCTGAGAAAGATGCGGTAAATACTGCTGAAATCTCTGCACTAAATAAAGAAAAGGAAGCTGTGAAGGCGAAAGCTCTTGAGGCTGAGAAGGAAGCTAACGAAAAGCGTGCTGCTGAGATTGCAGCTGCTAACGCTCCTGAGCCTGAAGTAGTTGAAGAGGCTGTAGAGGAAGGTGCTGAAGAAGTAGCCGAGGCTCCTGTTGCTGAAGAGACTACTGCTGAAGAAGCTCCAGCAGAAGAGTCGTCTGAAGAAGAGAAACCAGCTGAATAATTGATTGTATGCGACTCGAGTCCTGCTATCAACTAGGACATATCGCATCAAAATTTAGCTTCAAGGGTGAGGTGCTTTTAAAACTAGACACCGATTACCCGGGTGAATATCTAGAAATGGAATCAGTTTTTGTTCAATTAGAACATGAATTGGTTCCATTTTTTATTGAGCGTTCCCGTTGGCACAATGGATCGCTCAGAGTGAAGTTTGAAGGAGTTGATTCTGAGCTTCAAGCTACTGCACTTGTTGGAAAATCGATTTATCGTCCGCTAGACGAGCTTCCTGAATTAGAAGAGGGACAGTACTATTATCACGAACTCATCGGGTTTGAAGTTATTGATACTTCTTTTGGTCCTATTGGTGAATTAGTTGGAGTGAATGACAGTTCCACTCAAGCCATTTTTATTATCGATCATAATGGGAAAGAGGTTTTATTACCAGCGGTAGACGAAATCATCAATTCTATAGATAAAGGCCAAAAACGTATCTTGGTATCAGCGCCAAATGGCCTGATTGAACTTTATTTAGAGCCCTGAGGGTGTTTCGATTTAAACAATTTTCGATAGACGATAGTAATGTTGCGATGAAAATCGGGACCGACGGTGTCTTAATAGGTGCTTGGTCTTCTGCACCTGATCCTAAAAAAATCTTAGATGTTGGTTGTGGTACTGGGCTAATCGCTCTTCAATTAGCGCAGCGCTTTTCTTGGAGTCAAATTAAGGCAATAGATATTGATGAGCAAGCCTGTATGGCTACTCAAATGAATTTTCGTAATTCTCCCTGGTCTGAGCGATTAGTAGTAGTTACGGGTGACTTTTTAGATCCGTCTTCGATCGTTGACGCTGACTTTGATTTGATTGTTTCGAATCCGCCTTATTTTCAAGGAGCTGAGACCATAGAAGATGCTAGAACGCTCGCTAGAAATTCGAATCATTTACCCTTACGGTTACTCATTCAGTCTTCATACCGTCTATTGAAGGCCGACGGGTTATTTTCTTTAATTCTACCTTCAGATCGATTTTCGGAAGCACAAAAGGTTGCTTTGGAGATAGGCTTTAAGATTCGAAGGTATTGCCTAGTCAAGGGTCGCTCAGATTTACCAGTAAAGCGGGTGATGTTAGAACTTCAAAAAACCACCACTGCTATTGTATCTGAGCGTGAAGAATTAGTGATCGAGATTGAAAGACATCTTTATACTGAAGAGTATCGTCATCTTACAGCACCGTTTTATTTGAATTTTTAGAAAGAGGTGTTAGTTACGTATTCGCAGCGCTCCTTTCTTTTTACTTCAATACTTCTGAACCCAAATTCTGTACAGACTAATCCTTCGATGAGGTAGATTCCTTTTGATAGTACAGGATACTTTTGAGCTACTTCAGGAAATGAAGTGGTGTCAAAAATGGCGCCGTTGATATCTAAGTAGGTGGCGAACTGCATGATCTTTCCATTCTTTGTTCTAGTATTTTTCACTGTAACCAGATACCCTAGTATTCGCACTGCCTTTCGATCGTAATGCTCCAGTTGATCTGCGGTAACAGCTTGAATTGGATTTTTTAAAAGTTCAAAAGTCATTGAAAGTGGAAATCCTAAAAGCTCCCAAAGTTCATAGGTTCTTTCAATAGCTGATTCTTTGAGGTGTGTCAGGCTAACTCCCTTTTGCTCTGATGCGAAAAGTTTGGGTTGAAAGTTTCTTTGTCTACTATTTTTTAAACCTAACGCTTGCCATAATAGCGAGTGCTTATTTTCATTGGTGAAGCTGAAGGCTCCGGCTCGTATTAGAAGTTCTATCTGTGAACTACCTATGGGTACTCGATCAATAAAGTCGAATAGGCTTTTGAACTCCCCTCGAGTTCTGGCCTCTACTATTTTTATAGTGCTTCGTTCCTCTAATTCTTTAAGAACTATAAAGCCTAGGTATAATTCTTCTTTGATGATCGTGTGTTGAATATTACTCTTATTAATACAAGGGGTGTGCACTCTTGCACCTAGTCTAACTGCTTCTTTGAGATAGAATTCAATCGCGTAGAATCCTCCTCCATTATTGATTACAGCCGTGAGATATTCGAGCGGATAGTAAGCTCTAAGAAATAGGCTTTGATAACTCTCAACAGCATAAGAAGCGGAGTGGCCCTTGGCAAAGGCGTAGCCAGCGAAACTTTCGATTTGTCTCCATACTTCACTCACTTCTTCTTCGCGATATCCTTTTTGATTGCCATTTTCGAAGAATTGCACTTTGATACGATCAAATTCAGTCTTTGATCTTGATTTACCGCTCATTCCTCTGCGTAGTACATCGGCCTCGGCAAGGCTCAACCCTCCGTAGTAGTGTGCAACTTTGATAACATCTTCCTGATAAACCATAACTCCATAGGTCTCGGGCATAATATTTAGAAGTACGGGGTTGGCTCTTTGGTGTACTTTTTCAGGATTTTGATGTCTAAGTATATATTCATTCATCATTCCGCTTTGAGAAACCCCGGGTCTAATAATCGAGCTAGCAGCTACAAGACTTAAGTAGTTACTTACTTTAAGTTTTTGCAAAAGCATTCGCATAGCGGGAGATTCAATGTAGAAGCAACCCATGCAATCTCCACGGGCTAATAGTTCATTGATATTAGTGTCATTTTTAAAGGTCTCGATTTGATGAATGTCTACCTGTTTATTTTGATTCTGCTCGATGAGTTTAAGGGCATCAGTAATTTTTGATAGCCCTCGTTGAGACAGGATGTCGAATTTGTGAAGCCTAGCGTCTTCAGCGATGTGCATATCAAGATGTATGGTTCGAAATCCTTTGGGTGGAAAAAAGGTAGTGGCATAATAGTGTATAGGCTTCTCGGTAATAAGCATTCCTCCGGCATGTATGCTAAAGTGATTGGGTAAGCCTTCAATAAACTGAGCATAGTGCAATACTAGTCTCTGCAGCTCATCACTCTCCTTGTTGCGACCTAGAGGTTTTGTATTAGCTACT
>CAXPJI010000027.1:0-52588 GCA_964217345.1 Euzebya sp.
CCGAAGGGTGAACTCAATCATACAAATGTGTTTACCCTATTGGTTGCGGTTGCATTAAGTGCACAATCTACCGATAAAGGTGTTAACAAAGCTACTGAGCAACTTTTTAAATTTATAAGTAGTCCAGAAGACATGATTAAGTTGGGTGAGGACGGTTTAATAGAGTACATAAAGACTATCGGATTGTATCGTAACAAAGCGAGAAACGTAATCAAGCTTAGCCAAATTTTGGTAGATCAGTATAACGGTATTGTTCCTAATTCACGCGCTGCTTTAGAAAGCCTACCTGGAGTTGGACGAAAAACTGCGAATGTTGTTTTGAATATGTGGTGGAGACACCCCGCTCAGGCTGTTGATACACATATTTTTGCCCTTAATTTCAACTTTGTAGCCCGTAGGGGAATCGAACCCCTGTTACCAGGATGAAAACCTGGCGTCCTAACCCCTAGACGAACGGGCCATTTCTAGCCTAAATTGCGGACGCAAAAATACAACTATTTTTAAGTCTCGCAAACCTAGTATTTACTTTTTTAATAAGCCTTAGCAAACAGCACTCTTCCTTTAGAAGGTTTACCACTGTAAATACAACTTCCCTCCTCTAACTTCTGATCGAGAGGAATGCAGCGAATCGTGGCTTTAGTCTCTTCTTTTATGCGATCTTCAGTCTCGGCTGTACCATCCCAATGGGCAGAAACAAATCCACCTTTCTGCTCAAGAACCTCCTTAAATGTATCGTAGTCTTCTACCTCCGTTATATTTTCTGAACGGTGATTGAGCGCTTTTGTCCAAAGATTATCTTGAATCTCATCCAATAATTGAACCACCAAATCACTAATTCCATCAGCAGAAACCGTCTCTTTGGTCAAGGTATCTCTGCGAGCGAGTTCATAAGTGCAATTTTCTAAATCTCTCGGACCAATAGCGATTCGCAAAGGCACACCTTTCAATTCGTATTCATTGAACTTAAAGCCTGGTTTATGCGTATCTCTATTATCATATTTAACGGATATCCCCTTCGAACGCAGTTCTTTTACTAAGCCTTCTACATGTGCATTAAGTTCATTCAACTGTTCTTCTCCCTTGTAAATAGGAACAATCACTACTTGAGTAGGCGCCAATTTGGGAGGAAGCACGAGTCCGTGATCATCACTGTGAGTCATAATCAGTGCTCCCATTAGACGAGTTGAAACTCCCCAAGAGGTCGCCCAAACATACTCTTGTCCGCCTTCTTTGGTAGCGTATTTAACATCAAAGGCTTTCGCGAAATTTTGACCTAAGAAATGTGAAGTACCCGCCTGTAGTGCCTTTCCGTCTTGCATCAGTGCCTCGATACAATACGTCTCCTCTGCCCCAGCAAACCGTTCACTTTCAGACTTTAACCCCTTGATTACGGGCATTGCCATGAAAGATTCAGCAAACTCAGCATAAACATTATTCATTTTCTCTGCCTCTGCAAGTGCTTCTTCACGAGTTGCATGAGCTGTGTGTCCTTCTTGCCATAAGAATTCGGTAGTTCGCAAGAACAATCGCGTTCTCATTTCCCAACGAACCACATTGGCCCATTGATTATAAAGAAGTGGTAGATCGCGATACGATTGAATCCACTTGCGATACGTATCCCATATAATGGTTTCAGAGGTAGGTCTAACGATGAGTTCTTCTTCTAATTTAGCATCTTCATCTACTACGATTCCGCTACCATCCTCTGCATTTTTAAGTCGATAATGTGTTACAACCGCACACTCTTTAGCGAACCCTTCAACATGAGAGGCCTCTTTTGATAAATAAGACTTCGGAATGAAGATTGGAAAGTAAACATTCTCATGACCCGTATCCTTAAACATCTGGTCTAAGGCTTGTTGCATCTTCTCCCAGATAGCGAAACCGTATGGCTTAATCACCATACAACCCCTAACCCCTGAGTTTTCTGCTAGGTCAGCCTTAACTACTAACTCGTTATACCACTTTGAATAATCTTCTGCTCTAGAAGTTAGATTTTTCCCCATGCTATTTTTTTTGGCACAATCATTGCCTTTGTAAAGGTGGGTAAAACTAATTAAATTTATAGATATGAAAGTACGTTTAGACAAAAGTACCGGCAGAAAAGGAGGTTATCAAATGATAACGGGATTAATTGCAGTTGCAGTAGGCTTGAGTCTAAATTCTTGCATTGCCTATTACCCGGTCTCCTATTATCAAACAGAAAGACCTGGAATGCGCGTCCAATATACGCAATCCCCTGACTCACAGGCAGGACAGTTTTACACCTCTTACTTTGCAGACAAAGCTGCTGCGCTGGCAGAAGATTATGAATTAACCGACATAAATTCTTATCAGAGCGGCTCAAATAGTTATGCCGGATGGGGTGAGAATACCGATCGTGTTCATATCACCATCAACCAGTGGGGTACAGGATTGAATAACCCTTACTATGACTTTTATTGGAATCCTGCATGGAACATGAATTGGGGATGGAACAACCCTTGGGCATACAATAATTGGAATCCGCGATTTATCGACCCGTGGGGAAATTGGAGTTACCAAACCTGGGGATGGACTTCTTGGAACCTATGGAATCGTCCCTACTTCTATGGATATCCTGTTTATGGTGGTTTCGTTTACGCTCCTAATCAACGCTTTTACAAAAGCAGTCGATTCTACCGTGTGAATAGTCGCAGGTACCGCAATGAAAGAAGCACCCTGAGAACTCCCAGTTACATCGCGAATCGAGGGCGTTCAAACCGATATAATGTAAGAAGTAGCATCTTAAATACCACCGCTACTCCTAACCAGAGAACTTTAGTGAATCAAGTAAGCAGAACGCTCAGAACCACTACCTCAGATAATGTTCGAAGATCAAATAGCTACAACTCTGGTCGTTCAGCAACACAGCGAACTTTTTCGCGCACCAGTATCAATCGCGCATCGAACCCGGTGCGTTCGACAAATACACGAAGTTCAAGTAATGTTCGTACAAGTCGACCTGTGAGTAATTCGAGTAGTAGTTCAAGAAGCAGTAGTTCACGAAGTTCTTCGGGACGTTCAAATTCGAGAGGGAACAACTAATTTAGCGCCATGATTTATCGAGTACTTTTTATAGTGCTGCTTGCGACAGGTTACGCCGCAGCTCAAACTAGTGATGACGTTTATAGATATCTTCAGAGTGGATCGTTAGGATCTGCCAGAGCACAAGCGCTTGGAGGTGCTTCTGGTTTTCTAAAAGGTGATCTCTCCTCAGTATTAACCAACCCTGCAGCAGGTGCACTTTTTGACTATGGGGCTTTTTCTAGCAGCCTATTCCTCGGAGCCGTAGGAAATACAGCAACAACAGGAGATTTAACAAACCCAAAAAGAAGAGGAGAAGCCTCTATCAATCAAGCCGGAGGAATTTTGGTGTTTGTATCTGAAGAAAGTGATTGGAATAAAATTGCATTAGGGTTCACCTATCAACAAGAGAATAGCTATTCTGGAAATTTAAAAGCAGCAGGTCTAGCAGATTCTGGCATGGACCAGTATTTCACCGCCTTAGCCAGCAATCAAATCGCTGAAAATATCTTAGCCTATCAGAATGAATACATCGAAGATGCATACTTAAGAGTAGGCGCCGAAAGTGGCTTTGCCGCTCAACAAACCCTATTAGCCCTTTATGGAGGATTATTAGGCCTTAACGAAGGAGTTTTCTCCTCAAATGCAGAATACACCTCAATTTTTCAAAAATTCGAATCTCGTAGCAAGGGTAGAAAAGACGCCTATACGATCCACGGATCTGCGAGTTATAAAGAGAAGTGGTTATTAGGTGCTAGTCTTTCCATTCACGAATTATCTTTTGAGAGATTCACTTATCTAGATGAAGAAGGATATTCTACAGAATCAGCGGTAACCACAAGTCTTTTTGACAATTACCTCTTCACTGAAGGTATAGGTGTGTCTGCAAATTTTGGTCTTTTATGGCAACCTAGCCCCCAATTCGGTTTAGGAGTAAGCTACAAAACTCCTACTTGGTTTACGATGAGCGATCGAAGCGCCCAACGTTTTGACACAGACAACCGTCTTGAGGACATCTCCTATATTAATTTCGGGATTATCAACGTTTACGACGATTACACCATGAAGCTACCATCGTCACTGACCCTAAATTCAAAAGTAGCCTTGGGCCAACTACTCACTTTCTTAATCGATTATCAGCGACAGAATTATGGAGATGCTCAGCTACTACCAAACAACGATCCAGCATTTAATACTCAAAATATAGCATTGGCAAGTACTTTCAGTACGGTTGAGAGCTATCGAATGGGTTTAGAGTACACCACCCAACGTTACAGTGCTCGGATAGGTTACGGCAACACCTCTTCGCCATACATCAATAGTGATCTCGGTGAACGTAAAGATTACGGATTAGGCTTCGGTTTGAATTATGGTCCTAATCGCATTGATTTCGGATTGTCGTATTCAACCTTGAACGATACCGTATTTTTCTTCGATCAAATCCTTCCCAATGCGGCCGAAGTACAAAACAATCGTTTTAGAGCGAATGTGACTTATACCTTCTCGCTTTAGGGCCTAAATAGTTATCTTTGCAGCCTTAATTTTATTCGAAGATGAACGACGAGTTGAACGATCACGATCATTTCAGTGCCTCAAGACAAACGCCACTCAAAGCCGATGCCTTCGTACTTTCTGAAGAAGAAAAGATCGAGAAGATCCAAGAACATGTTGCGGCCATTTTAGACATTCTAGGAATGGATCTGACCGATGACAGTTTGAAAGGCACACCCAAACGCGTTGCTGAGGCCTATGTCAAAGAAATCTTTGGTGGTCTGAACCCTGAGAGAAGACCAAGCGCATCCACCTTCGAGAACAAGTATGAATACGGTGAAATGCTGGTTGAAAAAAACATAACACTATACTCAACCTGCGAGCACCACCTTCTTCCTATCATTGGAAAAGCACATATCGCCTACATCTCCAACGGAAACGTAGTTGGCCTTTCTAAAATGAATCGAATTGTAGATTACTATGCCAAGCGTCCGCAAGTACAAGAGCGATTAACCCTTCAAGTAATTGAAGAATTGCAACGCATCTTAAAAACTGAAAATGTGGCCTGTATCATTGATGCGAAACACCTTTGCGTCAACTCGAGAGGAATTCGCGATGTCGCAAGTAGTACAGTTACTGCTGAGTATGGTGGTGTTTTTAAAACCGATGAAACGTTAAGAAAAGAGTTCTTATCTTATATTCAATTAGAAACTGAATTCTAATGCAACCCTTATACCACAAACATTCACTAAAAGTTTTCAACTCTTTAAGCCGAAAAAAAGAGGTCTTTACCCCTATCAAAGAGGGTTATGTAGGCCTTTATGTTTGTGGACCCACGGTATATAGCAACGTACACCTAGGTAATTGTCGAACCTTTATGTCGTTCGATACCATTTACCGTTACCTTCTTCATTTAGGGTATAAAGTACGGTACGTTCGAAATATTACTGATGCCGGGCATCTTGAAAACGATGCGGATGCGGGTGAAGATAAGATTGCTAAGAAAGCCAAATTAGAACAGATTGAACCGATGGAGGTGGTTCAAAAATACACGGTCGATTTTCATCGTACCCTAGAACACTTCAATCTGCTCCCTCCTTCTATCGAACCTACCGCAACAGGACACATTATTGAGCAAATCGAAATCATTAAAGAAATTCTTGACAAAGGGTTTGCCTATGAAGTAAATGAGTCGGTGTATTTCGATGTTCAAAAGTTCAATGAATCAAACGACTACGGTAAATTAAGCGGAAGAAGCATTGAAGACATGGTGGCCAATACACGAGCGCTTCAAGGACAGTCTGAGAAAAAGAATCCTCAGGACTTTGCTCTTTGGAAGAAAGCAGAGCCCACTCATATCATGCGCTGGCCTTCACCTTGGGGCGATGGGTTTCCTGGATGGCACATTGAGTGTACCGCAATGAGCACCAAATATCTTGGAGAACAATTTGATATTCACGGTGGTGGTATGGATTTAAAATTCCCTCATCACGAATGTGAAATTGCACAAGCAGAGGCTAGTAAAGGTAAATCACCGGTAAATTACTGGCTTCATGCAAACATGTTGACTTTGAATGGAAAGAAAATGTCTAAGTCAACAGATAACAATATCTATCCGAGTGAACTCTTCAGTGGTGAGAATAAGCTTTTCTCTAAACCTTTCTCGGCTGCCGTTGTGAGATTCTTCATGTTGCAAGCCCACTATACCAGCGTACTTGACTTAAGTGAAGAGGCCCTAGATGCTGCAGAAAAAGGATACTTCAGATTATTAGAGTCATTCAGTACTCTCGAAGGCTTAAGTTCAAAAGAAGGTATTGAAAACGATCCTGGCATCGAACAATGGGTCAATCGTTGTTATGAGGCAATGAATGATGATTTCAATACGCCCATTCTTATCGCACAGCTTTTCGAAGGAGTAAAAATCATCAATCTGATCAACGACCAAAAGTTTACGGTATCGAATGATGACTTTAGTTTAATTCGTCAAACGATGAAAACGTTCTTCTTCGATGTATTGGGACTATTTGATAGCCGAAACTCAGATGCAAAACAAGAGGGACAGCTTAAGGGCCTCGTTGAACTATTACTAAAAGAGCGTTCAGAAGCAAGAGCGCGGAAAGACTTTCAGCGCTCTGACGAAATCAGAGATGCTATAGAGGCACTGGGAATCAGGTTGAAAGACACCAAGGATGGTACTACCTTTAGCCTATCGTGAAACGTATATTTAGTCTTCCCTTTATTCTACTTGTTCGAGTATATCAGTTACTGATCTCTCCGCTGACTCCGGCGAGCTGTCGGTTCACCCCTACTTGCTCAACTTACAGTATTGAAGCATTAAAGAAATACGGCCCAATTAAGGGCGGATGGTTAGCTGTTAAGCGTATTTATAGTTGTCATCCGTGGGGAAAAAGCGGATACGACCCTGTTCCCTGAGCCATAGTTTTGGGCTATATTAGACCAAAATTAATTTATGACGCTACTCGGTATTATCTGGAATCCAGAAGACACGCTCTTCACCCTAGGTCCTATTCAAATCAAATACTATAACTCGCTTTGGATCGCTGCCTTTATTTTAGGGTGGAATCTAATGAAGACTGTTTTCAAAAAGGAAAACAAACCTACGGAAAAGCTTGACAGTCTCTTTGTATACACCGTGCTCTCTATTATGCTTGGAGCGCGTTTAGGGCATGTGTTTTTCTACGACTGGGCCTATTACCAGAATCATCTCGTTGAAATCCTACTACCTATCAGAGAGCAAAAGAATTCAAGCCTCTTTGGGATTATCAATGGTTATGCATTTACTGGTTTCGCAGGATTGGCGAGCCACGGGGCCGCATTAGCAGCAGTCATTGGATTATACCTTTTTAGCAAGAAAGAAGAGGATATTTCATTCTTGTGGCTAGTAGATCGAATAGCTTTACCCTCTGCTATAGGCGGAGCTTTTGTGCGTTTAGGGAACTTCTTTAATTCTGAAATTAACGGGAAAGTAGTGGATGAGAGTTTCATCTTTGCCACAAAATTTGTCAGAGATCATGGTGATATGTCGGCCTACCAAGCACTACAAGCTACTGGTCAACCTTCGGTGAGTAGAGCTTATGCGGCACTAGTTAACGATCCGGCATACGCAGATATTCTTGCTCAAATTCCCTATCGTCACCCGGCTCAACTTTATGAAGCATTTGCTTATGCACTGTTATTTGTGATCATGTATTATGTGCTTTACCCAAAGGCAGTGTTAAGAAATAAACCTGGATTCTTATTTGGCACCTGGCTAGTCGGAATATTCTCTGCTCGCTTTATTATCGAGTTCTTTAAAAAGAGTCAAGGAGGGTTTGAGGAGAGTCTCGGTTTACTAACCACCGGGCAATGGTTAAGTATCATACCTGTACTACTCGGTACTTACTTAATGATTCGAAAAGTAAAAGCCTAAACGAAAAGTGAGATCATAAAAAAGGCCCGACGTTTGTCGGGCCTTTTTTATTTATTTCATAGAAGAACTTTACTTCTTCTTGTTGCCTTTGCCTAATGTGTCAAACATCACTGGCGTTGCAATGAACAATGACGAGTAAGTACCAACTACGATACCGATAATCATTGCGAACATAAACCCTCTAAGTGTCTCACCTCCGAAAATAAAGATCGCTAGTAATACGATAAGGGTAGTTAATGAGGTATTCAATGTACGGCTTAGCGTTGAGTTTAATGCCTCATTTACATGATCACCCTGCTTCCATCCTTTGAGACCAATGATCTCTCTAATACGGTCGAAAACTACTACGGTATCGTTTAATGAATATCCGATTACCGTAAGAATAGCCGCAATAAAGGCTTGGTCAATCTCCATGTTGAAAGGCATAAACGCACTCGTTGCTGAGAACACCCCAAGTACAATGATTACATCGTGGAATACCGCAGTAACCGCTCCTAATGAGAATTGCCACTTTCTAAAACGAAGCAGGATATATAAGAATACAATAGTCAGTGACCCAAAGATCGCTAGCACTGCATTTTTCTTAATATCATCCGCAATGGTAGGACCCACTTTAACTGATTGAAGAATACCTACTGTCTTATCATCACTACCTACTGTAAAGTCTTCAATTGAAAAACCGTCAGGGAGGTAAGGTAGTAGTGTATTGAAAAGAAGTCCTTGGATTTCTTGATCCACCTCAATACCCTCAACATCTACTTTATAAGGAGTAGTCACTTTAATCTGATTCGCTGCTCCAAAGGTCTTTACATTAGTACCACTACCTAAAACATCAGTAAGCCCAGATGAAATTTCTGTTGGATTTACTTCATTTTCAAAACGAATCTGATACGTGCGACCACCAACAAAATCCACACCTTGTTGTAAACCAGTAGTGAAAAGCGAGGTTAATGATCCTAACACTAATACACCAGAAATTACATAAGCCGTTTTACGAGCTTTCAAGAAGCCAAGGTTTACTGAAGATAGCAGATTAGCTGTAGCAGCAGTAGCGAACTTTAAGCTTCTACCCTTAGTAGCTAAATAACCTTCGATAAGTAAACGGGTGATGAAAATCGCTGTGAAAAGCGAAGTTAGAATACCGATTAATAAAGTCGTTGCGAATCCTTTGATAGGTCCTGAACCGAACATAAATAGTATAACGGCAGTAAGACCCGTAGTGATGTTCGCATCCAAAATCGAAGAAAGTGCATTTGAGAATCCATCGCTGATTGAAAGCGCTAGTCCTTTGCCTTTGCGAAGTTCTTCTTTGATACGTTCAAAGATCAGCACGTTTGCATCTACAGACATACCAATGGTAAGAACAATACCCGCAATACCAGGTAAAGTCAATACAGCTCCTAAACTTGTAAGTACACCGAAGATTAAAACAATGTTGAATACTAATGCGATATCAGCGTATAAACCTCCTCTACCATAATAGAAAATCATCCAAACTAAAACAAAAATCATTGCAATCACAAAGGATAGGAATCCACTTTCGATAGCTTCCTGACCCAATGAAGGACCAACAATTTCTGACTGAACAATCTCTGCAGAGGCTGGTAGTTTACCAGCTCTAAGTACGTTTGCAATATCCTTAGTTTCGTTGATGGTGAAAGTTCCTGTAATCTCAGAGCGTCCACCTGAAATAGGACCTGAGGATACACCAGGTGCAGTGTAAACCTTATTGTCAAGTACAATGGCAATACCTGTTTTGTTTTGATAAACATCGCCGGTTAATCGTTCCCATTCGCGAGCTCCTTTGGTGTTCATCATCATGCTTACCGCTGGCTTTCCGAATTGGTCGAAAGTATCTTGAGCATCAGAAACTACATCCCCAGAAATACGAGGCGTTCCTTCACGATTTGAGCGAAGAGCATATAATTCTACGATATCCGCATCAGCAGGCACACGTTGCCAAGCAAACTTAGTGTACTGTACTGCTGAAGGAAGTAGTCTTTTAATTTCTGAACGTCTTAATGACTGCCCAACATAAGCGGTATCACGCGCTTGAACACGCACGAAAGCATTAGATCCAGGAGCGCCAGGAATCAGTTTTGCTAGCAGTGGATTTTGATTAGATAGAGAATCAGAAGCTGATTCTAATAAATCTTCAACATCATCTGAAAACTGTTCTAATTCAGCCAAACGCTGATCAGCTGCTACCAAAAACTGTGATAATCCCGGTTCAGCTGCAGAAATGGTTTCCCAAAACTCTAATTGTGCAGTAGAAGATAATAACTCCTGAGCGCGGTTGATATCGCGAGCGCCAGGTAGTTCTACAAGAATACGCCCTGAGTTACCTACTCGCTGAATGTTAGGCTGAGTTACTCCAAAACCATCGATACGCTCACGAAGAACTTCGAAAGCAGAAACAATCGACTCGTCGATTTTTCTTCTAATGATTGGTTTAACCTCCGCATTATTCATCGAGAAATTGATCTCATCACTTAATGCTTTGTTCGCGAAAATCTCTGGAGAAGCAAGGGTAGTTTCACCTGCATTCGCATCGAAAGCTTCAAAGAATAGTTCTACGTAATTCTCATCACTCTGCTTTGAAGCTGCGTCTGCAGCATCTAGAGCTTGATTGAAAGCTACGTTTTTAGTGTTATTAGCAAGACCTTTAAGAATGTCCTTAACCGAAATCTGCAGGGTTACGTTAATCCCTCCTTTAAGGTCAAGACCTTTATTCAATTCTTTCGTCTTCGCATCAGCATAAGAGGTAAAACCAAAAACAGGAAGATCAGCTACCGAATCTAAATAACTCTTAGCAGCTGTTTCACGTGCTGAAATATAATCATCAGCAGATGCATCTACGCTAACTGAAGCGTATCGATCGGCATCCCCTTCGATTTTGTTAGTGATGAATGTGAACGATAGTTGATAGAGGCTTACTACCCCAAACAAAATCGCAAATAGTCGAATTAATCCTTTATTCTGCATACTGCCTAAAATCAATTAATATAATGTCAAATGCGTGCAAATATATCATTTCGCCCTAGAAATGACAATTATATGTAATAAACAAAAAACCCCGGAAAACTTCCGGGGCTAAACACTCTATTGGTTTCTTACAAATTAAGTAGCGCGTTCACCGCTGCAACTCCTTCTGCAGAATCAGCTACCTTAGCCTTCTCGTCTTCACTTAACTCGATAGAAACGATCTTTTCAATTCCATTTTTACCAAGAACTACAGGTACTCCTAGGCAAATATCATTCAATCCATATTCGCCTTCAAGAAGAGCAGAACAAGGATATATTTTCTTTTGATCACAAGCGATTGCTTGAACCAGACCCGAAACTGCAGCACCCGGAGCATACCAAGCACTCGTTCCTAGAAGTTTAGTAAGTGTAGCTCCGCCAACTTTAGTCTCTTGAACAACATATTCCATTTGCTCAGCATCTAAAAACTCACTAACGCGAATTGAATTGCGCGTAGCATGATCGATTAACGGAACCATACCTGTATCTGAGTGACCTCCAATGACCATACCGTCTACATCAGAAATAGGCGCATCAAGAGCCTCAGCTAATCGATACTTGAATCTCGCACTATCGAGGGCACCTCCCATTCCGATGATTCGGTGTTTAGGAAGTCCTGAAGTTTTGTGAACGAGATAAGTCATGGTATCCATAGGATTACTCACCACAATAACAATGGCTTCAGGAGAATGCTTTAAAAGGTTTGAAGAAACCTCCTTCACGATACCAGCATTGATACCAATAAGCTCTTCTCTAGTCATACCTGGCTTGCGAGGAATACCCGAGGTAATCACCACAACATCGCTACCAGCAGTTTTCGAATAGTCGCCGGTGGTACCCGTGATTTTGGTATCAAAACCATTTAAGGATGCAGTTTGCATAAGGTCCATTGCCTTACCTTCTGCAAAACCTTCTTTGATATCTACAAGTACTACCTCTGAGGCAAAGTCTTTAATAGCAATGTATTCTGCACAGCTAGCACCAACGGCACCCGCTCCAACTACAGTTACTTTCATTTTCGTATTTGATTAAGATTAAATGTGTTGCAAATTTAAGCCACTACGCATCAATATTCGCATAGACCGCGTTCTTTTCAATAAACTCGCGACGAGGAGGAACCTCATCACCCATAAGCATTGAGAAAATACGATCGGCTTCGGTAGCGTTATCAATGGTTACTCGACGAAGCGTACGATATTCAGGATTCATCGTAGTATCCCACAACTGCTCTGCGTTCATCTCACCAAGACCTTTATATCTCTGAACACCGGCGCCCTGACCCATTTCGGCAATCAGTTGATCACGTTGTTTATCGTTCCATGCATATTGCTTCTTGCTTCCTTTCTTTACCAGATATAGCGGCGGAGTAGCGATATATACATACCCTTGTTCGATAAGCTCCCTCATATACCTAAAGAAGAAGGTCAGGATTAGGGTTTCAATATGAGATCCATCGACATCCGCATCACACATGATAATCACTTTATGATAACGCAGTTTCGCTAGATTAAGTGCTTTAGCATCTTCTTCGGTACCTACCGTAACACCTAAAGCCGTGTAAATATTTCTGATCTCTTCGTTTTCGAAAACCTTATGCTGCATAGCTTTCTCAACGTTCAAAATCTTACCTCTTAGCGGCAAAATAGCTTGAAAGTTTCGGTCTCGTCCTTGTTTGGCAGTTCCTCCCGCAGAGTCTCCCTCTACTAAATAAACCTCGCATTCTGCAGGGTCTTGTGAAGAACAATCAGACAGTTTACCAGGAAGACCACCCCCACTCATTACATTCTTACGCTGAACCATTTCTCTGGCCTTAGCAGCGGCATGTCTAGCGGTTGCAGCAATAACTACCTTTTCAACGATACGTTTCGCATCATCTGGGTGCTCCTCAAGATAGTCAGTAAGCATTTCTGAAACTGCCTGGCTAACTGCAGAAGTAACTTCACGGTTACCCAATTTAGTTTTAGTCTGACCTTCAAACTGAGGTTCGGCAACTTTGACTGAAATAATCGCAGTTAATCCTTCTCTAAAGTCATCCCCTGAAATTTCAAACTTGAGTTTATCAAGCATCCCTGAGGAATCAGCGTATTTTTTTAGTGTACTGGTCAGACCTCGTCTAAAACCAGAAAGATGTGTACCCCCCTCGTGAGTATTGATATTGTTAACATAACTATGAAGGTTCTCAGAAAAACCGGTGTTATAAATCATAGCTACCTCTACAGGAATGCCATTTTTCTCACCTTCCATTGAAATAACCGTTTGAATAAGCGGCTCTCTCGATCGATCTAAGAACAATATGAACTCTTCTAAACCTTTCTCACTTTTAAATACCTCGGTAACCGGCTCTCCTTTCTCATCAACATTTCTGTGATCGATAAGAGTAATTGTGATCCCCTTATTCAGGTAAGCAAGCTCTCTCATACGGTTAGCAAGCGTGTCGTAGGAATATTCGGTGGTCTCTGTGAAAATTATTGGGTCTGGTTTAAAAGTAACCTCTGTACCATTTAAATCACTTTCTCCAACCGTTTTTACCGGATACAAGGCCTTACCTCGTTCGTATTCTTGCTGCCACAACTTACCTTCTCGTTGCACGGTCGCCTTAAGGCTAATTGAAAGTGCGTTTACGCAGGAAACCCCTACTCCATGTAGACCCCCTGAAACTTTGTAAGAATCTTTATCAAACTTACCTCCGGCACCAATCTTGGTCATTACCACCTCAAGAGCAGAAACTCCCTCTTTTTTGTGTAAACCAACTGGAATACCTCGACCATTATCGCTAACGGTAATCGATTCGTCTTTATTTATCGCTACTGTAATCGAATCACAGTGCCCACCCATCGCTTCATCGATAGAGTTATCTACAACCTCGTATACTAAATGATGTAATCCACGAGGACCAACATCTCCGATATACATTGACGGACGCATGCGCACGTGCTCCATACCCTCAAGGGCCTGGATACTATCTGCCGAATACTGTGGATTTTTTGCTTGTTCGCTCATAACTTCATTATCGGTTTTTGCATTCTTACAAATATAACCGAAAGAGCCCGGAATACTTGTGTTTGTAAGTGTTCCGAGCTCTGAAGTTATTAACATTAATATGTTTACAAACCTTAGTTTTTATAGGCGTCTGTGTGAACTGCCTTGATGGCGCGACCAGAAGGTTCATTCATCTTTTTAAATGCCTCATCCCACTCTAAAGCGGTTTTGGTACTACAAGCTACAGAAGGCTCTTGCGGAACACTCTTTGCTGCGGCATCTGAAGGGAAATGAGAATGGAAAATAGAGCGATAGAAATACTCTTCTTTGGTTTGTGGCGTTTGTATTGGAAACTTGAAAGCCGCTTGTTCCATTTGTTTATCACTAACCTCCTCATTGACCATTTCTTTAAGAGTGTCGATCCAGCTGTATCCGACTCCATCCGAAAACTGCTCCTTCTGTCTCCAAGCAACTTCGCTAGGTAGCATATCTTCAAAGGCTTTTCTAAGAATCCATTTCTCCATACGTTCAGGAGTAATCATCTTTTCAGAAGGATTAAGTCGCATCGCAACATCGATGAATTCTTTGTCAAGGAAAGGAACACGCCCTTCAATTCCCCAAGCAGAAAGAGCCTTGTTTGCTCGCAAGCAATCATACATATGAAGCTTTTCTAATTTACGAACAGTCTCTTCGTGAAACTCTCGTGCATTAGGTGCCTTATGAAAGTATAAGTATCCTCCAAAAAGTTCATCAGAACCTTCACCAGAGAGTACCATTTTAATTCCCATTGATTTAATCACTCGAGCCATAAGATACATAGGGGTTGCAGCTCTAATCGTTGTAATATCGTAGGTTTCTAAGTGATAAATAACGTCTTTGATCGCATCTAAACCCTCTTGAATAGTAAAGGTGATTTCATGATGAACCGTACCGATGTGATCGGCTACCTTTTGAGCGGCAGCAAGGTCTGGAGACCCCTTTAGACCAACTGCAAAGGAATGAAGTCTTGGCCACCAAGCATCTTCAGTATTTCCACTTTCTACTCGGCGACTTGAAAATTTCTTCGCGATAGCTGATGTGATTGAAGAATCTAGACCTCCTGAAAGCAATACACCATAAGGCACGTCTGACATCAATTGTCGCTCTACCGCATCTTCAAGCGCTTTTCTAAGCTCACTAATCGAAGCTTCATTCTCTTTAACCGCATCAAATGACTTCCATTCGCGATCATACCAAGGCTCAGGCTTTTCCATAGCCTTAGTTTTGTAATGCCCTGGAGGAAAAAGTTCGATCTGAGTACAGAAACCTTCGAGCGCTTTTAATTCAGAAGCCACATAAAAAACTCCTTCCTCATCCCATCCCATGTAAAGAGGGATGATACCCATGTGATCGCGAGCAATGAGGTAGTCATTCTTTGATTTATCGTAAAGTGCGAAACCGAAAATACCATTGAGTTTATCTAGAAATGAGACGCCTTCCTTATCATACAGACCTAGAATGACCTCACAATCAGATTGCGTAAGAAATTCATAACCTTCTCCTACTTCAGCTCTAAGTTCTCTGTGGTTATAAATCTCACCATTGGCAGCAAGCACAAGGGTCTGCTCTTTGTTAAAAAGAGGCTGCTTTCCCGAAGCTGGGTCGACAATCGCTAAACGTTCATGAGCTAAAACGGCATGATCGTCACTAAAAATTCCACTCCAATCAGGACCTCTATGCCTGATTTTTTTTGACATTTCTAAAAGCTGACCACGTTGATCCGCTTCTACTTTTTGGTAATCAAAACTCGCTACAATTCCACACATGGCTTTATAATTTAAAGCAAAAATGGAATTAAATGTTTTAAACCTAAATTACTAAGATATTAATAGTTATAAAATGAAAGTATATAGGTCGTTTCTATATAAGAATGAAACTTACATAGCTTCATTCCCGTAGTGAGGTTTGATATCGTTACTTTACTCGCTCTCCTGAGACAAAAACCATCTCTGCTTCAATTAAAGGAAGATCTTTCTCTGAAGCAGTCATTAAATCAGCCGATAATACAGTGAAATCAGCAAAGAAACCCGGTAGAAGCCTACCCTTTTCATTCTCTTCAAACTGAGCATAAGCAGCCCATTCTGTCATACCGCGCAATGCTTGTTCTCTGGTGAGTGATTGCTCAGGAATGAATCCGGCATCAGGATATCCTTTAAGATCTTTACGAGCAACCGCCGCATAAAAGGTATAATATGGATTTACAGATTCTACAGGAAAATCAGTTCCTAAAGCAACAATTCCAGATGTTGCTAATAGGGTTTGGTACGCATAAGCTCCAGCCATACGCTTGTGCCCCAAGCGATCCTCAGCCCAATACATATCACTAGTCGCATGCGTAGGTTGAACAGAAGGAATGACACCCTTAGAAAAAAGTGAGAAATCAATCGCATCGACAATTTGAGCATGTTCAATTCTCCATCTTCGATCTTCTTGTTCACTAAGAAGGTCTTGATAAATGGATAGCACCTCGAAATTCGCCGCATCTCCGATCGCATGGGTATTCATTTGAAAATCAGAATCAATAAGTCTTTCTGCAATCGCTCTCATTTGATCCACAGGGGTAACAAAAGCCCCAAAATGTCCTGGCGCATCGGAATAAGGTCGCTTAAGCGCCGCACCTCTAGAACCTAAGGCACCATCACCGTAAACTTTTACCGAACTTACATTCAGACGGTCGGTTTTGTAGGGTCCCTTACTTAAAAAATAGTTGACATCTGCTTCGGTATTACTCACCATCGCATACATTCGAATCTTTAACAAACCCTCCTTCTGAAGCGAGTCTACCAACTGTATAACCTCCTTAGAAATACCCGCATCGCTAACCGTAGTTAACCCATAATCGAAACAAATTTCTTGTGCAGCTAACAGACCTTTGATCTGTTGATCACGGCTCGGAGGTGGCATTACTGCATCTATATAACGCATAGGACCATCAACTAAAATCCCAGAAGGCGCTCCATTTAAGAGAATAACCGCTCCCCCCTCGGCAGAGGTCTCTGAATTAATCCCAGCTAATTCTAAGGCTTTAGAATTTACCCAATAAGCATGCCCATCAACCCTTTCAAGAACTACCGGAAAATCAGAAAATCGACGATCTAAATCGTAGCGAGTAGGAAATTCCTTGATTTCCCAATCATTTTGATCCCAGCCACGACCATAAATAAAATCAACGTCACTATTCTGCGATCTAAAAATTTCTATACGATCAAGTACCTCATCGATACTCTCGGTTCCCACAAGATCTACATGAAGGGTCCCTAAACCCAATCCATAAAAATGACTATGAGCATCAATAAGTCCCGGAACCACAGCCTTTCCCTCAAGATTAACCAGTTCTTTAGCTAAAAAGCGATTTTTCAAATCATCCGAGCCTAGCGTAACGATTCGACCTTTGTCGATTGCCATGGCCGTATAGGTTGTGTTCATCGAATCAAGTGAATAAATCTGTCCATTGAATACGATCGTATCCACCTCAACTTTACTCAAACAAGAGCTAAAAACAAATAATATTCCTAATACGATTAACCTGATATTCATAGCATTTTAAATTTGGAGTTTGAAAATAGTAAAAACCTAGGTCATCTAAATAATCCTCAAATTGTAAGTTCGCTATTTGCTAACTTTAGAGAATCAAAAAAGAATTAATGAGCGCACACCAGTTGCTGTTAAGCTTGCAGTCTGCAGATATTGGGATTCGAAACGAGGTGATTTTAAAAGAGGTATCTCTCGAAGTCAACAAAGGGGATTACCTCTATTTAATCGGCAAAACAGGTTCTGGCAAAAGCAGTCTTCTGAAAGCGATCTACGGAGACACCCATATTAGTAAGGGTACGGCAAGTTTTAAGTCCTTCAATTTGGCGAAACTCAAAGAGAGCGAATTACCGACACTGAGAAGACAATTAGGTATCGTATTTCAAGATTTTAGATTACTCGACGACCGTAATGTTTTCGACAACCTTGACGTTGTCCTAAAAGCAACCGGATGGAAATCGACATCAGACCGAAAGGACCGAATCATGCAAACTCTCGATAAAGTTGGAATATCAGGTAAACATGAGCGATTTATACATCACCTCTCTGGCGGAGAAAAACAACGCATAGCGATTGCCCGAGCACTTTTAAATGATCCTGAACTCATCATTGCTGATGAACCAACGGGAAATCTAGACCCTGAAACTGCAATAGAAGTAATGGATTTGTTTGAGGAACTTCACCGTAAAGGTAACACGGTAATTTTAGCCACACATGACTACCGATTAATTAAAAGGTATAATCACCCCGTAATTCGTTGTGAAAATCAAGGGATTCATAAGTTAGAACCCGTCGGTTCTTAAAAAATATATTTATTTGTAGCCCTTAAAACAACTACTTATGGCTGTACTTGGTATTGATATTGGAGGAACAGGAATGAAGGGGGCTCTCGTAGACCCTATAACTGGTGAGCTCGTTAGCGAGCGATTCAGAGTTCCTACACCTCAAAAAAGGAACCCTAAAAGCATGGCCAAAGCAGTCGGTAAAATCGTTAGTCACTTTGACTACAAAGGAAAAGTGGGCGTGGGTTTCCCAACCATTATAAAAAACGGAATCTGCCTATCCAGCGGCAACTTACACAAGTCGTGGAAAAATCAAAATGTAAGCGAAATTTTTAAAGAACAAACAGGTTTAGATTTTACAGTAGTTAACGATGCTGATGCAGCCGGATTTGCCACTATGAATTACGGTGTAGGTAAAGGCGAAACAGGACTTGTACTAATGATTACTATTGGGACAGGCCTCGGTAGCGGTGCATTCTATAATGGCGAACTTATTCCCAATTTCGAGTTAGGACAAATACCTTACAAGAAATTTAAAAAAATTGAGGATTGGGCCTCGAATGGTGCCATGCAACGTGAAGGTCTAGAAATAGATGAGTGGGCTGTAAGATTCAGTAAATTTTTAAAAATCACCGAACTACTTGTAGCACCAGACCTTTTCATACTAGGTGGAGGGCTATCAAAGCGTTACGACGAATACAAGCATCTCATCACTGCCAATACACCGATCAGAGTTGCTTCGTTAAGAAATAATGCCGGAATTGTTGGAGCCGCTGCTGCTGTTAAATAGCCTTGGAACGTTTTCTATCGGTCTCTTTCAATAAGATCTTACGCAATCTTAAGTGATTTGGAGTTACCTCAACGTACTCGTCCTTCTGGATATACTCTAAAGCCTGCTCCAAGGAAAATTTAATCGCAGGTACAATACGAGTTTTATCATCTGACCCTGAAGCACGAACGTTTGTAAGCTTCTTCGTCTTAGTGATATTAACCCCCATATCATCAGCACGAGAATTCTCTCCAATTACTTGACCTTCATAAATATCTTCTCCCGGATCAATAAAGAACGTACCTCTCTCTTGAAGTTTATCAATAGAGTAAGGTATCGCGGTACCGTTTTCAAGAGACACCATCGAGCCGTTAATTCGACCAGGAATTGGGCCTTTAAGTGGTTGATACTCTAAGAATCGGTGTGCCATAATCGCCTCTCCTGCGGTTGCAGTAAGCAATTGATTTCTAAGACCAATAATACCTCGTGAAGGAATAATAAATTCGATGAACATTCGGGCACCGCGTGACTCCATGCTAATCATTTCACCTTTACGCATAGAAACCATCTCAACAGCCTTACCTGAAACCTCCTCAGGAAGATCAATAGTCAATTGTTCAACAGGCTCACACTTCACTCCGTCAATTTCTTTGATGATTACCTGCGGCTGTCCGATCTGTATTTCATACCCTTCTCTACGCATCGTTTCGATAAGAACAGATAAATGGAGAACTCCACGTCCGTAAACAATAAAACGGTCTGCACTGTCGGTAGCCTGAATGCGTAGGGCAAGATTCTTTTCTAACTCTTTTTCTAGACGCTCTTTGATGTGTCTTGAAGTAACGAACTTACCGTCCTTTCCAAAGAATGGGCTGTCATTAATCGTAAACAACATACTCATCGTTGGCTCGTCAATCGCAATGGATGGCAGTGCTTCAGGGTTTTCAAAATCAGCAACAGTATCACCAATTTCAAAACCTTCCATACCGACGATAGCACAAATATCACCGGCTTTTACCTCAGTCACTTTCTGACGACCTAATCCTTCAAAAGTAAATACCTCTTTTACGCGTGTCTTAATTTGAGCACCACCTCTCTTCACTAAGGTCACTTGTTGACCCTCTGCAATTCTACCACGCTGTAGACGTCCGATTGCAATTCTTCCTGTAAAAGAAGAGTAGTCTAAAGAAGTAATCAGCATTTGTGTGGTTCCCTCCTCTGGCTTGAACTCAGGGATATGTTCAACTACCATATCTAATAGAGGTTCAATGGTCGTTGTTGGGTTCTTCCAATCATCGCTCATCCAACCATTTTTAGCCGAACCATAAACCGTTGGGAAATCCAACTGCCACTCTTCTGCCCCTAATTCGAACATCAAATCAAACACCTTCTCATGCACCTCGTCTGGGGTACAATTCTCTTTATCTACTTTATTTACAACTACACAAGGCTTAAGACCTAAGCTAATCGCTTTTTGAAGTACAAAACGTGTTTGCGGCATCGGACCTTCAAAGGCGTCTACAAGTAGTAACACCCCATCAGCCATGTTTAAAACTCGCTCTACCTCACCACCGAAATCGGCGTGACCAGGAGTATCGATAATATTAATCTTCATCCCCTTGTAAATTACCGATACGTTTTTTGATACAATGGTAATTCCGCGTTCGCGTTCGAGATCATTGTTGTCGAGAATAAGGTCTCCCTTATTTTCATTCTCTCTAAAGAGTTGACAGTGATACATGATCTTATCAACCAAAGTAGTCTTACCGTGGTCAACGTGGGCGATAATCGCGATGTTTTTAATGGTTTTCATAGGATAGGTCCAAATATGCGCCTTAAGGCGGCGCAAATATAGCGGTATTTTACACCGAGAAGTGAATAAAAAGTACCTTTGATACATTCAATGCTAAAACATCGCATTTTTTATGAAGAATTTCGACGTTCCTAACCTTAAACACCTTGACTCCAAACAATTCTTTTTAATTGCCGGTCCCTGTGCTATTGAAGGAGAAGAGATGGCCCTACGAATTGCCGAAAAACTGGTAACGATTACTGACAAGTATAAAATCCCTTATTTCTTTAAAGGAAGTTTTAAAAAGGCCAACCGAAGCAGAGTAGACTCATTTACAGGAATTGGAGATGAAAAAGCGCTGAAGATTCTTCGAAAGGTATCTGAAACCTTTTCAGTTCCTACACTTACTGATATTCACAAAGAGTCTGATGCCGCGCTAGCTGCCGAATATGTAGATGCATTACAAATACCTGCTTTTCTTGTGCGTCAAACCGATTTATTAATCGCTGCTGCAGAAACCGGTAAAGTGGTTAACCTAAAAAAAGGACAGTTTATGAGTCCTGAAAGCATGCAATTTGCTGTTCAGAAAGTAAGTGAGGTTGGAAATCATAAAAGCTGGATCACAGAGCGAGGGTCGATGTTCGGATACCAAGATTTAGTCATTGATTATCGAGGAATCCCAACAATGAAACAATATGCCCCTGTGGTATTAGATGTCACTCACTCTCTTCAACAACCCAATCAAAGTTCGGGAGTAACTGGCGGACGTCCTGCCCTGATTGAATCAATGGCCAAAGCCGGAGTCGCAATTGGCGTAGATGGCCTATTTATAGAAACCCATTTTGACCCAAAAAATGCAAAAAGCGATGGAGCGAATATGCTCGATCTTGAAAAGGCAGAAGGTCTCATCAGTAAACTTGCCCGATTGAGAGAAGTAGCTGTTGAATTGCAATAAGGCAATCCTATTTTTACCAAAACATCCAACTCATGAAAGCTCGATTCCTATTATTGTTTGTCACTGTGTTTGGATTCGCTCAGAATCACAGTCATTCAGGGGTTAATCCAATTAAATTCCCAAACATCGATGGATACCTAACACTCAGTACCGACTTACATATCCACAGCGTATTTTCTGACGGAAATGTTTGGCCTACCATCAGAGTTCAGGAAGCGCTAATGGATAACCTCGATGCCATCGCACTTACCGAGCACCTAGAGTACCAGCCCCATCTTTCGGATATACCTCACCCCGATCGCAACAGAGCCTACGAATTAGCATTAGAGGAGGCAAAAGATCACGACCTTTTAATCATTCCTGGTTCAGAGATCACAAGAGGTGCACCTGTGGGACACAATAACGCACTATTCCTTGCTGACTCTAATCCACTTTTACAAGACCAGGCGCAAGATGCCTTTGACCAGGCAAAAAAGCAGGATGCTTTTGTTTTCTGGAATCATCCTTCATGGTCGGCACAGAAAAAAGATGGAAACCCGGAATTAGGAGATTTTCAAAAGAAGCAAATCAGACAGAAGAAACTTCACGGTATTGAGGTCATCAATTTCGGAGCCTATGCAGAAGAATCACTAAGTATCGCCCTCGAAGAAGATTTAACTATAATGGCCACCTCTGATGTTCACGACCTCATCGAATGGGATTATGCTAATAAAGGATTACAAAGACCTGTTACACTTGTATTCGCTAAGGAGCGATCGATTCCATCGCTTAAAGAAGCCTTATTTGCAAAACGCACTGTTGCCGCCTACAATGATTTACTGGTCGGACGAGAAGAATTTTTACTTCCCCTACTAAAAGCGATTATTGGTATTGAAGTTGACGGCTATGTTGCAGACACGAAAATATTAAAGATTACGCTCACCAATCATTGCAGTAGCGACCTGCTATTAGAGAATATTAGTGATTTTACTTTCTATGAAAACTCTCCAGTATTCAACTTAAAAGCCGGGAGCCAAAAAACATTACAGATAAAGACCATCGATAGAATATCTGAAGTAAATCTATCTTTTAAAGCACTTGGAGCTTTTACTGCTCCACAAACGCATCCTACAATTAGCTTTACCTTAAATTTCGAAGAGTAATTCTCAGCGATTAGCTATCTTTACCCCCTTAGAAAACACGTTCTTTTTCTTATTGGGGCCGATTTGGATTTGACAGCAAGATCAATCAAATCGTAAGCATGTCGAGCTATGAAGGTAATGCTCGTAAATCTCTACTTCATCTTTTTTAAATGGCGAAAATACTTACGCTTTAGCTGCCTAATAATCTGAATTAAAGTAGGATTTGGCCTAGTCCCGCAAGGCGGGAAAGCTGAATGTCTCTAGAAAGCCCTTGTTGGCGGCGTTCTTTATAGAGGCACCATTAAAGTCAACATCGAATAGTTCCTGCTTCGAGAACTATTCCAAATAAAGAAGCTAAGGGAATAATAGGTTGTCGTTGATCAGTTATTCTTCGAAAATCAAACAACGTCTAAACATGTAGAAAGCGTTTTTATTGCTTGTTTGGACGAGGGTTCGAGTCCCTCCGGCTCCACTTTTCCCACGTCTCCGGCTCCACGATTCTCCTCCAACGCGTCATCTCGCCGCTCACTTTTAAGCTCCACTGGAGCTTAAATAACCACTCGCGCGCAGGTCCAGCGCACCACCTCGCTGCTCATTATAAAAGATCTACAGGATATATCAACGTTTTGAAAGTTCGTTGGGTAGCATTCATGGTTTGAAAACCTTGATGTAATTCTTTCTGTTCCACCGAACCAGGGTAAAAAGTGATGGGCTCGATGCATAGCATTTCTGGCACTTCTGTCCAGCACATAAAGTGATTAAAGCCTTTAGTCTCGATAGCTATTGACTTCTCGTTCTTTAAAATGAGTCGTGTTGAATGAGCAATTTCATAGGCTTTAGAACCCACATCTAAAATATTCTGTATGGTGTGTACCTGTTGATCAACGATAAGTTCGGTTTTGTAAGCGGGGTTAATCTTAAAGGCGGGATGATATCCAAGCATAAAAGGCATTTCCTCATTAGCCTCGATTTCAAAGGTAATTTCAAGACCTTTTTCATTAAAGCCAAAAGACTTGGTGAAAGTAAAATCATAGGGCCAAAACTGAACCGTTTCTGGTGAATTCTCTGGATACTTTGAATTGGTAAGCTCGGTAAATGCTTTGTATTTCTTAACCCATTTCGATAACTCTCCTTCAGAGATTAGATGCTTATAGGGGAACTCCCTTAACAGACCATGTTGGTCGAGTACAACTTTAGAATCATTCACCTGAACACGATAATCGGCCTTGGCCGTTGGTCCAATTATTGGAAACATTTCAGTATCTGAATTAGGCCATCCTGTTGCTCTTTGATGAATGTATTCAAACCCATCAATAGTGTAACTCGCTATTTTTCCTGAGTCCACTTGGACACAATGCAGTAAATCACCTATAACTCGACTGATCTGCTTTATCATATACGTAACAATTGTATCGGATTTAATCGCCTAATTACGCGCGAACTAATCTGAATAACGATATATCCGATCAGAATAAAAAGAATTAAAAATTTAAGGATATCGAATATTCCCAACTCAAAAGGAATATGAGTGATATAGTACTCTTCAGGATTTTGAAATTTCAAAAATTGAAAGTGATTCTGCAATAGGATTAGAGCCCAAGCTGCCAGCGTACCGTAAAATGATCCGACCATCAAATAGTAAGTTCCCAGTTGAGAAAAAATCACTCGCAATTGAGACTGGCTAGCCCCCATACTTATGAGCAAACCTAAACTCGTACGTCTCTCAATGATTTGGCTGATAAGCGTGGTTATCAATGCAAAAAACGCAACTCCTAATACTACAACTAAGATGATCAAGATGTTTAAATCAAATAGTTCGATCCACTGATACAGATCTGGGTATCGATCAGCCAAAAAAGAAACTTCAAAAAAATCGAATACCAAAGGATCCATAGACTCAAGAAGCGTTAAAGGATCTTGATCATCCCAAGTGTATAAAGAGTACTCAGAGATCAGATCATCCTTAATAACTCCTCTTAGAGTGCCCAAAGAGGTGAATACCAATTGCTGGTCATAGGTAGGAAAGTCAGTTTGAAAGGTTGCAGCAAGTCTAAATTTACGCTGCTTAGGCACCCCAGTACTTGAATTGAAAAGAAGAAAAAAATCATCTCCTATATCTAGGCCTGATTCATTAGCGATAGTCTCTGATAGGATAGCACTAAACTCTGAATCTGACAGCCTATTAAAATCGCCACGAAGGATATAGTTTCCCACTAAAAAATCGAGGTCTTCAGATTCAACGCCTTTGACTTGAACCCCTGTCACTTTTTTTGATGATCGCAATACAGCAGTAGCACTGGAATACTTAATCACTTCTGAAAATGGTAAAGCCTCGATTCGATGAGATTCAAGGGTATCAGAAATTATTTCTGTTGGATATGGCGTAAGTAAAAAGTCGCCCTCAAAGTGCCTTACTTTTTGATGAATAGCTTGCTGTAGTCCTTGTCCGGCAGCGATTGCCATAAAGCTGATAAAGACTCCTAATGCAATCGCTAAAACAGCAAATTTTGCGCTACCTTTCGGAAAGAACCATCCGGATCCTTGTAACCACCGATGAGCTACAAAACGTTGAAAAGTCATATTCATTCTAGAAGTCATCGTATCAAAAGTACGCTTTTGGTACTGATAATTATAGCGGGGTGTTTGCCAACTAAAGCTCAATCTTTAGAAGAAAATCTAGTTGTTGGGGCTGAAAGAATAGACCATTATATAGAGCAACTTCAAAATAAAAACATCGCCATCGTCGCTAATGCAACTTCAGTAGTAAGAAAAAGCGATAGAAATAGTTTTACACATCTAGTAGATACGTTACTCAGTAGAAAGATAGCCGTATCTAAAATATTTAGTCCTGAACACGGATTTCGAACGACAGCTGACGCAGGTGAAAAAGTGAGCTCTAGTATCGATCCTAAAACGGGAATCGAAATCGTTTCCTTATACGGTAAAAATAGAAAACCAACCAAAGAAGACCTAAAAGATGTGGACCTCATCTTGTTCGACATTCAAGATGTTGGGGTACGATTTTACACCTATATCGCTACCCTTCAATACGTAATGGAAGCGGCGGCTGACTGCGAAATTCCAATGATTGTTCTAGATAGACCTAATCCCAATGGAGACATTGTAGATGGGCCAGTAATGGAGAAAGAAAACACTAGCTTTCTCGGGCTTCAACCGATCCCTTTAGTTTACGGGTTAACCATTGGTGAATATGCCCATTTATTAGAAGAGGAGAATTGGTTAGAAACAGAAAAATCGCTCGACTTAGAAGTGATTCAAATGTCTAATTATGATCGCACGCATCGATACCATCTACCCATTAAGCCATCACCAAACCTACCCAATGCCCAATCAATTGCGCTTTATCCGTCGCTAGGATTATTCGAGGGAACTCATATCAATGCTGGGAGAGGAACTCCACAACCCTTTCAGCGATATGGTTCGAAAGATCTTGACCCAAGAGTTTTTGCTTTTAGTTATGAAGTAACCTCTACCCCTGGGGCTAAATACCCTAAGCAATTAGGAGAACGATGCTACGGAGAAGATTTGAGCCAAGTAGAAGTTTCTAAAAAGGTAAACCTTCAGTGGCTGCTTGAAGCGTATCACCATCACAAAGGGTCATTTTTCAAGAGTGAGTCATTTAAACTTCACAGTGGTCAAACGGTCTTAGAAGAAATGATCCAGTCTGGGTTTACAGAAAACCAAATTAGAGCAACCTGGGAAAAAGATCTCGAAGCCTTCAAAGTGATTCGTTCCCGCCATATAATGTATCCATAGGTAACTTATATTTGCAGCATGAATTCAGAAATGCTGCCCGTAATGGAATCCTTCTATACCATCCAAGGTGAGGGTGAATTTCAAGGATCTGCAGCTTACTTTATTCGCTTGGGCGGCTGTGATGTTGGATGTCATTGGTGTGACGTGAAAGAAAGTTGGCCAATAGATGCGCATCCGAAATATGCGATTCAAGATTTAGTCGCTGAGATCCCGGAGCAATGTCCAATTGTTGTTATTACCGGTGGAGAACCTCTAATGCACTCACTAGATCAATTAACCCATCATCTCAAGAATTCAGGATTTAGAACTCATATTGAAACTTCTGGGGCACATCCTGTTTCAGGAAGTTGGGACTGGTTCTGCTTATCTCCTAAAAAATTCAAAGCACCGAACCAGGAGTCTTATAAGCTAGCCGACGAATTGAAAGTGATTATCTACAACAAAAACGATTTTGAATTTGCTATTGATGAGGCTTCAAAGGTGAATACCAATTGCGAATTACTGATGCAACCCGAATGGAGTGTCAGAGAAAAAATGATGCCACTCATGGTTGATTTTGTGAAGAATAATCCTCAATGGAAAATTACACTTCAAACCCATAAGTACCTGAATGTACCCTAAGGAGTAATTCTCGCCAAGTAGTGATTATTCTCCCCTTCAAAGATTTTCTCACATTTAAATCCGAGATTGACGCAAACTTTCAGTAGTTCTTCGAAAGAAACAAAAAGCCAGTCAAATTGTGATTGAGATTTTTGGTAGGTTATCGAATAAGTAAGGTCTCCGTAATAAGCTGTCGCAGGCATCCAAACTCCACCATCATCTTCCACCTCGAATAAATAATTGATATCACTAGAATCAGCAATGATTGCCCCCCCAGGTAATAACCATTTAGACAGATGAAGCAGAAAGTTGGGTAACTTATTCAGCGAACCTGCTAAGCCTAATCCATTCATAAGAAGTAAAATGGAGTCAAATTTTTGTTCGCTCACATACTCTTGCCAAGTGCTCACACTAACATTTTGAACACCTCTCCTTTTAGCAATTTCGATAGATAATAAGGAAGAATCGATCCCAAATGAATGAGATGAGTTTAATTCGAGAAGATGACTCCCCACTCCACAACCAATCTCAAGAACCGCCCCCTTAAGCACCTCTAAAGCCTTTACCTCTAGAGGAGGCATTTCACTTCTTGATCGAAATAGATAATAAACAGGAATTTCATCCTCATCTCCAAGAGAAGAAAGAGTTTCAATGACTAGATTTTTATTTTTAGTCAATAAATAATCTCGAGCAGCTGTTCCAAAAACATCATCCATATTGCAAAGTTGGTCTATTTTTGACAATCCATGAAAACACCGTCCTTAGATCAGTTAAAATCGTTAGCCAAAGATCGAGCTAAATCTCATTCTACCTATCTCAAAAAGCTATCGAAAAAGCCCCCTAAAGATATAGACTACCGGGTTCAAGAAATTCATGAAGAAGTATTTGAAGAAGTAGATTGTCTCAGTTGCGCGAACTGCTGTAAAACAACAGGCCCACTATTCACCTCAGCCGACATTCAACGAATTTCTAAGCACTTCAAAATGAAGGAGGCGGCCTTTACAGATACCTATCTTCGTCTTGATGAGGATAACGACTGGGTTTTAAAAGAATTGCCTTGCCCGTTCTTGGCCCATGACAACTATTGCAATATTTATGAGGTTCGACCCAAAGCATGTCGCGAATATCCTCACACCGATCGTAAGAAATTTCACCAGATAAGATCCTTGACTCTTAAAAACACATCTATTTGTCCAGCCGCATTTAAGGTGGTTGAACGAATGTTAGAGCGTATTCCCATCAGCTAAATTTCTATTTTTGCAACATGAAAAAATTTCTTCTTTTATCAAGTATTGCATTTAGCCTCGTAGCTTGTACACAAAACCCGTATGAGATTTCAAATGAGGCGGTTGGTTCTTTAAAAAAGACCGATACCCTGAAAAATATTTTAGCAACATTAGCCGCAGACTCGATCTCCATTGACAGTCTTAGAACCGGAGAAATTGTAGGGCTAAGCACCTTCGATACAAACAAACAACTAAGTCTAAAAATTAGAAGTAATTTCTACGGACTCTCAGAGGTAGTACAAGTATTTGACAAAAGATTTACAACTCCTGAGGGTATAGGAGTAGGAAGCACTTTTGCAGATATCCAAAAGAAATACAACATTATACGAATTACCCCTTCAATCAGAAGTGTTTCAATAGCGGTGAAAGACAAACCATTTATATTTCTGATTGATAAAAAGGAATTACCCGAAAGCCTACGCTACTCAATGCAGCCGCTTGAAGCGGTTCAAATCGATGAGAATATCCCTGTTTCTCAGGTACTAGTTAGCTGGTAATGACTAAAAAATTTATAGCTAAAAGCATCGGTAAATACCTCAACCTATTATCATTAATCGCACCTAGCTATACGGCTAAAAAAACGCTTGAAATCTTTGCAAAGGTGCGAAAGGGAAAGATCGATAAAGACAAAACATTCCCTATACTCGAAGAAGGAAAACAGAACCGATTTCATTGCAATGGACATGAAATTCAACGGTATCACTGGAAAGGTTCAGGAAAAAAGGTTCTATTGCTACACGGCTGGGAAAGCAATACACATCGGTGGAGAAATCTAATACGCTCATTAAAGACCAAAGATTTTGACATTCATGCCATAGACGCACCAGCTCACGGCTACTCTAGCGGAACTTACCACTACCTTACAAATTACGCCGCTGCAGCGAAAAAAATGATCGAAGAATACGATATAGAGATTATAGTAGGCCACTCAATGGGCGGAATGGCGATGCTTTTTGCAAAAAGTATAAAACCTCTTAAAACAGTAAAACAATTAGTAAGTATCGGTGCTCCTACCGATTTTTCGCTAATCGTTGCAGGTTATCAAAATACTATCGGATTTAATAAAAGGGTCTACAGGCTACTCGATCAGCTCATTGAGAAAGAGATTAAGGTCGAAATTAAGGAATTTTCAACCTCTAAATTCACCTATGAAAATCTCGGTGAACTCCTGATTCTTCATGATCGATTAGACCCAACCATTCCACTTTGGCAAGCCGAACGAATTCAAAAGAATGTTGGCGGAAAACTTTTTATCACTGAAGGTTTTGGACACTCCATGCATCAAAAAGAAGTTTGTCAAAAAATAATGGAATTTCTAAACTAACTTTAGATTATGAATCTAGTTCCTTTTCACCTTGCGATCCCGGTAAATGATTTACCCGCAAACCGCGACTTCTATTCGAACATCTTAGAGCTTGAAGAAGGAAGAAGTAGTGACCATTGGGTTGACTATAACTTTTTTGGGCATCAATTAGTCATTCATCTGGATGAAAACCACACAGGACCTGTCACTGCGAATCACGTGGATGGTAAATCAGTTCCCGTTCCACACTACGGAATTGTATTGGAGTGGACTCAGTTCGACGAATTCGCAAAACGTATCTCAGACAAAGGAATTGAATTCATTATTGAACCTTACCTGAGATTCGCCGGACAAGTTGGCGAGCAAAAGACGATGTTCTTTAAAGATCCTTCAGGTAACGCTCTTGAGTTCAAGAGCTTCAAGGATATGAGTCAGTTATTCGCTAAGTAATCTACTTTAAGCGTTCCACTTTCGGGCTAAAAGCGTGTTATTAAGAAGCATCGCTATCGTCATGGGACCTACTCCACCAGGCACTGGAGTGATATAAGAGGCTTTTTGTGCAACGGAGTCAAAATCTACATCACCAGTAATGTAATAGCCTTTCTCCTTAGAGGCGTCCTCGACACGTGTAATTCCCACATCGATGATCACTACTCCCTCTTTAACCATATCAGCAGTAACAAATCCGGGGACTCCTAATGCAGATACAATGATATCTGCTTGCTGAGTAAGCGCTTTTAAATCCTTGGTACGACTGTGAGCCACTGTTACCGTTGCATTACCATAGGCGCCCTTTTGAGACATTAAAATACTAATCGGTCTTCCGACAATATGCGAACGACCAATCACTACCACATGTTTACCTTGCGTGTCGATATCATAACGCTCGATGAGCTGCATAATTCCGAAAGGTGTTGCAGGAATAAAAGTTTCTAACTCTAAAGCCATGCGGCCAAAATTAGATGGATGAAATCCGTCCACATCTTTCTTAGGGTCTATAGCAAGAAGTACTTTTTCTTCATCGATGTGCTTTGGAAGAGGCAACTGAACAATATAACCATCTAAGGTGTCGTCTTGATTCAGCTCTGCAATCTTAGCCAATAATTCTGCCTCTGTGGTCTCCTCGGGTAAGCGAATAAGCGAAGAATCAAAACCCACTTTTTCGCAAGATCTAACCTTACTGCCTACATAGGTTAGACTGGCCCCATCATTTCCAACAAGAACGGCCGCCAAATGCGGTGCGCGCTCTCCCTTCGATTTAATAGCCTTTACTTCTTCGGCTATTTCATTTTTAATTTGATTCGCAGTTGCTTTACCGTCAATGAGGACCATGTTATCTCGGATTAAATTGTTGCATCATGCGCATGAGGTTTTTTCCTTTACCTCCCTGCATCATTTTCATCATTTTACTCATCTGTTCAAATTGTTTGATAAGCTGGTTAACTTCTTGAATACTTCTACCGCTACCTTTTGCAATACGATTTTTTCTACTAGTATTCAATAGTTTGGGCTGAGAGCGTTCAGTAGGAGTCATCGAGTGAATAATGGCTTCTACATGCTTGAATGCATCATCATCAATATCTACCTGTTGGGTCATCTTAGACATCCCTGGAATCATTCCCATGAGGTCTTTCATATTACCCATTTTCTTGATCTGTTGAATCTGTCCTAAGAAGTCATCAAATCCGAAGGTGTCCTTCGCAATTTTCTTCTGGATTTTACGAGCCTCTTCAAGGTCAAATTGTTCTTGAGCTCGTTCAACCAGCGAAACGACATCACCCATTCCCAGGATACGATCAGCCATACGATCGGGGTGGAATACATCAATGGCTTCCATCTTTTCTCCCGTACCGATAAACTTAATCGGCTTATCAACCACCGAACGAATAGATAGCGCAGCACCCCCTCGAGTATCACCATCCAACTTGGTAAGAATTACTCCATCAAAGTTAAGTCGATCGTTGAAGGCCTTAGCCGTATTAACAGCATCCTGTCCAGTCATCGAATCGACAACAAAAAGTGTTTCTGATGGCTTTATCGCAGAATGAATAGCAGCAATTTCCTTCATCATTTCTTCATCAACCGCTAGACGACCAGCAGTATCAATGATGACCACATTCTTTCCTTGACTCTTCGCTTCGGCTATACCCGCAAGTGCAATAGCTACAGGATCCTTTTGATCTCTATCTGAATATACAGGAACACCTATTTGTTCTCCTACTACATGCAACTGGTCGATTGCTGCAGGTCTATATACATCACAGGCAACCAAAAACGGATGCTTTGATTTTTTTGTCTTGAGGTAGTTAGCCAACTTTCCAGAAAAGGTAGTTTTACCAGAACCTTGTAGACCTGACATTAAAATCACTGTTGACGAACCGGTAAGATTAATATCTGCGGCTTCAGAACCCATAAGTTCGGCCAATTCATCACGAACGAGCTTAACCATAAGTTGACCGGGTTGTAACGATTTAAGCACCTCCTGACCGATCGCCTTATCTCTTACATTTTGAGTAAAACTCTTAGCAATTTTGAAGTTAACATCCGCATCTAATAACGCACGACGAATCTCTTTCATTGATTCGGCGATGTTAATTTCATTAATACGCCCTTTACCCTTCAACTTGTGAAGAGCACCATCTATTCTATCCGAAAGATTCTGAAACATAGTAAGTAGTTTTACAAAGGCACAAAAGTAATAAGAATCTTAGCTTTTTAAGGCATTTTCGACTCTAGACATCACTAGTACATGCGGAAAAGTAATTGCTGCCAAGAAATAAACAAGAAGTGGTAAAGGAGTCTTGTTTTGAAGAAAAACCTGACTAAAAACAACCGCAAGGCCAATAATTGAAAGCGCCCAAAAAAGCGCTGATTGCTTCAAATATACTAGCCAGCTTCTTTTTACCCCTTCATTGTAGAGTATCCGGAATTGATCATTTAAAGAGGGTATGGCATGCCATAGAGCAAAATAAATCGCGAAAGCTAAAGCCAAATTCACCTGACTAAATAAGAAGTAGAAAAGCGAGAGTATTATTAATTCTACGCCAAGCATCACATAACCTTTGGGATTCATTATAATATAGGAAACTATCCAGACCGCTATGGAACTCAAAAGGAAGTTTAGAAAATCATCGACCGTAAAGAAAATCCCAGATATTTCTGCAATCGCCGTACTGCTCTCTATCGCATGAGTGTAAAATAACAGCCCAAAAACAATCGAGCCGTATGCGATATAGTTTACATAGCGAAGAAACATATTGCCGCCAAGAGTCTGGGATAAATGTTGTTGACCAAAATGAAACGAGCTGATTACAATAAAAAAGAATAAGGCTAAAGGACGGTTCAAACTAAAGACAACAAGCACAAGTGCTACCGCAGAAAGGTATAGCGCGAGGTGCTTTCGTCTAGAACTTTTAGGAAAGATCCTTAGGGCATTGATTAAGTTAAGATCGTTAGCACCATGTAAAAGTCCCACACTACCAATAAGTAGAAGGGCAATAAACCACTGTATTTCTCCACTAACTAGAGAAGAAATAAAAAAGAGTCCTAATGAGGCTGAAATCTTAAAAAGGAATGATTTATTAATAATTTTCAAAATATGTATCGGTATTAATTGAATAGTTGATAAAAATTTTTGAATAAAAATATCATATTATGTTTAGAATAAATTATATTTGGTTAAACAAAACTAAACTATAGTACTTATGAAAAGTTTATTACTTAATCTGCCGTTGGTTGCTGATGTCTCAAAGATAGCTACTGACGACTACGTAGGCTTTACTTTCTTCGTTGGATGTATGGCTATGATGGCAGCTTCTGCCTTCTTTTTCTTGTCGATGAACAGCTTCGACTCTAAATGGCGTACCTCAATCTTGGTATCAGGTCTGATTACCTTTATTGCAGCGGTACACTACTGGTACATGAGAGACTATTGGGCTGCTCATGCCGATTCACCTACATTCTTTAGATATGTAGATTGGGTACTTACCGTTCCATTGATGTGTGTTGAATTCTTCCTCATCTTGAAAGCAGCTGGTGCTAAAAAATCATTAATGTGGAGACTTATCGTTCTCTCGGTGGTTATGTTAGTAACAGGTTACTTCGGAGAGGCCGTTTACAGAGATCAAGCAGCCTTCTGGGGTCTAATTTCAGGAATCGCTTACTTCGTAATCGTTTATGACATCTGGTTCGGTCAAGCTAAGAAACTAGCTGAGCAAGCAGGAGGAGCAGTTCTAACTGCACACAAAACTCTCGCTTGGTTCGTATTAGTGGGATGGGCAATTTATCCAATTGGATATATGGCTGGTACTCCAGGATGGTACGAAGGAATCTTCGGCGGTTTAGCAATGGATGTTATTTACAACATCGGTGACGCAGTAAACAAAATCGGATTCGGTTTAGTAGTTTACGGTGCCGCAGTTGCAGCAAAAGACGGAAACTAATCCAACCGTTTATAAAAGAAAAGCAGGCCTTAGTGCCTGCTTTTTTTATGCTTTCGAATTACATGCGGTCGGGAACTTCAATTCCAAGAAGAGCCGATCCATGACCAATTACTTCAGCAATCTTTGAGCATAACTGAAGCCTTAAATTTCTTTTATCTAGGTCTTCCTCTGCCAAAATTGTTACCTGCTGATAGAACGAGTTAAAGGCTTTAACTAAATCGTAGATATAATTAGCCACCAATGCGGGTGAATAGGCTTCAGCAGCCGATCGAATAACCGATGGATAATTCATAAGAAGAAGCATTAACTCTCTCTCCTTCTCGTGCAATTGGACACTTTCAATAGTTAACTTAAAGTCACTACTTTCTACCTTTCGCAGTATGGATTGAATTCGAGCATGGGTATATTGAATGAAAGGCCCAGTATTTCCTTGAAAATCTACAGAAGCTTCAGGATCAAATAAGATCCTCTTCTTCGGATCTACCTTCAGTATGAAATATTTAAGTGCACCTAGACCTATTTTATGATACAACTCTGATTTCTCCTCCGTAGTGAACCCGTCAAGCTTCCCTAGCTCAGAAGATATTTTTTCGGCGGTCTCAGCCATTTCTTGCATCAGATCATCTGCATCAACGACCTTACCTTCACGACTTTTCATCTTACCGGTAGGTAGATCAACCATCCCATAAGACAAATGAAATAAATGGTCAGCCCAGTGGTAGCCTAGGCGCTTTAGCAGAAGAAATAACACTTTGAAGTGGTAATCTTGCTCATTTCCAACCGTATAAACCATTCCATCTATTGACGGATGGTCCTTCACTCGTTGAACCGCCGTACCCAAGTCTTGAGTCATATAAACAGCGGTACCATCTTTCCGCAACACGAGCTTTTCATCTAGACCTTCATCAGTTAGATCCGCCCATACGCTTCCATCTTCTTTTTTAAAGAAAACGGATTTCTCCAACCCCTCTTCAATAATATCTCTACCTAGTAGGTAGGTGTCACTTTCATAATAGAGATGGTCAAAATCAACACCTAAGTCTTTATAGGTTTGATTAAATCCTTCATAAACCCAGCCGTTCATCGTTTCCCAGAGACGAATAACTTCCTGATCACCAGATTCCCAAAGACGTAACAATTCTTGAGCCTTTTTAAAAATAGGAGCTTCAATAGCGGCCTCTTCTTTGCTCATACCCTTTTCAATCAGTACCCCCTGCTCCTCACGATACTTTTGATCAAAAACCACATAATACTTACCAACTAAATGATCTCCCTTCAACCCAGAAGTTTCAGGAGTTTCATTATCCCCAAATCGTTGCCAAGCAACCATGCTTTTGCATATATGTATTCCACGATCGTTAATGATCTGTGTCTTGATAACTTCATTACCAGCAGCTTTTAAAATCTGCGCAACCGAATACCCCAAAACATTATTTCGAATATGCCCTAGATGCAACGGTTTGTTTGTATTAGGAGAAGAATATTCAACCATAATGGTTCGGCCCGTGCTAGGATGAGAACCAAAATTCGGTGTTTCGAATAGGGTTTCGAACTCCCCAAGCAAATAACTATCTGAAATACATAGATTAAGAAACCCTTTAACCACATTAAATGAGGTTAAGTCTTCAATAGAAGAACAAAGTGCAGTACCCAACTGATTACACAACTCTTGCGGGTTTGCTTTTACAGAACGAAGCATCGAAAAAGCAACCAAGGTTATATCACCCTCAAATTCCTTTTTGGTAGGCACCAAATCAATGGTTTCTAGGGCAACATTGTACTCTGCCTGAATAAACTCCTTGGCTTTGTTTTCAATAGTTAGAAGTAAAGACTGCATATCATGAAGTATTGGCTGCAAAACTAAGTATTTTTGTATCGTTCTATGTTAGTAAATACCTCATATCACAATCCTGAAATAGAAAAGAAGATCGATAAGGAAGTTGGAAAGCCATTTTCACTCAAAGATCGTGTTCTATTAGGTGGTATTGGTTCACCTCCACTAGAGATCACCTCAGCCTCTTCGAGTATTTACAACTTATTAAGTCTAAACAATGATCGTAATAGATGTAATCTAGAATTACGTCCTAATGGAGTGTTGCTTAGATTTAGAGCAAGACTGGACAGTTATACCCTTGTGATACCCTTTTACAAGCTAGTTCTTTACAAGGGAGATTTTGCCCAATACAGTATTTATCGAGATAACCATTTTGTAAAGGTCAAAGCAGATACTAAAGCAATACAGAAATTCTTTACTAAATTACTTGAAGCCAAAGCCTCAAACACCCCTGAAAGTCTGTAGTGAGTAATTAAAGCTTGCGAAGCGTAGCTCCAGTGTAAATCTGTCGTGGTCTTCCGATAGGTTCCTTTCTAGATCGCATTTCTTTCCATTGTGCAATCCATCCCGGTAGTCTACCTAAAGCAAACATCACGGTGAACATTTCTACAGGAATACCCATAGCGCGATAAATAATCCCTGAATAGAAATCTACATTTGGATATAGTTTTCGATCAACGAAATATTGATCTTCTAACGCTTCTTTTTCAAGTCCTTTAGCAATATCAAGGATAGGGTCTGAGACTCCTAAATCTGCTAATACTTCGTCTGCAGCCTTCTTTATAATGCGTGCACGAGGATCAAAATTCTTGTAAACTCTATGACCAAATCCCATTAGACGGAATGGGTCATTCTTATCCTTTGCCTTCGCCATATACTTCTTAGTATCTCCGCCATCATCAGAGATTGCTTGCAACATTTCAAGTACCGCCTGATTTGCTCCACCATGTAAAGGTCCCCAAAGTGCTGAGATACCCGCTGAAATGGATGCATATAAGCCAGCGTGAGAAGAACCTACGATACGTACCGTTGAAGTTGAACAGTTTTGTTCGTGATCGGCATGAAGAATAAGCAGTTTATTCAAAGCAGCAACAATCACCGGGTTTTGAACATAAGGCTCTCCCGAGTTCTTGAACATCATTGAGCATATATTCTCAATGTAATCTAGTTTAGAGTCTGAAGCAACATAAGATTGATTGGTAATCTTGCGTTGTGCATAGGCAACGAGAATAGGAAACTTACCTAAAATGCTAACCACTGCCTTGTACATATCCTCTTTAGAATCCACATTAACCGAAGATGGGTTAAATGCCACAAGAGCGCTGGTTACCGAAGAGAGTATTCCCATCGGGTGCGCTGAATTAGGAAAACTATCTAAAATCTGAAGTAATCTTGAATCTACCTCTGAATGAGCTTTTATATCAGCCTCAAATTTGGTCAATTGCTCTGAGGTAGGAAACTCGCCAAAAATGAGTAAATAAGCGGTCTGAATAAAGCTAGCGTTCTCAGCTAGATCGTCTATGGAATATCCGCGATATCTCAACTCCCCTTTTTCGCCATTTAAAAAGGTAATCGAACTTTCGCAAGAACCCGTATTCTTGTATCCAGGGTCAAGAGTTACTGCGCCCGTCTGTGCTCTAAGCGTCTTGATGTCAATAGCGACTTCATTTTCAGTACCTACAACAAGTGGGAACTCATATCTTTCACCGTTCAGTTCAAGTATTGCTTTATCAGACATATTTATTTAGAATATTGGATGGATGGCAAAGATAAGAATCACAACCGCTTAAAACCAAAAAGCGCCGCTATTAGCGACGCTTTTTTTCTCTTATTTAACACTCTCTGTTAGCGCTTTACTTTAAACGCCTTTTCTTGAGGATAATATGCAGTGCTACCTAAATCTTCTTCAATACGTAGAAGCTGATTATATTTAGCCATACGGTCAGATCTTGAAGCAGAACCTGTTTTAATCTGGCCGGTATTTAAACCTACCGCTAAATCAGCAATCGTATTGTCTTCAGTCTCTCCTGAACGGTGAGACATTACCGAAGTATAACCTGCATTTTTAGCCATATTCACCGCAGCAATAGTCTCAGTAAGTGTACCAATTTGATTCACCTTAATAAGAATAGAGTTTGCGATACCTTCGTTAATACCACGTTCTAAACGCTCCACATTAGTAACGAATAAATCATCACCTACTAACTGAACCTTATCTCCTACCTTATCAGTAAGTGATTTCCATCCAGCCCAGTCATTTTCGTCCATACCATCTTCAATACTGATGATCGGATACTTCGCGCATAACTCAGCCAAATAAGAAGCTTGCTCTTCAGACGTACGAATAGCCCCTTCAGGACCTTCAAATTTCGTATAATCGTACTTTCCATCAACGTAGAACTCAGCAGCCGCACAGTCAAGCGCAATCATAACATCATCTCCTAAAGTGTATCCGGCATTTGAAACTGCAATCCCAATAGTTTCTAGCGCATCCTCAGTACCCTCTAAACCAGGAGCAAAACCTCCCTCATCTCCTACAGCAGTAGTAAGATTACGGTCTTTAAGCACCTTTTTAAGGTTATGGAATATTTCAGATCCCATTTTCATAGCGTGGGTAAACGATTCTGCCTTAACTGGCATAATCATAAACTCTTGAAACGCGATAGGAGCATCAGAGTGAGAACCTCCGTTAATGATATTCATCATAGGTACAGGTAATGTATTCGCACTAACCCCTCCAACATAACGATATAAAGGCATTTCTAATTCCTCAGCGGCAGCTTTTGCAGCAGCTAAAGAAACTCCTAAGATTGCATTTGCACCCAGTCTTGATTTATTCTTTGTACCATCTAAATCGATCATTGCCTGATCTAGAAGGTTTTGTTCAAATACAGACATACCGATAAGTTCATCAGCGATTTCACCATTTACATTATCGATGGCTTTTTGAACTCCTTTACCGACATAATCTGAACCGCCATCACGAAGTTCAACGGCTTCGTGCTCACCAGTAGATGCCCCAGAAGGAACCGCAGCTCTACCTAAGATTCCATTTTCAGTAACAACATCAACCTCAACAGTTGGGTTACCTCTTGAATCGAAAATTTGACGTGCAAAAATGTCAACAATAATACTCATAGTCTTGTGATTTAGATGATTAAATTGATCGGTGTAGATTAAATCTACGCATTTAAAGATTGGATAAATTGGTCAAAAAGGTATCTTGAATCGTGAGGCCCAGGACTTGCTTCAGGGTGATATTGCACTGAGAATACAGCACTGTCTTTTCGTTGTATACCCGCAACAGTTTGATCGTTTAGATGCGTATGTGTGATCTCTAGTTCATCATTCTTTTCAAGCGATTCCTTTGATACAGCGAAACCATGGTTCTGAGAAGTAATCTCACCTCTACCGGTTAATACATTTAAAACCGGATGGTTGATTCCACGGTGACCGTTATGCATTTTAAAGGTTTGAACCCCATGAGAAAGAGCTAACACCTGATGACCTAAACAAATACCAAACAAAGGCTTCTTTGAATCCACAATTTCTTTGGTAGTAGTTATCGCCTCGTTCAATGGCTCAGGGTCACCAGGACCATTAGAGACAAAGTATCCATCAGGACCCCACTCACTTAACTCTTCAAAGCTAGTGTCGTGAGGGAAAACTTTTAGATAAGCTCCGCGTTCAGATAAGCAACGTAATATATTGCGTTTGACACCAAGGTCAAGTACTGAAACCTTCCACTTAGACTCTGGATTGCCGAAAAAGTAGGGCTCTTTAGTTGAAACCTTTGAAGCTAATTCTAAACCAGCCATACTCGGTACAGAAGCCAATTCAATACTCAACTGTTCGATTTCGTCAACTCTCGTAGAAATTACGGCATTTTGTGCCCCATGATCTCTAATATGAGCAACTAGAGCACGGGTATCTACATCTGAAATAGCTAAGGTATTATTCTTGCTTAAGAATTCTTCAAGAGAGGTATCGGCGACCGGACGCGAATAGGTATAACTAAAGTTCTTACATACTAAACCGGCAATTTTTACTGAAGACGATTCTACTTCATCTTCTGCCGTGCCATAATTACCGATGTGAGCATTGGTAAGTACCATAATCTGACCAAAATAACTAGGATCAGTAAAAATCTCCTGGTAACCAGTCATACCAGTATTAAAACAAATTTCACCAAAAGCGGTACCCTCTAGATTAGCAACAGACTTACCGTAAAAAACGGTTCCATCTTCTAATAACAGAATAGCATCTTTTCTTTGGGTATATTTCATTCTCATTTCTATTTAGTGACAAAAAAACACAAAAAAAGGATACACAGCTAAGTGTATCCTTTTCTATTATCTTGAAGTAATTAACAATGAACGTCTATTTCGTCTCTTCATCAGTTGATTCTTCTGTATTATCTACTTCTGGAGCAGCTTCTTCAGTAGCAGGAGCCTCAGCTACTGCAACTTCTTCAACAGCTGGAGCAGCCTCTTTGGTCTCTGCAGACTTAGAACGACGACTTCTACGAGTTGACTTCGCTTTCTTTTCAGTAGCGTTGTACGTTTCATTGAAGTCAACTAACTCGATAAGAGCCATGTCAGCGCTATCTCCTAGACGGTTTCCAAGTTTGATGATACGCGTATAACCACCTTGACGATCAGCAACCTTTTCTGAAACCTCAGAAAATAAGTGAGCAACAGCCTCTTTACTTCTTAGGTAACTGAAAGCGACTCTACGATTGTGAGTACTCTTTTCTATTGTTGAATTATTTTCAGCTTTCGCTTTTGTAATAAGCGGTTCAACAAACTGCTTGAGTGCTTTAGCTTTTGCTGTAGTGGTATTGATACGCTTATGCTCAATTAGAGAACATGCCATATTTGCAAGCATAGACCTGCGGTGTGAAGCAGTACGCCCTAAGTGATTGATTTTCTTCCCGTGTCTCATATTTAGTCTCTATCTAATTTGTACTTGGCTAGATCCATTCCAAATTCTAACCCCTTACTTTGAACAAGTTCTTCTAGCTCAGTTAACGACTTCTTACCAAAGTTTCTGAATTTCATTAAGTCGTTCTTGTTGAATGAAACAAGATCACCTAAAGTATCTACCTCAGCTGCTTTCAAACAATTTAGTGCACGAACAGAAAGATCCATGTCTACTAGCTTAGTTTTTAGAAGCTGACGCATGTGTAAAGATTCTTCATCGTAAGTCTCTGAACGCTCTAACTCTTCAGCCTCTAAAGTGATTCTCTCATCAGAGAATAACATAAAGTGGTGGATAAGAATTTTAGCAGCTTCAGTAAGTGCATCTTTTGGAGCAATTGAACCATCAGTTACGATTTCGAAAACTAATTTCTCGAAGTCAGTTTTTTGCTCTACACGATAGTTCTCGATGCTATACTTAACATTCTTGATCGGTGTAAAGATAGAATCGATAGCGATGGTTCCGATAGGAGCATTCGCCTTCTTATTATCATCCGCCGATACATAACCGCGTCCTTTCTCGATAGTTAATTGAAGGTTAATGTTAACCTTGCTATCTAGGTTACAGATCACGTGATCTGGGTTTAAAACTTGGAAACCAGAAATGAATTTCTGGAAGTCACCAGCGGTGATCTTATCGGTATTAGCAATTGAGATCGCGACAGTTTCGTTCTCAACATCGTCAATTTGACGCTTAAAACGAACTTGCTTAAGGTTAAGAATCATTTCAGTTACGTCTTCAACAACTCCTGGAATTACTGAGAACTCATGATCTACACCTTCAATGCGTATAGAAGTAATTGCAAAGCCCTCTAGAGATGAAAGTAATACACGACGAAGAGCGTTTCCGACGGTTAAACCGTAACCTGGTTCCAATGGACGAAATTCAAATTTCCCATCGAAATCAGTTGACTCGATCATGATTACTTTATCCGGCTTTTGAAAATTAAGTATTGCCATATCAAAAGGTTATTGAGGGTGAAATTATTTAGAATACAATTCAACGATTAGCTGCTCTTTGATCGCCTCAGGGATCTGAACACGCTCAGGAACATTTACAAATGTCCCCTCAAGCTTCGCTGAATTCCAGTTTAGCCACTCGAAAGACTGATTTGTATTAGCTAAAGAGTCAGTGATTTTTTGAACTGACTTAGATTTCTCACGAACACCAACTACTTGTCCTGGTTTAACCTGGAACGATGGGATGTTTACGATCTCTCCATCAACCGTTACATGACGGTGAGATACTAACTGACGTGCAGCTCTGCGAGAAGGTGCAATACCAAAGCGATAAACCACGTTGTCTAAACGAGATTCACAAAGTTGAAGAAGTACTTCACCAGTAACTCCTTTACTTCTGTTCGCTTTAGCGAAAAGGTTACGGAACTGTTTTTCAAGAATACCATAAGTATACTTTGCTTTCTGCTTTTCCATAAGCTGTACAGCATACTCTGATTTCTTACCACGACGACGGTTGTTACCATGTTGTCCTGGAGGATAATTCTTCTTTTCAAAAGATTTGTCATCACCGAAGATGGCTTCACCAAACTTACGAGCGATTTTAGTAGATGGTCCTGTATATCTTGCCATAAAAATAAAATTGCGAGGTGGTTATGAATTAAGGCTTATCCTTCGATAACCGTTAACCCTCTATTAATCAATAAAATTAAACTCTTCTTCTTGCTGGTGGTCTACACCCGTTGTGTGGCATTGGAGTAACATCTACAATCTCTGTTACTTCGATACCCGAATTGTGAATCGAACGAATCGCAGATTCACGACCATTTCCAGGTCCTTTAACGAAAACTTTCACCTTACGAAGACCAGCTTCTTGAGCAACCTTAGCACAATCCTCGGCAGCAACCTGTGCAGCGTAAGGAGTATTCTTCTTAGATCCTCTAAAGCCCATCTTACCTGCAGAAGACCATGAAATTACATCGCCATTCTTGTTGGTAAGTGAAATAATAATGTTGTTGAATGAAGAAACGATATGCGCTTCACCAGTACTCTCAACAATAACTTTACGTTTCTTAACGGTTTTACTAGTTCCTTTTGCCATATTAAGCTATTATTTGGTTGCTTTCTTCTTGTTAGCAACTGTTTTACGCTTCCCTTTACGAGTACGCGAGTTGTTCTTAGTACGTTGTCCGCGTAATGGAAGACCAAGTCTGTGACGGATACCTCGTTGACAACCAATGTCCATAAGACGCTTGATGTTTAGAGACACTTCTGAACGCAATTCACCTTCAATAGTGAACTGAGATACAGCATCACGGATTTTTCCGATTTCATCATCGTTCCAATCAGACACCTTTTTGTCTTCTGAAACTCCAGCTTGTTCTAGGATATCTTTTGCACGACTTCTTCCGATACCGAAAATGTAAGTAAGTGCAATGACACCACGCTTCTGTTTAGGTATATCAACCCCAGCAATTCTTGCCATAACTATCCTTGTCTTTGTTTAAATTTTGGATTCTTCTTGTTGATCACGTATAGTCGACCCTTACGACGCACAATTTTACAATCGGCGCTTCTTTTCTTAATAGATGCCCTAACCTTCATATTAATATCTGTATGTAATTCTTGCTTTAGTTAAATCATATGGGCTCATCTCCAACTTCACCTTATCTCCTGGCAGCAACTTGATATAATGCATACGCATTTTACCAGAGATGTGAGCCGTAACAACATGGCCATTATCTAGCTCCACACGAAACATCGCGTTAGATAACGCTTCGATAATACTACCATCTTGTTCAATAGCCGCTTGTTTTGTCATAATTAAGCTACTTTTCGATTTTTACCCGATTTCATTAAACCATCGTAGTGACGATTCAATAAATACGCATTTACTTGTTGAACGGTATCAATAGCAACACCCACCATAATAAGTAGTGAAGTACCTCCGTAGAATAATGCCCAACCCGCCTGTACATCCATAAGCTTAACAACAACTGCAGGTAAAACCGCTAGGATCGCTAAGAAAACAGCACCAGGGAAGGTAATTAGAGACATCACTTTATCTAAAAAATCGCCAGTTTCAGCTCCAGGTCTTATGCCAGGAACAAATCCGCCACTACGCTTAAGATCATCAGCCATTTTAGATGTAGGAATCGTGATAGCAGTATACAAAAAGGTAAATACGATAATCAAGAAAGCGAATAGAATATTGTAGGCTAGGCCGAATATATCTTGAAAATTAACCTCTAGCCACTGACCTAGTTCAGTATCGTTAAAAGAACGACCAATAAGACCAGGGGCAAACATAATTGCCTGAGCAAAAATGATAGGCATTACTCCTGAGGCATTTAACTTTAAAGGGATATACTGACGAGCACCTACTGCTGCCTCAGAACCTGAAGCAGTGCGACGTGCATATTGCACAGGTACTTGTCGTACAGCCATAACCACTAGAATAGATGCTAGTATAACTACGAACCAAAGAATAAGTTCAACGAGTATGAGCATCAACCCTCCGTTATTGTTCGCAGTTCTAGAAACAAACTCCTGAACAAATGATTGAGGTAATGTTGCGATAATACCAACCATAATTAGTAATGAAATACCATTACCAATTCCTTTATCAGTAATACGCTCACCAAGCCACATCGCAAATACAGTACCTGTAACAAGGATAACAACCGCAGGAATCATAAAACCAAGACCTTTACCTAAGACAAAAGCAGTGTCAGGAACACCCAATGCACTCAATCCGTATAAATAAGCAGGAGCTTGTACAATACAGATAGCAATAGTTAACCAACGCGTAATCTGTGTTTTAGTTTTACGACCACTCTCTCCTTCTTTATCTAACTTCTGTAGGTATGGAATTGCAATACCCATCAACTGTACAACAATAGAAGCAGAGATGTACGGCATAATTCCCAACGCAAAGATTGAGGCATTAGCAAATGCACCCCCGGTAAAGGCATTAAGAATACCTAAAATACCCTGTTCTGTGTTTTGATTTAACTGTACAAGTTGATCAGTATCTATACCAGGTAACACTACCTGCGCTCCGAAACGATAAACCAGAAGTAATCCAAGAGTTACGATAATCTTATTACGCAACTCTTCGATCTTCCAGATATTCGTTAAGGTTTCTATAAACTTCTTCATTTAGAAAAAATTAAATCTCCGTAGCAGTACCACCAGCAGCTTCGATTGCTGACTTAGCTGAAGCCGTAAATTTGTGAACTGTTACATTAACTTTAGACGAAACTGAACCGTTAGCAAGAATTTTCACTAGATCATTCTTACGAGCGATACCATTCGCAACTAAAACTTCAAAAGTAATATCTGTTTGACCGGTTGCTGCAAGAGCTTCTAATTGGTCTAAGCCAATACCACGGTACTCTTTACGATTGATGTTTTTAAAACCAAATTTTGGAACACGACGTTGAAGTGGCATTTGACCTCCTTCAAAACCAATCTTTTTAGAATATCCAGAACGTGATTTAGCTCCCTTGTGTCCACGAGCAGCAGTACCACCTTTACCAGATCCTTCTCCGCGACCAACGCGTTTTCCTTCTCTATGAACTGAGCCTTCTGCAGGCTTTAAACTGTGTAGGTTCATTATCTATACTTTATGATTGTTGAACATTAACTAAATGCTCAACTACTTTAACCATTCCAAGAATATTCGGTGTAGAATCATGTTCTACAACCTGTCCAATTTTTTTCAAGCCTAAAGCCTCTAACGTACGCTTTTGATTCTGTGGACGTTTGATACTGCTTTTTACTTGAGTGATTTTAATTTTTCCCATGACCACAATTATCCGTTAAATACTTTGTCTAAACTAATTCCTCGTTGCTTAGCAATAGACTTTGCATCGCGAAGTTGTAATAAAGCATCAAAAGTTGCTTTAACTACGTTGTGAGGGTTAGATGAACCTTGAGACTTTGAAAGTACATCGTGTACACCAACAGCTTCTAACACCGCACGTACAGCACCACCAGCGATAACCCCGGTACCTTGTGAGGCAGGCTGAAGATATACGCGCGCACCACCAAACTTACCTTTTTGCTCATGAGGTAGAGTACCGTGAGTAAGAGGAATACGAACTAGATTCTTCTTTGCGTCTTCTACTGCTTTAGAAATAGCAGATGCCACATCTTTAGACTTACCTAAACCGTGACCAACAACACCATTTTCATCGCCTACAACAACAATTGCAGAGAATCCAAAAGCACGACCACCTTTAGTTACTTTAGTTACACGTTGAACCCCAACAAGACGGTCCTTTAGTTCTAAACCACCTGGTTTAACAATCTCAACATTTTTATAGTTCTGATACATAATAGTGATTAGAATTTAAGTCCGCCTTCTCTAGCTCCTTCAGCTAAAGATTTAACTCTACCGTGATACAAATTTCCTCCTCTATCAAAAGCTACAGATGAAATACCCTTTGCAAGGGCTTTCTCTGCAAGGCTCTTACCAACAGCGTTTGCTTGTTCAATTTTAGTTCCTTCTACTGAAGCTCCCTTATCGCGAGATGATGCTGCTGCAATAGTAACACCATTACGGTCGTCAATAATTTGAGCATAGATCTCCTTGTTACTGCGAAAAACAGCTAATCTAGGACGCTCTGGAGTACCAAAAGAAACCTTGCGAATACGCTTTTGGATACGTTGTCTTCTCTCTAGTTTACTTAATCCCATAGTATATTACGGTTATGCAGATTTACCTGCTTTTCTTCTAATTTGTTCACCAACAAACTTGATGCCTTTTCCTTTGTAAGGCTCTGGCTTTCTGAAGCCACGGATCTTAGCCGCTACTTGCCCTACTAGTTGCTTATCAAATGAAGTTAGTTTAACGATTGGGTTCTTTCCTTTTTCAGATACAGTCTCTACAGTTACTTCTGGAGCAATATCTAAAACAATGTTGTGCGAAAAACCTACCGCCAGGTCTAATTTTTGTCCTTGGTTGCTGGCACGATATCCAACACCTACCAGTTCTAACTCTTTAGTCCAACCTTTAGTGACTCCCTGAATCATGTTGTTCACAAGAGATCTATAAAGACCATGCTTTGCAAGGTGATCTTTTGAATCTGAAGGACGGCTAACAGAAACACTTCCGTCAACTACCTCAATGGATACAGCATCAAACTCCTGAGTTAACTCACCTAGCTTACCTTTAACCGTAATGGTTTGATCAGCTACAGTCACTGTAACACCATCTGGAATCGAGATTGGGTTATTTCCTATTCTTGACATAATCTATCAGTTATTCAATTTTAATATACGTAGCAAAGAACTTCCCCACCAACGTTTTCCTTACGAGCCTGCTTAGAAGTCATCACACCATGAGAGGTAGAAACTACAGCAATACCTAATCCATTAAGTACACGTGGAAGATCACCCTTACCCGAATACTTACGAAGACCTGGTTTACTCACTCTTTCAATCTTTCTGATGATCGGCTCTTTAGTTACCGCATCATACTTAAGGGCAATTTTAATTGAACCCTGAGCACTGGTATCTTCAAATTTGTAGCTAAGGATATAACCTTGATCGAAAAGGATCTTAGTAATTTCCTTCTTAACATTTGAAGCAGGTATTTCAACCACTCTGTGTCCAGCACTGCTCGCATTACGAATACGAGTTAAAAAATCTGCAATTGGATCTGTTACCATCTTAAAATTTCTTTAATAAATATCTACCAGCTGGCTTTAGTTACACCTGGGATCAAACCTTGGTTAGCCATTTCACGGAAAGTAACACGTGAAATACCAAAAGTTCTCATGTATCCACGAGGACGACCTGTTAATTTGCAACGATTACGCATTCTTACTGGAGAAGCATTTTTAGGAAGCTTTTGAAGTGCTTCATAATCTCCTGCAGCTTTTAAAGCTTCACGCTTTGCAGCATACTTTGCAACCAGCTTTGCCCTTTTGCGTTCGCGGGCTTTCATAGATTCTTTAGCCATACTAATTCTTTTTAAACGGTAGACCTAATTCAGTTAATAAGGCTTGAGCCTCGTTATCAGTTCCGGCACTTGTCACGAAAGTGATATCCATACCGTTAATTCGATTGATTTTATCGATGTTAATTTCTGGGAAGATGATTTGTTCAGTAACCCCTAAATTGTAGTTACCACGACCATCAAATCCAGTAGATTTAATCCCTTGAAAATCACGTACACGTGGGAGTGCAACAGTAATCAAACGATCTAAAAATTCGTACATACGCTCACCACGAAGAGTAACCTTCGCACCAATAGGCATTCCTTTACGAAGCTTAAATGAAGCAACGTCTTTCTTAGAAATGGTAGCAATTGCCTTCTGACCTGAAATAGTCGTAAGTTCTTCAACTGCTTGATCTACTAACTTTTTGTCAGCAACAGCAGAACCTACACCTCTACTAATAACAATCTTCTCAAGTTTTGGAACCATCATTACATTCTTGTAATTGAATTGTTCGCTCAACGCAGAAACGATACGATCAGTATATTCTTGTTTTAATCTTGGAGTATATTCCATGGCTTATAATACTTCGTTTGATTTTATAGAAACACGAACTTTCTTACCATCACGTACTTCATAACCAACTCGTGTCGGTGATCCATCTTTAGGATCTAGAAGTGAAAGATTCGAAATATGGATAGGTGCTTCTTTCTGTACAATACCTCCTTGTGGATTGCTTGAGCTAGGCTTTTGGTGCTTAGAAACTAGATTTACACCTTCAACAATAGCGCGGCTTTTCACCTTGTCTAGAGAAACGATAGCTCCTTGAGCACCTTTGTGTTCTCCAGCGGTTACTTGAACCTTATCTCCTACTTTTAATTTTAACTTTATCATTTCTTCGTAAGATTAAAGCACCTCAGGGGCTAATGAAACAATCTTCATGAATTGACGATCACGTAATTCTCTTGCAACTGGTCCGAAAACACGAGTACCTCTCATTTCTCCAGTAGCATTTAATAGAACACATGCATTATCATCAAAACGGATATACGATCCATCTGGACGTCTAACTTCTTTCTTGGTGCGAACTACAACCGCTTTAGAAACACTTCCTTTCTTAACCGTACCATTAGGAGTAGCTTCTTTAACAGTAACTACAATTTTGTCCCCAAGCGAAGCATAACGACGCTTAGTTCCACCTAAAACACGAATAGTAAGTACCTCTTTAGCACCAGTGTTGTCAGCAACTCTTAATCTTGATTCTTGTTGTACCATGCCTAATTACTTAGCTCGTTCAATAATTTCAACCAATCTCCAGCATTTACGCTTACTCAATGGTCGAGTTTCCATGATCTTTACTGTATCGCCTTCATTACAATCGTTCTTCTCATCATGCGCTACATACTTCTTGGTCTTAAGTACGAACTTACCGTACATAGGGTGCTTAACACGTTTCACCTCAGAAACAACAATAGATTTCTCCATTTTGTTACTAGTGACAACACCAATTCTTTCTTTTCTTAAGTTTCTATTTTCCATAAGGCCAGGCCGTTATTGTAATTCTCTTTTAGACAATTCAGTAGAGATTCGTGCAATAGTTCTACGTGTTGAACGAAGAATTAATGGATTCTCTAACGGAGAAACAGAGTGTCCTAATGATAAATCTGACAACTCCTTTTTCAGTGAAGCAAGCTTAGCTTTCAAATCTTCTACTGATAATTCTATGATTTCCGACTGTTTCATATCAACGATCAATATTATTCTGCAACGAAGTCACGTGCAACAATAAATTTAGTTCTACATGGTAGTTTCTGAGCAGCAAGACGTAAAGCCTCTTCTGCCACTTCTTTAGGAACACCTGCAACTTCAAACATTACACGTCCCGGTTTAACTACTGCTACCCAGTACTCAGGGGCACCTTTACCTTTACCCATACGTACCTCAAGAGGTTTCTTGGTAATAGGCTTATCTGGGAAAATTTTAATCCAAAGCTGACCTTGACGCTTCATATAACGAGTCGCTGCAATACGAGCTGCCTCAATCTGACGTGAAGTAATGAACTTTGAGTCTAACGATTTAATACCAAACATTCCATTCGAAAGCTGATGGCCACGTTGTGAAATTCCTTTCATGCGGCCCTTCTGGGCTTTGCGAAATTTGGTTCTTTTTGGCTGTAACATAATCCTTTTTCTACTTTATATTACTTTCTACGACGACGCTTTGCAGCACCATCTTGTTTTGATGATTTACCACTTCCTGAGTTAGTTGAAAGACCAACTAATGGAGATAACTCTCTCTTTCCATAAACCTCACCTTTCATGATCCAAACCTTGATACCAAGACGACCATAAGTGGTGTGAGCCTCTTCAAGAGCGTAATCTACATCTGCACGGAAAGTAGATAGAGGAATACGACCCTCCTTATATAATTCTGAACGAGCCATTTCAGCACCATTCAAACGACCCGAAATCATCACCTTAATACCTTCAGCATTCATACGAACAGCAGAGGCAATAGCCATTTTAATAGCTCTACGGTAAGAGATACGGTTTTCAATTTGACGGGCAATAGAAGCGGCAACTAGATTAGCATCTAGCTCAGGACGTTTAATCTCATGAATGTTGATCTGAACATCCTTACCTGTGATCTTCTTAAGCTCTTCTTTTAATTTATCAACTTCTTGACCTCCTTTACCGATAATGATACCAGGACGAGCAGTCGTAATAGTTATTGTAACTAGTTTTAGGGTTCTCTCAATGATAACACGTGAAACGCTAGCCTTAGACAAGCGAGCCATTACGTACTTGCGGATTTTATCATCCTCGGCAAGTTTATCCCCGTAATCGTTACCACCGTACCAGTTTGATTCCCAGCCACGGATAATACCTAAGCGATTTCCAATTGGATTAGTTTTCTGTCCCATATTAGTTGCTAGCTGCGTTATTATTAGAACCTAATACTAAGGTTACATGATTTGATCTTTTGCGGATACGGTGCGCACGACCTTGTGGCGCCGTCTGTAAACGCTTTAACATCGTTCCACCGTCTACACGGATTTCTTTAACGATTAAAGAAGCATCTTCTAAAGAAGCATCCTGGTTCTTAGCTTCCCAGTTTGCAATTGCAGATAAAAGAAGCTTTTCTAGTGGCTTAGAAGCCGCCTTAGTACTAAACTTTAAAGTAGCTAGAGCTAATTCGATTTCTTTACCACGAATTAAGTCGGCAACAAGGCGCATCTTTCTAGGTGAGGTTGGAAAATCATTCAGACGAGCAAAAGCAACTTGCTTACGCTCTTCTTTAATTCTCTCAGCCATTTGTTTTTTACGAACTCCCATAGCTTAATTACTTTTTACCTTTGTTTTTAGCACCTGCGTGACCTCTGAACGAACGGGTTGGTGAAAACTCACCTAGTTTGTGACCCACCATGTTCTCAGTAACGTAAACAGGAACAAATTGCTTTCCATTATGAACCGCAATAGTTTGACCTACCATATCAGGTGAAATCATTGAAGCTCTAGACCAAGTTTTGATAACTGTAGTCTTTCCTGATTCAACATTAGCTTGAACTTTCTTTTCAAGGCTATGGTGAATAAAAGGACCTTTTTTTAGTGAACGTGCCATCTATCTTATTTCTTTCTTCGTTCTACAATATATCTGTTGCTATCCTTAGTCTTAGAACGAGTTCTATAACCTTTAGCAGGAATACCATTTTTAGATCTTGGGTGACCTCCTGAAGCACGACCTTCACCACCACCCATCGGGTGATCGACAGGGTTCATAACAACAGGTCTTGTACGTGGACGACGGCCTAACCAACGACTTCTACCAGCCTTACCAGAAACGATTAACTGATGATCTGAATTAGAAATAGCTCCAATAGTAGCCATACATTCTCCAAGAATCAAACGAGTCTCTCCTGAAGGCAATTTGATCGTTACAAACTTACCGTCCTTTGCCATTAATTGAGCGAAAGAACCAGCACTACGAGCCATAACAGCACCCTGACCAGGACGAAGCTCGATGCAAGAGATGATCGTACCTAGAGGAATATCTTTCAACTTAAGAGCATTTCCAACATCTGGAGTAGCTCCTTCACCTGCTTGGATTGAAGATCCAACTTCAAGTCCATTTTGAGCAATAACATAACGCTTTTCACCATCAGCATATTGAACTAAAGCGATAAAAGCAGTTCTGTTCGGATCGTACTCGATAGAAAGTACTTCAGCAGCACCCTCTTTCGTTCTTTTGAAATCAATAATACGGTAACGTCGTTTGTGACCCCCACCTCTATGTGAAGCGGTCATCTTACCGTCTGAATTACGTCCACCCGATTTTTTTAGGGGAGCTAAAAGGCTTTTCTCTGGCTTAGATGCAGTGATCGCATCAAAACCATTGACAACCTTAAAACGTTGTCCCGGTGTAATCGGTTTTAATTTTCTAACAGCCATTTCAGTATATTATAGATTACTGTAAATATCAATTACTTCACCTTCAGCAACCTGAA
>CAXPJI010000028.1:0-9649 GCA_964217345.1 Euzebya sp.
GATCGCCCGTCAGAGGTTCCATTGCACATTGTTTTCAATCCGCCCTATGGAGAGCGACTACCCATTGATGCGGATGTCTTTTATGGAAAAATAGGAGACACCTTAAAAAAAGAATATCAGGGCTGCGAGGCTTGGTTCATTACAGCCAATATCGAGGCTTTAAAGAGCGTCGGACTTCGTCCTTCTAGAAAGATTAAAATGTTTAATGGAAAGCTAGAATCTCGCCTAGTGAGCTATGAGCTTTACCAGGGGTCGAGAAAGGCCTCGAAATCTTAACGAGTTTTCTTTACGGGCAAGTAATAGCTAAGACCGTAATTGTAGCTAAATCCGAATCTAGCTCCATCTGTAACTCGGTTAAATCCTGGGATCCAAAGATTATCAAAGTTTTCAGGTTCTTTCTGACTGACCAAAAATCCCATCCGAAAACTCCCCCCTAAATATAGCTGTTTGGTGATATGGGTTTTAAATCCGAGTACGCCTTCAAGATAACTCGCCGAAAGACCATTATGGGTAGGCCCTTGAACATTGTAATTGGGAAATTCGCCGTAACGCTCGACCCATGCGGTGTCATAGAAGTTGATTGTTCCTTGACTCGTGTCAAAAGAAGATACTACATAGCGTGCACCTGCGGTGATTTGATTTTTCTCACCGGGCTTTCTTTGATAAATCTCCCAGTCTAGACCTAATTTGAGGAATTCGCCTGAAACCTTATAGCTATAAAGAAGGCTCTGATCGATAGATTCTTTCGTGTCGAAAGACTCTGATCCGATTTCAACGGCAATCTTTGTTTTGTCTCTAAAAGTTAAATCACCGAAAATTTCGAAACCTGTATATCCCTCTTGAAGCTCAGATCGAACTAATTTTGATAGATCAATTCCTGCCCTAATCCCGTATTCTTTCTGAGCGTAAATCGAAACAGAAGCCAGGATCATGATCCAGTTAACCGCCTTTTTGCTAATGTAAGATAGCCACATGCTCATCATTATTAGAATTGATTTCTGGAATATTTACAATCACTTCGCTGATCCAATTACTGGTTGAATGATTACTTAAATCAGTGTAGGTACGAATATACCCACAGGCTCTGGAGACATAAGTGGCCTTCGGGGTATAACTGAAGTTCAGCGTATCATTCGTATTTATGGACAAACCATCTACCTCAGTTCTTTTCTGTAAGATTAAGTCATAACTACTTTGACTTGTAGGTAACACAAGCGCAATTGCTGTAACTGTTGTGTTGTCATAATTTTGAAAGATGTCTCCGTTTAAATCTAGAAGACTAAAGCCCGATACCGATTTAGCAGTGACACCATCTTCGGCACTGTAGAAAACCAGATTGACGTAAACAGAGTCGTTTTCAACACATACATCGTCTTTTTCACAACTTGAGAATATAAGAAGCGTAGCAAGCGCAAGGATGTAGGTTGGTAACTTCATTATTCGTTTTTAATCAATAAAACTACGTTTTCAATGTGGTGCGTCTGAGGAAACAAATCTACTGCTCTTGAACGAACTACGCGATACTGCTCAGATAGGAGTTTTAAATCTCTTGCCTGCGTTGCTGAGTTACAACTTACATAGACAATCTTTTTCGGGGCTAGTTTCAGAAGTTGTGCTACCACATCGCCATGCATTCCATCCCTTGGTGGATCTGTGATAACGATATCTGCTTTGCCGTGCCTTTCAACGAATTCGTCGTTAAACACATTTTTCATGTCTCCGACCTCAAAAGTTACATTGCTGATATTGTTAATCACCGCGTTTTCCTTCGCTTTTTCAATAGCTTCCGGTACGGCCTCAACACCCACCACATATTTTGCCTTTTGAGCGATAAATTGAGCAATGGTACCGGTGCCTGTATATAGATCATAAACGAGCTCATCACCACTGAGATCGGCAAAATCTCTAGCTACTTCATACAAACGAAGCGCTTGTGCACTATTGGTTTGATAAAACGACTTGGCATCGACTTTAAATCTCAAAGACTTCATAGTTTCCTCAATGTGATCTTTGCCGTTAAAAACAATAATGTCTTGATCGTATAGCGTATCATTCCCTTTTTGGTTGATCACATATAGGAGTGAAGTGATTTCAGGGAACTCGCTAGCAATCGCAGAAAGGAAGCTTTCTATCTGATCTTTAGAAGCTTCATAAAATTGGATAAGAACCATTAAATCACCAGCCAAGGTGTTTCTAATCATCAAGGTGCGAAGCGCCCCCGTGCGGTTACGCGGATTGAAAAATTCAAGCTTTTGACGAATTCCTTCTTCTTTACAAAAGTTGCGTATGCGGTCAGAGGGTTCTCCTTGTAGGTAACAGTGATTGAGATCGATAATTTTATCCCACATCCCTGGCTTATGAAAACCTAGACCTCTACGATCAAAAATCTCCCCACTCTCGATTTCTTCTTTTTCAATCCATCTACTATCTGAAAATGAAAATTCCATTTTGTTGCGATAGTGATAGATGGTCTCAGAGGCTAAAATTGGTTCGATATGTTCGGGGATGATTTCTCCAATTCGCTTTAGATTCTCTAGTACCTCATTTTGTTTGTAGATCAGTTGCTGATCATATTGAAGATGTTGCCACTTACAGCCGCCGCATCGTGTGAAATGTTCACATTTAGGTTCAACACGGTACTCAGATTCACTTTTAATCGAAATGGCTTCGGCTTCGAGATAGTTTTTTCTCTTATTTACAACACGTGCATCCACGATATCGCCCGGTGCTACGTATGGGATAAACACAACACGTCCTTCTTCAGTTTTCCCTATTGCCTTTCCTTTTGCTCCTAGGGTATGAATTTTCAAGTCCTCAAGAACTCTATGCGGTTTTCTGCTCATAACTGCAAAGGTAATTGGTTATGCGGATTGTATTATCGAACTTTGAAGGGCTTTAAAAAAATAAGTATGATTGATTCGATTCGCAGTTCTGAAGAGGCTATCGCTTTAGAAAATAAATACGGTGCGCATAATTATCATCCGCTACCTGTGGTATTAGCTAAAGGAGAGGGAGTTTACTTGTGGGATATTGAGGGTAAGAAGTATTTCGACTTCTTATCGGCTTATTCAGCGGTAAATCAGGGGCATTGTCATCCGGATATCATTGATGCGCTTACTGAGCAATCGAAACAATTAACGCTGACTTCACGAGCTTTCTATAATGATCAACTGGGTCGGATGGAGCAATACCTAACAGAAACTTTTCATTTCGACAAGGTTCTCCCTATGAATACTGGTGCTGAGGCTGTCGAGACTGCATTAAAGATTGCAAGACGTTGGGCCTACAAGGTGAAGGGTCTGCCTGAAGATCAGGCTCAAATTGTTGTCTGTGATCAAAACTTTCATGGTAGAACCACCACGATCATATCGTTTTCTTCGGATAAAACTGCTCGCCAAGGTTTCGGACCTTACACTAGTGGTTTTATAAAAATCCCTTACAACGATGCGGATGCCTTAGAAGAGGTTCTTAAGTCACACTCAAACATTGCAGGGTTTTTAGTAGAACCCATCCAAGGAGAAGCTGGGGTTATGGTACCCGATGAAGGATACCTTGCTAAAGTTTCAGCCCTTTGTAAAGAATACGGAGTACTCCTTCTAGCTGATGAGGTTCAAACCGGTATTGCTAGAACGGGTAGACTTTTGGCAACTTGTGGTAATTGCCGATGTGCAGATAAGCACTGTAGTGGTACCCCTGAAGTTAAGCCTGACATTCTAATCCTTGGTAAGGCAATTTCAGGTGGAGTATACCCGATTTCAGCGGTTTTAGCTAATGACCAAGTAATGCAAGTAATTACTCCAGGCTCGCATGGTAGTACCTTCGGTGGTAATCCAGTAGCAGCTGCAGTTAGTATAGCTGCTCTAGAGGTGATTAAGAACGAACGATTAGCAGAAAATGCCTTTGAACTAGGGGAATATTTCAGAAATGAGCTACGCTCGAAACTGGGTGACTGTAGTTTAGTGAGTTTAGTTCGTGGAAAGGGACTTCTCAATGCGATTGTTATCAACGATACAGAAGAAAGCGAAACTGCTTGGAATCTTTGCTTAACCCTCAGAGATAATGGCTTATTAGCGAAACCTACGCATGGTAATATTATTCGATTTGCTCCTCCGCTAGTAATGACTAAAGAGCAGATTGATGAGTGTATTGAAATAATTGTTCGATCAGTATTCGAGTTCGAAGCCTCCCTTAACCTTTAAAAGCGGTTACCTTTTTGATGTAGACGTTCTGTAGTGGCCAATCGCCTTGGTCGACTGCTACGGCGTTTATTTGGTCAACGACCTCCATACCTTCAATTACTTCTCCAAAGGCGGTATAGTTACCGTCTAAATGATAGGAGCCAGGCTTGGTAACTACAATGAAAAATTCAAAAGGAGAAGCCAGTTTATGAGGGTTGTCGATATCACTACTAGGCATTGAAATCACCCCTCGGTGATGTGAGTGATTTTTGTCGGTATCAGGAGGTAATAGATACCTGCCGATTGTTTTTCGTTTCTTCGGCAGATCTGGAGTATCAGCATTTCCACCTTGAATGATGAAATTTTCTACCACACGATGAAACATGGTGTTGTCGAAGTATCCTTTTTTGGCAAGATATACCGCGTTAGCACGGTGATAGGGAACATCAGCGTATAATCGAACCGTGAAATTGCCAAAGCTTGTTTCAAAAGTGAGATGGTCTTCTGCTAAAGTCTTTTCATATTCGAAGAAAAAAGGAATCGCATTTTCTTCAGTTAACACAAATAACTCTGTCTCAGTTTCTTTCTTTGCTTGAACCGATACCTTTGGTTCTATTAAAGTTGGGGTAGTGGCGGGGTTGGAATTATTTTTTTTCTCGGATTCACTGCAGGAAAAAAACAATAAAAATGCGCTAAGACAGAAGGCATACTTCATTTCATTCGTTTTTTCAAAGATAAAACATCTAAAAGCTTTTGTACATTAGCCGCCGCTATGCCGTTACTCAAACGAAATCCATTTGGTCACATCCTCTTATTAAAGAGACTTCTTATCTTGTTTGCTGGTTTTGCGACGCACGCCCGTTACAAGCGTTTTAACACCCTTCAAATTGAAGGATCTGATGTTCTTAGAAAGTTAGCCGGTAAAAAAGTGCTTTTCGTGAGTAATCACCAAACCTATTTTGCAGACGTGGTTGCTATGTTTCACGTATTCAATGCAAGTCTTCAAGGTAGAGAGGATTCGATAAAAAATGCATTATACCTTTTAAGACCAAAATTGAATTTATACTACATCGCTGCCAAGGAGACGATGAATGACAGTTTACTTGCAAAAATTTTAGCCTATGCTGGTTCGATCAGTATTGAACGCACCTGGAGAGCAGGGGGGAAAGAGGTAAAGCGTCAAGTGAAATTCAGCGATATTTCTAATATAGGTAAAGCGCTAGATGACGGATGGGTAATTACCTTTCCTCAGGGCACTACTCGCCCTTGGAAACCGATTAGAAAGGGTACCGCTCACATTATTAAAACCTATCAACCCGTAGTGGTCCCAATCGTTATTGATGGGTTTAGGAGATCCTTCGATCGAAAAGGTATTTATATCAAAAAGAAAGGGATCCTACAATCGATGGTGATTAAAGATCCCTTAGAAATTGATTACGAAAACGAATCGGTCGATTCGATTATTGAGAAATTAGAGTTTGCTATTGAACAACACCCTTCATTCTTAAAGGTGATTCCCGAAGAAGAACTTCTAGCCTATAACGAGGATCATAAGAAGAGAGAATTCCCTTTTAATTTCGGTAGTCAAGAGCAGGAGGACGATTCCCAAGAAGAGGACGATAATTAAAATCAGCCCCTCTACGCTCTTCAAATTCAGCTCTTGCCTTAGCGATAATCTTTGGATTTTTAAAAAGCTTAGCTCCACTAAGTGCTAATGTTTTGGCTGCTACCGCCATACCTTTTAATCCAATACTAGTGCCACCAGCAGCAACGGCTTGCCATGAATGTGCTGAGGTGCCAGGAACCCATGTGGCGGTTCCAAAACCTACCGTAGGAACGACAAAACTAACGTCACCAACATCGGTTGAGCCGTAAGCTCTAGAAGCCTCCTGGTACGGAGCAACCTCTTTAGCAACACGCTCGTCTAGCGGACGATTTAAACTCTCAGAGATCTTTTCAGCAAAAGCGCGTTCTTCTGAGGTGTAAGTGTATCCTCCCACAGTTGATAGGCTTTCATGTACTAGGGTTTGCAGTGTTTGATTAGGTAATAATTCGTGAACCCCATTTACGATTTCATAGCTCATTGTAGTCTCTGTTCCTTTTGCAGCTCCTTCGGCAGCTAGAATGATACGATCGAATACATTTTGAACTACCTCTCTGGAGGGGTGTCTTGAATAGTAATAGACCTCTGCGAAGTCAGGAACTACATTGGGAGCCTTTCCTCCGTCAGTGATTACATAGTGAATTCGTGTTTCTTGAGGGACGTGCTCACGCATCATATTCACCATGTAATTCATAGCTTCAACAGCATCAAGTGCTGAACGACCTCTTTCTGGGGCTCCGGCGGCATGTGCTGAAACTCCGTTAAATCTAAATTTCCCCGAAATATTAGCTAGTGCAGCAGCTTCATTTGCTTGGTTAGCGGCTCCTGGATGCCAGTGTAAAACCACATCGACGTCATCGAAAAGCCCGGCGCGTGACATGTAAACCTTTGCTCCACCTCCTTCTTCGGCGGGGGTTCCATAGAATCGAATACGGCCTTCGGTTTTGGTTTTTATTAGCCAATCTTTAAGGGCAACCGCGGCAGCAAGTGATGCGGTTCCGAATAAATGGTGACCACATCCGTGTCCACCAATAGCATTAGCACTTTCTTTAAAGGGCACTGCTTTTTGAGAAAGACCAGGGAGCGCGTCGAACTCACCGAGAATACCAATCACAGGGCCATTGGTTCCATATTCAGCAACGAAAGCGGTAGGAATTTCAGCTACACCAGTAGTAATAGAAAAACCTTCACTTTCTAATCTTGCCTTAAGTAGATTGCTTGATTGATATTCTTGGTAACCCATTTCAGCTAAGTCCCAAATTTCAAGAGCAATGCTTTCGTAGTCACTCAAATTGGTTTCTATGGATTCAAAAACTTGAGAGGTCTTTTGTGCAATGGCAAAACTACTCAGTAGAAGTGTTGCGATGGTCAATTTAAGTTTTGTCATGTGTTGAGATTTAATAGGGTTTAAGGTAATGAGAAATTTCAGGTTTAGAAATCAGAACGGGGATGAAGTTTTTCTATGGTATCCCGGAGTTTTTCAACCGAACTATGTAGGTATATTTCAGTAGTCGTTATGCTTTCATGACCCAACATTAATTGAATGGCGCGCAAATCGGCTCCGTTTTCTAATAGGTGAGTAGCAAAGCAATGCCTGAAGGTATGCGGACTAATCTCTTTTTTAATTCTGGTTTTTTCTACAATCTGCTTGGTAAGGGTAAAAATCATGGCTCGTGTAAGCGATCTTCCGCGTCGGTTTAAGAATAAAACATCCTCATATAGGGGTTGAGGTTGATATTCTGATACGCGATTTTCAAGATATCCTTCTAATCGTTTTATAGAGTAAGGACCGATCGGCACTAATCGTGTTTTCTGTCCCTTTCCGATCACTCGAATGAATCCTTCATTCAAAAACAAGTCAGAGAGACGTAATTGAAGAATTTCGGATACTCGAAGACCACAAGCATAGAGCATTTCGAAAATGGCGAGGTTGCGACTACCCTGTGGGTGTGATAAGTCAATGGCACCCAAGAATTCCTGAACCTCAGCTTCGGTTAAAAAGACCGGGATTTTTCTTGAAAGTTTAGGAGCCTCAATTTGTTCAGCAGGATTTACTTCGAGATATTTTTCGGCCGTTAAATAACCAAAAAAGCCTTTCATAGAGGATACTAATCGTGCTAGCGATCTCTCGCTTAAGGCTACGGATAGTGATCCCATCGATGCTCTTAAATTCTCTAATTGTGTTAAAGTGGGCCGATCAACCCCGTTGCTTATTAGGGCTTCTTTTAATCTATTTAAATCGTAGGTGTAACTACTTATCGTGGCTTTACTAGAGCCCCTTTCTAATTTTAAATAGTTGATGTATTCTGCTATGGCCTGTTCCCAGTTCACGAAAACCTTCTATTTTAGCGTTATGAAGATAGCAGTTATAAATGGTCCGAACCTAAACTTATTGGGTAAAAGAGAGCCTGACATTTACGGCTCGACAACCTTTGTGGATTACTTTAAGAAGCTCCAGTCTCGCTATGAGGGCCACGAACTGATTTATTTTCAATCGAATATCGAAGGAGAACTTATCGATAAACTTCATGAATGTGGGTTTGATTACGACGGTATTGTCCTTAATGCCGGCGCTTACACCCACACCTCAGTGGGTCTAGGTGATGCCGTGGCAGGAATTAATACCCCAGTAATCGAAGTTCACATTTCGAACACTTATGCACGAGAGCCCTTCAGACACCAGTCTTTTATTGCTGCAAAAGCAGCCGGAATAATTATCGGATGTGGACTAGATAGTTATCGTCTCGCCATTGAGTCGATTCTGTCTAGAGGTGAATAACCTCATCGTAGGCTGCAGCAACGGCTTCCATTACGGCTTCACTCATCGTTGGGTGAGGGTGAACCGCTTTAAGGATTTCATGCCCTGTGGTCTCTAGCTTTCTTGCCACTACCGCCTCGGCAATCATATCGGTTACTCCAGCGCCAATCATATGACAGCCTAACCATTCTCCATACTTAGCATCAAAAATGACTTTTACGAATCCGTCAGAATTACCACTGGCTTTTGCCTTACCGCTCGCAGAGAAGGGGAATTTACCTACTTTGATATCATACCCTTTTTCTTTAGCCTGCTTCTCTGTCATACCAACAGAGGCAATCTCTGGGCTGCAATAGGTGCACCCAGGTATATTACCATAGTCGATCGGTTCAACGTGCATACCTGCTATTTTCTCTACACAAAGAATTCCTTCGGCAGAAGCAACGTGAGCTAATGCTTGCCCTGGAGTTACATCACCAATCGCGTAGTAACCTGGTATGTTGGTTTGGTAGTATTCATTCACTAAAATCTTGTCGCGGTCTGTGATAATACCTACCTCTTCAAGGCCAATATTTTCAATGTTTGATTTGATACCGACAGCAGAAAGTACAATGTCTGCTTCAATAACTTGTTCTCCTTTTGCGGTTTTTACGGTAGCCTTTACACCTGCACCACTAGTATCTACTGAGGTGACTTCAGCAGAAGTTAAGATGTTGATTCCAGCTTTCTTAAAACTGCGCTCCAGCTGTTTTGAAATTTCTTCGTCTTCAACAGGTACAATATTTGGCTGGTATTCAACCACTGTTACCTCTGTGCCCATGCTATTGTAGAAGTAAGCAAATTCGATTCCGATAGCACCACTACCTACAACAACGAGTTTTTTGGGTTGTGAATTTAAAGTCATCGCTTCGCGGTATCCAATAACCTTTACTCCATCTTGAGGTAGGCTAGGTAACTCACGGCTGCGAGCTCCGGTCGCTATAACAATATTTGTGGCAGAGATGGTTGATACTTTATCAGCGCTGGTCACTTTCACCTGTTTGCCAGGAAGTAAACTCCCGTAACCATTAATTACCTCGATGTTGTTCTTTTTCATAAGAAATTGAACTC
>CAXPJI010000029.1:0-38038 GCA_964217345.1 Euzebya sp.
CACAGTCTGTGACACTCTTTCCCTACACGACGCTCTTCCGATCTATAAACCACGCACCCGTTGGTCTCAGTCCGGACAGCGACTAATTTTCGATGCCTCTGGGAGAGAGATTTTCTTTGAGATGCCCATCGGTTGGGATATCAATACGACGCATCCTGACCTCTTCCGCGTCGCTCATCACTTTTTGTGCTCACCTTGGGAAAAGGGTATTCTTGAGAACTGGAAGCCCACCAGGCCGCAAGGTTGGCGTTGTGGTTTAGCGTTCAGTGCAGGTGTAGATTCGACGGCATGCATGGAGCTCATGCCACCCCAAACTGTGTTGATGTACCATCAACGGGATGGTTTTGACTCAAAGTTGAACCATGCAAATGCACTCCGCTTCATCAACAAGTTGCGAGAGGATGGAAAACAGGTCGTGACCGTGAAAATAATAAAACGCTCAAAGTAGAGATTGAGCTCGATAGGATCGACATCAGTAATGCGTAAGAGATAAGCTACAAGGCTATTGGCCCCACTACCTCTTCCTACATAGAAAAAACCTCTCTTTCTAGCTTCTCTAGTGAGATCCCAGTTAATTAAGAAATAGGTGGTGAAGGATTTTTCACAGATCAATTGCAGTTCTTTAGCTAGTCGTGCGTGCAGCTCTTTGGGTTTTTCTTTAGGATACCGGTACGATATGCCTTCTTGACATAAACGCCTGAGTAGCCACTCATCTTCTTCCTGTTTTTTCCCAAATAATTGTTGGTTTTCTGAAGGGAGTCTGGGGTCAAAGGAATACTCAAATGAGCATTGTTTACTGAGTTTCGCAGTTTGCTCTAATAAAAAGTCAAGATCGTTAACCGCCTTTTTTAATTCGTTTATATCGAGCATTTGATGATCGATATCCCCTTGTTCTTCGACGGCTAGTTTACTGAGTAATGTATTATTGTCAATAGCTCTTAGAAGGCGATGGGTATTAAAGTCTCTTTTAGATCGAAAGCTAACAGGGCTAAGGAATACAAGTCGTTCTTTGTTCTCAATAAGTTTACTAAATCGCAAGCGGTTGAGATCTTTGATCGATACCCCTATGTAATGATTGGGGAGTGTGATTTGTAGATTTTCAATTTGCACTTGAGTAAAGGGGTAGATAAAGCTTACCTCGTCGAGATCTGGAGCGTATTTTGGATACCCTTTTTTTGAGGCTTGAATCTCTGACACGAATTGATTGAGATTATAGAAGCCTTGTGCATTTCTCGCGATTCCTACATAACCCTTCGAGTTTCTGTCGCGACAGTCAATGCCTACGATAGGTGGTATGTTTTTTTTCTGACAGTATTTAACAAAGGATAATACAGCAGCACTGTTGTTGATGTCGGTTAGTGCGGCGAAAGAATACCCTTTAGCAATAGCCAGGTCGACGAGCTCTTCTTCTGAGATCGTTCCGTATCGTAGACTGTAATAACTGTGACATTGTAGATACATTATTGCTTGCGATGAGCGAGTACGATAGGGGCGTTTCCGTTAAATGGGTTTTCAATTCGTCCGATAGTTTTAGCACCTAGACTTGAGGCTCTGATAATACTTCGATCACCAAAACGTAGTCTCATTCTATCTATGGCTTGATAGAGCTGAATCGCTGATTCGTTATCGTCAAATAGGTTGATCTGGTAGTTACCTCCTGCCAAGTGACTGAATTTGACCCCTATTAGTCGAACTCTTAGTCGTCGATTATACAAAGCGTTGAATAGCTCTAATATTCTAGGAATTAACAAGTGATCTGCGCTAGTGTAGGGTATTTTTAATTGCCTGCTCTGAGTGTCAAAGTCGGCATATCTTATTTTAACGCTTACGCAAGAAGTTAACTTTTGACCCCTTCTGAGCTGATAGGCTAGGTTCTCGGTCATTGCAATAAGTAATTCTCTCAAGAGAGTCATATCTATGGTGTCGTAGTCAAAGGTTCTTTCGGTAGAAATAGATTTTCTTTCATTGTAAGTGATTACAGGGCTGTGATCTATTCCTTGAGCCCTTCGCCAAATAACTCCTCCTGTTTTTCCCAACGTTTGCAGAAGAAGCTCTTCGGGTAGCTTTTGAAGGTCACTGACAATTCTAATGCCTAATCGCTGCAGTGTTAGTCCTGTTTTGTCACCTATCATTGGGATTTTTCGAATAGGGAGTGGAGCCAAAAATTGCTTCTCGTATCCTTGATCGATTTTAATTTGATTGTTGGGTTTTGCCTCGCCGGTGGCTACTTTAGAAACTATTTTGTTTATTGATAGCCCAAGCGATATTGGCAATCCACTTTCTCTAATGATCTTGGTTCTTAGTTCTGAGGCGAACTTATAAGTGCCGAAAAATTGATCCATTCCACTTAGGTCTGCGTAGAATTCATCGATACTGGCTTTCTCAAAAGCAGGTACCTCTGATTTGATAATTTCAGTGATGAGGTCTGAATATTTGGTGTAGGTGCCTGAATTACCTCTTAATACAATAGCTTCTGGACAGAGTCTGCGAGCTAATTTCATAGGCATTCCTGAGTGCACGCCAAAAGCTCGTGTTTCATAGCTGCAAGCAGCTACTACTCCGCGGTCACTGATGCCGCCGACTAGAAGAGGTCTTTTCTTAAGTTCGCTGTTAATGAGCCGCTCTACAGAGACGAAAAAACTGTCTAGATCTAGATGTAAAATACTTCGATTCACTATTCAAAATTATGGAATTATTCCAATTATTAGGAAATATTCCTTTAATGAAGTTTTCAACAATCGGATAAAAAAATTGCCCCTATATTTGTAGTGTTGTGTTGTGCAGGTAAAACTGCATCAAGTGTGGTATCCACAGTGATACTGACCTTTGAAAGGCTTTCCTTAGGGGAGGCTTTTTTTGTTTCTAGCCCATTAGTACTTTTAGGACTTTAAAAAATATCGCTCATGGAATTAAGTGAATTAATACGAACTCGAAGAAGTGTATATCCAGGATCTTATAACGATCGCCCAATCGCTGACGAGCTTATCGAAGAAATGCTTGAAGCGGCTCGATGGGCGCCAACCCATAAGAAAACTCAGCCTTGGCGATTTGTAGTTGTTCGATCAGAAGCTCGTAATCGACTCGCAGACGCTATTGGTGAAGCGTATACCAAAACTGCTCAGAAGTTCAGTCAAATCACTCACGACAAGATGTGCTCAAATGCGACAAAGTCTCAAGTAGCTATCGCTATTTGTATGAAAAGAGATCCGAAAGAATCGCTTCCTGAGTGGGAAGAAGTTGCAGCAGTAGCAATGGCCGTTCAGAATTTGTGGCTTACTAGTCATGAAAAAGGAATTGGGGGTTATTGGAGTTCTCCGGGGGTTGTCCAGCATTTAGGAGATTTTCTTGAATTAGAAGAGGGAGAGCGTTGTTATGGATTGTTCTATATGGGCTATTACGATGAAAAGCCTGAAGACTCGGTGCGTTTACCCCTCGCTGAGGTTGTTCGCTACTTCGATCGCTAAATCGTTACCTTAGTAGTATGTCCGCCTCGAAAATTATCTTGGGAGTAGATCCCGGAACCACCATTATGGGTTTTGGCCTTATTGAGGTGAATGGTTCTCAAATGAAATTCTTGCAGATGAACGAGTTACGCCTTCAAAAGGTAAGTGACCCTTATCTAAAACTGCGTATGATCTACGAAAGAACCATCGAGCTTATTGATACTTATCATCCCGATGAGATGGCTCTAGAGGCACCATTCTTTGGTAAAAACGTACAATCCATGCTCAAATTGGGTAGAGCTCAAGGCGTAGCTATGGCTGCTGGTCTTTCCCGTCAAATACCGGTTACCGAGTATCTTCCAAAGAAAATTAAGATGGCGATCACTGGTAACGGTAATGCTTCGAAGGAACAAGTAGCGAAGATGCTTCAAGGGATGTTTGCTTTAAAGGAACTTCCAAAAAATTTAGATGCTACAGACGGTTTGGCAGCGGCGGTTTGTCATTTTTATAACGCAGGTAAGCCCGAGGCGACCAAGGCCTTTCACTCTTGGTCAAGCTTTGTTAGCCAGAATAAAGATCGAACCAGCTAATGGCGAGTTTTTATCTCCACATTCCTTTTTGTCGTCGCGCTTGTCACTATTGTGATTTTCACTTCTCGACAAAACTCGATTATATCGATCGAATGGTTGTTGCGATGACCGAAGAAATGCGTTTGAGAAAAACAGACTGGCAAGAAGCTACCTTTAACACTCTTTACTTAGGAGGCGGAACCCCCTCGGTACTGAGTAAGCAGCAATTACTAGTATTGAAAAATGCGGCTTTAACGCATTATTCTTTTACCGCAGATTTTGAATTTACCTTGGAGGTAAACCCTGAGGATGTCAATGAGGACCAAATAATGTCCTGGAAGGAGGCTGGTGTGAATAGACTGAGTATTGGTCTTCAGTCTTTTGAAGATCGAGACTTAAAACTGATGAATCGAGCGCATAGCTCAGAAGATTCTTTACGGTCACTAGAGTTGGCTGTCAATCATTTCGATAGAGTTTCTGTAGATGTTATTTATGGTATCCCGGGACAATCTGATGAATTGCTTCAAAAGGGTATAAACAAGGTTGTAGGTATCGGGGCAACTCACGTTTCTGCCTATGCTTTGACTGTGGAACCTAAGACTGTCCTTGCTAGTTATATTGAAAAGGAACTTATTCCAGATATCGATGAGGAACAGGCAGAAAGACAATTCCTTGTCGTTCTTGACACCTTAATGAGTAAAGGGTTTGAGCATTATGAAATTTCAAATTTTGCACTACCGGGCCATTATTCTATTAATAATAGTTCTTACTGGAAGGGCGTTTCGTATGTCGGTATAGGCCCCTCTGCACATGGATTTGATGGTAAGAGTAGATATTGGAATGTTGCGCAGAACCACAAGTATATGAATGCTGTCGAAAGGGGAGTGTTGGATTTTGAAAGCGAAGAATTGACGACTAAAGACCGCTATAACGAATTCGTGATGACCTCGCTTCGAACCCAATGGGGGGTGAGTTATCAGGATCTCGAAGCTGAATTTGGTACACCTTATCTGAATTATTTCAAGATGATGATCACCCCATTTTTACTCGATGCGCTATTGTTTGAAGAGGAAGGGGTGATTAGAGCTACTCGGAAGGGTAAATTTTTAATTGATGGAATAGCTAGTGAGTTGTTTATGGTCGAACTAAAAACGAATCGCACATGATACGATTAACCATTGAGGATAAGGAGTATATGTTTGATGAGACGCTTGGTGTTGATCTGTCAAGAGCGGTAGGTAGTGGAGTAAACGCCTGGTACATCGGCAACCCTAAGATAGGTCCTTTAGAAATCGGAGGAGCTGTTTTTAGCGTGTCTTCGGGTGCTGCAGTGAATTTTGACCAAATTAATTTTGCTCCACATGCCCATGGGACGCATACTGAAACATTTGGGCATATTGACGAAAATCAGCTTTTGATTGAGGAATTGAGACTTCCTTTATTTATGCCTTGCAAACTTATTTGTCCGAGTTTAGAGATCATAGATGGAGATCATATATTAACTAAAAAAGCATTAAATCGCTGCGATTATGAAGGGGTGAAGGCTTTAGTGATTCGATTGAATCCGAATAAAGAATATCCCATCAATTACGATCATACGAATTGGCCCTATCTCAGTGAATCAGCTACGAAGCAACTCGTTGAAGCAGGAGTGGAGCATTTGGTGCTTGATGTGCCCTCTATCGATAAAGAGAAGGATCATGGAGCTCTTTTGTCGCATCGCGCTTTCTGGAAAGGATCAGAATCTCCAAGAACCTCGGCAACGATCACTGAGTTTGCACAGATTCCTGCCGATCTACCTGCCGGTAATTATTTACTCCAGCTACAGGTTGCGCCTATTCTTAGTGATGCTGCACCAAGTCGTCCGATACTATTTAAGACTCTTTAGACAGTTCTGTATAGTACTTGAAAAAATAGGGGATGGTTGCAATTCCCTTATAGTAATTGAATAGTCCATAATGCTCATTCGGAGAATGGATGGCATCACTGTCTAATCCGAATCCCATCAGTACTGACTTTACCCCTAAAACAGATTCAAATAATGCTACGATCGGAATACTTCCTCCTCCTCGCTGTGGAACTGGCTTTTTTTGAAACGTTGTCTCTAGTGCTTTTTCTGCTGCTAAATATCCGATACTATCAATAGGAGTAACATAAGGAGTGCCCCCGTGATGTGGAGTTACTTTAACCTTAACTCCGATTGGAGCAATCGCTTCGAAGTGCTCCGTGAATAGTCGAGTGATTTCATGATGGTCTTGGTCGGGCACTAAACGCATAGATATTTTGGCGTAGGCTTTAGAAGGGAGAACTGTTTTCGCTCCTTCACCAATGTATCCGCCCCAGATTCCATTCACATCAAGAGTTGGTCGAATCGAGGCCCGCTCTATAGTAGAGTATCCCTTTTCTCCATTTACCCCGTCAATATCAAGATGTTCATTGTACTCTTCTTGATCAAAGGGTACTTCTGCCATCGCTGCGCGCTCTTCAGTACTGAGTTCGATTACCTTGTCGTAGAACCCAGGAATCGTTATTTTTCCTTCGTCGTCATGAAGCGATGCGATCATCTTGCTTAAAGTGTTGATCGGATTCACCACTGCACCACCATAAACCCCCGAATGAAGATCTCGGTTAGGTCCTGTTACCTCTACTTCAACATAACTTAATCCACGAAGCCCTGTTTGAATAGAGGGAATATCTCTACTAATCATCCCTGTATCTGAAATGAGAATAATGTCGCTGCTGAGCCGTTTCTTGTAAGTTTCTAAAAACTCTCCTAAACTATCACTACCTACTTCTTCTTCGCCTTCAATCATGAACTTGACGTTACAAGGAAGTTCGTTCTCAGCAACCATAGCTTCAAACGCCTTCACGTGCATATAAAACTGACCTTTATCATCACAAGCGCCACGTGCGTAAATAGCTCCCTCAGGATGTAGTGCTGATTTTTTGATCACCGGCTCAAAAGGGCCTGACTCCCAAAGTTCAATAGGATCGGGTGGTTGCACATCGTAGTGACCATAGACCAAAATGGTCGGAAGGTTCTTGTCAATAATCTTCTCACCGTAAACTATAGGATACCCTTTAGTAGCGATCACTTCACTGCTATCGCAGCCGGCTTCTTTGAGTTTTTCGGCGGTAAAAGCTGCTGCCTGTAAAACCGCTTCTTTATAGGCAGGATCTGCACTTACCGAAGGTATTTTCAGTAATTCAATCAGCTCGTTTGTGAAGCGCTCCTTGTGGTTTTCAATGTAGTTATTCAGATTCATTTTCGAGGTTCTTTAAAGTGGCACTAATTTACGAATAAGAATTTGCAAGAATTTTTAGGATTTTAAAAAATTAGGGTATATTTGCCGTCCTTATTGGTAATCCCAATTGCGGATGTGATGGAATTGGTAGACATGCTAGACTTAGGATCTAGTGCCGCGAGGCGTGGGGGTTCGACTCCCTTCATCCGCACCAAAAAGCCGAGAATTTTCTCGGCTTTTTTTATGCGTATTCGTTACAAGAATTTGCTAATCTCCTGGTATACTTTATCGCTAGCCCCTAAATTCTGCTCAATGAACTTTCTGTTTGCTTCCCCTTGAGATTGAAGTGCTCGAGGTTGTTTAGCGAGCGTTTGTAGATAAATGTCAAGATCACTTGATTGATTAATGGCTATTACTCCACCTGCTTTTACCAATTGTACCACTTCAGGAAACTGGCTATAATTAGGTCCGATCAAAACGGGTATGCCGTAAACGGCAGCTTCGGGAACATTGTGAAGTCCTGTTTTAAATCCACCTCCGATAAAGGCTAGATCAGCATATCTATAGACTTTACTCAATAAACCTACCGTATCGAGAATTAGGACTCTCCGATCAGATTGAAATTCTGATAGGGTGTATCTATTGATGGGCTCAGAAAATGTTGAGATGGTTTTTTGGGTGGTTATAGAATCTACTTTATGGGGAGCGACAATAAAGCATATTTTAGGATCGTCGAATTCCCGTAGCGATTGGGCTAGTAGCTCGTGCTCTTCTTGCCATGAGCTACCAAAAACAATGCATTTTCGCCCGGCAATAAAGGATTCTATCCAGTCTAGAGATTTGTTCTCTAGGGCAATCTGAGCGACTCTGTCAAAGCGAGTATCCCCACAATATTTGACGACTAACTCTGGAAAAAAGGAATGTACCACCGAAATAGACGACTCGTCTTGACATAGAATTTGGTTGAAATTCTCAAGCAATTGCTTACCTAAGCGGTACTTGAATAGCCATTGATCTTTATAAAATCTCGCCGCTACTAAATAGGTGGGGCATCCGAATTTCTTTAACTCATTCAGGTAGTTAGGCCAAAGTTCATATTTCACAAAGATGGCTGCGTCAGGCTTTAACCACTGAACCACTTTGTTGGCCTTTGATTTTGTGTCCCAAGGCAGATAAAACACGAAATCGACCGGTGCTTTTTTTGCCGCGTACTCATAACCGGATGGAGAAAAGAAACTAAGGACAATCTGTGTCTCGGTTTGTTTTTGCTTGATTCTATCAATAATGGGTAGGGCTTGTTCGTATTCTCCAAGGGATGCGACATGGATCCAAACCAGCTTTCCTTTTTTAGTGAAATTCGGCAACTGCTTTAAGCTATTTGTTTGCCCTCGGAGTTGTTTTCGAAGCTTTGAATTAACTAAGGCAAATAGCGGAGATAACCTGCTAAAAAGGGATACAAGAATCTGATAAATCCGCATGAAATTCTCTCAATTTTCGCTAAGGTACAACCTTTCGCTTAGGCCTGAATTAGTACCTTTATCGCAAATACTATTGTAATCGCATGAAAAAAATTCAGATGGTTGATCTTCAGGGTCAACTAGAACCTATAAAATCTGAGGTGCTCAATCGATTTGAAACCATTCTTGAAGAAGCCAGTTTCATCAATGGAGGGGCCGTTTCTCAATTTCAGAAAGAACTCGAAACCTACCTTGGGGTAAAGCATGTGATTCCCTGTGCTAACGGAACAGATGCACTGCAAATCGCAATGATGGGGCTTGGTTTAAAACCAGGAGATGAGGTGATTACTGCTGATTTCACATTTGCTGCGACTGTTGAGGTGATTGCCCTGCTGGGTCTGACTCCAGTTCTAGTTGATGTATATGAAGATGATTTTACCATAAATATAGAGGCCGTTCGAGCTGCGATTACATCGAAAACTAAAGCAATAGTTCCCGTTCATCTTTTTGGCCAGTGTGCGAATATGGATGAGCTCATGGAGTTATCGAAAGAGCATGATTTATTTGTCATTGAGGATAATGCCCAGGCAATAGGTGCAAAATATCATTCTAAGACAGGAGCACGACCGATGGCTGGTACTATTGGTCACGTTGGTGCCACCTCTTTCTTTCCTTCGAAGAATCTTGGAGCTTATGGCGATGGTGGAGCTTTATTCACTAACGATGATGATCTGGCTCACACCTTGAGAGGTATCGTAAATCACGGGATGTATCAAAGGTATCATCACGATGTTGTTGGTGTAAATTCTAGATTAGATAGCTTGCAGGCAGCGGTATTAAGTGCAAAACTTCCGCATTTAGATGATTATAATCATCGAAGAAGAAGTGCTGCTCGAGCTTATAACAGTGCATTGTCGAATACTCCATTTGTAAGTTTACCAGTTACGGTGACCGATTGCGAAGGTATTTGCGAGTCATGTACTTGCCACGTGTTTCATCAATACACTTTAAAAATTTCTGGAGGTCATCGGGACGCTTTAGCGGCGCATTTAGCTGAGAAACAAATACCTCATGGTGTTTACTACCCGATTCCTCTGCACAAGCAGAAAGCATATAGCGATCAGCGTTACCGAGAAGAGGATTTTTCCGTGACCAATCGAATCTCTGATGAGGTATTATCGCTTCCGATGCATACCGAACTTACCGATGAGCAGATCGGCTTTATTACGACCACTATTCACGAATTTTTAAGTAATAGAGGATGAAAATTTTAGTTACCGGGGGCTTAGGTTATATCGGGTCACATACTGTGGTAGCCTTATCTGAGGCCGGATACGAAGTGGTTATTGTAGACAATCTTTCGAATACCAGAATAGAGGTATTAGACGGTATTGAATCAATCATCGGTCGCCGTCCTGCCTTTTACGAGTTAGATCTAAGAAACGAATTACAAGTAGTCGAACTTTTCGATAAAGAACCTTCTATTGAGGGAGTGATTCATTTTGCCGCCTCAAAAGCGGTAGGAGAAAGCGTTGAAAACCCTTTATTATACTACGAAAACAATCTCTCGGCCTTCATCTACTTATTGAAACAATTGGCATCAAAGCCTAAGTCGCATTTGATTTTTAGCTCGTCGTGCACCGTTTATGGGCAGGCTGATGTGATGCCCATCACCGAAAAGGCACCTATTAAAGTTGCCGAATCTCCATACGGTAATACGAAACAGATCGGAGAGGAAATTCTCAAGGACACGGTCAAAGTGAGTTCGGGGCTGAGCGCTATCGCACTTCGCTACTTCAATCCAATTGGGGCACACGCCTCAGCTAAAATTGGTGAGTTGCCACTAGGTGTTCCTCAGAATTTGGTTCCCTTTATTACTCAAACGGCTGCGGGTCTGCGAAAAGAGCTTGCGGTATTTGGTGATGATTATCCTACACCAGATGGAACTTGTATTCGAGATTACATTCACGTGGTAGATTTAGCAGAGGCCCATGTGGCGGCACTTACACGATTAGTTAAGGGAGCATCTTCTGGTGATTACGAGGTTTTTAATCTCGGTACCGGTGAGGGCAGTTCAGTTTTAGAAGTGATTGAAAGCTTTGAAAAGGTTTCTGGATCCAAATTGCCTTACCGAATCGCAGGAAGAAGAGAGGGTGATGTGATTCAAGCTTTTGCTGATACTGAAAAGGCAAATAGTATGCTTGGCTGGAAGTCTAAATACAGCCTGGATGATGCGCTAGCTTCTGCCTGGGCTTGGGAGCGGAAACTCAGAAATTTAGACTAAATTCATTCACTAACCTTAACCATATACTTCATGAAAAACTGGATTTATCTCGCCGTTATCGCTTTTTCTATTCAAGCGGTAAGTGCCCAAAAATATTACTTACAATGCGGAAACGTGTTTGATCCGACCTCAGAGAGATGGCAAAAAGACAAAACCGTTGTTGTTGAGGGTAAGCGTATTACAGAAATCTTAAATGGATTTGTAGATGCTACAGGTGACGATCAAAATATCGATTTAAAAGAGGCGTGGGTGATGCCTGGGTTTATTGATATGCATGTGCATATTGAGTCTGAATCTAACCCTCGTGCTTATCTCAATCGTTTCACTCTAAATGAGGCTGATGTTGCATTTAGAGCCGCTGTTTATGCGAATAAGACATTGCTCGCAGGGTTTACCACTGTACGTGATTTAGGAGGTTCTGGGGTGAATATCGCCTTAAAGAATGCAGTCGAAGCCGGGCTGGTAGACGGTCCTCGTATTTTTACTACAGGAAAAACGATTGGTTCTACCGGTAGTCATGCTGATCCTACTTCAGGCGTACGTAAAGATTTAATGGGTGACCCAGGACCTGCTGAAGGTATCGTAAATAGCCCTGAAGATGCTCGTAAAGCCGTAAGACAGCGATACAAGGATGGAGCCAATACCATTAAAATTACAGCAACAGGTGGGGTATTGAGTACAACAAAGAACGGTAAGAACGCTCACTTCACCATTGAAGAAATCAAAGAGATTGTGAAGACGGCCGAGGATTATGATTTTCTTACCGCAGCCCATGCCCATGGAGATGAAGGCATGCGAAGAGCAGTAGTTGCCGGTATTCACACCATAGAACATGGAACCCTTATGAGTGAGGCTACTATGGATCTTATGATTGAGCATGGCACCTACCTAGTACCTACAATTACTGCTGGGAAACAGGTTTCAATCAATGCTGAAATAGAAGGTTATTATCCCCCTATGGTAGCCGCTAAGGCAAAAGAAATTGGTGGGAAACAGTCTCAGGCTACTTTTGCTAAGGCCTATAAGAAAGGGGTTAATATTGCCTTTGGAACTGATGCCGGTGTTTTTAATCACGGGGAAAATGCGAGAGAATTCTTCTATATGCACGAAGCTGGAATGCCTGTTAAGGAAGCATTGAAGGCGGCTACTCTAGTCAATGCAAAACTCTTAGGAATGGGAGATGAGTTAGGACAGATCAAAGAAGGTTTTTTGGCAGATATCGTAGCTACCAAAGAGTATCCAGAAAAGAACGTATTAGCACTACAAAACGTTCATTTCGTAATGAAAGAAGGAAAACACGTTAAATAATTTCGAAAAGCCTTAAAATCTTCGTGTTAACCCACTAAACATTGTACTTTTGTAGGTCGAAATAGTTGACTGATTTAATGGATAAATTTTCCTTTCTTAACGCGGCCCATACCACTTTGTTTGAGTCGCTTTATGAGCAATATCGAACCGCTCCAGACAGTGTGGAGCCCAGTTGGAAGGCATTCTTTCAAGGATTTGAATTTGGTGCAGAAAGCGTACTCGAAGATTGGGATCTCGAAGAACTTGCAGAGGGTCAGATAAGTAATGCTAAAAATGGAACCACTGCTGCCGTTCCTGAATCGGTACAGAAAGAATTTCAGGTAGTCAAGCTGATCAATGGCTATCGATCACGGGGACATTTATTTACCAAGACTAACCCAGTTCGTGAGCGAAGAAAGTACAGTCCTACTTTAGAGCTATCTAATTTCGGATTGTCTGAGTCAGACCTAGATATCACCTTCAATGCTGGAGAAATTCTCGGAATTGGAGCATCGTCATTACGTTCAATTATCGATCATCTCGAACGTATTTATTGCGATTCTATCGGTGTGGAGTACATGTATATTCGAACTCCCGAACGTATCGAATGGATTCAAAACTATTTGAATCAAAATGACAATCGATCTCAATTTAGCCCAGAGAGGCAGCGTTATATTCTTGAAAAACTGAATCAAGCAGTTAGTTTGGAGAGTTTCTTACATACCAAGTACGTAGGTCAAAAACGTTTCTCGCTAGAAGGAAATGAATCTTTAATTCCTGCCTTAGATGCCATCATCGAGCATGCAGCAGATCAAGGTGTAAAACAATTTGTCATGGGTATGGCCCACCGTGGTCGTCTTAACGTGCTTACAAATATCTTCGGCAAGTCACCTAAGGATATTTTTTCTGAATTTGATGGCAAAGACTATGAGGAAGCCATCTTTGATGGAGATGTGAAATATCACTTGGGATGGACTTCTAAACGGGAAACCAACAATGGTCATATCGTAAATATGAACATTGCTCCTAACCCTTCGCACCTTGAGACCGTGAATGGTATCGTTGAAGGAATTACCCGAGCGAAACAAGATAATGATCACCCGTTAAATCCTTCTGAAGTTCTACCCATACTAATACACGGAGACGCTGCTATAGCAGGACAAGGTGTGGTTTATGAGGTCGTTCAGATGGCCCGATTAGATGGTTACCAGACTGGAGGTACCATTCATATGGTGGTCAATAACCAAATCGGTTTTACAACTAATTACCTTGATGCACGTTCATCTACGTATTGTACCGATGTAGCCAAGGTTACTTTATCTCCAGTACTTCATGTAAACGCGGATGATGTAGAGGCTGTGGTTCATGCTTCCATATTTGCCTTAGAATATCGAATGAGATTTGCCCGTGATATTTTCATTGATCTGTTAGGCTATCGAAAATATGGTCACAACGAGGGAGATGAGCCTAAGTTTACACAACCGTTGCTATACAAGGCGATCGCTAAACATCAAAATCCACGAGACATTTATGCGGAGCGTCTGTTAGCTAGTGGTGTAATTGACTCCAATTATGTAGGAGGGCTAGAGGCTTCCTATAAGAATATGCTTGAAGAAGATTTGATCGATTCTCGTAAGATTGAGAAGACGGTAATTACGCCGTTTATGAAGGATGAATGGTCTGGTTTTTCAAAGCTCGCTACCTCGACAGAGATGATGGAAGCGATTGATACGAGTTATCCGATGGAGAAGCTGACTGCATTGGCCGAAAAAATCACAAGTATTCCTTCAGATAAGAAGGCATTAAGAAAGATAGAGCGTCTAATAGATGCTCGCAAAAAAATGTATTTCGAAGACAATAGCCTAGATTGGGCTATGGGTGAACTTTTAGCATATGCTTCACTGATCGAAGAGGGAAATAACGTTCGACTTACCGGACAGGATGTAGAGCGAGGAACTTTCTCTCACCGCCATGCGGTAATCAAGACCGAATCGAACGAAGAAGAGATTGTATTGCTCAATCAGTTGGGAGAACATCAAAACGGAAAACTTCACATTTACAATTCGCTACTTTCTGAGTATGCGGTTATGGCTTACGATTACGGTTATGCCATGTCTAGTCCGAAAACCTTGACGCTTTGGGAGGCTCAATTTGGAGATTTCTCTAACGGGGCTCAAATCGTCATTGATCAATACCTGTCCTCGGCTGAAGATAAATGGAAGATGCAAAATGGATTAGTGCTACTTCTTCCTCATGGTTATGAGGGTCAAGGAGCTGAGCACTCCTCTGCTCGTATGGAGCGCTACCTTCAACTTTGTGCTAAGGATAATATGTATGTGGTTGATGTAACCACTCCTGCGAACCTTTTCCACGTACTTCGAAGACAGCAAAAGGCTCCATTTAGAAAACCTTTGGTAGTATTTACCCCTAAGAGTTTGCTTCGTCATCCGAAAGTAGTTTCGACGAAAGAAGAATTGGCTCAAGGTACTTTTATGCCTGTTATCACCGATCAGGAGGTGAAGCCTAATAAAGCGAAAACACTGGTTCTTTGTACTGGTAAATTTTATTACGACTTATTAGCTTACCGAGAGGAGACGGGAAGAGATGACGTGGCGTTGGTTCGTTTAGAACAATTGTTCCCACTTCCTACCGAAGAGCTCGATGCGCTTTTAGAACAATATAAATCTGTTGAGGATGTAGTTTGGGCTCAAGAGGAACCTAGAAATATGGGGGCCTATGGACATCTGTTATTACATTATCCAGCAGCTCGCAACTTTAGAGTAGCGTCTCGAAGATTTTATGGAGCACCTGCTGCCGGTAGTGCACTTCGTGCAGCTCGACGCCATAAACAGGTTATCGAGTATGTATTTGATAAAACAAAAGATAATTTCAACTTATAACGATAAGTACATATCATGATTCTAGAAATGAAAGTTCCCTCACCGGGAGAATCAATTACCGAAGTAGAGATCGCAACTTGGTTGGTTAGCGACGGTGATTACGTTGAAAAGGACCAGGCAATTGCTGAGGTAGATTCAGATAAAGCTACCCTAGAGCTTCCAGCAGAAGCGAGCGGTATCATTACTTTGAAAGCTGAAGAAGGAGATGCAGTAGCTGTTGGTCAAGTAGTGTGTTTGATTGACACTTCAGCAGAGGCTCCTGAAGGAGGTTCTTCTAGTACTGCTAAAAGTGAATCACCGGCGCCTGCAGTTAAGGTCGAAACGCCTGCGGTTGCTCCTTCAGAAAAGGCAACTTACGCAACTGGTACTCCTTCTCCAGCGGCTGCAAAACTCATGAATGAAAAAGGGCTAACGGCTGATTCAATTTCGGGAACGGGAAGAGATGGAAGAATCACTAAAGAAGATGTATTAAATGCAACTCCTGCAATGGGAAGTTTTGCTCCTGGAGCAAATCGTTCAGAGTCGAGAACCAAGCTCTCTATGCTTCGTCGTAAAGTGGCAGAACGATTAGTTTCGGCTAAGAATGAAACGGCCATGCTTACTACTTTTAATGAAGTAGATATGAGCGCGGTCTTTGCTTTAAGAAAAGAGTTTAAGGATGCGTTTAAGGATAAGCATGGAGTAGGACTAGGGTTTATGTCTTTCTTCACTTTAGCTGTAATTAGAGCACTTAAGCTTTTCCCTGCGGTGAATTCTATGATCGACGGAAAAGAAATGATTTCCTATGACTTCTGTGATATCAGTATTGCAGTTTCTGGACCTAAAGGTTTAATGGTTCCCGTAATTCGCAATGCGGAAGAATTGAGCTTTAGAGGTGTAGAAGATGAGGTTAAGCGCTTGGCGCTTCGAGCTCGCGACGGCCTAATCACTGTTGATGAAATGACCGGAGGCACTTTTACCATTTCAAATGGAGGAGTATTTGGTTCAATGCTGAGCACACCAATTATCAACCCTCCGCAAAGTGCAATTTTGGGTATGCATAATATCGTAGAACGCCCGGTCGTTAAAGATGGTGCGGTTGCCATAGCTCCAGTAATGTATTTAGCGCTTTCTTACGACCACCGAATTATCGATGGTAGAGAATCAGTTGGATTCCTCGTTGCTGTAAAAGAAGCCATTGAAGATCCAATCACTCATTTAATGGATGGGGACGTGAAAAAAGCCCTTGAGTTATAAATGAATCTTACAGACACGCATATTCATCTTTATGCCGATGATTTTGCGCATGATTTGCCTGCTCTTGTAGCCGAGGCCGAAAAGCGGGGAGTCACCCGCTTTTTTTTGCCTGCTATTGACTCTGAATTCTCAGCAGCCATGGATCAGGTTCTAGAGGCCTACCCGGATAAGGTGCATTTGATGGCTGGATTACATCCGACACATGTCAAAGAAAATGTGACTTCTGAACTACAACATGTTAAGGAGCGTCTGGATAGTATTGACGCCGTTGCAGTGGGTGAAATTGGCATTGATCTCTATTGGGATGACAGCTTCAAAGAGGCCCAAATCTATGCTTTTGAGAAGCAGATGGTCTGGGCAAGTGAGCGCAACTTGCCGATTGTTATTCATTGCCGTGATGCTTTTGATGAAGTATTTGAGTCTGTCGATAGTATAAAGAAGCATGGTCACACTATTACAGGCATTTTACACTGCTTCACAGGTAATTTTGAACAGGCTAAGCATGCTATCTCCCTTGGGCTCCACCTCGGAATTGGAGGTGTCGCCACTTTTAAAAATGGTAAAATTGACACCTTTTTGTCGCAAATAAGCCTCGAACATATAGTGCTAGAGACAGATGGGCCTTATCTTGCTCCTGTTCCGTACAGAGGAAAGCGAAATGAACCGGCCTATCTCAGACTTATCGCTGACCGAGTAGCGGCTATTTATCAGATTTCAACCGAAGAGTTGGCGAAGATTACCTCGTCGAATTCGCTTCGTATCTTTAAAAGGTAATGAGACCAAAGATTTTACTTATTTACACTGGAGGTACGATTGGGATGCGCAGGCACCCAGAAACAGGTAGCCTTGCACCGTTAAATTTCGATCGTTTACTAGATCGGGTAGGAGAGCTACGTCAACTAGATTGTGATATTCACCATGTTAGTGTTGTCGCTCCTAAAGACAGTTCAGAAATAGAAGCGGCGGATTGGATCGAAATCCGAGATTTGATTCTCACTAATGAAATTGATTACGATGGATTTGTAGTTCTTCATGGATCGGATACCATGAGTTACTCAGCCTCAGCCTTAAGTTTTTTGCTGTTAGGTTTAAATAAACCTGTAGTTTTTACGGGCTCTCAGTTGCCCATAGGGGATCTTAGAACCGATGCGAAGGAGAATTTAATTACTTCTGTGCAAATAGCGAGTTTAAGGAATGCTAATAATGAGCCTATACTAAAAGAGGTCGGATTGTATTTCGAGTACAAATTATATCGAGCGAATCGCAGTATTAAGTTAAGTGCTGAGCATTTCGAGGCTTTTAGTTCTCCAAACATGCAACCCTTAATTACTGCTGGGGTACATCTTGATTATGACATTCGAAACTTTATTCAAACAAAAGCTATTCAAGGCATTCGCTCACTGGCTAATATTCCTGCGTCTGTATACCTATTAAAGTTGCATCCGAATATGTCTGAATGGGCTTTTCGTTTAGTTGAGCAAGCAGATGGAATTAAAACGGTTGTACTTGAAACCTTTGGTGCAGGCAATGCTATGAAATCTAAGGAGCTAGTTCGAATGCTACAATATTGTCAAGAGAAGGCGATTACTGTCATTAATTGTACTCAATGTGCTAAAGGATCTGTCTCTATGGGCATGTATGAGGCAAGCAATGATTTTAAAAAGTTTGGGGTTCTTGACGGAGGAGATATGACTACCGAAGCTACGCTTGCAAAGGCAATGGTTTTAGGTGCTCTAAATTTGAATGTAGTAGATTTTAGAAAAACACTCATTTCCCCATTATGTGGTGAAATTTCTAGAAATTAATGCAAGCAATTTTTTTAGGTCTGTTATTTTTTGTTTCTTGGTCGTCGCTTCTAAAGAGCAAAACATTATTTTTTATCTTTAACTCGTTAACTAACAAATTTTAAGTCAAAAAAAATGAAAAAAATATCGTTAACCTTAGCTACAGCCGGAATGTTCATCTTAGGTTCAGCTTCTGCTTCTGCAGCTGTTCTACAAGAAGAGGCTGCTGCTTCTAAAGGATTTACTCAAGTGCTTAAAGAGCAGTTTATTCAAGGGGGTCCTGCCTTCATGGGTATCGTACTTCTTTGTCTTATCTTAGGTCTTGCTGTTGCCATCGAGCGTATCATTTACCTAAATATGGCTACAACTAACACTGCTGCACTTAAAGAGAGTGTTGAGGCGGCTCTAGCTTCAGGTGGAGTTGAAGAGGCAAAAAATGTTTGCCGTGATACTGCTGGTCCTGTTGCTTCAATTTACTACCAAGGTTTAGAGCGTTCAGGCGAAGGTCTTGAGGCTGCTGAGAAAGCGGTTGTTTCTTATGGCGGGGTTCAAATGGGACAACTTGAGAAAAACGTTTCTTGGTTATCACTTTTCATCGCGATTGCACCGATGCTTGGATTCATGGGTACGGTAATCGGTATGATTCAGGCCTTCCAAAAGATTGCTGCTGTAGGTAACCTATCGGCTTCACTTATTGCAGGTGATATCCAGGTAGCACTTTTAACTACTGTATTCGGTCTTATTACTGCGATTATCCTTCAGATTTTCTACAACTACATTATTGCAAAAATTGATGCGATTGTAAATGATATGGAAGATTCTTCTATCTCATTAATCGACATGCTTGCCGCTTCTAAGAAGTAATTTGTAGAACGTATAAAATCTTAAGTCATGCACAAAATCATTAAAATAGTTCTAATCGTCCTAGGGGTGCTTTCAGCGATCCTTTGGTACAGCCTACCAGCTTCGGATATGCCGCCAAGCCAGGCGATTGAGAGCCTTCCAATGGATCTTATGTTTAAGATCGTATTCCTATTATTGTTAATTGCTACTGCTGCTTCTGTATTCTTTGGATTAAAGAAGACTTTTACTTCAGAAGGTGGTCTTAAACGAGTTCTTAAAACTCTTGCCTTCGCAGGAGTCCTTACACTTGTGGGTTACCTAATGGCAGGTGGAGAAGAAGCTGTTGTTGAAGCAGTTCAAACAGAAAGAGGATTAACTACAACCGTAGGTACGGTAAAAACTATTGGTACACTGCTAAACATCTTCTTTGGAATGGTGCTTATCGCGATTGTACTTATGATAATTCCTAGCCTAAAACGTTTAACCGGAAGATAAAAATTCAGAGATATGCCAAGAAGAAAAGGAGCACCAGAGGTTAATGCCGGCTCTATGGCGGATATCGCATTCTTGCTACTCATCTTTTTCCTAGTAACTACTACTATTGAAACAGATGCTGGACTCGACCGAATGCTTCCGCCGATTGAACCGCCTGATACCGATGTTGTAATTAAACAAAAGAATATCTTCACCGTAAGTATCAATAAGTCTGGTCAACTTTTAGTTGAAGAAGAGCTTATGAATCTAGAAGATCTTAGAGATGCAGCTATTGCATTCTTAGATAACGGTGGAGCACCTGCAGGTTCACCAGAGTATTGTAATTATTGTCAAGGAAAGCGCGACGCATCTTCATCAGATAATCCTCAAAAGGCCATTATCTCTCTGAAGAATGACCGTGAAACTGCCTACAAGACCTACATTACTGTTCAAAATGAATTAGTTGGTGCTTATAACGACCTTAGAAACCGTGAGTCTCGTCGTTTATACAATAGAGACTTTACAGAGATGGAGAGTGAGTATCTAAATCCTGAAACCCCTTCTAGTGTTCGTGACGAACTCAAAGAGAAGGTTCAGCGTATTCAAGAGCTATTCCCTCAAAAACTATCTGAGGCTGAAACGAGTAAAATTTAATTTTAAGAATTAGAGATCATGTCAAAATTTGCCAAGAAAAAAGACGGGGATTTGCCAGCGGTATCGACAGCTTCGCTACCTGATATCGTATTCATGCTACTCTTTTTCTTTATGACGGTAACTACCATGAAGGATAGTTCACTACTTGTAGAGAATGTTCTTCCTAATGCCGATCAGATTAAGAAACTCGAGAAAAAGGACCGTGTGATTTATATCTACGCTGGTAAGCCAACTCAAGAGTATGCAAAGACTTTTGGAGAGGAGCCTAAGATTCAGTTGAACGATAAGTTCGCGAATGTTAGTGAGGTAGGTTCTTATGTTTTAGCAGAAAGAGCTACCAAACCGCAGGAACTTCAGAATGTACTTACAACTGCTCTTAAAGTTGATAAAAATGCCTCTATGGGTATTGTTATGGATATTAAGCAAGAGCTTAGAAAAGTAAATGCATTGAAAGTAAACTATACAACTTACGAGGGTAACGCCTTCAATAACATTCAGTAAATAGTTTTCTGATATTATTTTAAAAGGCCTCCTTTGGAGGCCTTTTTTGTTATAAACTTTTACGTAATCGTGCAACGGGTAGGTCGAGTTGTTCACGATATTTTGCAACGGTTCGTCGAGCCACCTTATATCCTTTTTCCTTTAGTAGCTTACCTAATTTCTCATCGGTGAGGGGCTTGCTTTTATCTTCTGATTCGATAAGTTCTTTTAAAATAGATTTAATTTCCCTAGTGGATACGCTCTCACCCTCCTCGTTAGTCATTGCCTCTGAGAAATAGCTTTTTACAAGTTGTGTACCGTATGGGGTGTCTATGTACTTGCTATTGGCTACACGTGATATGGTTGAGATATCAAGACCGGTTAGTTCTGCAATATCTCTTAAAATCATCGGTTTTAAATCTCTTTCATCTCCACTTAGAAAATAAGCCGTTTGATAGTTGACAATTGCCTGAAGAGTTATGATGAGGGTTTGTTGTCGTTGTCTTATGGCATCAATGAACCATTTGGCTGCATCCAATTTTTGTTTTACAAACTGTACGGCCTCCTTTTGAGCTGCGTTATTTCCTCCCTGTTTATAGGTCTCAAAAAGTTCTTTGTAAGAACGTGAGAGGTGAAGTTCTGGTGCATTTCTCGCGTTGAGTTGTAGATCGATTTGATCATCTTCGATTCTCAAAATAAAGTCTGGTACAATTTGGCGATTCATTCGTAGTCCTGTTGAAAAACCTCCTCCGGGTTTAGGATTAAGTCTTTCAATCTTTGCGATCGCTGTTTTTAAATCGTCTTCATCGATTTTGTGCTTATGTAGGATTTTATCGAAGTGCTTTTTCGAAAACAAGTCGAAACTTTCGTCGATGATTTCGATAGCTAAATCACGTGAGTCGCTTTTTGTTTGACGTTTTAATTGTAGGCTAAGGCATTCTTCTATATCTCTTGCTCCAATCCCTGCTGGGTCTAATTGTTGGACGGTGGTAAGGGCCTCTTTAAGTTGGTCTTCATTTATGAATAGACCTACACTAAACGCGAGGTCATCGATAATATCCTCTAAAGATCTTCTGAGGTAACCACTCTCATCTAGACTTCCTACCAAATATTCTGCGATTAGATATTGCTCAGGTTCTAGATTAAAGGTGGATAGTTGCTCGATTAAATAACCATAGAAGGTTTGTCCCGCAGCATAGGGTGTTTGATTTTCATCTTCAGCTGGAGAACTTGATAGCGTCGTTTTGTAATCTGGGGTATCGTCATCACTGAGATACTCTTCAATATTAATTTCCTCTGATTGATCTTCTTCGGCCGATTCAAAATCGTCATTTGTTTCGATTTCGAAGGGGTCTTCAGATTCTTCTTTGCCTGTTTCTAAGGCAGGATTTTCTTCAATCTCTTGCTTAATATGTTCCTCAAATGCTTGAGTGGGCAGCTGAATTAACTTCATCAGCTGAATCTGCTGTGGTGACAGCTTTTGACTTAGCTTTAATTGAAGATGCTGCTTTAACATGTCCTAAAATTCTGCGTTCTGCGGTGTACGTGGGTAAGGTATTACATCGCGGATATTTCCCATGCCCGTTGCAAATAATACGAGTCTTTCGAATCCCAAACCAAAACCGCTATGAACCGCTGATCCAAAGCGTCTGAGATCGAGATACCAATAAAGTTCTTCTTCATCGATACCCAAAACTTCCATTTTCTTTTTCAGCACATCTAGGCGCTCTTCACGTTGAGATCCACCTACAATCTCTCCAATACCTGGGAAAAGAACATCCATCGCTCTTACGGTCTTCTCATCATCATTTAAACGCATATAGAAGGCCTTGATATTGGCTGGGTAATTGTAAAGGATTACAGGTGCGTTAAAATGCTTTTCAACAAGGTATCTTTCGTGTTCACTTTGCAAATCGATACCCCACTCATCAACAGGGTATTGAAAACGCTTCTTTTTATTGGCTTTTGAGTTTCGTAGAACGTCAATAGCTTCAGTGTAACTTACTCTCTTGAATTCGTTGTCGACAACAAAACGAAGTTTTTCGATAAGAGGCATTGGACTTCTTTCGTTCTGAGGTTTGGTTTTTTCTTCGTCTAATAATCTGTTTTCAAGAAATTCGAGGTCTTCTTTACAGTGCTCAAGCACATAACGAATGGTATACTTAATAAAGTCCTCTGCGAGTTCCATGTTGTCTTCGAGATCGTAAAAAGCCATTTCTGGTTCGATCATCCAGAACTCTGCAAGGTGCCTTGAAGTATTTGAATTCTCTGCCCTAAAGGTTGGACCGAAGGTGTAGATTTTACCGAGCCCCATGGCATAGGTTTCTCCTTCAAGCTGTCCAGAAACAGTGAGATTTGTTTCTTTTCCGAAAAAGTCTTCCTTGTAGTCGATAGTTCCTTCTTCGTTCAATGGTGGATTCTTCGGGTCTAAGGTTGATACCCTGAACATCTCCCCAGCCCCTTCAGCATCTGATCCGGTAATAATTGGGGTGTGCATATAAAAGAATCCTTGCTCGTTGAAATATTGATGAACAGCAAATGCTAATTTCGAACGAACGCGCATGATTGCAGAAAAGGTGCTCGTTCTAATACGTAGATGAGCTTTCTCACGAAGAAATTCTAAACTGTGTTTCTTCGGTTGTATCGGATAGTGATTAGGGTCAGAGGATCCTAGTAGTTCGATGGTTGCTACTTGTACCTCAACGCTTTGACCCTTTCCTTGACTCTCTTCTAGCTTTCCGGTTAATTTTAGACATGCCCCGGTATTAATTTCTTTTAGAAGTTTCTCATCGGTATTTTCAAAATCAATAACACACTGAAGGTTTTGTAAAGTGGAACCATCGTTAATGGCAATAAAGCGATTGCTTCTAAAGGTCCTTACCCATCCCATTACAATCACCTCATTTCCTATTTGAGGGTCTTCAAGTAGTGATTTGATCGTTGCTGTCTTCATTTTCTTATTTCTATATAGTAAAGATACTTGTTCTAAAGGGGACCGCTAAGCTTCTGTCTCTACATCTTTCGGTAGAATATCGATTTTAGGTTGCTTAAGTACTCGGTTATTCGCAATATTTCTTTCTAACGACAGTAAAAGGCATGGTAATAAAACAAGATTAGCAAGCATAGCGAATAAGAGGGTAGCGGATATTAGTCCTCCCAGTGCCTTGGTTCCGCCGTAATTACTGATCATAAATACCGAGAATCCGAAAAACAATACAATCGAGGTGTAGAACATACTTACCCCAGTTTCTTTGAGTGCGGCGTAAACAGATTTCTTGATTTGCCAGTTATTTTGCACCAACTCTTGTCGATATTTTGCCAAGAAGTGGATCGTGTCATCAACCGAAATACCAAATGCAATACTGAAGATAAGAATGGTAGAGGGTTTGATGGGAACTCCGATGAATCCCATAATACCGGCGGTAATAATTAGCGGCAATAAATTAGGAACTAGAGAGATTATAATCATTTGGAAAGACCTAAAGAGGTAGGCCATAAGCAGTGAGATTAATACAACTGCAAGAAATAAGGAAAGTACTAAATTGTTTACCAGGTATCTCGTGCCCTTCAAATAGAGCAAGGCCTTTCCTGTAAGGGCGACGTCATACCGTTCTTTTGGGAAGATTTTGTCTATCGATTTGTTCAAATCCTCTTCTATTTCTTCCATGCGACTCGTCTTTACGTCTTTCATCATGAATGAAAGTCGTATACGTCTGTTTTCACTATCAATCATTGAGCTAGTAAGATCTGCCTCGCCGCTTAAAGCCGTATTTGCAGCATCTAGGATAAAATTACGCTCTTGTCTTGTGGGTAATTGGTAATATTTCCGAAGTCCCTTGTAATAAGCTTGTTTTGCGTATTTGAATAGGTTACTAATCGATAGAGGAGTTGATAGTTCAGGGTTTTCTCCAATTTCTACAGACAGCTTTTCAACTCTAGATAGAGTAGCTCCAGACAGGGCGCCGTTTTCTTTTCCTGTATCTACAAGTATTTCTACCGGTAAGATTCCGTTGAAGTCTTTCTCATAGAAGAGAATGTCTTCGTAAAAGTCTGTGTTTTTCGGAAGGTCTTCGATTCTGCTACCCGTTATTTCAATTTGATAAATGCCAATGATACTTAATACGAGTAAAACGACCGAGGTGATGTAAACGGTAATTCGATGCTCTCGAACTATATTTTCCATGGTTTTTACGAATAGGTCAATCCATGGAGTGTTTAGGTGCTGCAGGTGTTTATTTTTAGGCAGCGACATATAGCTATAAATGATAGGAATAATCAATAGGGAGAGTACGAATATTCCAATTATGTTGATTGAAGCCACAATTCCGAATTCTCGGAGTAGGCTGCTGCTTAATATAATAAAGGTGGCGAATCCTGAGGCTGTGGTTAGGTTGGTCATTAGGGTCGCATTCCCTACTTTAGATATTACACGAATCAGTGATCGCGCCTGATTCCCGTGCTTCTTTACTTCCTGCTGATATTTGTTAATAAGGAAAATGCAGTTGGGGATTCCGATTACAATAATTAAAGGGGGTATAAGCGCCGTTAAGATGGTTATTTCGAAACCTAATAAACCGATAATACCAAACGACCAACTTACCCCAATTAGTACAACCACCATGGATATGAAGGTGGCTCTGTAGCTTCTAAAGAAAAAGAAAAAGATGAGGGCGGTGATTAGTAAAGCCCCGATAACAAACAGGATCATTTCCTTTTTTAGAGTCTCTGCATTTCTGGTTTTGATATAAGGCATACCAGAAATTTTTGCATCGGCTCCAGAGGCTCTTTCAAAGTTCTCTACGAGACTTTTGAACTCATTCAAAATGAACTCACTTCGAACTTTGGTGTTTACCACATCGGGGTCCATGAATGCGATGGTGCGAATTGCTCTACTATTCGGATCGTAAATAAGGTTCTCGTAAAAGGGGAGACGTTCAAATAAATGGTAGAGTTTAGATTTTGCATTCTCGTCACTTAGTGCCTCTCGTGGATTAAATGCTTGTGCTTCGAGCTGATCACCCGTTCGAACGATCTCTTCAATATTATCCAAGGAAACGACAGAAACAATTTCGGGGGCAGCTTCTAGTTGTTTACTAAGTCTATTCCAAGCATTAAAGGAATTAGCCGTAAAGAGATCTCTGCCTTCGACTGCAATTAAAACGGCATTGTCTTCTGCACCGAACACATCGGTAAACTGAGTGTATTTGATGATCTCTGGATGGTCGGTGGGTAGTACCGAGGTTTCCTCATTAGAGAATTTGACATGCCTCCATTGAGAAACAAAAAATGCCGTGAGTAGGACTAAACCAGCAATCCACCAAACGCGATTTCTCAAAATGATTCGCGCCACAAAAGGCCAGAAGCCTTCAAAAAATGTTGCTAGTTTCCCCATGCTGGGTTATACCTTCATGATCTCTGCCTCTTTCACGCTAAGGGCGCTCTCAACCTTTGTAATAAACTTGTCAGTGAGTTCTTGCACATCTGACTCGGCATTTTTTAATAGGTCTTCAGAGATTTCTAATTTCTTTAATTCTTTATTGGCTTCTTGACGTGCAGAGCGGACACCTATTTTTGCATCTTCTGATTCTGCTTTCGCCTGTTTCGCGAGGTCTCTACGACGTTCCTCAGTTAGTGGTGGAACGTTAATGATAATAATATCTCCATTGTTCATCGGATTGAACCCTAAATTCGAATTGATGATCGATTTTTCAATCTCCCCGAGTAGGTTTTTCTCCCAAGGCTGAACAACTAAAGTTCTCGCATCTGGTGTGTTGACATTGGCTACCTGTGAGAGAGGAGTTTGAGCTCCATAATAGTCGACAGTGACTGAAGAAAGCATTACTGGGTTGGCTTTTCCAGCTCTAATTTTGATAAACGCTTTTTCAAGGTGAGTGATAGAGGCAGTCATTTGCTCTTCTGCCATATCTAAAATCATCTGTATCTCTTCGTTCATAGTCTTATAAATTAACAACGGTACCCACGTCTTCACCGGTGACTACCTTCATTAGGTTTCCTTCTTTATTCATATCAAAAACAACGATTGGAAGCTCATTTTCTTGACTCAGTGTGAAGGCGGTGGTATCCATTACCTTTAAACCTTTTCTTAAAACGTCCTCAAATGTTATTTCGTTATATCGTGTTGCGTTTTGATCTTTTTCAGGGTCGGCACTGTAAATACCGTCAACCCGGGTGCCCTTTAGAATCACATCTGCTTTAATCTCGATAGCTCTCAATACTGCAGCCGAATCAGTGGTGAAGTATGGGTTTCCTGTACCACCACCAAAGATCACTACTCTTCCTTTTTCAAGATGACGCATGGCTCGTCTTCGAATGAAGGGCTCTGCAACCTCATCGATTTTAATTGCCGTTTGAACACGTGTCTCAATCCCTTCATTTTCTAAACTACTTTGCAGAGCGAGTGCATTAATCACTGTCGCTAGCATTCCCATGTGATCACCTTGTACACGGTCAACTCCTTTGCTTGAACCTGATAGACCTCTGAAGATATTACCTCCACCGATTACGATGGCAACCTCAACTCCCTTGTCTACAACGGCTTTGATTTCTTCTGCGTATTCTTTTAAACGATCTGGGTCAATACCGTATTGCTGGTTCCCCATCAGAGCTTCTCCGCTCAATTTTAGTAGGATTCTTTGGTAGCGCATGAGTATAAGATTCTAGCGGCAAAAATAAACAAAAAAGCCATCCTTATTAAGGATGGCTTTTGCTTTATCGGTGAATTAGAATTATCCTAATGCTACTCTTTTGAAACCAGTAACTGTTAATGAAGCGTCAACTGACTTTACATAAGCAGCAACACTCTGCTTGTTATCCTTGATAAAATCTTGGTTTACTAGGGTGTTATCCTTAAAGAATCTACCTAGTTTACCTTTAGCGATTTTCTCTAGCATCTCCTCTGGTTTACCTTCTTGACGAAGTTGATCTTTAGCGATTTCGATTTCTTTATCAATCGTTTCTTGATCTACACCAGCTTCATCAAGAGCTACAGGGTTCATTGCTGCTGCTTGCATTGCTACGTTTTTAGCAGCCTCTTCAGCGCCTTCTACATTCGCAGAAAGACCTACAATCGTAGCGATTTTATTACCAGCGTGGATGTAAGAACCGATGAAAGGAGCTTCTAAAGTTTCGTAGCTTCCGATTTCTAGTTTCTCGCCAATTACCCCAGTTTGCTCGATTAGCTTGTCAGCAACGGTTAGTGCTCCCATAGAAGAAGCAAGAAGTTCTTCTTTTGAGTTCGTGTTCAATGCAATTGCTGCGATTTCGTTTGCTAAATCTACAAACGAGTCGTTTTTAGCAACAAAGTCCGTTTCACAGTTAAGAGTGATGGCAACAGCTTTATTCTTAGCATCGTTAACTAATGCGATAGCAGCGCCTTCAGTTGATTCACGATCAGCACGGTTGGCAGCAACTTTTTGTCCTTTTTTACGAAGGATCTCAATCGCTTTATCAAAATCACCTTCAGCTTCAACTAGGGCTTTTTTACAGTCCATCATCCCAGCTCCGGTAGTTTTACGCAGTTGATTTACGTCTGCAGCAGAAATTTTGCTCATTTCAATTTTATTAAAGATGGGTGGTAAAGTTCAATACATTTACCTGGCCCAAGGTTAAGATAATAGGGTACTTAAATTATTTTGTGTCTTCAGTTGCGTCTGAATCATTTCCAGCCTCTTCAAGGACAGCTGCATTGGTGATTTCTTCTTCTAGATCACCTTCACTTTTGTCTTGTTTCTCAACTTTACGAGCGCTTAGACCTTCAGCAATTGCCTCAGTAGCTGAAGCCATAATTACCTCGATAGATTTTCCAGCATCGTCATTCGCAGGAATTACAAAATCGATAGGTCTTGGATCGCAGTTGGTATCTACCATTGCGAAGATTGGAATATTCAGTTTAAGAGCCTCTTTAACCGCGATGTGCTCGCGCATTACGTCAACTACAAAAAGAGCTCCTGGTAGACGCGTCATGTCAGCAATAGAACCTAAGTTCTTTTCTAGCTTCGCACGTAAACGATCTACTTGAAGTTTTTCTTTCTTAGAAAGCGTATTGAATGTACCGTCTTTTTTCATTCGATCGATAGCACTCATTTTCTTTACCGCTTTACGGATAGTAACGAAGTTGGTTAACATACCACCTGGCCAACGCTCAGTGATATATGGCATACCTACTGCACCAGCTTTTTCGGCAACGATGCCTTTGGCTTGTTTTTTGGTAGCTACGAAAAGAATTTTACGCCCTGAAGCAGCAATTTTCTTAAGCGCTTCGTTAGCTTCTTCTAGCTTGGCAGCAGTTTTGTAAAGGTTGATTACGTGAATCCCATTACGCTCCATGTAGATGTAAGGAGCCATGTTTGGGTTCCATTTACGAGTTAGGTGTCCAAAGTGTACACCAGCATCTAAAAGATGTTTAACGTCAGTTTTTGACATGATTACATTTAGTTTACGTTCTGATTTAGCAATAATTCAGTGGTTGAAAATTTTCGCGCCTGAACTATTTAGATGCTAAACTAAACAGGGTTATACAAAAAATAAAAAGGAACAATTGTTCCTTTTTGGTATTAACGTTTCGAGAATTGGAATTTCTTTCTCGCTTTCTTTTGTCCGAATTTCTTTCTTTCTACCATTCTTGGATCTCTAGTTAGAAGCCCTTCTGGTTTCAAAGAAGCTCTGAACTCTGTGTCAATTTCACATAGCGCTCTAGAGATTGCTAAACGAACTGCTTCAGCTTGACCGGTGATTCCACCTCCGAATACGTTTACTTTAACGTCGTATTTACCAACAGTTTCGGTAAGTTCGAATGGCTGATTCACTTTGTACTGAAGTGGAGCAGTTGAAAAATAGTTTTCTAAGTCGCGCTTGTTAACAGTTACTTTTCCAGAACCTTCGCTAAGATAAACTCTAGCAACAGCGGTTTTTCTTCTTCCAATCTTGTGTACTACTGACATGTACTACTATTTAAGGTCGTTAAGATTAATTGGTGTTGGCTTCTGAGCCTCTTGACCGTGCTCGCTGCCAGCATATACTCTAAGGTTTCTGAATAATTCAGCACCTAATTTGTTTTTTGGAAGCATTCCTTTCACGGCGTTTTCAATGATACGTTCTGGATGCTTAACAAATAATTCTTTAGTAGTTACTGAACGCTGACCTCCTGGGTAACCAGTATGTCTTAAGTACTCCTTATCGGTCGCTTTATTACCTTTTAGTACTACTTTTTCAGCATTGATAATTACAACGTTATCACCACAATCTACGTGAGGGGTGAAATCAGTTTTGTATTTACCACGAATGATTTTAGCTACCTTAGAAGCAAGACGACCTAAAACTTCGCCATCTGCATCTACTAAAACCCACTGTTTATTGACGGTCGACGCGTTTGCCGAAATCGTCTTGTAACTTAATGTATCCACTACTTTAAACTATTTAATATCTGCTCGTTAGATATAACGGGCTGCAAATGTACAATTATTCAATAGAATTCCAAATACTGGAAACTAAGATTTTTTAGTGCGTTTAATGAGCCTCTAACCAGTTCGTTCCCCATCCGATATCCACTTTCAATTTGACAGCTAGTTTGAAGGCGTTTTCCATTCGCTCTGTTATTAGTTTTTTCAATGCCTCAACCTCGTTTTTATGTGTGTCGAACACCAATTCATCATGTACCTGTAATAACATTTTGCTCTTCATTTTTTTCTCTTGTAGCTCGGCATGAATGTCAATCATAGCTTTTTTTATGATGTCTGCTGCTGAACCTTGAATAGGGGCATTGATGGCATTTCGCTCGGCTGCTGATCGTACAATAGCGTTAGAAGATTGAATTCCAGCTAAATATCTTTTTCTGCCCATTACCGTGCTTACATAACCTTCTTCTCTTGCATACGCAACTTGATCGGCAATGAACGAAGTAAGTTTTGGATAGGTTTTGTAGTATAATTCAATAAGTTCTTTTGATTCGCTTCTAGAAAGATTGGTTTGATTGCTCAATCCGAATGCAGATACTCCATATAAAATTCCAAAGTTGACGGTCTTGGCTTGGCTTCGTTGTTCTCTGGTGACTGCATCGATAGCAACATTAAATACTCTTGAAGCAGTGTCAGCATGAATATCTTGATCCGATTCAAATGCCGCCATCATCGTGTCTTCTTCGCTGAGCGCCGCTATGATACGGAGTTCGATTTGAGAATAATCTGCTGCCAGTAAAATATGATCCTCATCTTTAGCGATAAACGCCTGTCTGATTCTTCGCCCTTGTGCGGTGCGTATGGGGATGTTTTGTAAGTTAGGATTTACACTACTTAGTCTACCTGTAGCTGCTACCGTTTGCATGAATTCTGTGTGAACTCTTTGTGTGTTCGGATTAACCTGTTGGGGGAGCGCATCGACATAGGTGCTTTTTAGCTTTGTTAAGCTTCGATAGGCTAAAATATCTTTGGCGATTTGATGCTCTTTTGCCAATTCGGTGAGTATATCTTCTCCGGTAGCGTATTGTCCGGTTTTGGTCTTTTTAGGTTTTTTAGAGAGTTGAAGATTTTCGAATAATACGATTCCGAGTTGTTTAGGGGATCCAATATTAAAGGTCTCTCCGGCTTGCTCATAGATCTGATTCTCGAGCTTTTCAATTTGACTTGAAAATTCAGAATTCAGTTCAGATAAATAAGGAGTATCTAGGCGTATTCCATTCAGTTCCATTTGTGCTAGCACTCGAAGCAGTGGAATTTCGATTTCTTCAAAAAGCACTTTTAAGTTATCCTTTTGAAGCTCTAACTTAAAATGATGATATAGTTGTAGTCCGATATCTGCGTCTTCGCACAAGACTTTGATTTTAGTTTCTTCAGGCCATTCGCTGAAGGTTCCTTTCGGGTGTAACTCTAATCTTTTTCCTAAATACGTTTCGCTTAGAACTCTTCGATCATGCCTCATGTCGGGGTTAATAAGGTAGTGGGCTAGCAAGGTGTCAAAAAGAGCTCCATTTAAATCGATCCCTTCGCGAATGAGACTTTTCAGTGCTGTTTTTAATTCCTGACCAATGAATTTTTTGTCGGATGCGAAAATCGATCGAAGCTTTTCTAGTTTAAGTTCTCGCTCCTCTGACAGATCGAGATAGTACCCTTTCTGTGACTCCCACGAGAATCCGATCGCTATGATTTGAGGTTCGAACGCATCGATATCATCATAAGAAAAGCTCAAGCTGATCTCGTCTTTGGTTTCTAAAACTTTAATGAATCGACTAAAAGTTCCTGGGCTATTGATTACCTGATAAAACGAGGAGTCACTCGGTACCTTCGACTCATCGGGAGCTTGATTGGTGTCGAAGAGAGAAAATTGACCTGAACCTGGAACAGCAGATTTTTCTTCTTTGACGGGCGCTGAGGTATTTTCTTCATCTGAACCGCTCTTTGAGAAAGTTTTGATAAACTGGTCTTTCATTCGACGAAACTCGAGTACCTCAAAGAGTTCGGTTACCTTTTCAATATCTGGTTCAGATAGTTCGAAGCTTGTTGGGTCAAAGTGTACCTCACAATCGATCTTGATAGTCGCTAACTCTTTTGAAAGCAACCCTAGTTCTGCATTCTCTTCAATACGTTCTTTAAGTTTTCCTTTTAATTCGTGGGTATTCTTGAGTAGATTTTCTAGGCTGCCATACTGCTCGATAAGTTTCTTTGCAGTTTTATCTCCCACTCCGGGAAAACCAGGAATATTGTCACTGGCATCACCCATCATGCCGAGATAGTCGATCACTTGCTTGGGTTCTTTCACGCCGAATCGTTCTTGAATCTCTGGTATACCCCAGATTTCAATATCACCCCCTCCTCGTGCCGGGCGATACATGAAAATATTTTCACTTACCAGTTGTCCGAAGTCTTTGTCCGGAGTAACCATGTAAACCGTAAAATCTTCTTTCTCGGCTTGTTTTGAAAGGGTGCCTATTAAATCATCTGCCTCGTAGCCCTCCTTTACAATTACAGGGATGTGCATCGCCCGTAAAAGGGCCTCAATATATGGAACAGCAAATTTGATTGCTTCAGGGGTGCTTTCTCTATTTGCCTTATAATCTTCGAATAGTTCGGTCCTTTCTACACTACCGCCTTTATCGAAACAAACCGCTAGGTATTCAGGGTTTTCTTTTCGAATCAGATCAAGAAGGGAATTCATAAAACCCATAACTGCTGAAGTGTCTTCACCCTTTGAATTGATTCGAGGGGTTTTAATCAGGGCGTAATAACCTCTAAATATTAAGGCGTAGGCATCGACAAGAAATAAACGTTTGTTGGGTGTATTCGACATGTTTTACTGAAATAAAAACGAGAAAGCAAGATAACCGATTTTAATGGTAACCCGCCTCTTTTAGCTGTATTTTTGCCAAACACAATATCGTACATGGGCTATTTTGTATTTGTCTTTACCACCCTCTATTTAGGGCTTTCGATCTATCTTTTTTATCACTTGAGGAGAATGAAAATCTCAAAGGGTTTGTTCTGGTCTTTGGTTGTATTTTTCACAAGTAGTTTTTTGTTAGGAGCTGTTGTGAATTGGATAGAAATTCCAGTTTCAAAGGTGATAGAATCATGGTTTAGAGCTTTCATATTTGCCTGTTTTGTTGCTCTTTTAATGAGTACCCCAATTTTGTTTTTACGAGATATCGTAGGTGGAGTTAAAAAAGTCTATTTCCGGCTCACCTCTAAAGAAGAAACCTCGGTGAAAGCTTTTAGGTCGCGTAGGGATTTCTTGTCTTCTGCGGCCGTTACCGTAGGAGCGGTACCCTTTACTTCCTTACTTGCTGGTATTGGAGGTAAATACAACTACAAAATTCATAATTACGAATTGACCTTCTCCAACCTTCCCAAAGCTTTTGACGGCTTCAAGGTGGTACAGCTATCTGATCTGCACCTAGGAAGCTTTGACGATTTAGATGCGGTTGCTGAAGGTTTAGATTTGGTCAATGAGCAGCAACCCGATTTATTGCTATTTACCGGTGACATGGTTAATAATAAATCTTTCGAGGCTGATCCTTTTATTTCGATGCTTGAAAAACTCAAGGCTGCGTATGGTAAATACAGTGTCTTGGGAAATCATGACTACGCTACTTATAATGATGATTTTGATTCTGAACAAGCACGTGCGGATGTTGAGCGTTTGATCGGTCTTCAAGAGCAGATGGGTTTTAGAAACCTGAGAAATGAATCTATTAGAATAACCTCTGAAGATGATTACTTTCAGCTTGTTGGGGTAGAGAACTGGGGAACAGGACGGTTTTTAAAGGCCGGTGATTTAAATCGAGCTTCGAAGGGATTGAATTCAGACGTATTTACGCTACTTATGTCTCATGATCCGTCCCATTGGGAGGCTGAGGTAATTGGTCACAACCATCATTTCGATTTAACGCTTAGCGGACATACTCATGGATTTCAATATGGTATCGAAGTAGCAGGTTTACAATGGAGTCCTTCTAAATTTCGTTATCCACAGTGGGCGGGTATGTATGAAAAGAATCAACGGTTAATTAATGTCAATAGAGGTTTTGGATTTTTAGGTTATCCAGGGAGGTTCGGAATATGGCCTGAGATTACCGTAATTACCTTAAAATCTGCATAGAAGAATGTTAGAATTTGCAATTTTACTAACTTGCAACTCCAATTAAACCTGATATGTCAAAATTTGGCGAGCTTATAGACCTTAGTGTCCCGGTATTATTTAACTTCTACGCAGAGTGGAATGATGATTCTGTTGCCATGGCTCCCGTGCTCAATGATGTTGCAGCCGCATCGGGTGACCGCGCAAAGGTGATTAAAATTGATGTCGACAAGAATCAAGAATTAGCTCAAGCGCTTCGTATTAAAAGTTTACCTACCCTTGTTATTTACAAGCGAGGTGAAATGGTGTGGCGACAGAGCGGAGAATTAGACGCTAATACGCTTCTTGGTATTCTAAACGAATACGTTTAATTCACTAAATAGTCTCCAGAGCTTTCGAGCACTTCAATTAGTTGTTCTAATTGAGTATTAAATTCGTCCGTATACGGGTCGATAAATTCGTTGTCTCCCATATCGCTTGATATATCGATAACTCTTCTACAAGCCTCTAAGTCTCTGTATATTTCCTCGATTCTGAGGTAACTTTCGTCAGCATCCAGACTTGCATAATACCTTAGGCGATCTAAGTAAATAGCTAATAGTTCTTTACTTAGTTCCTGTGCTTTTTCGTCTCTTTGAATACTGTAATATCCCTGAATAAAAGGTTCGATAAAGGTATAGAATTTAAACGTCTTAAGAGGCATTTTGGTTACTCCTAGGTCTAATACTTTTTCTGCCATTTCGAGGCTATCCTCAACAATGAGTTGCTCGGCTAATCGTGCAAGATTACTTCTAAAAGTGATTCCTTGCGCTCTGGTTTGAGTATCTATATAGATAGATTCATCCTCGCTGTTTCCCCAATCCCAGTTCATAACGATGTCATACATCAATTGGCTGTCTATTCTCCCAATATCGAACCCACCGTTATCAGGTGTAAGTATAGGTACTAGTTTGAACACTAGGCCATCGAGCTGAAGATAATCTTTCATGTATAGGTACTCGGCAGAATCTAAACTTCCGCCAGAGAAATAGATGGGCCTAGACCAATCATTGGTGTTTAGAATATCTAGCATTAGTAATCGGTTCTTAGCCAGGGCTGATTGTGGAAGATCAATATCGATATAGTCAACGATTAGCTCCGAGTCCTGAGGTTGAACGACTCCGCTTTTCAGAACCGCTTCTTTATTCACAGGCACTCTGATTTTGTGGGTTGGATAATAAACAATATCTAACTGTTCAGGTTCAAATTGACTAAGATCTGCTCCTTGTTTTTCTAGGAGGTAGCTGATCTTTGTTTCTTTTCGATCACTGCTTACCCAATCCATGAAATCAGCGAGTAACCAGCGCTCCTCTTGAATTTCTGGAACAGGTTGATAATACAGTAAATCTCTTGTTCCGTAGCGATACTTTTGGTGAGTTAGTTTGGATGGAATAGGGCTGCTTTCATAAGCTTGACGTTTCATTTGATCGATGTACCAGTCAGTAGCAAGAAGGCTTGAGTTTACGATTCGAACATCCGTACGGTAACCTTCAATTTCTTGCAGATACCATAGAGGGAATGTATCATTGTCTCCGATAGTAAATAGTAAAGCGTCCTTATTTTCTATACACGAGTCTAAATAAGCTTTTGCGGTAGCTCGGGCGGTATAGCGATTAGATCGGTCGTGGTCATCCCAATTCTCAAAGGCCATAAGCAGAGGAATGAACATTAAAAGAGTTCCCAGTGCTAGCTGTTTTTGAGGTTGTTGCACAATACCTCTTAATTTCTCAAAGACCGCATAACCGCCAAGTCCTATCCAAATACAGAAAATGAAGAAGGATCCAACGAGCGAATAATCTCTTTCTCTTGGTTGAAATAGGGTTGGATTCGTATAGAATTGAATGGCTAGACCGGTAAATACAAAGAAAACCAGTAACGACCAAAAAGATTTCCAGTCTCGTTTGGCGTGAAAATAGACTCCGATTAACCCTAGAATTAAGGGTAGAAAGTAATAGGTGTTACGAGCTTTATTCTCTTTTAAATCTTTAGGCAGATCGTTTTGATTGCCTAGACGAACACTGTCAATAAATGGTATTCCACTCAACCATTCACCTTGTGCATTAAAACGTCCCTGTTCGTCAGAGGCTCTACCTGCAAAATTCCACATGAAATACCTCCAATACATGTACCCAAACTGGAAATCGAATAGGTAGGTAAGGTTTTGTGCGATTGTCGGAGGTTTAATTTCAATATAGTCAGAGAAGTTCTTCAAGAAGTCTAGGTATTGTGCTGTCTCAATTTCTCCTTGAGCACTCCTCGTTTTAAATTCATTGACTGCTTTTCTCAGTTCGGTATTGCCTAGGTATTCGGGTCTAATAGAAAAGTCTAATCGACCGTAAAACTTCATGTAGTTTTCGGCCGAAGATGGACTCCACATTCTTGGGAGAAGGCCAATGTGATCTGGATTGGGCCCTTGAATAGCACCCTTGTAGTTGTTTACAATTTCATAGCGACCTAGTTTGTGATTCTTTTCGTACTTCGGTTTTCCGTCCTGATCTGGGCCAGCTGCAGCGAAATAATCTGAGTAGTATGAACCATAAAAAGGACTTTCTGGGGCAGGATATTGCTCGCGGTTGTAGTATGCAAGAAGCGCTCTAGCATCTTCAGGATTATTTTCATTCACCACCGTACCTGCATTAGCTCTTATAGGAAGCATGAGCCAAGTAGAGAGACCTAAAAAGAAAAAGAATACGCTGTGTGTAAGTAAAGACCAGATCGGGTTACTTGCTTTATTCGAGCGCTTAATGGCATATAGGAACCCCGCAGTTAAAACAATACCGAGAAAAATACTTCCTGAGTTAAAGGGTAATCCTATACTGTTTACCATGAAGATTTCTACCGCGCCGAACAGCTTCAATATATAGGTAAGTGAAAATTTGAATACTAAAAATAGAAGGGCTACCACACTGACGTGAGCAACGATAAAGTTTTTAACGGTAATCTTATGGTACTTCTTGAAATAAAAGAGTAGACCAATGGATGGAATCGCTAGGAACCCCATGAATTGAATTCCAAAGACCAATCCGACAACGAAACTTATGAGCAATACCCAACGATCAGCCTTTTCGTCTTTGAGTTCATCGGTCCATCGAATTCCTAAATAAAGTAGGAGGGCCATTATTAAACTAGCCATGGCATAGACTTCGGTTTCAACGGCGTTAAACCAAAAGCTGTCTGAGAAACAAAGAGCGAGCGCTCCGATCGTACTCGCCGTTACCAGTTTTAATTCTTCAGCTGCTGTTTCAGAATGTCCGATGATTCTTCGAATTAATCGATGAATGATTTGATAGGTAAGTGCAATAGTTAGCGCGCTAGAAAGTACCGATACCGAGTTAACCATGAGTGCTATCTTTTCTGGGTCACCAAAGGCGAAAAGCGCGGCAAATGCTCCAATGATTTGAAAAAGAGGGGCTCCAGGGGGGTGACCTACCTGTAATTTTGCAGAAGTTGCAATGTATTCCCCGGCATCCCAAAAACTAACAGTGGATTCAACTGTAAGCCCATAAGTTAAAAGAGCAACCGTAAATACTAGCCATGCACCTATATTTTGACAGCTCATTTTCTTAATTATTTCCCTCATTTTAAAAATCTTTTTGGAACGAAGACGAAATTACCATTTTTAATTTTTGCTAATTCTAAGAATATTCTAAATTTGCACCCTCGATTGAGTCTTGGCCTATGGTGTAATTGGTAACACAGCTGATTTTGGTTCAGTCGTTCAAGGTTCGAGTCCTTGTAGGCCAACCAGCTTTCTTCAAG
>CAXPJI010000030.1:0-10953 GCA_964217345.1 Euzebya sp.
ATCAAACCCCTCCATAGGGCAGGTATCATATCCCTTCTCGGCCATGGCAAGCATGAAGGTTTGAGCGGCAAGAGCACAAGATTTATGAGCAACCCCGCGCATATGGGATGGTTCAGACCTGTGGTTAGAGAGGTGACCGAAACCCATATGCGCGGGGTTGCTCATAAATCTTGTGCTCTTGCCGCTCAAACCTTCATGCTTGCCATGGCCGAGAAGGGATATGATACCTGCCCTATGGAGGGGTTTGATAGTCGTAGGGTAAAGCGACTTCTAAATCTTCCTAATTCGGCAAAAATCAATATGATTATCTCGTGCGGAATTAGAAAAGGAAATGAGGGTATCTGGGGTGAGCGTTGTCGTGTTCCTTTTGAAGAGGTTTACAAACGAATATAAATGCGAATTAGCCTTTTAATTCTGCTTATTTGCTCTTCTTTAAGTGCGCAATATCAGACGTTGTTTCAGTCTGGGGATTTGGGCTATCTATGTTTTCGGATTCCGGCAATGGTAGGCTCAGGTTCTAAATTATATGTATTTGCCGAAGGAAGAAAAGCAGGGTGTGGAGATTTTGGAGACGTTGATATTTTACTCAGAACTAGCCACGATGGAGGAGAGAGCTGGACTGCGCCTCGAGTCATCGTTGACAATGCGGAACTTCAAGCTGGAAATCCTACTCCAGTGATTGATATACTTAACCCTGAGTATCCAGATGGAAGATTAATGCTTTTCTACAATACAGGTACCCAGTCTGAGTGGGAAACGCGCTCAGGAAACGGAAGACGTAAAGCTTATTATATCTTTTCTTCTGACTTCGGTTTATCTTGGTCTGTACCCATTGACATCTCGAATGAGGTGCATTTCGATCGCTTCAGCACCATAGGATTTAAAGATGCTCGCACTTTTGCTCTAGGCCCTGGGCATGCCATTCAACTGGCTATGGGAACGAATAAGGGAAGGATTTACTTGCCAGCTAACCATTCTTTGGGTAACCCTCAAGAGAATTTCAGAGATTATCATTCGTACGGTATTTATTCTGATGACTTTGGGAAAACCTGGAAGGTGTCTGAAGATCTACCTGTTCCTTCTTCGAATGAAGCCATGGCGGTAGAATTACCGGACGACGAACTGTTATTGCTCATACGAATGCAAAACAATAAGGATCAATCTAAAATGATTGCTCGCAGTTTAGACAACGGGGATCATTGGAATGAATACGACTTAGTTGCTGAACTTACCACACCCGTTTGCCAATCATCGATAATATACATGCCTGAATCAGATCATCTCTACCATCTTGGGCCTGCTTCAACTGATAAAAGGGAGCAACTCACCTTGTGGAGATCTTCTGATCGAGGTAGAAACTGGAGTGTTTTAGAGATTGTCGAACCTGGCTTTGCTGCTTATAGTGATTTAGTTCAGTTAAGTAATACCGAGTTAGGTGTTCTCTACGAGTCTGCAGACTATGATCAAATTATCTTTAAGCGAATCGAAATCAATCTTGGCAACTAATCTTCACTCAGAAAAATCGATTCGATCGGAAGCTCAAATAGTTTTGCCATTTTAAAAGCAGTATTCAAACTGGGATCAAACTTTTGTTTTTCAATTGCATTGACCGTTTGCCTCGAAACTCCTATAATTTCAGCAAGGTCCTCCTGAGTATATCCTTTTTCTTTTCTGAGCTCTTTTACTCGATTATTCATGAGTATCGCTTTGTATTAATACCCATGGCAACTCCATAGGTAATGCCTATGATACCAACCAAAACACCAATTTCTGCATCCGACTGTATAATATTTTTCTGATCTAATAAGGAATAGGTTAGGCCGACGATTACCGCAACTCCAAGGGTCAGAGCCATAGCTTCAAGGTGAATTTTACGCTCTAATTCATCGTAATGATTGTATAGATTTCGATTTGCCCAAATCATTAGGACTCCGTTGAGAAAGTTAAGCGCGATTGAGACAATCGTCAGTGGACTATCTGCTGCCCAAATAAATTTAGGCCCAAAAGTGGCTAGGGCTAAAGTTGCCACCCAAGTCCAAGTCCATATGGCTAATTGGGTCATTCTCTTCTTACGTTCTTCTTTCATTTTGTAAAGTTTATTTGACAAAAGTAATTATTTTATTTTAATGTCAAGTTTTATTTACATTTTATTTTTGATGCTCTTTAATTGATTTGATTTCTTTCATTGTAAATTCGCATTTAGAAAGGGTGTTTAGCTCAGTTGGTTTAGAGCGCTACCTTGACAGGGTAGAGGTCACAGGTTCGACTCCTGTAACACCCACCAAAACCTATTATTATCAAGTGTTTTGGCTGTACCAAGGATACTCATCTAAAAATAGTTGTAATAAATTACACCTATATTCAAACTACACTTATAAGCAATAACTTGACTTGTGATTTTTTTATTTCTTTTTCTATTTCAAAACATAGATCCTCGAGATAATAACCCTATTGAATCTTATATTCAGCGGGATACACTTATTGTTCGTTACTGGGATAAAAAGAAATTCTATTCTTTGGTTGATCACAAAATAGTGAAAGAGTCCAAATTCGAGGTTAACCATAATTATAATCCGATTCTATTCCGCACGTACAATAATCTCTTGATTCACAAAGAAGGAGGTATCGTATTGTCGAATGATAGTGGAGATCGAATAGATAAATCTTATAACCATAAACTGCAGGTCGGATCAAGCCTATTCGTTAACAACGATACAATATTTAGATTCGGAGGTTATGGATTCTTCAGTCATCGAAACTTTATCACATTCTTTGATGAAAATATTTTTGAATGGGAATCTCGAGATTATCGTGGAGAAAACCATCCCACAGGTATTTCTTTAGGTGTTACCTATAAAAATGAAAACGATATTTATTTCGTTGGGGGATATATATTAAATCCCAATCGAAGATCACTCCCAAGGGAAAGCAAATTGATTCAAAAATTTTCATTCAAAACCAATCAATGGAGTGTAGTTGGTCATCTAAAGGATCTTTATGTAGATCAAAATGAAAATACCATCCAAACAGACTCGGGGTTTATCTATTTTGGTTCTTATAAAATTTTTTCAGTCGATGTCTTAGAAAACAGGGTTGAAGTATTTTCTCAAAATCCAATATCAAGAAAAGTTCAATCATCATTAATCTCGCCGTTTAAATACAAAGACAGTATTTATTTTACTCATGATTCCAATTTTGAAGTTCTTGATAGAGTTCATTACTCAGAATTATTGGAAAATAAGATCGATCAATATCGTTTTTATGACAACAAGAGCAAGTTTCAGAACCTATTTGAGAGTTGGTGGAGTAGTTTAACTCTTCCTATATTAATAATACTTGTTTTTATATCTCTGAACATTTTCTTTAAACGCAAAATATTGGTCTTTAATAAGTCACTATATAATGTTCATCTAATAAAATTGAATCTATCTAAAGATGAAAGTTTGCTTCTAGAATTGTTTATGAAAGATCAAAACTTTACAGCTGAGAATAGTAAGATTTTAAAATTATTTGACAAAAGGGATTTAGATTCAGCTACGTTAGCGAGAAGAAAAAATGAAATTTTGAATCAGTTAGATATTAAACTTCAAACATTTTCCAACCAGAGTAAAACGTTCATTTCTTTTAAGAAATCTAGAGAGGATAGAAGGAACAGGATTTACAAACTAGACCGGTCTATCTTTATAATTTTGCGATAAAATTGATTGTAATTAATTACAATAATCGCATTTTTCGACTTTTCTTTTGAATATTTGGATTATTTGAAAGAAATCATGAAATTATTTATTCAACTAAGTGATTTATTTAAGAGATTTTTCTCAGAGGATTCAATCGATTCTTCAAAAAGTGAACATTGTGTACCTGGGTTACTGCTAATTCATGGAAACATTGGGGGTAAGTTCAACATCGATTCCATATTTATGCCAGATAGATTTAGTAAGATACCTACATCTAATTCAATTTTAGATGTTGACTTCATAGTAAACGAATCGGGTTTGTACGATTTAGATTCACCCAATTCGCTCATTGAAAAATTATTAAAACAATGCCTTTCTCCCGTTCCTTTTCAGATCAATGAAAGAGAAAATGAATTAGAGGTATTGTTAAATAGGAGGCACTTTCATGCATATCTGTGGAAAAGTAAAAATTACTTAACCATCGTTTGTCCGCATCATCCTTTATTCCAAAAGAATAGGTTCTCCCAGTTCTATACGTATTTCATTTTTGATATTTCATTCATAGACGAAGCAGATAATTCAATCCTTTTAGAGGATCTTGACGGATCGGATTTATGGATTAGCAATAGATATCGTATTCGACTAGATCAAATAAAACAAACAGAAGGTGAGCTGGTTATTGAAAGTTCGAAAAATGTTCTTCACAGTTTACTTCGGAGAAATAATTATTGTAGAGGCCAGGAAGAAATGGAAGAGGAGTGGAACAAAAGAATCTTACTCCATATAGTTGATGATATTCAATAGCTGTATTCGAATTAAAAAAGTCTGTTATTTTTAACTAACCTATTTAGAACATTTTCAGGAATCGAAGTACAAAGAGGTCTACTACCTCAACTAAGATTAAAATGATGATGATCCATTCTAACTTACTACTCTCCTTATGATCCATGATATCTTTAAAGAGCTCTAAGTCTTCTTTTATAATTGCCGTTCGCTCATAGATATATCGATATCGATCTTTAAGATCAAAGGTCTGTTTTAAGGATCCGTTCAATTTATTCAATGATTCATTTTCCCAAGTAATATCTGGAGAGTCGAAGATGTATAGATTTTCAGAAATCTGATTCTTCACGTTTAGTACACGGCCAATGAATTTCTTGAGTTTTTTCCCAGAGATCTTTAGTCTCCCTTCGAGTTCAAGGGCTTTAGTATAAACGGTTGTTTCTTCAAGAAGATGATCGGTAATTTCAAGATATTTATCGAGAGCCACAGAATGCGAGGTGTTTAGCATAACTAATCGGATAGCTTCGATTTCGAACTCACTCAAGATTACCTTGTCAAAGGTTACTTCTGTCTTCCCTTCTGCAATTTCAACCTTAATGGTCTCACTAAGTTCCTGTTCTTGCCACGATCCTAAATCGGGGTTAAGTGTTTGAATCGTTTGGTTAATTTCATAGTGGTTGCAATTAAAAAAAGCGACTACCCCGTATTGGAATATATATACAAATTGCTCTTTTCCTAATTGAAGGAACAATTCGTCAGAGTCTGAATAAAGTACATCTAAGTCTAATTTTAAACGGCATTGTCTAATATTTAGACTGTTTTTGATTTGAAGAGCAACTACTGAATACATGGTTACGGAATTAATGAATCAAAGATGAATGATATTTTGCATCGTTCTATTTTTCCCAGATCGTATAACCTGGTTGTGATTTAATTGCATTCCATCCGTTGGGTGCTGAATAACTTCCGGGGCCGATTTTAACGAGTAGTTTATTGTCGATAGAGGCTACATAATAGCCACCTGAGCCGTTTATGGTGGTGATAACTTCGACGGCACTTTCAGCCGTTATCCCTGCTGCTTTTCGAATAGCGATGAGGTCATTAATTTCAGATTGAAGACCTCCTGAAGTGTCGGTAAAAAAGTAGTGATACCCCCAAACCATTGGAATGCCTGGGTGCGTGAGTAGGTAGGCATATCCGTTTTTGATGTGATTTAAAGAACTGCTGTATAGGTTGTCACAATCTCCTCGGTTGACACACCCAGTATCGTGGTTGTCGAGAAAGGTGATTGATTTAGATCCGTATCCAATCGAAGCTAAAGAATGACCCTCTTTTAGACGATCAAAATTTTGTTCGACGAGCGCTTCTTTCAGCTTGTATTTAAGGGCGAAATCGAAGGCTTTAGAAGCACTTGTTGTCGCTGAGGTCGCGGTCGCAGTGGTTGCATCAATCCATTTTTTTATTTCTTGAAGGTTACCATCCCAAAACTCTCCAATCGTAATGTAGTAGGAGGTTGAGGCGTTGTATTCACCTACATACTTCGCTGGGAACCCTTTAACAAAGTCATAGCGCCATGAGTCGAATCCAAGACCTTTGAGGCGCTGTAGATAGTCTTTTAATCCGTTTTGAACTTCTTCGCTTTGATGGTTGAGGTCTCTAGCCCCTCCCCACCCAAGACCCTCATCTTCAGGGCCACAAGGTTTCGTTCCAAAGGCATCAGGGTTAGTAAATCCTTCATCGTCTACGCAGATCGACTCACAAGACCAGGCGGGCTCAGTGAAGTCGGTCCAAGTCGAGGTCCCTACTCTATGATTAAAAACGAGATCAGCAATTCCATGCATTTCTCTTGATTTCATGGTGCTTAAAAGTGACTCTAATTGAGTTCTACTCCCATGAAGCGAATTAAAATCAAATAGTCTTCTTGGGTGATAGCCCATACCCTCACCTTCGCTCACAGGTGGTAACCAAATGCCATCAATATGGGCATTTGAAAGTGTAACTACTTTGCTCTCTAGAAATTGATAGAACGATTGCGATCCAATCTTTGAGTCGTTAAAGCTATCCCACCAAAATCCTTGTAAAAGCACATCATTGAGCGGATTATTGTCTGCGTAAGAGCTGGTTCCCTGATCAATTTGAGGTTCATTGCCTTCTCCATTGTTTGTATCTGGAGTTTCTGTAGAATCGTTGCTGCAGGCAGTTAGAAAAAGACTAGCTAGGAAAATAGCGCTTAATCGTTTCATTTGTTGTTGGTTGTAATAAGCTTCTAATTTAGGCTTAATTCTTGAGCAAATTCAGCGAAATGGTATCCTTCTTTCTCGAGTTTTAGCCTGGTGGGGTGGTTCTTATCACGCACAGGATTGGTATGATTGAAATGGGTAAACCAGACCTTGTTTTTTTCAGTTTTTGGTAAAGATTCTAGAAGAGCTATCGTTTCACTGATAAACGGATGCGGAATTTCAGACATGGGTCGTTCTAGCTCTCCTTCAGCTAAGAAGGTGCCATCTATGATTGCATAATCAATGGATTGTATGAGATCGATTATTGATTGGTTCCACACGTTCCATTTATCGATATCTGGCAAGTAAAAGGCGGTTTTGTTCCTGCCTTTAATAAGGTATCCGACCGTTTCAGAATATTCATCGCGATGAGGAACCTGTATTGGAGTCACTGAAATCGTTTTTAGATTCTCAGTCCCGCTTAATCTTTTGACTGTTATATTATTGAGGTGAACGAGTTGATCCCAAGGGCCATTCATTTCAAGAAAATTAGCCATGCGAGGCATAGCATAAACAGGGATAGATCTTTCGTTAGAAGCCTCTCTGCCGATATGCATTAACCCCGTATAATGCCCCATGTGAGCATGGGTTAGAAATATTCCTGAGAGTTTAGTTTTAGATTGTTTCTGTAGAAAACTAGCCTGGTACGTAAAGTCTGGAGTTGCGTCAAAAAGAAAAGCCTCTTCTCCTGAATAGACCCCAATGCTTGCTACCAACTCATTAGGTCTTTCGACAAGACAACAGTTCTTGTCACAGTTGAATTGTGGAGCACCCGCGTCTTGAAGGTTACCGAGAAATACAATTTGCTGGGCACATAGGTATTGACAGCCAGCAATTAAAAAAAGTAAGACCTTATTTTTGAACATACACTTGCCCTTTTTTCATAACAAGGTCTACGTCTTGAAGTAGATTGATGTAGCGCAAAACGTCTCCTTTAACGGCAATAATATCTGCCTGTTTTCCATTAGAAATGGTACCTACTTGATCATCCACTCCCATGAAAACTGAAGGCCAATAAGTGGCTGATTTTATCGCCTCGAGCGGAGAAACTCCCATTACATTTACCCACACATCTAATTCGTTCCATGTGCTTTGAGAATGAAACTTCATTGGTATTCCACTATCGGTACCAATGAGCATTACTACTCCAGCTTGTTTCAACTGATGAAATTTAGTGGTAAGTGTCGGTTTACGCGATGGAGTAAGCTGAAAGTAGGGCAGTTCTCCCGGAGCTTTTATAGATTCTTTGATATCTCTCACAATTGAATCGGGAAGGCCTAAATGCCAGGAATCATTATCTAGTTTTTCTGGATTTTCAACGAGGTATTCATAATTGTATAATCCTTCTATGGTAGGAGTCCAGAACAAAGGACCTTTATTCATTTGGGCGGTTCGTTCGACAATTCCTTCGATGACATCATCTGGATATTTTGGAGCTGATGAAAGCCCTGTGTGTTCAAAATTGTCTACTCCGGCTTTTAACCCTAATCGAATTTCTTCTGGTCGATGAGAGTGTGCAACTACTTTTAGTCCATGCTTGTGGGCTTCGTCCACAATAGCCTCTAATTCATCATAACTCAGTTGATCTTGATCGATTAACTTGATACAATCGACACCCGCCTTAGCTAGTTTTTGGATTTTTGAACGGGCATCTTTAACGCCATCAATACCCCATCGAAAAGCTTCAGTTCCCGGATAAGGCTTCTTTTGTATAAAAGGTCCACTCATATACATTGTAGGGCCTGGAATTTCTCCGTTATTAATGGCGTCTCTAACATTAATGCTTGCCTCAAGTGGCGCACCTAGATCTCTTGCACTAGTAACTCCTGCCATTAATAGTTGATGGGCCGAGGCTGGCATGATTACTTCTTCAAAAAGAGGTAAATAGGTATTGTCCCAATAGGTGTAATTCGAGTGTCCAGTAATCATTAGATGAACATGCATATCCCACAATCCGGGCAATACGCTCATGCCTTCTGTTGAAATCACCTCATACGCATCAGGTACCTCTAAATTATCTGTAGTTCCTACCGCGATAATCTTTTCTCCTTCAATCAAAATCACACTGTTGCGAATTGGTTGATTTCCAAAACCGTCAATAAGGGTTCCTCCAACCAAAGCCTTTTTTTGTCCAAAACTCAGGAAGGAAATAGAAAGGGCAACAAGAATAAATAAACTTCTCATAGTGTTCGAATTAAGTGCTTTTAAGGTATGATAAATCCTAAGAATATTTAATTACATTGAAGCAAATTCACGTTTATGAACCACCTAACGCTACGTTCGATTCTACTCTCTTGTGTTCTTGCTTTTCAAGCGACTCAATTAATGGCTCAACAGAACGATTCTGAATATGAGCAACTAATCAAGCAGTATACTACTGATGATCGATTCTATCCCTCATCGGTGGCAAAAATTGTTGACCATGCTACCATTTCATCTCCATTAGATCATTTCGGAACGATTATCGGAGCACCCATGGTTATGCATAATACCACAGAGATCTATGGGTATTATAAGCTTCTCAGTGAACAATCTAATCGCTTGATGATTGAGCAGGTAGGAACAAGCGAGGAGGGCCGAGCCATTCAACTAGTGGCCATCTCAGATGCGGATAACCTCACCAATGCTGAAGGTTATAAATCGATGCTGAGAGAGTTAGCCGATCCTAGATTAACAGATGAGCAGCGAGCTAAAGAAATTGCTTTTGAAGGAAAGAGTGTTTATTATTTAAACGGAGGAATGCACTCTACCGAGATGGGTTCCCCTGAAATGCTGATGGAGCTCGCCTATCGACTTATCACTGATGAATCAGAGGAGATTAAACATATCCGTAAGAATGTCATTGTGCTGATTAACCCCGTTTCAGAGCCTGATGGTAGAGATAAGCAAGTAGACTGGTATCACAGGTATTCAAAGCATCGTGAGCAGTGGGATGATGGCTTTCCTCGATCTACGCCTTATTGGGGTAAATATGTGTTTCATGACAACAACCGTGACGGGCTTCAGATTAGCCAGGAGATCACTAAGAATATTTTCAAGATTTTCTATGATTGGCATCCGAACGTGATGCTTGATTTGCACGAGTCGGTGCCATTGCTTTATATATCTACAGGTACCGGCCCCTACAACGATAATGTTGATCCAATTACGGTTGGAGAATGGCAGACTATTGCGAATTATGAAATGACGAGTCTCTCTGCTCAAGGTCTCCCGGGGGTATTTCACTGGGCCTTTTATGACGGATGGTGGCCAGGGTACGGAGTTTGGGTAGCTAATACGCATAATTCTATTGGTCGCTTTTATGAAACTTTCGGGAATGCGGGAGCGAACACTTATTTGAGGGATCTCACCAAGAGCAAATATGCTGGAGATCCGGTTACCTCGAAGGAGTGGTATCGTCCTGATCCTGCTTCTGGAATGGTTAATTGGTCGGCGCGTAACAATACGAATTACATGCAGGCGGGGGTACTTTCCTCACTTACTTATGCGGCAGATAATCGTTCAGGTCTTTTGAAGAACTTCTATAAAAAGGGACAGAACAATGTCGCCTTTGGATCAAAGAATAAGATCAAGCAATTTAGAGTACTGAAAAACCAAAAAGATCCGGTAAAAGCGGCCTATTTAATTAATCAATTGATGGCTCAAGGAATTGAGGTACATGAGGTAATTGAAGGGGAGGACCAGGGAGATTACCTGATTCAACTGAATCAACCTTATAGCAAGCTCGCCTATGATTTACTCACAGAGCAGAACTATCCGAAAGACGCTAAGTTTCCGCCTTACGACGCTATCGCCTGGACACTTGACTTACTTTACGGTGTCGACGTTGAAAGAGAAGAACAGTGGCATGAGAATCCCTCAGCACTTCAACTTCTCACCGAAAACGTGGTGTATAGTGGAAAGGTTGAGGGAGCTTCAACCACTTACGCTATTAACTACATGGCTCAATCAAATGTGGTGCCCGCCTTGTTCGATTTAAAAGGAACGGCTAAGGCCTATGTAGTGGATAGTTCTATGAAGCTTGGGGAACAAACCCTAGCACCAGGTTCGATTATTATCGAAAACCTTGGAGCTAAAAAAGCGAATGAGTTGGATTCTAAATTCGGTATTGATTTGATTTCGATTAACGAAACCATTAGTGATACACGACTGGTGAATCTTCCTAAAATTGCTGTTTATCACAGCTGGACAGACACTCAAGCAGAGGGCTGGGT
>CAXPJI010000031.1:0-8186 GCA_964217345.1 Euzebya sp.
ATATGGTGTTCTGAATCTTAGTGACCTGACCGGTTCCATTACAAGTTGAACACGACTTATAAGTAACTCCTTCTGCTTGGACCTTTCGCTTTACTTTAACCTTTTTCTCGACCCCTTCTGCGATCTCCTCTAAATTCAATTTGAGTTGAATTCGAAGATTTGTTCCTTTAACACGGCGTGCTCCACCTCCACCGAATCCACCGAATCCGCCAAATCCGCCACCAAAGGCACTGCCAAAAATATCTCCAAATTGACTGAAGATATCATCCATATTCATGCCTCCTCCAGCACCTCCGTTTTCAAATGCTGCGTGTCCGAATTGATCGTATTGTCTTCGCTTCTCAGGATCACCCAAAACCTCATAAGCCTCTGCAGCCTTTTTGAAGTTTTCTTCTGCAGCGGTATCTCCCGGATTTTTATCTGGGTGAAACTGAATTGCCTTTTTTCGGTAAGCCTTCTTAATTTCTGCCTCAGTGGCAGATTTTGAGACCCCTAATATTTCGTAAAAATCTTCTTTCATTGATTATTGGCCCACAACTACTTTAGGGTGTCTAATTATTTGATCTCCAAGAGTATATCCCTTTTCGATAGTATCGATTATTTTTCCTTTTAGTTTTTCCTCTGGAGCCGGAATTTGGGTAATCGCATCATGTACCTCAGAATCAAAATCGGCTCCAGCCTCAACGCTTATTTCGGTGAGGCCCTTAGACTTAAGAACTTCTTTAAACTTATTTTGAATGAGTTCAATGCCCTTTACCGTATCTGCATCAGCAGATTTTTTGATCTCTGGTAAGGCGCGATCGAAATCATCAAGTACAGGTAATAAAGCCGTAATTACCTCACGACCAGCTGTCTTAAACAGATCGATACGTTCCTTCGTCGTACGTTTTTTATAATTCTCAAACTCGGCAAACAATCGGAGAAACTTATCCTTCTCTTGCGCTAATTGCTCCTCAATGGTAGGCTCGGCGTTTTCTTGTTTTGCAGTTTCCTCTGTAGAAGTTTGCTCTACTTCGTTAGATTCAATTTCATGATTATCTGTTGAATCGATAGGATTCTTTTCACTGTTTTTCGACTTACTCATTTTATGTGAAAATTAATTTCTGATTTAAAGACAAAAGTATTGCCAGAGTAGGATTCTGTGCCAAAATGTCACTTTCTTGTCTGAATTAAATCGGTCAAAGCCTCAGTCAAGTTGGGGTAATGGAATTCAAAGCCTTCGTTTAGTAATCTTTCAGGGACTACTTTTTGTGATTGAAGTACCATTTCAGACATCTCCCCCAACAGCAGTTTAATCATAAATTCGGGAGATCGCTTTAGCCAAAACGGACGTTTCATTACGCTTGCTAATCGTTCTGATATTTCGATTGCTTTTTCTGGATAGGGAGAAACCACATTGTATACTCCCTCATTCTTTGAATCTAAACTGTGAATAATTGCTCGAACGAGATCTTCAATATGAATCCATGACTGCCATTGCTCTCCAGCTCCCAAGGCAGCCCCTAGGCCTATTGAAGTAGGTTCCATAAGCTTAGGCAGAGCACCACCTCGAGTCGAAAATACAATGCCAAACCGTAATTTACTCACTGAGATATTTAATGATTCAAAGCGATCTGCTTCAGCTTCCCATCGCTGCACCACCTCACTTAAAAACCCAGGATCTGATTGGGTGCTCGCTTCGGTATAACTATTCTCAAAATCACTTTTGTAAAAACCGATAGCAGAGGCAGAAACCAACTGTTTCACTGAATGTTCTGAGTTAGAAAGTGCGCGATTCAAGGTTTTTAATGCGTTCACACGACTCGACAAAATTTCAGCTTTGTAACCTTTACTCCAACGATTCGCCACCGTGGCTCCTGCAAGATTAACAATAGCGTCTACAGCCTCTAAGGCCCCATCCTGAACTTCGAACTGATCTGGATCCCAGTAAAACGCATCTGCACCATGAATAGACTTGGCATTTTTACTTCTAGTTAGATACCGACACTGCCACTGATTAGAAGTTTCTAGATAATGCAGCAAAGCGGTCCCAAGTAAGCCGGTAGCTCCAGTAACTAAGACTGTTTTACTCATGATCGTGTCGTTTTTGTGGCTCTCAACATCTCCCTTTTACCCGGAGGGCCAGGCAAACGCTCTACCCATAAATTCGCAGCTTCAAGCGCCCTTCTTACACTCCCTTTAGCAGCATAGGTAACAAACACTCCTCCTTCGTTCAACATTTTTGCACATTTTTCAAACCATTGAGCTTCCCATAATTCAGGTTGAGCTCTTGCCCCAAATGCATCGTAATAAATAAGATCAAAGTTCGAGTCAGAATCAAAAGACTCAAAGGTTTGGTCTACCTTGTGAATGGTTTTATTTGGCGCCAATTCAATCTCTTTATTCCATTCAGCCTCATGCATTTTTAAGTACTGATGGTAATTTCCCCAACCCTCAGCATTCATGGCTAGCCATTCTTTCGATTCTAAAGGGAAAGCCTCGAGGCCTAAATAAGAAAGACTAATCTCTGAATGCTCTAAATAGTCGAAGGTGAGTAGAGCATTCATTCCTGTCCCTAAGCCCATTTCGAAAATAGATAAAGACTGAGAGTTAGAGTTTTGTGATAACCAGTGGCTTAGGCCTGCTTCAATAAAAACATGTTTGGCTTCGACAAGGGCTCCATGTCTTGAATGATAGGTCTCATTAAGGTCAGTAATTTCAAGTGTATTACTACCATCCCCTGTTCGAATCACCTTTCGTTTCATACTGTAAAAGTAATCTAAGAAATACTACTTTTGTAGGGTAAGTATTCATTAAGATGGAAATAGAAAAAGTTGCTCAATCTAAACTAGAGAATCTTAACCTCACCAGTCTTGGTTTCGGGACTCAATTTACCGACCATATGGTAATCTCTGATTTTAAAGATGGAAAGTGGTCATCTCATACCATTAAACCTTATGCTCCTTTTACCTTAGAGCCGTCGGCTAGTGTTTTTCACTACGGTCAAGCACTATTTGAAGGAATGAAGGCTTATAAAGGAAAAGATGGGAAAGCTTACCTGTTTAGACCTACTGAAAATATCAAGCGATTTAATCGTTCGTGTGAGCGTATGTGTATTCCACAAATTGATGAAAAGGCCTTTTTAGAAAGTCTCAACGAACTCATCAAATTAGAAAAGGCATGGATTCCTACCGATGAAGGAAGCTCTCTATATGTAAGACCTTATGTATTTGCCACCGAAGCTGCGATTAAAGCGAATCCCTCTTTAGAATATCGATTTGCTATTATTTGTTCACCGGTATCTGCCTACTTCTCAAGTGCCATTGCGGTTAAAATTGAGGAACGTTTTTCCAGAGCCGCTCCAGGTGGATTTGGATATGCAAAAGCAGCAGGAAATTATGCAGGGCAATTCTATCCGACCGAATTAGCAAAGGCAGAAGGCTATCAACAAGTCGTATGGACTGACGCTAATACACATAGTTATATCGAAGAAGCGGGCACCATGAATATCTTTGTTCGTCTAGGTGATAAATTATTCACTAGCCCTACTTCAGATACAATCCTTGATGGTATAACGCGTAAGAGCATGCTCACCTTGTGTAAAGACCTAGGCATCGAAGTCGAGGAGCGATCGGTAGCTGTAGCTGAACTTCTTAAAGGTTTTGAAACGGGCGAATTAAAAGAGTTATTCGGCGTGGGAACTGCTGCCGTAGTAAGTGAAATCAATAGTTTTGGGTACCAAGACATCCAATACAGTATCGATGAGGTAGAAAATTCTTACGCTCCACTATTAAAAAAGGCACTAACAGACATTCAATTAGGACGTACTGAAGATCCTTACGGATGGAGATATGAGGTAATTTAATGTTTAGTACTGGCCAACTTATTTTTGCAGCGCTCTTCTTTGTGGGGTTTGTGAGTATCATAGCAATCTCTTACCAAAAAGACAAGGCAATACACACCAAGCAATTCAAGGGATCACTCTGGGTACTCATTGCCTTTATCGTATTCATTGCCCTACTTACAGGCCTCAAATACGCCTTGAGATGAAAACGCTACTCCCATTCTTTTGGGTTTTTCTCGGGGGTGGTCTTGGCAGTATTCTGCGCTACCAACTTTCAATAGTATTCAATAAAGATGGGGCTCATTTTCAGTGGGGAACTTTTACTGCTAACCTCATCGGATGCTTATTACTCGGTTTATTCAGTGGCCTACTCAATAAATCTGATCACGGGCAACTCCAGCTCTTTTTGCTTACCGGCTTGTGCGGTGGATTCACCACCTTTAGTACTTTTTCAAAAGAAGGATTATCCCTTTTAGAACGAGAACTATACCTACCGTACACCCTATATACTTTAAGCAGCATCCTCTTCGGAATCCTATTTTTGGTAATCGGCTATCGAATCATTCGATAAGCATTTCTTTATTTTTTACGATTCTAACAATTTATAGTTAGACCTATTTCGAATATCACACTTTTAAAAGTGAAAAATTTGAAAGATGTAAAAAGATTTCAATAAAACACTGAATTTTTTATTGTGTTTTATTCATTTATATACATTTACCGCAACAAAATTGAAAAAAACATGAAAAAAATTGAAGCAATCATTCGCAAGTCAAAGTTTGACGAAGTGAAAAAAGCACTGCACGATGTTGGTGTAGTATTTTTTAGTTATTGGGATGTTACCGGTGTGGGTAACGAAAAACAAGGACACGTATACCGAGGCGTGGTTTACTCAACTTCAGATATTCAACGTAGATACCTTTCTATAGTGGTTTCTGACGAATTTGTTGAAACAACTGTAAAGACCATTATGGAGACTGCTCGAACAGGAAACGTAGGGGACGGAAAAATCTTTGTTTGCCCCGTTGAAGAAGCTTATCGCATTAGAACCGGAGAAAACGGATACGAAGGAATCAACTAATCATCAATTAAAAAACGAAAATCATGGAAACTGCTTTATTTACTGCTAACAACATCTGGATGATGATTTGTACGGGACTTGTCTTCTTCATGCACCTCGGATTCTCATTCCTTGAAATTGGACTTACTCGTCAGAAAAACACAGTAAACATATTATTTAAGAACATTTTTATCATAACTGCTGGTTTACTCCTCTATTATATAGGTGGTTTCAATCTAATGTATCCTGGATTTGAAGATGGCGATTTTGGATTTTTCAAATTCGCAGGTTTCGGAATTGCAGCCCCTGAAGGAGGCATGACTCCAGATTACGCTAGTGGAGGTTATACGTGGTGGACCGACTTCCTGTTTCAGGGAATGTTCGCCGCAACAGCAGCCACCATTGTATCGGGGGCAGTAGCTGAACGAGTAAAGCTTCAATCCTTTTTCTTGTTCACTATAATCTACGTAGGTCTAGTATATCCTATTGTGGGATCTTGGCAATGGGGTGGTGGATTCTTATCTAGCCTAAGCTATGGAGAGGCAGAAGGGTTCTACGACTTCGCAGGATCTACGATTGTTCACTCAGTGGGTGGATGGGCTGCACTCATCGCGGTATACCTATTGGGTCCACGAATCGGAAAATACACCGAAGATGGTAAGGCCAATGCAATCCCGGGTCACAGCCTTCCATTCACTACTGCAGGGGTCCTTATCCTATGGTTAGGATGGTTTGGATTTAACGGTGGATCAGTGCTTTCGGCAGATCCAGAACTTACTTCACTTACTCTAGTAACTACCTCTCTTGCAGCTGCAGCAGGTGGTATGTCAGCTTTTGTATTCGCATTATTCAGATATAAGAACTTTGATTTAACCATGTTCTTAAATGGAATCTTAGGTGGACTAGTAAGTATCACAGCGGGTGCTGATCAAATGTCACCAAACGAAGCCGTTATAGTCGGTGCGATCGGAGGTGTCCTTATCGTACTTGCCGTAACACTTCTTGATAAATTATTACTAGATGACCCAGTAGGTGCAATTGCTGTTCACCTTGTAACCGGTATGTGGGGAACGCTAGCGGTAGGTTTATTTGGAGCAAAGGCTTCAATGGATCAATTTCTAGTGCAATTGGCTGGAGTAGGTGCTGTTGCAGCCTTCTGCAGTGTATCTGCCTTTATCATTCTTTTCAGCTTAAAGAAAACAATGGGGCTTCGCGTTTCTCGCGAAGAGGAAATCGAAGGGCTCGATATTCACGAGCACGGAATGGACGCTTATCCAGATTTCAGACTCAACCAACATTAACAATAAGGGGGCGCATGAAAACGAGCGCCCCTTATTTTTTTACAATCATCAATCATCATCAAAAATCGAACACCATGAAAAAACTTTTCACTACCCTCGCTATGGCTTTAATAGGTATTGCTGTAGCTCAAGAAACCGAACCAACCTTCTCACTTTCAGGAACAGTTGATACCTACTTTAGAAGTAGCGAATATGCTCCTGGTACTTCATTCGCCAATCTACCAGGCTTCTCATTGGGAATGGCCAACCTTATTTTTGCTTATGAAGGAGAAGATCACGGATTCGTCGCAGATTTAGTAATGGGACCACGCGGAACTGAAGCTGTTTTTAATTCATCAGGATCATCAAACATCGTCAATCAGCTATATGTATATTACAATTTGAGTGATAGTGTAACCCTGACGTTTGGTAACTTCAACACCTTTTTAGGTTATGAAGTGATTTCACCAGCTGCTAATTTCAACTATTCTACTTCGTATTTATTTTCTTACGGCCCCTTCTCTCATACTGGTCTTAAATTAGATGCAGCACTGAGTGATGATATTTCATTAATGCTTGGTGTAATGAATCAAACCGACTATACCGAGGGTAACTTTGATAGTGCCGGAGACGGATCAGCGTTTGACAAGTATATGTTCGGAGCTCAACTTGGCTTATACGGTCAATACCTGAACCTTCTCGCAGGCGAGGATTACACTCAGATTGACTATACCGGAGGATTCGATTTATCTAGTGGGTTTTACCTAGGTATTAACGCCTCAAAGGCATCATTAGCAGATGGTGCTGAGTTTTCAGGTGTTGCCCTCTATCCACAGATTGGTTTATCTGACGCCTTCTCTTTAGGATTACGTGGCGAAATATTTAAAGATAACGGTGCAGGAATTCTTGGAGACGGAGAACTAGATAACACTTCATTAACTCTAACCGGAAGTTACTCAAGTGGAAACTTCACATTCAAACCAGAATTTAGATTAGATAAAGGTTCTGAAGCCTTTTATGCAAATGATAGTGGAAGTACCGATAGCTTATCTTCATTTGTTCTAGCAGCCATATACAGTTTCTAATCAATATACATTTGAGTTTAGTTTAGTTTTAAAAGAGGGCAATTTGCCCTCTTTTTTATTTCTTGAATAAATCAAAACTCTTCTCCCCTGCCAAAATCATTGTTTCAAGATGGTTGGCACTAGGTACTAAAGGACAGGAGTATTTCGGATTATAAGCACAATAGGGATTATAGGCCTTATTAAAATCAATCAAAACAGAATCCTTTAAGGGGTAGGTAAGATCGATATAACGCCCTCCTCCGTAGGTAAGATCTCCATTCGTTAAATCCGTAAACGGTAAGAAGACATAATCGTCCGATGCATCAACTTCACGATAAACCGGTAAAACATGACTAAGATCATTTAACTCAAAATATAAATTACCGTAAACGATTTCATTCGTAATCGAACTAGTAGTGGTTTTCAATTGAATGGTATCCTTTTTTAACGCCTCTCGAAAAAGAGCCTTTACCTGATATTCATTCGTTGGTGTAAAGAAATTTAATCCGTCAAAACTTTTCTTTTCTTTCGGTCGAAGCGGTGAAGTACTCGGATCGAAAAAATATTCATTCTTGTTTCGTTGCCACTCATAAACGGCTTGCAGGTGCTCAGGTACAGTATCTAAGTTAACACGAGTAGTCTCAGCGTGATATCGCTTGTCCTGACAGGAAACTACCGACAACCAAAAGGTAAGCAAGAAAAGATTAATTAAAGTGTGGACGCTGTATCGGAGCATTTTTAATTACTTGAGATAGAACAATATGCGTTCTAGTTTCACCATACGAAATTAATAAATCGATTAGCTTTTCTAGGTGTCTTTGGTCACGCAATACGACCTCCATGATGATATTCTCATTCCCGGTAACTCGATAACAATTGCGCACCTCCCTTAAAGATTTAACTTTTTCAAGAAATGGCTTAAGCATTCCCACAAAAGCACGAAGGTGAATGATGGCATG
>CAXPJI010000032.1:0-93847 GCA_964217345.1 Euzebya sp.
CCACATGAATACCACAAGAAGCCATAATTCGCTTCTTAGCTTGCGCTGTATCATCGCTACCTCCAACAATAGCACCGGCATGCCCCATGGTTCTACCCGCAGGAGCCGTCTCGCCAGCGATAAAACCTACGACAGGTTTTTTACTACCACTGTATTTGTACCAATGTGCAGCATCAGATTCTAATTGACCTCCGATTTCACCGATCATTACAACACAATCAGTTTCTTCATCCTCAATAAGTAATTGCAGTGCTTCTCTGGTTGTGGTTCCAATGATTGGATCACCTCCAATACCGATAGCGGTAGAAACTCCTAATCCTTGGCGAACAACCTGATCTGAAGCTTCATAAGTCAATGTTCCTGATTTAGAAACAATACCTACTTTTCCTTTTTTAAATACAAAGCCTGGCATAATACCGACCTTAGCCTCTTCTGGAGTAATTACACCCGGACAGTTTGGGCCAATTAAGCGGCAATCGTATTGCTTGATGTAATCGTATACCTTAACCATATCTGCCACAGGAATACCCTCGGTGATTGCGATAATTACTTTGATGCCGGCATTTGCGGCCTCCATAATGGCATCTGCTGCAAATGCTGGTGGAACAAAAATGATTGAGGTATTAGCTCCAGCTTTTTCTACAGCCTCTCTCACCGTATTAAAAACAGGACGATCAAGATGAGTCAGTCCTCCTTTACCTGGGGTTACCCCTCCTACCACATTAGTTCCGTATTCGATCATTTGCTCGGCGTGAAAAGTACCTTCGGTACCTGTAAAACCCTGAACAATAATGCGAGAATCTTTATTTACTAATACACTCATATCTATATTTTGATTGCAAATTTAAAAACGACAAAGGAATGTTTTGCCTATGATTTTGTTTACTCCTTAACTCGTTCGATGTATGATTTCTTTTCTGTGTCAATTTTGATCTTATCTCCTTCATTGATAAACAAAGGAACGTTGATCCTTGCACCTGTTTCTACTGTCGCTGGCTTAGTCGCATTCGTTGCTGTGTTACCTTTAACACCAGGTTCAGAGTGAGTAACCTCTAGTACAACACTTGCTGGCATATCTACTGATAATGGCGCGCTATCTTCTGTATTAAATAAAATAGTTACCACTTCTCCTTCTTTGAGTAAATCATGCGCTTCTAAAGCTTCTTCCTGAAGTGTGATTTGATCGTAATCCTCCGTATTCATAAAGTGATAGGTCAAACCTTCACTGTAGAGAAATTGAAAACTACGAGTCTCTACACGAACATCTTCTAGTTTATGCCCAGCAGAAAAGGTGTTATCAAGAACTTTTCCTGTGGTCACACTTTTAAGTTTGGTTCTTACGAATGCTGGTCCTTTTCCAGGCTTAACATGCAAGAATTCTATGATTTTGTAGATATCGTTATTAAAACGAATGCAAAGTCCTTTTCGGATGTCTGAAGTTGACGCCATAAATTATGAGTTGTTGAAATAGCCTTTCATGATACCGCGCTTCGAAGCTCTGATGAATTCGAGTATTTCATCTCGTTCATGGGTTGCTTCCATCTCAGCTTCAATGATCTGTAAGGCTTGGGTGTTATTGTAATTCTTTTGATATAAAATTCGATAAATCTGTTGAATCTCTTTGATTTTTTCAGGTGTAAAACCTCTTCTTCTAAGTCCTACAGAATTGACACCGACGTAAGATAGAGGTTCTCTAGCCGCTTTTACGAATGGTGGAACATCCTTCCTAACCAGCGCACCACCCGTAACAAATGAATGATGGCCAATAGAAACAAATTGGTGTACCGCAACCATTCCAGCCATAACAACATTAGGTCCTACATTCACATGACCAGCGAGTGTAGAGTTATTACTGAAAATACATCCGTCAGATACATTACAATCGTGTGCGATGTGACAATAAGCCATAATCAAGCAGTTAGACCCAACGGTGGTCTTCCAACGATCAGTGGTACCTCTATTAATGGTAACGCACTCTCTGATAGTAGTATTGTCACCGATAACTGTTGTAGTGTCTTCGCCAGAGTACTTTAAATCTTGCGGTGGGGCAGAAATGACTGAACCCGGATAGATAAAACAGTTTTTACCAATTCTCGCACCTTCCATAATGGTTACGTTAGAACCAATCCAAGTTCCCTCACCGATCTCCACATTATTGTGAATCATGGCGAAGGGCTCAATAGTAACGTTTTTAGCAATTTTCGCCCCCGGATGTACGTAGGCCAAAGGTTGATTCATCTAGACTTATTTTGTTTTTACAATTTGGGCCATTAATTCGGCCTCAGAAACGAGCTTATCACCAACGAAAGCTAACGCCCTCATATGACAGATACCACGTCGGATAGGGGTTATTAACTCACAATCAAAAATTAGGGTGTCTCCAGGATTTACCTGATGCTTAAATCTCACGTTGTCCATCTTCATGAAGAAGGTCAGGTAATTTTCTGGATCTGGAACGGTGTTAAGGACCAAAACCCCTCCTGTTTGAGCCATAGCCTCGATTTGAAGTACTCCAGGCATTACGGGAGCACCTGGGAAATGACCTACGAAATAAGCTTCATTCATTGATACATTTTTCAGTCCTACGACCCTAGAATTAGTGAGTTCTAAAATCTTATCTACTAGAAGAAACGGAGGACGGTGGGGTAACATATCCATGATCTGCACCGTATCCATTACAGGTTCCGTATAGATATCAATTTTTGGTACTCGCTTACGCTTTTCGTCCTTGATTTTCTTTTGCATCACCTTGGCAAACTCAGTATTTACCAAATGACCGGGTTTGCAAGCTATTACTCTACCCTGTATTTTACTTCCGATAAGAGCTAGATCCCCAATTACATCAAGCAGTTTGTGTCTTGCAGCTTCATTCGGATACTTCAATTCTAAGTTATTGAGAATACCGTTTGGGGTAACCTGAATATCTTCTTTATCAAAGGCTGCTTTCAGTTTGCTTAAAGTTTCATTTGAAAGCTCCTTATCAACATATACGATAGCATTGTTGAGATCTCCACCTCTTATTAGGCCTTGATCAAGTAACATCTCAATGTCATGTAAAAAACTAAATGTACGAGCATCAGCAATTTCATCTTTGAACTCCTCAATAGAATAAAGTGAAGCATTCTGTGTCCCAAGAATCTTAGTACCAAAATCAACCATCACTTGCACCTCGTAATTTTCAGAAGGTAGAATAATGATTTCGGATCCAGATTCTACGTCTTTATAATGAATCGGTTCAGAAACGACATAAACTTCACGCTCTGCTTCTTGTTCTACCTTTCCCGCCTTTTCAAGGGCTTCTATAAAATATTGAGCCGATCCATCTAAAATAGGTGGTTCGCTAGCGTTGATCTCAATGATTGCGTTATCGTAATCTAATCCAGTTAATGCAGCCAGAACGTGCTCTGAAGTTTGAACCTCTACGCCGTTACAATCTAGAACAGTGCTTCTTTGAGTTTTGTTCACCCACTTTGCAGAGGCAGGGACCTCTGGATTTCCTTCAAGATCGACTCTTTTAAAAACGAACCCTGTGTCTGGTTCAGCGGGTTGAAAAGTTAAGGTCACCTCTTGACCTGTATGTAGGCCAATACCAGATATACTTATCGCTTTCTCTAAAGTAGTTTGTTTCACTTCTTTGATGGTTTATTGCTTACTTGTTCTAATTCTTTAACTCTAGCTTCAAGAGACACTAGGTTTTTAAAATGTATGTACGATTTGCTATAGGTGTTATAGTCTATCGCTGGAGTACCTTGAATTTTCTCGTTGTTTTTGACTTTACGAGTAACACCGCTTTGAGCTTGAATCTTCGCTCCGTCACCGATTTCAATATGACCAACGATACCTGCTTGACCTCCAATCATGACTTGACTGCCAATCTTTGTCGATCCCGCTATACCGGTTTGAGCAGCGATTACGGTATTCGGACCAACAAAAACATTGTGTGCTAGATGTACTTGGTTATCCAGTTTAACTCCCTTTGAAATACGTGTTTCCCCAAAGGTTGCTCTATCAATAGTACACGAAGAACCAATGTCTACCCCATCTTCTATGACTACTTTACCTAATTGAGGAATTTTATCAAAACCCCCATTTTCATTGGGAGAGAATCCAAATCCAGGTGCGCCGATTACAGAATTAGCATGAATAACAACGTCATCACCAATTATTGTGTCTGAATAAATCTTTACACCAGGAAATATTTCACAACGTTCACCAATGGTAACGTTGTGACCAATAAATGATTGAGCATGGATTTGTGTACCCGAACCAATTTTAGAATCTCTTTCAATCACCGCTAATGCACCCACATAAACAGATGCCTCGATCGTTGCACTTTCATGAATATTCGAAGAGCTATCAACACCATGGTATTCAGGCTTTATTGCTTGCTCATAAGCCCTCAATAACTGAGCAAATGCACGGTAGGGATCTTCTACCTTTAACAAGGTAGTTTGAATCGGTTTTCTAAGTTTAATGTCTTTAGCTACGATGACTGCAGAAGCTTCTGTACTGTAGAGAAAGTTTTCATATTTCGGGTTGGCCAAAAACGAAATTCCCCGATCACTTCCCTCCTCAATTGCCGAAAAATGGTCAATAATTTGATTAGGGTCACCGATGATATCGGCTCCAATCCAATCGGCGATTTGTTGTACATTAAAGTTCATTCGGCGCAAAGGTAAGGATTTATGGCAGTTGTAGTTTAGGTGAGCATATATAGTTCTTCTCGTGTTTTACACTAAATGCACCGGCTCCCGCATAGCGACTCGCTTGCATAAAATCCATCACCTCACCTCCTCTAAAAAGAATTCGAATCGGTTGTTTGTTAGGGTTATATGCTAAATTCCAAAGAGTCCCGTCATAAACAAGATAGTGTGCATCACTAAAGCTCACGTTATATTCTTTTGCAACTTCGATCTTTAATACTTCTATTTCTTTTTCACTGGCGCGTTCTTCTCTAAATCTAACCTCGAGAAGATCTCTATTGAGAATTCCGCTACAAAGGCGAGCTAGAATGGTATCGCTGTGATTTGACCATCTTTTAATACATGCCATAATATCGATATCATCGATCGCAGCAAATTGATGAAACGTAATTTCTTTATCGCTATCCTTTGAAAATTGTTGATTCAAGAAATACATAAGATTCGGAGGACCCTCAACAAGTTCCCCGCGATCAATTAATTCTTTGGCTCTCTCAATAATCTTCCCGAGCATGATTTCAGCGACAATACTGGTCTTGTGAAGGTAAACTTGCCAGTACATAAAGCGACGCGCCATTAGAAACTTTTCAACAGAATAAATTCCCTTTTCTTCTATAACAAGAGAATCATCAACCACATTTATGGTGCTAATCAAACGTTCTGAATTGATATTCCCTTCAGTAACACCAGCAAAAAAACTATCTCGTTTGAGATAATCAAGGCGATCCATATCAAGCTGACTAGAAACTAGATGATTTAAAAAAGGTCTATCCGATTCACCTTTAAAAATGGCGATTGCCTTATCGAGTTGACCATCAAATTCTTGGTTTAAAAGCTCCATAAATCCTAGAGAAAGGGATTCATGATGTTTTGATATTAATTTCTCTTCTAATGCGTGAGAAAATGGACCGTGGCCGATATCATGAAGTAAAATCGCTAACAAAAGTCCTTGCCTTTCTTCTGCCGAAATACTTATTCCCTTCAGAGACAAGGTGTCAATAGCTCTTTGCATTAAATTCATCGCTCCCAAAGCATGATGAAAACGAGTATGATGCGCCCCTGGATAAACCAAATAGGAAAGACCCATTTGCGAAATGCGTCTCAACCTTTGAAAAAAAGGATGAGAGATTACTTGAAGAATAAGTGGTGAAGGAATGGCGACAGAACCGTATATCGGGTCATTAAACACCTTTAATTTATGGCTAGACAACACTATCTTTGATACTTAAAGAGTCACAAAGATGACCATAAATATGTCAGTAGGCAAGAAAGCACATCCCGACCTTGTACTTGAGTACACCTTAGAAGATATCGATCAATACGCTTTTGAGATTGTTAAACAATTACCTTCTAAAGGTGAAGTGTATATGGAAGGAGAAATGGGTGCCGGAAAGACTACACTAATAAAGACCATTTTACGGATCTTAGGTGTAAAAGATGCGATTAGTAGCCCTACATTCTCCCTGGTTAATACTTATGAATTGCCTAACCAAAAGCCTATATTTCACGCCGACCTTTATCGCGTCGAAAACGAAGAAGAGCTTTATGATATTGGTTTCGACGAATATTTAGAATCGAATAGTTTAATCTTTATTGAATGGTCAGAACGCATGACTTCCCTATTTAATCCTAAAGCAATGAAGATAACGATTGAAATCACTTCACAGAATAGGCGAAAATTGAGCATTTATAGTTCCTGATTTTGTATTTTTCGCAGCATGAGTAAATCTCCATTTTCAAGAGCTGAACTTTTACCTCAAGAAGAAAGGCTTTGGGTTAACCATTCTGAGGAGCGTTTAGTGGTAAGCTTTGCAAAGGCTTCAACGCTTCAAGAAAGAAGAGTTGCAATCACACCTGAAGGGGTTAAACAGCTCTGTCAATTAGGTCATGAAATTATCATCGAGAAGGATTTAGGACTACATGCAGGATATGACAATCGGGATTACTCTGTGGCCGGTGCTGAAGTTACAGCTGACGATAAAAGAGTGTTTGGTTCTCCATTTATTGTCAAAATTGATCCATTTACTATAGAAGAAATTGAAAAGATTCCGGTAGGCTGTACCCTTTTATCCGCACTTCAGATAAAAACTAAAGAGGAAGCCTACTTTGAAAAGCTTCTCGAAAAGAAGATTACTGCTATTGGTTTAGAATTTATTCAAGAAGGTTCTAATCATTTCCCATTTGTTGAAAGTTTAGGTGAAATTGCTGGGCAAAGCGCCATACATATCGCCTCTGAATTACTCTCTGCATCTAACAAAGGTAAAGGATTGCTTTTCGGAAGTATTACGGGTGTTCCTCCCATTCAAACCGTGGTTATAGGAGCACAAACTACAGGAGTAGAAGCTGCTCGAACGGCATTATCCTTAGGATCAGATGTAACCCTTTACGATAATGATTTATCAAAATTACGGAGCGCTCGAAACAATATAGGGCCTAATTTACATACCTCTACCCTCTCTCAAGAAGGAATATCGAAACATCTTAAAACTGCGGATGTCGTTATCGGAACCCTTACAGGAGAAAAAAGAGCTCCGATAGTTGTGTTGGAGTCTATGGTTGCTCAGATGAAATCAGGATCAATAATTGTCGATGTTAGTATCGATAGTGGAGGGTGTATCGAAACCTCAGAGCTTACCACTCATGACGATCCTATTCGTGTTATTTATGACGTAATTCATTACGGGGTTCCCAATATACCATCGAGATATCCTAAAACTTCCTCTATAGCACTCAACGCATTAGTGGTGTCCTATCTTCTTAAATTGAACTCGAATGGAGGAGTACCGGCAGGATTTAAAAATTCTCAAGAATTACAATCAGGTGTTTATACCTATAACGGTTATTTAACTAGTAACTTTGTGGCTGATTGGTTTCCTTTACCCTTTCGAAATCTTTCGCTGTTAACACTATAATATGGCTTTTGTTAAGCGATTATTCTGGTATCTTATTGGATTAGGAATTGGTTCAATTTTCTTGTGGTTTATCGTTGATAAAAAAACCGATGGCAAAGGTGTTGACTTTTGTTATTTACCTAATTGTAGGGTAGTCAAAGATCTAAGAACCGCAAATGTGATAAAGGGCCAGGATAGTTTAAAAATTGCAAAAGTCCTAGAAGACGCTTCTATCGACTTCAAAAGAAGTGAACCTCGCAAAGAACCTTGCAAAGAATACCTTTTTAATAGCGCTGGTATTGAATACAGAATCGCTCGTTGTCCTGAGGGAGTTCGGCTGATTGAATAAGGCTAGCTCAGAATTCTTCTTCTTTTTAACTCCTTAGTGATAAGAGTCAATTCTCTACCGGTTTGACCCGCAACTGAGGTATTTTCTTCAGCTCTTCTTATGAGGTAGGGCAATACGTCTCTAATTGGACCGTAGGGAATTAGTTTTATGGCGTTATAAGAATGAGCAGAAAGATTATAGGTGATCTGATCGCTCATGCCAAATAATTGAGCAAATGAAATTCTTGGGTCTCCCGGATCAATCCCCCGTTCTTTCATAAGGGTACTCGTGAGTAGGGTACTCGCTTCATTATGAGAACCCACAACTAAGCTGCAGTGATCTATATTTTCAAATACTAATCGGATAGCGTTGTCGAAATTAGCATCTGTTGCTTTTTTGTCTTTACAAATAGGTGAGTTATATCCCAATTTTATAGCCCTTTCACGCTCCTTTTCCATGTAGGCTCCTCTAACGAGCTTCACTCCGACTTTAAAACCTTTATTTCTTCCAGTAGATATCCATGAACTTAAGACCTCTAGTCGGTCATGGCGATACATTTGAAAGGTGTTATGTACGATGAGGTCATTCGTATTAAATCTTTCCATCATTTCTAGGGCTAAAAGATCAGCCGAATCTTGCATCCAGGTTTCTTCAGCATCAATAAGCATTCTTACATTCAACCTAGCAGCTTCATTAAATATTGACAAGTATCGCTCACGAATACGTTTAAAAGCATCTTTTGTTACTTGGTCAGCTTCCTTTTTTAAAGCATTTTCAAAGACCGAATAAGCCCCTATTGCAGTTGGTTTAAATACACCAAAGGCCTCCCCATCATTATTATTTACGGTTTGGAGTGAATCAATAATCGAAGCAGTTTTCTTGTCGTATTGTTCTTCAGATTCTTGACCTTCTACAGAATAATCTAGAATGGCCTTCACGCCATTTTGATTCAAATCAGAAACCAAATCTGAGCAATCTGAGCGATTAACCCCCCCACAAAACTGTCTAAAAACTGTTGACTTAATAATTTGTGGGATCAATGGTAGTCTAGCCTTTAAACCGAAAAGAGCCAAGTTAGAACCGAAAGACACCCATCTCGGATTGCTCATCATTTTGAACATCAAATACGCTTTACGTAATTCGGACGAAGACTTTTGAGAAAAGGCTATCTCGGTATTATCAAACCTTAAATCTGAATTCATGCTCTTTTTTTAGTAAAGATATTTCAAAGAGTCCTTATTCTAAACATACCATAGTATATTTAACCCCTATGAAAACTCACGAAGTCTATTTTGATCATTCAGGCATAGAACCTTTTCAAGAACTGATAAAACATTCTGGTATTTCAAAAACCTTTGTTTTATGTGATGAGATCACTGCGGAGTTGTGTTTGCCTGTTTTAAATAAAATGGTAAATCTTCGAGATTTTACCCTTATCCTTATTCCTACAGGAGAATCCCATAAAACTATTGAAACCTGCAATATTGTTTGGGAAAAATTAACAAAAGTCAATGCGGATAGAAAGGCACTCCTTATTAATCTAGGTGGTGGTGTTCTAACTGATTTAGGAGGTTTTGCTGCAAGTTGCTACAAACGAGGAATCAAGTTTGTAAATATCCCCACTACCCTACTTGCCATGGTTGACGCTTCAACAGGAGGAAAAACGGGAGTGGATTTTGGGAGTTTTAAAAACCAAATTGGTGTTTTCTCAGCTCCTGAATTTACTTGGGTTCACTCTATTTTTTTAAATAGTTTACCTGGTAATCAAATTCGTAGTGGGGCTGCAGAAATGATCAAACATGGTTTAATCTACGACCCGAAGCATTTCGATGAGGTCATTTCTAATTTTATCGATTTGACATCACTCATTAGTGATTCTGTCTCCATTAAACAGGCTGTTGTCACTCAAGATCCTACTGAAAAAGGTCTGCGAAAGATTTTAAATTTTGGGCATACCCTGGGTCATGCTATAGAGAGTTTTTATCTCAAAACTCCTTCCTCTTTATTACACGGAGAAGCTATTGCAATTGGAATGATTCTAGAGGCTTACCTATCGAATAAAGTACTAGGCCTTTCTAAGGATGAGTTGGTGGCCATCACTAGCCATATTCAAAATCTTTACGACTTACCAATAATCGACCCTGCTGATTACCAAGCGATCATCGAACTTACCAAACAGGACAAAAAAAACGAACACGGAAGTGTTCGTTTTGTTGGGTTAGAACAAATAGGAAAAGCAGTTTATGATGTACCAGTAGAGGCTGAAGATATACTAGAAGCCTTTTCCTATTATAAAGAGATCATTTTATAGCTCTCTAAAGATCGTATGCATCAGTCGCTTTTTGTCATTAATCGACTCCTCCATTGCAATCATCGTTTCAGTTCTACTCACACCATCGATATCATCGATCTTAAAGATGATATTTTTTGCGTGCGTGGTGTCCTTAGCTCTGATTTTGCAGAAGATATTAAACTTACCGGTAGTAATATGCGCTACAGTAACGTACGGAATATCAGCCAAACGCTCAAGAACAAACTTGGTCATGTGCGTCTTTTCTAGAAAAATTCCTACGTAAGCGATAAATGAATAGCCTAACTTTTCATAATCTAAAGTCAAAGACGACCCTTTAATAAGGTCAGCATCTTCCATTTTTTTAACACGTACGTGAACCGTTCCGGCTGAAATCAATAGCTTTTTGGCGATGTCAGTGTAAGGAATACGAGTATTCTCAATTAACATATCCAGTATTTGGTGATCAATCTCGTCTAATTTAACCTTTGACATTTTCTTGAATTTTCGACAAAAATACTACAGAAATGAAGAAAATCTTACAAATAATTCAATTTTATTAAAAATTTCTAAGAATTATTCATTTTCAAGGTATTGACTCAATCTTAGACGAATTAATTGCTGTTCTTCGGCTGATGCCTTTCGATAGTCTAAGATTTGTCTGAGATTTAAAATTCGCGAATCCACCTTATCGTAAGAGGTGAATTCAAAGACCGTATCTATTTGATTATTAATTAAGACCTCTAAGTATCTCACATAGAATTGATGCTTCTCTGTAATGACTAGTTCGTCGTAACTATTCATTCTGTTCTCTGAAAGTTCACAATATTCTGTAAAAATTGTGCCGTCTGATTGATCAGGTATTGGTTTAGATAAAAACTCCAGAAGATTCGACAAGCATTGAGCAATAATCGACGCAATAGCTGTTCTTGTATAATCATCACCTAATTGACCAGCTTCAAAAAGCACTGTTGGTATGCCTTTGGCATGAAAGTAGTCCCCAGTACAATTCGGATTGAAGCCATCGTCATATCTTCCTATGTATATCTTGAAATCGTCAGGTAACGACGATACCATATGATTAATCAGATGCATAGCTACAATTCTTGTAGGGGTTATCTTACGAGAATCATCGGCCGCGGCTGACAGAAAGGATAAAGCAGCTTCTTTATTGGTTTCACCAACCGTAAATCTGGTTCTTTGATCGTGTAAATTCAGGTTGTAATGAGGTTGAAATTCTTCAACGAGTCGCATGAGAGCTTTGATCTCACTTTGTGATTGAGTAAGCGCATCACGGTTGAGATCTATTCCCTTTCCATTAACTCGCGTATAGTTATCGGCACCATCAGGGTTTAGTTGTGGTATAATTAATAAACTTAACTCTTTATGATAAGAAGGAGATTGAAGGTACTCTTCAAGCCAAATTAGTAATCCTCTAGTTGTAGTTGATTCATTGCCATGCATCTGCGACCACATAAGAATCTTAACAGGACCTTCTCCTAAACGTATCGCATGAATAGGTTTCCCTAGCTCAGAGTTACCTATAATTTCGGTTTTAACAGCATGGGCGGTCAGCCAATCTTTCAGGCGTGTGCTTGGAAAATAACGTTCTTTAAACATCTCATGCAAGGTAATAGTATATTTGTATTTGAATCAAATACCTACTCTTGAAATCACTTTTATCTTTACTCGTAATTCTTATTTTCTTTAGTTCTTGTTTCAGAGCGCCTGAAAGGAATTGTTCAGATTTTAAAACCGGAGTTTTTGAATTTGTAGCAATAACAGATTCAGACACCTTAACATCTATTTTTGAACGACATGACGACTACGAGATCGACCGATTTCAGAATCAAGTAGATACATCCTCGGTAAGATGGATTAACGATTGTGAAATGATTCTGAGAAACAAATACCCAAAAAACAATCAAGAAAAGGAGGCGATTCATATCAAAATTCTTGAAACCGACGTTAATGGTTATCGCTTTGAATATGGATTCTTATCTGAGCCTATCAAAATGAGAGGCTATGCTAAAAAATTACGGTCTCTAGAAAAGAGTTAGCTCTCCGCCGTTATTCTGTACGTCACCATTCTCATTGGAGTCTTCATTGTTTGACTCATCCATATCTTCCTCATCAGCTTCTGATTCTTCTATAGGTAACGGGTCTTCAATATGAACTTGTTTGATCTTATCTGTGGTCACTTGATTACCTAAAGCCTTAATTCCCTTAACGCTAATAAAATCTTCTACATTGAGAGTTAAATCGGGTAATGGATCCTTTCCTCTTGGCTTGACAAACTCTAAACGAAGGATTGGGCGATAATCAGTCAAAAATGCGATTAATTCTGATCCTTTCGTTTCACTGATAACAAGCTCCTCTTTCAACTCTTGTTCGATTAAGAATCGCTTTAAAAAGTATCGTCCTCTTTCTCCCTCGTAATATAGTACGGATAGAGGTTTTGTGGGGACCCACTTTTCTAATAACAACATATTATCAGGCATGTGAAGCGCTAAATCAGGAGTAACCGTTTTTACGATTCCGTCTGAAGTAACTATCAGTAATAAATCATCCCCCTTAAAAGCACCTAAATACTCACCACGATCCTCAGAATTCAATCTTCTAGTGATCGAATCATACCATAATTCACGGGGTTTTAGTGTTGATTTACCAGAATCTTTGAATTCTATTTTCTTGACAGTATGTTTCGAAACCAAATTACCCTTTGACCCTCTCCCTTTAATCAAGATATCTGCAAAATCGATATCCCATTTCAACTTTTTAATACTTCCTGTGGGTCTTAGGAAGACGGTTATGGTTTCTGCTTCACCATTCGGGTTAGCGCTAAAATACAAGACCTGACAATTCTCAACATCAGAGGTTAATGAATACTTGCGATCCCTAGTCACAGAAGTCACTGCAAATCTTTTTATGAATGAAGCCCCGTTTTTAGGAAGCTTATATACCATGTTATACACCATTCGCGAATCATTCTTCTTGAAGATACCAACATGTATAATTTCCTTTCCTACAAAGACCTTAGAATCAACCTTGCTAACCTGCATTGATCCATCGGCAAAAAAGACGATAAAATCATCAATATCACTACAGTCGGCTACATATTCATCTTTGCGTAGTCCAGTACCGACAAAACCTTCCTCTCTATTCACATAAAGTTTAAGGTTTCGGATGACCACTTTTGTGGCCTCAATCGTATCAAAAACTCTTAATTCTGATTTGCGTTCTTTTCCTTCACCATACTTCTTTTTCAGCGATTTAAAGTAGTTAATAGCAAAATCAATAATGTGAGCGAGATGGTTTTCGACTTCAGCAATTTGATCCTCTAATGATTCGATATATGCTGCTGCTTTATCGATATCAAACTTAGAAATACGCTTGATTCGTATTTCAGTAAGTCTTACAATATCCTCTTCGGTAACCGCTCTTTTTAGATGGGTTATATGGGGCTTAAGGCCTCTATCAATTGCAGAAATTACCCCTTCCCAGGTTTCTTCTTCTTCAATCTCTCGATAGATTCGATTTTCAATAAAAATGCGTTCTAACGAAGAAAAATGCCATTGTTCCTGCAGCTCTTTTAATTGAATTTCAAGTTCAGATCTTAATAATTCCACCGTATGATCGGTAGAGCGCTTTAATATTGTCTTTACGTCAATAAACGCAGGTTTATGATCTTCGATTACACAGGCTAACGGGGCAATAGAAACTTCACAAGAAGTAAAAGCATAAAGTGCGTCAATGGTTTTGTCTGGGGAAATACCAGTTGGTAAGTGTATTAAGATTTCTACATATTCTGCAGTATTATCCTCTACCTTCTTAATTTTAATCTTTCCCTTATCGTTAGCCTTTAAAATGGAGTCTATAAGAGAAGAGGTGTTAGTGCCGTAGGGGATTTCCTGGATAACAAGTGTTGACTTGTCCTGAATTTCAATTCTTGCCCTTACTCTGACTCTCCCCCCTCGTAAACCATCATTATACTGCGTAGTATCAACTATACCTCCGGTCGGGAAATCAGGCACCAAAGAAAAACTTCGATTATTCAAATACGCAACACTGGCGTCGATAAGTTCAATAAAATTATGTGGAAGAATTTTTGTAGATAGACCCACTGCAATACCCTCAGCCCCTTGAGCAAGTAGCATCGGAAACTTTACTGGTAAATGAACAGGTTCTTTCTTTCTTCCATCATAGGAACTTTGCCAATCGGTAATCTTTGGGCTATAAACAACGTCTAATGCAAATTTGGTAAGTCGAGCTTCTATATATCTAGAAGCTGCCGCACCATCGCCCGTTAGTATGTTACCCCAGTTTCCTTGGGTATCAATAAGTAATTCCTTTTGTCCGATTTGCACCATAGCATCTGAGATACTTGCATCACCATGGGGATGGTATTGCATCGTATGGCCAACGACATTCGCAACTTTATTATACCTCCCGTCATCCAGCTCTTTAAGGGCATGAAGGATTCGGCGTTGAACCGGTTTAAACCCATCTTCAATAGCAGGGACTGCGCGCTCGAGTATTACATAGGAAGCATAATCAAGAAACCAATCTTGATACATCCCCGAAACGGTAACCATTCGTTCGTTCGGTTCAGAACCTTGATTTAACTCATTAGGTGGTAGCTCGCTCATCAACTAGATCTAGTTCAACTTTAAGATTATTAATTACGAATTCCTGACGATCAGGAGTATTCTTACCCATATAAAAATTGAGTAATTGATCAATACTCATCGCTTTATCAAGAAGTATCGGTTCTAAACGAATCGACTCACCGATGAAATGCTTGAACTCATCGGGTGAAATTTCACCTAAACCTTTAAATCGCGTTATTTCAGGCTTAGCGCCCAATTCAGCTAAAGCTTCCTTTCTCTCGGTTTCACTGTAGCAATAAATCGTCTTTTTCTTATTACGAACCCTAAAAAGAGGTGTTTGAAGAATGTATAGGTGATTCTCCTTGATTAATTCTGGGAAAAACTGCAAAAAGAACGTTATTAAAAGTAGACGAATGTGCATTCCATCAACATCCGCATCAGTAGCGATTACGATATTGTTGTATCGTAAATCCTCCATCGAATCCTCAATATTTAAAGCTGCTTGTAGCAGATTAAATTCTTCGTTCTCGTAAACGATTTTCTTACTCATCCCGTAAGAGTTCAAGGGTTTTCCTCTTAAACTAAAAACAGCTTGGGTGTTTACGTCACGAGATTTAGTGATAGATCCTGAGGCAGAGTCTCCCTCGGTAATGAACAAGGTAGATTCGAGACGTCTGTCGTTTTTCAAATCGGTGAGATGTACTCGACAATCTCTCAATTTCTTATTGTGAAGGCTAGCTTTTTTCGCGCGTTCTTTTGCCAATTTTCTAATCCCAGATAATTCCTTTCGCTCCTTCTCAGCTTGAAGAATTTTACGCTGAATTTGATCAGCAACTTCAGGGTTTTTATGTAGATAGTTGTCTAGATGATGGCCAATAAAATCATTAACGTAGGTTCTAACGGTAGGTAAATCACCTCCCATATCAGTAGATCCCAGTTTGGTTTTAGTCTGACTCTCAAAAACAGGCTCCATTACCTTGATGGCAATAGCAGAAATGATTGACTTTCTAATATCTGAAGCATCGTAATTTTTGCCGTAAAAATCTCTAAGAGTTTTAACGATTGCTTCTCTAAATGCAGCTTGATGCGTACCTCCTTGGGCGGTATGCTGACCATTAACAAAAGAATGGTATTCTTCGTTATATTGGGTTTTAGAATGGGTAATGGCTACCTCAATATCATCTCCTTTAAGGTGGATGATTGGATAAAGAAAATCTTCTGATGGATTTTGGTCTTCAAGTAAGTCCTTTAATCCATTTTCAGAATAGAATTTTTCTCCATTAAAAACTATGGTTAATCCCGGATTGAGATATACATAGTTTTTCAGCATCCGCTCTACATATTCATCACGGTATCTGAAGTTTTTAAAGATATCTGTGTCAGGGACATATTCGGTACGAGTACCCTTGCGTTGCTTCGAATCTGATTCATTGTCATTTGACAGGACCCCTTTTTCAAACTCTGCATGACGCTCCTTATCATCTCTAAAAGAACTCACCTTGAAATAGGTAGAGAGCGCATTAACTGCTTTAGTACCTACTCCATTAAGACCTACAGATTTTTTAAAAGCACGTGTATCATACTTTCCGCCCGTGTTCATTTTTGAAACCACATCTACAAGCTTTCCGAGAGGAATACCTCGGCCGTAATCTCTCACAACCACCCGTTGATCTTTAATCGAAATTTCGATGGTTTTACCCGCACCCATGACAAATTCATCGATACTGTTATCTAAAATCTCTTTTAGTAGAATGTAAATTCCATCATCAGCGCTAGATCCGTCTCCTAACTTTCCGATATACATACCCGGGCGCAACCGGATATGTTCTCTCCAGTCGAGCGATCGTATATTATCTTCGGTATATTGGGTGTTTGACATAGATCTATTAAGGGAAGCACAATATAATAGGAACCCTATCATTTAGCGCCCATGAACCCTAGAAGTAATTAACAAAAACCGTGGAAGTTTTACACATTAAAGCGGAAGTGCATTACATCACCATCCTTTACAATGTATTCTTTTCCTTCTACGCGAACTTTTCCCGCCTCTTTTACCTTTTGTTCACTTCCGAAGTGTTTGTAATCCTCGAAGGCGATCACCTCTGCACGGATAAATCCTTTTTCAAAGTCGGTGTGAATTACTCCTGCAGCAATTGGAGCCGTACTTCCCACCTTAATGGTCCATGCTCTTACTTCTTTTACCCCAGCAGTGAAGTAAGTTTCTAAATTGAGGAGTTTATATGCACTTCGAATAAGTTTTGCTGAACCGGGTTCAGATAATCCCATATCTTCTAGGAACATTTGCCGTTCTTCGTAAGATTCTAATTCGGTTATATCCGCCTCAGTACCTACCGCTAAAACAATGATCTCTGCGTTTTCTGAGGCAACTGCTTCTTTAACACGTTCAACCATGGTATTGCCTGTAGCAGCAGCCGATTCGTCGACGTTACAAACATAAAGTACTGGCTTATCTGTGATTAACTGAAGTGAGTTAACAAAAATTTGCTGGTCTTTATTATCGAAGATCAAGGTTCGGATAGAATTGCCGGATTCTAGACAGCTCTTCAACTGGTCTAGAATTTCTTTCTCCTTTTGGGCTTCTTTATTCCCTGTTTTAGCAGCTCGACTAACTTTTTCTAAGCGTTTTTCAACACTTTCTAAATCTTTAAGTTGTAATTCAATATCAATTGTTTCCTTATCTCTAATAGGATCAACGCTACCATCCACATGAACAATGTTAGGGTCTTCAAAACATCTGAGAACATGAATAATAGCATCTGTTTCTCGAATGTTTCCAAGAAACTGATTTCCTAACCCTTCTCCTTTAGAAGCTCCCTTGACTAGGCCAGCTATATCTACAATTTCAACAGTAGCAGGAATTACTCGTTCAGGGTTAACAAGAGACTCCAAAACCTCAAGACGAGGGTCTGGGACGTTTACAACCCCAACGTTAGGTTCGATGGTACAAAAGGGAAAATTCGCGCTTTGTGCCTTTGCATTAGATAGACAATTAAAAAGGGTCGATTTTCCCACATTGGGTAAACCTACAATACCTGCTTTCATAAAATAAAGGGTTAGGAATATTAATCGGGGTGCATCAGTCTTTGCTTGGCAAGAAGCACCTCTTCAGTCTCTACAACATTAGGGTCGGGAACACAACAATCAACAGGGCATACGGCAGCACATTGAGGCTCTTCATGAAACCCTACACATTCGGTACACTTGTCTGGAACGATATAATAAAATTCATCGCTGATAGCTTCCTGAGCTAAATCTGCATCAATGTTGTCACCGTTATTCAACGAAACGTTTCCAGTTAGCTTGGTCCCATCACTATACCTCCACGAATCTGCGCCCTCATATATTGCTGTATTCGGACACTCTGGTTCACAAGCCCCACAATTGATGCATTCGTCAGTGATAATGATTGCCATGAGATGATGTATTACTTTTGTGCAAAATTAGCTACACTCTAGATAGTAAACAAATGAAGATTCTATCATTAAATCAAAGAATTCAAGTCTTAGCAGACCTCGGAGAGATGATACGATTTGAGTTGAATTGCTCACCGTATAATGCGACTTTTGAAAACCTCTTGAATAAGGTAAATCAAAGCAATCCATGGTTTACTATTGAAAACACAATACAAAGCTTATCTTCTTGGGCTATTCTATTAGAAAACAGCCATTTAAATCAATTTATAAATGGTTATGACACTCAACTTTTTGAGAAAAAGAACGATAAGGTAGTACTGCTTATTCTGGCCGGAAACATTCCGCTTGTTGGCATGCACGATGTGGTTTGTTCCTTTTTGTCTGGATCAAAATCGATGATTAAGGTCTCTTCGAAAGACGCTCTTCTGATCAAATACCTCATTGATCAAATAGGAAAGATTAACCCAGCAGCTTTGGAATATTTTGAAATTAGTGAAGCAACAGCTCAGGGATTCACCCATGTTATTGCCACAGGAAGTAATAATAGTGCCCGGTATTTTGATCATTACTTCTCTAAATTCCCAAATATTATTAGAAAAAATAGAAGTTCCCTAGCCATTATAAAGCAGGAAACTACAGACAATGAATTGAAAAATTTAGCAAATGATATTTTTCAATATTTCGGACTAGGGTGCCGTAACGTTACTCAACTATGGGTACCGCGCTCCTTTGATTTTGATCGTTTAAATAATGCGTTTAAAGCCTTTGCAGCGGTCATTAATCATAATAAATATGCAAACAACTACGACTATCACAAAGCGATAGCACTGATGAATGGTGACCCGTTTATCGACCTTGAATTTATTCTTCTTCAGAATAAACCAATGCTAAAGTCTCCTTTAGGAGTCCTTCATTACAATTTTTATGAAAATCTAACTGAAGTGAATAGCTACATCCAAGAACATAAAGATCATATACAATGCATCGTCTCCTCTGAAAGTTCTTCATCAATTGAGGTGAATTTTGGGCAAACACAGCAACCTAAATTATGGGATTTTGCTGACCAAATTGATACCTTGCAATTCTTATTGTCATAACCAATGATCAAATCACACAATTTCGGTGCAGGTCCTTGTATTTTGCCAAATACAGTCTTTGAAGAGGCTGCAGAAGCCGTAAAGAATTTTAATGGGTCGGGACTTTCAATTTTAGAAATAAGCCACCGATCTAAGGCTTTTGTGGATGTCATAGAAGAGGCTCGAAATCTCCTCTTAAAGTTAATGGGTCTTTCGGATAAAACTCATACAGCTTTATTTATGCATGGTGGGGCATCTCTTCAATTTGCAATGGCTCCCTATAATTTTTTGAGTCAGAGTGCAGGCTATATAAATACCGGAGTATGGAGTAAAAAGGCGATTGCTGAAGCAAAAAAGATCGGAGGAGTGTCCCTACTTTTCGATGGCGAAACCGTCGACTATAAATCAGTACCTAACAAAAAAGAATTAGAAACTTTACCAACAAAGGGTTACGACTACATTCATCTCACAAGTAACAATACGATTTACGGAACACAGTTCAAGGAATTTGGCACCTTAGACAGCCCATCTATCATCGATATGAGTTCTGATATATTCTCAACGAATAGAGATTATAGCCGTTTTGATTTAATCTATGCTGGGGCTCAAAAAAATATTGGACCTGCTGGCACAACAATCGTAGTAATCAAAAATCAATTTCTCGAGCAGATGGTAAGCAGAAACCGATTGTCAATGCTAGATTATAGGAAGCATGTAGATGCCGATTCTATGTTCAACACTCCTACGGTATTTTCGATTTACACGAGCCTTTTAAATCTTAAATGGCTTGAAGAAAAAACGATCTCAATAATTTCGGAGAATAATGCAAGAAAGGCATCACTACTTTATAACACTCTTGACAAAAGTGCCCATTTCAAAGGTTTTGCTGATAGAGAGAGTCGATCAGAAATGAATGTCACCTTCACTATAGAGAATTCGGCAATAGCAGAAGCTTTTGATCTAAAATGTAAGGAAGAAAATATCGTTGGAATTAAAGGTCATCGACTTGTTGGCGGATATAGAGCTTCCATGTATAATGCCCTTTCCTTGGAAAGTGTCAAGGTATTAACCGATATCATAGAATATACGGATAATGCATAAAAAAACTTCTTTCATGAATCGACTCAAAGAAAAGTGGCAAATAACCTCCAACTTGCAATTGGCAATCATTTTTATTGTTTTTGCCATTACTGGTAGTACAGCTTCCAAAATAGCTGCACCTGTAGTTCATTTTTTTGGAATATACTCAGAAACCTATCCGATCCTTTACTGGCCACTAAGAATCATTTTAATTTTTCCTTTATATCAAGTTCTACTTGTATTATTCGGATGGATCTTCGGTCAATTCAAGTTCTTTTGGGCTTTTGAAAAGAAAATGCTCAAACGTTTGAGGATTTTGAGGAATTAGCTCAACTTATTCGAAAAGTACTTCTCTAATTTTTCAATTTTTGGATGAATAACCCACTGACAATAAGGTTGTTCTTTGTGTGTGCTGTAATAGTTATGGTGCTCTAATTCGGCGTCAAAAAATTCTGTCGCCATTTTAATTTCGGTGACTATAGGTTTATCGAAAACATTCTCCTTCTCAAGAAGTTCAATAAACTTCAATGTTTCACTTTTCTGCTTGTCGGTGGTGCAATAGATACCGCTTCTATATTGAGTTCCTTTATCATTACCCTGAGCATTAAGCTGAGTCGGGTCGTGAGTAGCAAAATTGATTTCTAGTAGTTCAGCAATACTGATTACAGCTGCTTCATACTCAATTTCAACACACTCTGCATGACCTGTTCTTCCCGTACAAACCTCGCGATATGCCGGGTTTCGAAATAGCCCATCAATATATCCGGGCTTTATATTCAAAACCCCATGAACTCTTTGAAATATCGCCTCTGTACACCAAAAACATCCACTAGCAAAGTAAATTTTCTCTTTCATAATCTTTATTTTGCGTGAAGTTACATCACAACAATGATTTTAAAAGGTCAAAATCTATATAAGCATTACGAAAACAAACCGGTTTTAAACGGCGTTTCGATTGTTGTCAATAAAGCCGAAATTATTGCAATAACAGGAGCTTCAGGAGCAGGTAAGACCACCCTTCTAAACCTATTAAGTGGATTAGAACCCCCTGACTATAGATCTGATTCAAGCCTGACTCTATTGGATAATGATCTTTTAAGCTGTTCTGAAAAGACCAAATCCATATATCGAAACAAACACATGGGCTTTGTATTTCAATTTCATGGGTTATTAGACGAGTTTAGCGCACTGGAAAACGTCATGCTCCCTGGAAGAATTGCAGGTCAAGACCACAAAGTTATAGAAGAACGCGCCCACCGTTTACTACAAAAAATGAATGTTTTAGAACAGAAAGATCAGAAACCTGCAACACTTTCTGGTGGAGAAAGGCAAAGAGTTGCTGTAGCTAGATCACTGATCAATGAGCCTTCTATTGTCTTCGCCGATGAACCTAGTGGTAACCTAGATTCAATCAATGCAAGTCAACTTTTCGAGATGTTTTCGGAACTTCGAGAGTTAACAGGTACGGCCTTTTTAATGGTTACTCATGATAGAAATTTGGCGGCTAAGGCTGATCGTATGATAACTCTTGAAAATGGCCAGATTATCTAAAAAAGAATTAAAGCAGTATCTCGATGAAAAGGCTGCTCAGTATGAATCCCCTGAATTTTTAGAAACCGATCCATTGGGAGTGGTTCATAGAGCTGAAAGTAAACAAGATAAAGAAATACTCGGTTTACTGACTGCGATGATCGCTTGGGGTAATCGCAAGTCAATCATCAACAACGCGGAAAAAATCTTTGAAATTCTCGAAGGTCAACCCCATCATTTTCTCTTAGAACATACCTCTAATGAGATTGAACGTACGACCAAAGGGTTTGTTCATCGAACCTTTAATGAGCGTGATTTAACCTTTTTACTTATTCGGCTAAAGGACTATTACAGTTCCAATGATAGCCTAGAGACTTTATTTCAGACGGGTGCTCCTTTTTTGAATTCGGGAGTATCCAATTTTCGGAATTTTATTTTAGAGGCTCCCCATGAAGGCCGTTTTGAAAAGCATCTTGCTGACCCTTCTAAAGGTTCAGCTGCAAAACGAATTCATTTGTATTTGCGATGGATGGTTAGGCCCAATCATAAAGGAGTTGATTTTGGAATTTGGAACAAAATCAATACCGCTCAATTATCTTGTCCTTTAGATGTTCATACCGCTCGAATCGCAAAACAATTAGGATTACTCAAAAGGAAACAGAATGACGCGAAGGCTTTAAAGGAATTGGATACCAATCTAAGGGCATTTGATCCATTTGATCCTGTTAAATACGATTTTGCTCTTTTTGGAATTGGTGCCTTTGAACAGTTTTAGTACCTTAATTCAATCAAATTTTAATACCATGAAAAAACTTTTTGTCTTAGGTTTTATCCTCAGTTCTATGGGATTAATCGCCCAACGCAGTCTTCCTTCAGATACGCTGATGGTCAAAGAAGATCGTATTCGAATCGGTAATTCTTGGTTAGAATATACTGTGGAAGTGGGTACCCAACCGGTATGGGATACCGATGGTAGTGAAATTGCGTATTTACAATACACCTATTACCAGAAGAAAGATTCGAATCAAGAGGTCAAAGAAACAAGACCGCTAATCATGAGTTTCAATGGGGGTCCTGGATCTGGATCGGTTTGGATGCATCTTGCTTATACAGGTCCTAAAGTTTTAACGATTGATGATGAAGGTTTTCCAGTGCAACCCTATGGAGTAAAAGATAATCCTAATACGGTGCTTACGGATGCGGATATTGTTTTTATTAATCCTGTAAATACGGGCTACTCAAGAACTATACCTTTAGATCCAAAACAAGTTGATCGTTCAAAATTCTTCGGCATTGATGCTGATATCAACTATCTAGCAGAATGGTTAAACACCTTCGTAACAAGACATAATAAATGGCGAGCGCCAAAATATATCATTGGCGAAAGTTATGGGGGAACCAGAGTAATGGGATTAGCCCGAACCCTTCAAGAATCACAATGGATGTATCTAAATGGTGTAATCATGGTCAGCCCTGCTGACTATCAGGTGTTACGTGTTGGGGGTCCAGTTTCAGAAGCTTTAAATGTCCCCTACTATACGGCTGCTGCACATTATCATAATAAATTACAGGGCGGTTTAAATGAATTGGGGTTAACAGAAGCCCTTAAGAAATCTGAAGACTTCACCTTAAACACCTTAATTCCTGCACTTGCTAAAGGTGGATCTTTAAAAGGAAGCGAACGTCAAAAAATCACCGAAGACTTAGCTCGGTTTTCGGGACTAAGTGTATCAGAAGTTGCGGGGCTAAATCTGAGTATACCTACCTCCTATTTTTGGAAAAATCTGCTCAAAGAGGAAGGCTTTACCGTTGGACGCTTAGATAGTCGTTACAAAGGAATCGATAAAGAGAAAGTTGGGATGAGACCTGACTATAATTCAGAACTTACTTCGTGGCTGCATAGTTTTACACCAGCAGTAAATTACTATTACAATGAAGTCCTTGGATTCAGAACCGATGTTAAGTACAATATGTTTGGTCCCGTACGACCTTGGGAGGACGATCGTGTCAATACTAGAGAGGACTTAGGGATTGCAATGGCCGAAAATCCTTACTTAAAAGTTCTTTGTCAATCAGGATATTATGACGGTGCCACTACCTATTTCAATGCAAAATATACCTTGTGGCAAATTGATCCTAGTGGACAGTTTAGTGATCGCTTTAGTTTTAAAGGTTATGAATCAGGGCATATGATGTATTTAAGAGCAGCAGATTTAAAGTCAGCCAATGACGATTTAAAAGCTTTTATACAAGAAAGCGCTGTAGGTTCGAAATCAGCCAAATACTAAGGCTGATTTATTTCCTAAATTTGCACTAAATCATCTCAATGAAGGATTATTTATTAAAAGGTGTTACCCTGATAGAATCAGGACATCCCTTAAACAATCAAATCGTAGATATTAGAATACAAGGAGCCAATATTACTGAAATTGGTACCAACCTAAGTGTTCATACTGAAGAAGCTATTGATCTATCGGGGCAAATGGTAAGTTGCGGTTGGATTGATGCTGAAATCGCTCTAAGCGAACCAGGATACGAGGCAAAGGGTAAACTTTTAGATGATTTAACCAGTATTTCGAAAAACGGATTTACGCATATCGGTTTACTACCAAATACACTTCCGCTACCTGATAAGGGAAGTGCGTTATCCTTTTTTAATCAATATAAGCACCTATCAATAAGCATATTACCCTACGGTACCCTAAGTTTGGATAGCAAGGGTGAAGAACTAGCTGAGCTCTATGACTTGAAACAATCTGGAGCCATTGCGTTCGTCGATTACAAAAAGGGAATTACTAATACAGGACTAATGAAATTGGCCCTTCAGTACACACAGCCTTTTGACGGAATTGTTGGAGTTTTTCCTTGTGACTATTATTTAAAAGGTAAAGGGGTAGTACGTGAAGGTATAACTAGTACCCAATTAGGTTTAAAAGGAATACCTTCAATCGCAGAATCGATCCGTATTCAAAGAGATTTAGAGTTACTTAGATACACCGGTGGTAAAATCCATTTTATGGGAATCTCAACCCTAGAATCTATTGAACTCATCCGAGAGGCAAAACAAGAAGGTTTGAGCGTAACGGCTAGTGTTAGTATCGGTAATCTTTACTTCAACGACGAAAAATTGGAAGGATTTGATTCTAGGTATAAATTGAATCCACCTTTGGCTAACGAGGAAACGAGATTAAAACTTATTGAGGCACTGAAAGAGGGTACGATAGATATAGTTGTATCGGATCATTTTAATTGTAGCACCGAAGAAAAGAATTTAGAGTTTGATCTCGCAGAATTCGGATCAAAAACAAAGGATTACCTCTTCCCTGCCCTTTCTAAATTAGTTGGTATCGAAAAAGCGGTTGAAATCCTCTGTAGAGGGTACCAAATATTCCAAATCCCTGCTCCGGAGATAAAAGAAGGTTCAGTGGCTAATCTAAGTTTCTTTACGATCGACAAATCCCATACCGCGATTGAAAAGGACCCTCAAACCGAACTTTTTTACGGTGAATCTTTCGAAACTATCGGCACCGGAAGTTTTTTCAAAGGAATACTTACATTGAAATAATCCGAATGGAGCACCTACACTACCTTCATAAAGGTTCTGAAGAGCCTTCAGAGGACTGCATTGTATTGCTCCATGGTTATGGAAGTTCAGAAGAGGATCTTTTTGGTTTTGCAAGGTATTTACCAAAACATTTAACCGTATTTTCTCTAAGAGCGCCCTATTCAACAGGGTTTTCTGGATTTGCTTGGTATGCAATTACTTTCGAAGCGGACGGCACAAAATGGAACGATATTAAACAAGCTGAAGACTCTGTAAAAAGGATCAAAACAGAAATTGACTTCTTGAGAAGTAAATATAATTTAACGGGCAAAGTACACCTTTTAGGATTTAGTCAAGGATGCATACTGAGTCTAGCCCTAAGTTACCATTACCCAGACTCTTTTTATTCAATTATTGGGCTAAGTGGCTATCTAAATGAAGAAATTCTTCCTTCAGAAATTAAATCTTTACCAAACACCTATTTCTATCTCTCACACGGCACTGAAGATCAGGTAATTCCCGTAGAATGGTCTCAACACTCTTCTGAGAAAATGAAGTGTCAAGGTTTGAATGTTAAGTATCACAACTATCCTACAGGACACCAAGTTCATCCCGATAATTTTCGCGACTTCCTAGGCTTTATCAACTCACATGCTTAGCGAGCTTCACACTGCTCTAGCTGATAAGTTAATTGCTCTAATTTTCGCTGATAATTAACCGCTAAAAAAATGAGGATGATTAAGGTGAAGAAAAATAAATATCTGAAAATACTCTTACTCATTACTATTAAATTCTAGTTTTAGGTTGTCATAAGCTAAGAAAAAACCTTCTGGCAAATCAGCAGACACCTCATTATGAAAACCCATGGTATGACTAATATGTGTGAAATAAGTTTTATTCGCACCAATTCGTTTTCCTAAATCAATGGCCTCACTTAACGATAGATGAGAATGGTGCGGCTCATGTCGTAATGCGTTAATAATTAATATATCCAAGTTGTCTAATAATGCTATTTGATCTTCAGAGATATGCTTGATATCTGTAACATAGGCCAAACGACCTATTCTAAACCCTAATACCTGCATCCCAGCGTGATCTACTTCGATTGGTAAGAATTGAAATTCCTTCACTTTAAAAGGGATGTTTTTTGCAATGTAATTCTTAGTGATCTCAGGAACTCCAGGATACTGATAATTTTCATCGAAAATATAATCGAATCGTTGAGATAGAGCCCTAAAAACCTTTTCGGTAGCATAAAACTGCATGTCTCCTTGCTTAAAAAAGAAAGGTCTAATATCATCTAAACCCATTGTATGGTCTGCATGTTCATGGGTAATAAGTACTGCATCTAACCTTTTTACTGGATTATTGAGAAGTTGTTGTCGAAAATCTGGGCCGCAATCGATAATTACATTGGTTTCGATACCTTCTATTAAAACAGAACTGCGGAGTCTTTTATCCTTGATGTCAGTACTCAGACAGACCGGATGATTACTTCCGATCACAGGAATTCCTTGAGAAGTACCGGTTCCTAAAAAGGTTAATGTAATAGCGCCTTTCACACCCTAAAATTAGCGTTAAATTTCTAAGCATTCACCCGATTACTTGTTACCTTTGTAACGTTAGCTTCATCAACCATGAGTAAAATTGTTTTTAGAGAAAGTGAATACGAAGTAGTTCCATCAATTCAGGACAAAACCCTTCGAATTAACCTAAACAAAGATATTTACGGTTCATTTGCCGAGATTGGCGCCGGTCAAGAGACTGCACGCCATTTTTTTAGAGCAGGAGGTGCGTCTGGAACTATTGCTAAAGCGATGAGCGCGTATGATAAATCATTCAGCGACGCTATTTATGGCACCGAACACGACGGGAGATATGTGACCGAATCTCGACTTCGAAAAATGCTCTCCCACGAAACGAATCTACTCGAGGAGCGTATTGATAAATCTCAGAATCCCGATTATCTTTTTTTCACTTATGCTAATACAGTAGCAACCATCGATTTCTCAAAAAGGTTTAAAGGTCATGGATGGTTAGGGATCAAATTTCAATTAGAACCGAATCAAAAGGTGTACAATGAGATCATTTTGCACGTTCGTTTCAAACAAAATGAAGCTAGATTACAGCAGGAAACATGCGGTATTGTAGGTGTTAATTTGATCTACGGTGCATTTTACAAGCATTATGAACCAAAAAAACTACTCAAATACCTCTACGACCATATTGATAAAGACACCTTAGAGATTGACATGATTAATTTCTCTGGTCCTCATTTTGAACAGGTAGACAATCGATTAATGAGTTTACAACTGATCAAAAACAATATGACTGAAGCAGTTATGTTTGGTCCGGATGGTAATAACCTATTACCTGCTGCTTTACTCTATAAAAAAAATATCCTCGCATTACGCGGTAGTTTTAGACCGGTTACTCGAGTCAATATCGATATGCTGAATAAATCGAGTAAGATTTTCATGGCTGAGGAAAAGGTAAATCAAAAGAATACCGAGGTAATTTTTGAAATCACTCTTGATAACCTTAAGGCGCATGGTGATATCGACGAGAAAGATTTCCTAGCTCGAGCAGAACTATTGAGTTCGCTGGGGCACACAGTAATGATTTCAAAATTCCAAGAATACTATAAACTGGTTGAATACTTTCACAAATACACGAAAAACCGCATTGGTTTAACGATGGGACTCAACAACCTTATTGATGTATTTGACGAGAAGTATTATCGCCACTTAAGTGGGGGAATTTTAGAGGCCTTTGGAAAGTTATTCTTTAAGAATGTAAAGGTCTATCTCTATCCTATGAAAGACCCAAGTACTGGTGCTATTTTAAATAGTGACAATATCAAGGTTCACCCTCGAATGAAAGATCTCTATAAATTCTTTAAGCATAACGGTAAAGTGAAGGACATCGAAGATTTCGATGAGAAAAATTTAGATATTTTCTCAAGAGAAATCCTTCAAAAAATTGCTGATAACCAACCGGGATGGGAAGAGATGCTACCTGAAGGAATTGCAGATATTATTAAAGAAAAAAACCTCTTCAAAAACATTAAAGTTTCAGAAGAGATTTTCCCCTACAAGAATATTCTATCCTAAGAGCTCAAGAATTTGGTCCGCGTGATCCTTGGTTCTAACCTTACTGATTACGTGACTAATAATTCCATTAGCATCCACAATAAATGTAGTACGATGAAGTCCATCGTATTCTTTCCCCATGAACTTTTTAGGCCCCCATACGCCATAAGCATCAATTAACTGATGTTCGGTATCAGCTAGTAAATCATAGGTCAACCCATATTTTTCCTTGAACTTCATTTGTTTTGCAGGAGTATCTTCACTTACCCCAAAAATCTCAAAACCTTCTTTCCTTAATTCTGAAAATTTATCATTTAAACTGCATGCTTCGGCAGTACATCCTGGGGTACTTGCTCTAGGGTAAAAGAAAAGTATATAAGCTCTTCCTTTTAGGTCAGAATTTTTTACGAGGTTTTCATTTTGATTTAAAACCTGAAATTCAGGAGCCTTATCTCCTACTTTAAGTGTATTCATAACTATTTTTGTTATAAAGTTACCGATTTATGACTAAGAGTGAAAAAGTGGATTTCTGTATGGAAACCCTTAAACAATTGTATCCTGAAATTCCTATACCTCTTGATCACAAAGACCCCTATACTTTATTAGTTGCTGTTCTGTTATCAGCACAAAGCACTGATGTACGCGTTAATCAGATCACTCCGCTCCTTTTCGAAAAAGCCGACAACCCATACGATATGGTAAAGATGAGCGTAGAAGAAATAAGAGAGATTATTAAACCGGTTGGGTTATCTCCTATGAAATCTAAAGGTATACACGGATTATCTCAAATTCTCATCGATAAATACGAAGGCAAAGTACCCAATGATTTAGAGGCATTAGAGCAATTACCTGCTGTTGGTCATAAAACTGCAAGTGTGGTAGTTTCACAAGCCTTCGGAGTACCAGCCTTCCCTGTTGACACGCATATTCATCGACTAATGTATCGTTGGGGTTTCTCAAACGGCAAGAATGTGGTTCAAACCGAAAAGGACGCAAAGCGTCTTTTCCCTAGAGACAAATGGAATGATCTCCATCTACAGATTATTTGGTACGGACGTGAATACTCTCCTGCTCGAGGATGGAATTTAGAAACAGACATCATTACTAAGACCATCGGTAGAAAATCAGTCATCAATCAGTACTTAAAGTCAAAGTCTTGAAAGCTAGTCACATACACATCAAAGGAGCTCGACTCCATAATTTGAAAAATATCGATGTACGTATACCTCGCAATAGTTTTACCGTTATCACTGGTCTATCGGGTTCTGGTAAATCATCTTTAGCCTTCGATACTCTTTATGCTGAAGGGCAACGTAGATATGTAGAGAGTTTATCAAGCTATGCACGACAATTCTTAGGTAAATTAGATAAACCAAAGGTAGATCATATAACAGGTATAGCCCCTGCAATTGCCATTGAACAAAAGGTGACTAACTCAAATCCCCGTTCAATTGTCGGATCGACTACAGAAATTTACGACTACTTAAAACTTTTATACGCTAGGATAGGGAAAACCTACTCTCCTATTTCTGGAGAACTTGTCAAACGTGATACGGTTTCTGATGTTGTTGATTTTATAATTTCCCAGGATGAGGGCTCTAAATGGCTACTTATTGCACCCATACATACTGGTGAGAAAAGAGAGGCTCATAAACTTGCTCAATTATATTCAGAAGCAGGCTTTGCTCGAGTGAAATACCAAGATAAGGTTTATCGAATTGATCAATTACCTGAGAATTTCAAAGGGGATTTCGAGTTAGTAGTCGACCGAATTATCGTCAGAAGGGAAGATGAAGATTTTAAAAATCGACTTTCAGCGGCGGTTGACAACGCCTTTTTCGAAGGTAAAGGCACCTTACACCTTGAATCAATGGATACTGGTTTAAAACAGCTATTCAATGATCGTTTCGAAAAGGATGGTATAACTTTCGATCAGCCTAGTATTCATCTGTTTAGTTTCAATAATCCATTAGGGGCTTGTAAAAAATGTGAAGGATACGGCGATTTAATTGGTATTGACCCTACCCTTGTAATTCCTAATACCGGATTGTCAATTTATGAAGGAGCCATTGCTCCATGGAATACCGATCGATTTGTAAGGTATAAGGATAAGCTTATAGCCAAAGCCGCATCCATTGGCATCTCCATTCACAAGCCTTGGTTTGAGCTTAGCAATGAAACTAAATTGATTATTTGGAAAGAGCGAAAGTTATTTACAGGAATCGATGCATTTTTCGATAAAATCGAAGAAAAAAACTATAAAATTCAAAACCGTGTACTTCTATCCAGATATCGAGGTCGATCAGAGTGTCCAGAATGTGAAGGAAAACGTCTTCGCAAAGAAGCTTCCTTCGTAAAGGTTGCTGACAAAAGTATTGCCGAACTACTATTAATGCCTGCTGAGGACTTACTCGATTGGATTAGAGGCATCAATCTAAACGAACATGATAAAGCGGTATCAGAACGAATAATCATCGAGATTACTTCTAGATTAGAGTATTTAGTAAAGGTAGGATTAGGCTACTTAACCCTTAACAGAAAATCAAGTACATTATCGGGTGGTGAAAGCCAGCGTATACATCTTGCTAATGCTATTGGAAGTAGCCTTGTCGGATCCATGTATATTCTCGATGAACCTACTATTGGTTTACACTCGAAGGACACTCATCAAATCATTGAAGTTCTGCAAGACCTTAGAGATTTAGGAAACACTGTGATTTTAGTGGAACATGATGAGGATATCATGAAGTCTGCCGATTATCTCATTGATATTGGACCATTAGCCGGTAGCTTAGGAGGTGAAGTGGTTGCCGAAGGAACACCTGAACAATTTTTAAAATCCGACGCTCTTACCGCCAAATACTTAACCGGAAGATTAGAAATTACAGTCCCTGAAAAGCGAATAAAGCCCAAATACTTTATCGACATCAAAGGCGCACGTGCACATAACTTAAAAAACATTGACGTAAGCATTCCATTAGATTGCCTAACCGTTGTAACTGGTGTTTCAGGTAGTGGAAAGAGTACTCTCATCAGAGGTATTCTATATCCTGCCCTCTTAAAACATCTTCAAGGTCATGGTCCTAAAGCCTTGGAACACGATCATATCGGTGGAAGTTTAAAGAGAATTGAAGCCATTGAAATGGTCGATCAAAACCCTATCGGACGCTCTTCAAGATCGAACCCAGTTACTTATATCAAAGCGTATGATGATATCAGAGAGTTAATGGCACGTCAAAAGAGAAGCAAGCTCAATCAGTTTAAGGCAAAACATTTCTCTTTTAATATTGATGGCGGACGTTGTGATCAATGCAAGGGTGACGGTGAAGTAACTGTAGAAATGCAGTTTATGGCCGATGTTGTGCTCATCTGCGAGGCCTGTAAAGGAACTCGATTCAAAGAAGAAGTTCTTGAGGTTCAATTCCAAGAAAAGAATATTCATGATCTTTTAAAACTCACGGTGCAAGAAGCTTATGATTTTTTTGAAACTCACGGTGAGTATAAAATTGCTAGAAAACTGCGACCGCTAATCGATGTAGGCTTAGGGTATGTTCAGCTCGGGCAGTCTTCTGCCACTTTATCTGGTGGTGAAGCTCAGAGAATTAAGTTAGCATCCTTTCTTAGTAAAGGAAATAATAGTTCACGAACCCTTTTCATATTTGATGAACCAACCACAGGGTTGCACTTTCACGATATCAAGCTCCTTTTAGATTCATTTACCGCTCTTATTGCGAACGGACATACGGTAATCGTTGTTGAGCACCATCTTGATCTCATAAAATGTGCCGATCATATTATTGATTTAGGACCCGTTGGAGGAACTAAGGGTGGACAACTACTCACAGTTGGAACTCCCGAAGAAGTGGTACTATCTAAGGATTCGTTTACCGCCGAATACCTTAGATTAAAGATTTAATAAATTCTCGAAGCTTTCCCCTTTGGTTAAGATGTATTAGAAAAATTGCTAATAATCCTATAGAAACATAAATCGCAAAAGCCTCGATTTGAATCCATGCCAAACTGGATAAGACAATCGATATGACTGGCCAGAAGTAGTCTCGGCTCACCAATGATATCCGAAACCATCTCCATGCGAACCAATGTTTTAATGTGGAGAAAACACAAAATGTTAGCGCGGTAGCGAAGGCGGCACCTTTAAGACCGTATAAGGGTATCATCCAAACGTTGGTAAGTACCAGTAAAGCAAACATCAAAATGCTTAAAACAAGATACTTTGAATAAAATTTAGAGTATTGAAATAGCGGTATGGTCAAGCCTGAAATAGCGTCGATAAATTTGGCGAAAATTAAAATGGGGATTAAGTCCAAACCCTTTTCAAACTCAACGGGCAGAACTAATTGGATTAAAGGCAATGCAGCCAACAACAACAGAACAATAAGTGAACTAAGATCTAAAATTTGATCGTTAGCACTTTTTAATTCATCAGCGACATGAAACGAGTTGCTATCTAGGTGGTAAGAGCGGGCCGTTTTAGGGCCGTATAAGGGTAAATAACCTCTAAACGGAATTGCAACGGTGGTTGCGATAAAAACAGCTACGGTATAATTAGCCACCTCAGAGGCAGTCATCAATTCGAACAGCATTACTTTATCTACCTCTAAAAAGAAAAGACTTAAAGAACTCCCTAGTAATACCAAGAACGAGTAGCTAAGTATCTTATTCCACTTTAAACCTTTAAAATTAAAGGAGGGTGAGATTCCTGATATTTTTAAGGCTGTGATCCATATGAGTAACGCTCGGGTTAAATAGCTTATTAACAAAAACAGAATAAAGGGTCTCCAATTAAAATCATACCAAATAAGATGAATCAGGTATAGCGTTATCAGTAAACGAGGATATATTTCTTTTAAAAAAACACCGAATCGTGGTTTAAATTGAAGCTTAGCCAGAGCGAAACCAAGTTCGAAAACTCCCATTGATAAAGCAATAGCCAAAATAGTAATAGACTCATATAAGCTGAGATTATTGATAGCCTCAGAGTATTGGCCTAACCATTCATTAAAAAAATAAACGACACCAAATAAAATTGAACTAATCAGCGAGATTGCTAGTATAGCAAATCCTAATAAACGAGATCTTTGAACAGGGGTAATCGTACCATAAAATCGAAGTAGCCCTTGAGGCATGCCTAGGCTTATAAAGGGCGAAATAAGTGTAGCTGAAGCTAGAATGAAAGCAATCGTACCGTATTGTTCTACACCTACTAATCGGGTATAAAGTACAAGGGTGTTTAATGCTCCAAGAATAAAGCCAAAAAGGGTTAGTCCGCTCGATTGAATAGAGGTTCTATTCATAATGTCTTTATAAGTTTTACATATTGCTCGGCAGCAAAAGAACGGCTAAACTCAGAAATGTCGTTGTTTAAAATCATACTCTCATTTGAAAGGTACCGAGAAAATATTAGGTCTAGGTACGAACCTACGGCTAGCTTACTATCAGAAGTAACTAAATGTAGGTTTTGAGAATCTAAAATTTTCTGAACATCCCAATTTTCAGGGCCAATAGCCAAAATAGGTCTTCTAGCTTTTAGGTAATTAAATAATTTTCCGGGAATCGCGTAATTATATCCAGAAACTGAAGATTCAAGAAGTAGCAAACAGGCTGCCTTTCTCTCTAACTGCTCGCAATATTCTTTGGTTTGATAACCTAAAAACTCTACGTAGGGCTCTAGGCCTAGATTAATCAGAGTATGCCTGACTTCCTTAGAAACCTCTCCTACTAGAAAGATTTTCAAATGAGCCCTCCAATCTTTACTAGTCTTAATCCTTTCACTTATCGTCTGCCAAAGATTTACTGAATTACGATGAGCAAAAAGTGATCCTGAATGAACCAAATAGAATCCTTCAGGAGCACTATTATTTTCGATGAGACTTCCATCATATCCATTAGTGATGCATTTAATCTTTTCGCCGTATTCTTTGTATCGTTCTGATAAATGTTTAGTTAACGAAAAGCTAGTAGTTACAATGGCATCACTTTGGCTAATAATCGATTTTTCAAGACGTTGATGTTTGCTCTTAGTGTTTTCAGTTAAAGAGAGTAATTGTAGATATCCCAGGTCTGCAATAGGATCTCGCAAGTCTGAAATCCATTTTATGTGTTCAAAGAATTCCTTTAATCTTAAACCTACCAAATGTACACTATGAGGAGGGCCGGTAGTAATAAGAGTCATTGGACCCTCTACCTCTTTTTTTAGGTATTGGATGACCGCCTTGCTCCAAAATAGACGAGCATCAGGAAAAAAGTAATTGGCTCTTGACCAAAATGCCAATTTCTTTATCCAGGAACTATTTTCATTAGAGATTAAACCCTTTGAAAAATTTTTCGATTTACCCAATGAAAGTCGATTGATCCATCGCAAAGGCTCTATCGACCGAACTTTTACCACCTTAATTTGGTTTGAAATAGAAGCAGATAAACCTTCATCTATTTGTGGGTAAAAAGGTGTCTCAGGGATAATAACTGTCAAATCCATCCCCAAATCTTGAATCCGATGGGCTAGCGAAAGCCATCGTTGAACACCAGGACCTCCAGACGGTGGCCAGTAATAAGAAATCAGGATAATTTTATTCAGCCTTTCCACGATATACTATAAAAGCAACTAATATTAGAACCAGAAGTCCAATTTGAGCAATGATTCGAACCCAAAAGGTTTGTGAAACAATCTTTGGCTCAAAACTTAAGGTTATTTCTCCTTCACCTTCAGGAAGCATCGCGCCCATGAAGGAATAATTCGTTCTATATATTTTAAGAGATTCGCCCCTGTTAGTTCTTAATACCCAATCCTCAGGGCTAGGTGAATAGTACCATTCTGAAAATACCACAAATGCCGGTGATTCTAATTGGTATCTATAACTAATTTGGTTCTCTTTAAACGAACTAACTTCTATGAATTCAAGTTCACTAAGCATACGATTCTCCTCATAATCGAATGAGAAGGGCTCATTGATTTCTATCGATTCTGACTGACTAATTAGTGGTAAATTCAAAAAGCTTTCTTTTAAAGAAGGTTGAAAGCCAATGGACTTAGCCAACCAAATGGGTCCTTTTGAACTCGGATAGGCAGACGCTATTCTATTACCCTCCTCGTCGTTACTTATCAAATACTTAATATTTAATAAGTCTAATACTTCGTAGTTTTCGTTTGCGATGTGATAATCAAAGATTTGACTAATATAAGCGGGCTTCGCTGCATGATATCCGCCAATAGATCGATGGTGATATGCAGTAGTTGCACCGTTTAGCCCTTCATTAAGATTAAACACTCTGTAGTAAGTATTATCTGATTGAATATTTTTATCCGCATCAGTCAAAGGTATTGGGTTTTGAAATTCCCGCTTTGATTGAAAATGATCCGCTGAAGTATACCGATAAGCCACTCCACCTAAATCGAGTAATACTGCACCTAAAACCAAATAAATAAGCACTTCTTTTAATCGTTTTGAATAAAGGTAGAGAACCGTACAAACGACTAAAATGATAAGGAAAGAACGAAGTGAATCTTTTAAAGCAAGTGCGGTTCGATCCGATCGTAAAGCATCCATAAATTCTGGACCATAGGCACTTTCGTAATTGATATCATTTACTCCTGAAAAACCGAGTGTAAATGGCAGTAGTGTACCCACACCAATAATGATAAGACTGATCATTAAGGCCCTGGTCAACGATTGGGTACTTGGAGATAACAACCACCTTCTTAACCCCAAAACGGCAATAATCGGTACCGAAAAAGAAAGTATCACCTGAATTGAGGAAACTGCTCTAAACTTATTGTAGAGCGGAAAATAATCGACAAATAAATGGCTTAGAAAACTAAAGTTCTTTCCGAACGAGAGAAACAATGCCATTATCATGGAAAAATACAGCCATTTGTAATCTTTAAATGATAAGGTAATCAGACCTAAAACAAAAAGAAACAATACCGAAGCTCCGAGGTAGGCAGGAGCAGCAACGATCGGCTGACTACCAAAATACAGAGGAGCACTACTTGTGAAATTTCCAATTTCTGCTGGGCCAACATTATACTTCTCTAAAAGTAATTCCAAGTGGCTTCCCTTTGGTAATGGTTCACCATTAGATCCACCGAAAAGTCTTGGAATGAAAAGATTGAAAGACTCTGCAATCCCATAACTATAGGTAGTAATATACTCAAAGCTCAATCCAGAATTAGTCGATGCCCCCTCTATTGAAATTTCTGGAGTCGATCGCGTACTAAATTGGGCGTACTGTCGTGTTGCAAAAATCGTAGAAGCATTTAGAAGCACTGCCCAGAGTATAGATACTATAAAAACTCCTAGCCTTTTTAAAAACACCACTCCTTCTTTCGCATTAATAGCCTCGTATGCTTTGAAGAGCAGATACACTCCAATAAGCATAAAGAGATAGTAAGTCATTTGATAATGATTAGCTACTAATTCTAAAGCCAGTGAAAGGGTTAAAAATAATGTAGGGAGTATAAACTTTCTCGAACGAAACAAGTATAGCAATGAAGCCAGAACTAATGGAAAATAACCAATGGCATGTGCTTTAGCATTATGACCTACTTCAATAATAATTAGATGGTAGGTAGCTAGTGAAAAGGCTAATGAGCCTAACATTGAAAGTCTAAAATCTATCTTTAAACTCGATAGTAAGATGTAAAAGGAAATTAAATAGAGAAATAAGTAATCGATCGGTCGAGGTAAAAATCGAATGACACGGTCTAATGTTTTTACTCCTTGATAGGCGTATTGAGCACCTAGTTGGTAAGTAGGCATACCGCCGAAAGCATTTTGGGTGTAATACGACTCCTCTCCTGCCGTTCTTAATTCATTTCGCAAATGCGCCATTCCGTTATACTGAATAATATCAGATTGTTCGAGGACTTTTCCTTGTAAGGCGGGGTAATAAAAAACACAGGAAATAATCAGAAAGGAAAGAAGCGCTATTCCATGGGTTTTAAAAAAAGTTGACATTTTAAAGGTGGTTGTAGATTCGATTGCCATGAATTACGTTGAATTTAAGCTAATTTAGGGCTATGATTACGATCAAAGAATTAAAGACACAAAAAGAACTCGTCGATTTTGTAAAGTTTCCCTTTAAACTCTATAAAAATACTCCTTATTGGATTCCTCCAATCATCAGTGACGAGGTGAGTAGTTTCGACAAAACTCTTAACCCTGTTTTTGAGCACGCCGATGCACGCTTTTTCGTCGCTTTAAAGGGGAATGAAATTGTCGGACGTATTGCAGCTATTATCAACCATGTAGAAGTAAACCAGCAAGGCCTTAAAAAGATGAGATTCGGATGGTTTGATTTTATAAACAATCTTGAGGTATCTAAGGCATTGCTTGATAAAGTAAATGAGATAGGGAAAGAGAATCAATTGGAGTTCATGGAAGGTCCTGTAGGTTTCTCCAACCTAGATAAGGTCGGAGTCATGACCGAAGGTTTTGAAAATATGGGTACCATGATCACTTGGTATAATCATGCCTACTATATTGATCATTACAAGGCTTATGGATTAGAAAAGGAAAAGGGATACATAGAAAGTGAATTCCCTTCAGAAAATGCAGACCCGAAGTTCTATGCTGGTTTCAGTGAGGTTATACAAAAGAGATATAATCTTCGTCCTGTAAATTTCAAGCGTACTAAGGATTTAATGCCGAAGGTGGATCAAATGTTTGATCTCTTTAATAAAAGTTATAGCAAGTTATCTTCTTTCGTGCCCATATCTGAACGACAAAAAAAGTTCTTTAAAGAAAAGTACATTTCATTTATCAACCCTGAGTATATCAAATTTGTGGTTGACGAAAAAGATAAAATTGTTGCATTTGCTATTGTTATGCCATCTTTCGCAAAAGCTCTAAAAAAGGCAAATGGAAAATTATTTCCCTTTGGGTTCATCCACCTGTTATGGGCAAAGTACTTTTCAAAGGATGTTACCTTTTATCTGATTGGGATTACTCCAGAATATCAATCAAAAGGGGTTACCTCTATTCTATTCACTGAATTTAAACGTGAATTTGACAAAAGAGGTATCCAGATGTGTCATCGAACACCAGAATTAGAAGACAATCATGCGATCCATCGTTTGTGGGTTAATTTCAATACTACCACCACCCAAAAACGACAAACGATGAAAAAAATGTTGACATAAAAAAGGAGGCTTTTAGCCTCCTTTTTTTATCACTGATATTACTCAGTTATTCATTCATTGCAGCACTGACAGCTGCTGAAAGTCTTTTGTAGGTTCCATTCTCTAGTCTTTCACGTATTGCTGAGAAAGCTTCTAAAGTAGTTGCTACATCCTCAAGGGTATGGGTAGCAGTAGGAATCATTCTAAGTAGTATAAGGCCTTTTGGAATTACCGGGTATACTACTATAGAACAGAAAATACCATGGTTTTCACGTAAATCCTTAACAAGTGCCATTGCCTCGGGGATACTTCCGTTTAGGTAAACCGGAGTAACACAGCTTGATGTGGTTCCAATATCAAAACCTCTTTCTTTTAATCCACTTTGTAAGGCGTTTACATTTTCCCAAAGTTTTGCTTTCAACTCTGGACGAGAACGAAGCATATCTAAGCGCTTAAGAGCTCCTTTTACGTAAATCATCGGTAATGATTTAGCAAACATCTGAGATCTAAGATTGTATTTTAAGTAATCGATAATTTCTTGATCTGCAGCCAGAAATGCTCCGATACCTGCAAGTGATTTAGCAAAGGTTGCAAAGTAAACGTCAATATCGTCTTGAACTCCTTGCTCCTCACCAGCGCCAGCACCTGTCGCACCTAAAGTACCAAAACCGTGTGCGTCGTCTACTAGAAGTCTAAATTTGAATTTCTTTTTCAACTCAACGATTTCTTTCAGTTTTCCTTGCTCACCACGCATACCAAAAACTCCCTCAGAAATTACGAGAATACCTCCATTCTGTTGTTCAGCAAGCTTAGTAGCTCTCTCCAAGTTCTTCTCTAGGCTTTCAATATCATTGTGTTGAAAGGTGAAACGCTTACCTATATGAAGGCGAACACCATCAATAATACATGCGTGACAGTCTACGTCATAAACGATAATATCGTCCTTAGACACTAAAGCATCAATAGCAGACATAATACCCTGATAACCGAAGTTCAGTAAGTAAGCTGCCTCTTTATTTACAAAAGCCGCAAGTTCGTTTTGAAGTTGCTCGTGAAAATCAGTATGACCACTCATCATACGAGCTCCCATTGGGTAAGCCGCTCCGTAGGTAGCAGCAGCTTCAGCATCTACGGCCTTAACTTCAGCTAAGTTAGCTAGTCCTAAATAGTCATTGATACTCCAAGTAAGTACTTCTTTTCCTTGAAATTTCATTCGATTCGAAATAGGGCCTTCTAATTTTGGAAATACAAAGTATCCTTCTGCATGTGATGCCCACTTTCCTAATGGACCCTTATTCTCGATAATTCGATCAAATAAATCTCTCATATATCTATAACGTTATGAAAATATTGGGCAAAAGTAAGATTTAAACAATTACCCTAGGAATTTTACTATGAATTTGTGATGGCCGATTTTTCTGAGGTCTGTACTAATTCTTCAGCCTCAATAAAACCATGTTCAGTCATCCATTTTTCGCTGTAAATTTTGCTCAAATAGCGCGATCCGTGGTCAGGTAGAATAATGACTACCACACTATTTTCGTCAAATATATTTTGATCATTATACAGCTCAGTAGCACGTAGTGCCGCACCTGATGTGTAGCCAGCAAAAATACCTTCAGTTCGAGCAAGATTTCTAGCAGCTAGGGCGGCATCTTTATCGGTAACCTTGATAAAGGTGTCTATAACACTAAAGTCAGTGGCGCTAGGAATTAAATTCTTACCAAGTCCTTCAATACGGTATGGATGAATCTCATTTTCATCAAACTTTCCGGTTTCATGATATTTCTTAATCACTGATCCGTAGGCATCTACCCCTAAAATCTGAATATTCGGATTTTGTTCTTTAAGATACCTGGCAGTTCCAGAAATTGTACCACCTGTACCGCTACATGCAACTAGATGTGTGATTCTACCTGCAGTCTGCTCCCAAATCTCAGGTCCTGTGGTCTTATAATGTGCCTCCGTATTCAGTTCATTGAAGTACTGATTGATATATATCGAATTCGGCGTTTCAGCGTGGATTCTTTTCGCCACTTCGTAGTAAGATCGAGGATCGTCGGCTGCCACATGTGCAGGGCAAACATGTACCTCTGCTCCCATGGCTTTTAAACCATCAATTTTATCCTGTGAAGATTTCGAACTTACTGCTAGGATACATTTGTACCCTTTAACCATACTTGCCATGGCTAAACTAAAACCAGTATTTCCCGAGGTGGTTTCTACAATGGTACTACCTGGCTTTATCAATCCTTTAGCTTCGGCATTTTCAATGATGGATAATGCGATTCGATCTTTAGAAGATTGTCCCGGATTAAACCACTCCAATTTAGCGTAAAATTGACCCGAATAGTTTGCAGTGACTTTCTGAAGCTTAACAAGCGGTGTGTTACCTACTAAGTCTAAGATTGACTCAGATGCCTGAACGCTTTTATTCTTTTTAAAAAATGAGAACAAATTCAAAAATTTATGACAAAGATAATTAAACTCTACAAAGTGAGGGATCACAAAGGTTTAAGATGAAAGCATATTCCTTAGCGAGTTCTTTTAATTGCTCAAATCGACCCGAAGCTCCACCGTGACCCGTTTCTAAGTTGGTATCTAAGTAAATCTTATGATCGGCTAGTTGGCATTCACGAAGCTTTGCAACCCATTTCGCTGGCTCCCAATACTGTACCTGCGAGTCGTGAAAACCAGTAGATACGTAGATATTGGGATATTTTTGTGGCTGAACATTGTCATAAGGAGAATAGGACAGCATTATTTCGTAGTAGTTAGGATCGTTAGGATTTCCCCATTCATCGTATTCACCCGTGGTTAATGGAATATCCTCATCTAGCATCGTGGTTACTACATCTACAAAAGGAACCGCGGCAATTACCCCATGATACAATTCTGGGTCGCTGTTGATTACTGCACCAACCAAAAGTCCACCAGCCGAGCCTCCCATAGCATATAAACGATCTTCTTTGGCAATGCCCAAAGAAACAAGACCCTTTGAAGCGTCAACAAAGTCATTAAACGTGTTACTCTTTAATTCTAGCTTACCGGTCTCGTACCACTCTCGACCAAGGTATTCTCCACCACGAATGTGAGCTATCGCAAATACAAAACCTCTATTGAGTAAAGAGAGTCTTGTAGAAGAAAAATAAGGATCGATGGTGTGTCCATAAGAACCATATCCGTATATGAGCGTTGGTGCATTCTTCGGAGTGTCTTTGTGTTTTACCAATGATACAGGTACTGAAACACCATCCCTAGCCGTTATCCAAACTCGCTCAGAGATATAATCTAAAGAAGAATACCCTCCTAATACTTCTTGCTGTTTGAGTAATCGAGTTTCGCGGGTTTCCATATCTATTTCATAGACACTCCCCGGGCGCGTCATTGAATTGTAATAATAACGAAGTTTAGTCGTTTTAAACTCAGGATTTTCATGAATATCGCAAACATAGGTCTCTCCTTCCATTGCAACCGTATAGAAGGAATGATCCTCCCAATGATAAATCTGCAAAGAAGTCAATCCTCTTTTTCGCTCGGATAGGACATAAAATTTTTCAAAAAACTCAACATCTTCTAAAAGAATCTCGAGTCGATGTGGAATAAATTCTTCCCAATGGTCACTATCAGTAGCTAATACCGAGGTTTTCATCAATTTAAAGTTGGTGGCTCCATCCTTATTAGTGAGTAAGTAAAAGTGATCTTGGTAATGGTCAAGGCTATATTCTAAGCCTCGCTCTCTCTTCGAAAAAACACGGAATGGTGCGTTAGGATCATCCGATTTTATGAATCGATATTCGGTAGTTAACGTTGAAGACGAGATAATGAAAATGTAATCCTCACTTTTAGGTTTAAAAATTCCAACATTAAAAGTCTCATCATCCTCTTCAAAAACGAGTTCATCCTCTACTAAGTTCTGTCCTATTTGATGTCGATACACTCGATAACTACGAAGGGTTTGGGGATCCTTCTTTACATAGAAGAAAGTTTTGTTATCCGAGGCCCAGCAAGCTGTTCCGGTAGTATTTTCGATAACATCATCTAATAATTGACCTGTCTCTAAATTTTTAATTTTTAAGGTATACTGCCTTCGTGAAACGGTATCCTCAGCATATAAAGCAAGACGGTTATTAGGACTCACCTTCAGTCCTTTAAAATGGTAATACGAGTAAGAAGATGCTAACTCATTAACATCGAAAAGTAATTCCCTGCCTTCTCCATTTTCATTTTTAAAACGGGAATAAATCGGATACTCTTTACCTTCTTGATATTCACTTTGATACCAGAACCCGTTTTTGAAAAGCGGGAGCGAACGATCGTCCTCCTTAATTCGACTTCTCATCTCCTTGTAAAGAGATTCTCTAAAAGGTTCAAGATGTGCCGTATCGCTATTAAAATATTCGTTTTCTTTCTTGAGATAGTCCAAAAGCTCGGGATGCTCACGATCACACATCCAGTAAAAAGGGTCTTCCCTTTCGTGACTATGTTTTACTAATTTTTTGGGGTACTTCGGTGCTTTTGGGGGTGTATAAAGGTGCTCCACTAATTAATTCCAACTAAAATTACACATTACCTCTTGTCCAATTGGAGATCCGTCTGGGATACGAACAGAAGACTCATTAGACTTATATCCTGTAGGGTTACCAATAAAACGTTCTACTTGCTTTCTTAAATAAATTGCAGTGGGATCAGTCGCGCTATTTTCAAGATGGGTTTTAAGTCGCATCATTTCTAACAAAATAACTTCAGTCACCTGCAGATAAACCTGGTCTGAAGAAGACAACTTCATCAACTCATCTAAAGTTTGCCATGCCACAATCTCTTCAATAGCGTTGTAATACGGATCCTTCGAATTCATACTCCTAACGGTTTCATCTAATAGCAATTTAATCATCTCTTGAAGAGATAACTGATTCTTATCGAATAAGCCTTGTTGATAAACCCGATTCGCTCTTTCTGGATGCAACATGAATTTTAAGGTCGTCGAAGCTGCAGTCTCGGCCGCTGCTAGAGGATCAAATGCTACTCCCAATTTAGATTCGAAAGATTCTCTGGTTCTACCATATCCATAAGTTCTCGGTCCAAAAACAGAACGTAAATACTCTGGTATTTCCAAAATTTCAGGATCAAGCGTTCGAATGAGCGCCTTCAATGCCTTTTCTTGTTCCTTTTTATTTACCTGATGATGAAACTCTGTTGCATCAGTATAGGCATAACTATAGTCAATGCCACCAATAAATTTAGACACTGCTTCGGTTTGATATCGATGTGAAAAATAAAGCGGAACAAAAACATCCTCTAAAACTGCCACGGGGGAATGTTCAGGCACATTATCCAATGAGAATCGACTAATTGCTTTAGCTCTTAAGTCGAGTAAACGATATAACTCTTCAGTGATATCTGTTCCATTATCCCAAAGATGAGCAGTAGCACTAGCAGATCCAGCAGGTCGTGCATCTGAATCGGTTAAATATCTCAACCCTGCCTTTTCCGCATTTTCTAAAATCTCCTGTAGTGCTTGATTTTCATCAATACCATCGCTGAAGTCGCTGTAGGCATAAGCAACAGTCACTTTATCCCAATCTCCTATTCCCTTATCATAAGCTTCACTGAAATCAAATTGATCTCCAGCACCTTCTAAAACTAATGGGTGTGGATAATCCATTACTGAAGCACGATCATTGGTACTTGCAGCGAAATTGTGCGCAAAACCTAAAGTGTGACCAATTTCGTGTGCTGATAACTGTCTAATACGATTCAAGGCCATATCTAACATAGTTTGTTCATGAATACTTAACTTATTGTACGGTTGATAATAAAGACCTTGAGCAATGAGGTAATCTTGACGAATTCTCAGGCTACCTAAACTAACATGACCTTTTAATATTTCACCGGTTCTTGGATCGGTAACACTCGAACCATAACTCCAACCCCTTGTCGATCGGTGAACCCATTGAATTACGTTGTATCTAATATCTAACGGATCAGCGTCATCTGGCAGCATCTTTACTTGAAATGCATCCTTATAGCCGATAGCTTCAAAGGCCTGATTCCACCAACGACCACCCTCTAAAAGTGCAGTTCGTACAGGTTCAGGAGTGCCATTGTCCAAATAATAAACAATCGGCTCTACGGCCTCGCTTAGCGCCGCATTAGGATCTTTTTTCTCTAATCGGTGTCTGCGAATAAAGTCTTTAGCCGTTCCTCCATTCACTTCCGAAGCATAATCGAAAAAACGGAATGGATATGCTCCCGACCGTGCATCAAAAGATCTCATCTCAAAACCACCCAATTCAGGTAACTCAATAAATGAGTGCATTTGAGTTACGCTAACCAAACTTGCATCTGGTGTAACCGACCTTATTTCATAGCCTTTAGGTTTACCAGAGAAAGTCAATAAAACATCTATCAAAATGTTTTTCTCAAATGATTTCGAACGTTCTCTGTGATGTGCAGAACGAGATAGATCTAATTGATAATTTCCTTGTTGAGTAGCTGACAAGCGATCAATAACCCCATGTGCATCTCTCAACAATAAAGGATTTAAATCGATTAAGAAAGATCCATCTTCGGCTGTTTCTAAAATGGTAAATCCAGCGATTACAGATTTAGCAAAAGCCTGATTTACAGAAGCTTTTTCAAGAACATTTTCACTAAGGGCGCGATAATCCTGATTCGGTTCAATTAGGAGCAGTTTATTACCTGCCTTTTTAAAATAAACGACTTTTGTTGTACCCAATTGTCCCCTATCGAGACCAATATCATTACTACCAACCCCACTGCTAAGGGCTGTAACGTATAATAGTTCCTCCTCAAGTCGATCCACTTTCATAAACAATCGATCCTCTGATTCATCGTAATAGGTAGTTAAAAATCCCGGAATAGTCTTTAAATCCTTTACCCTATTAAAGTCTTGTGCAAGGAGTGCTGATGGAATAAAAACAAATAGGAAAAACGTTTTTAGAAGTTGTTGTCTTTTCATTTGATAAGAGATTGAAGGGTTTAAATTATTCAATTTTTAGACAATAGCAGGAGACTAATAAGTATTTTTGCGTTCGAAATTCTTACCAAGTAAATATGAGTCGAACAGAACGGCAAAAAGATCTTTTTGAACGCCTAGGTGCGTTAAGGAGGTATCTTTGACATAGATGGCAAAAAGATTGCGATCGAAAATGAGACTGAAAAAACGCTAGTAGCAGATTTTTGGGATGACCCCAAGTCAGCACAAGAGCAAATGAAGAAGCTCAAAATTCTTGAATCATGGGTAGAGCAGTTTGAGGAAGCTGAAGAATTATACGGTGAAGTAGAGGTTCTTTCTGAGTTCATCTCTCTAGGAGAGGCTACCGAAGAAGATGTCAACAAAGCATTAAAGAGGCTCGAAAAACTAATCGAAGATTTAGAGTTTAAAAATATGCTTTCAGAGGAGGGTGATGATTTACCTGCGGTCCTTCAAATAACCGCTGGTGCGGGAGGTACAGAAAGTTGTGACTGGGCATCTATGCTCATGAGAATGTATTTGATGTGGGCTAATTCTCAAGGATACAGTGTCAAAGAACTCAACTTTCAAGAAGGAGATGTTGCAGGCATAAAAACGGTCACTATTGAGATCAATGGTCCTTTCGCATTTGGCTGGCTCAAAGGTGAAAACGGTGTTCATAGACTGGTGCGCATATCTCCTTTTGATAGTAACGCAAAGAGGCATACTTCATTTGCCTCAGTATATGTGTATCCTTTAGTTGACGACAGCATTTCAATTGAGGTTAATCCTTCAGATATTGAAATCACAACAGCTAGATCTAGTGGTGCAGGTGGACAAAATGTAAATAAGGTAGAAACTAAAGTACAACTCGTTCACAAGCCAACAGGAATTCAAATTAGCTGTTCTGAATCACGTTCTCAGCACGACAATAGAGCAACGGCCATGCAAATGTTACGATCTCAACTTTATGAGATCGAACTTCGAAAAAGAATGGAAGCTCGTCGTGAAATCGAAGATTCTAAGATGAAAATTGAATGGGGTTCTCAGATAAGAAATTACGTAATGCACCCCTACAAACTAGTCAAAGATGTCCGTACTAGCGTTGAAACAGGAAATGTAGAAGCGGTAATGAATGGTGAAATTGATCTATTCCTAAAAGCCTTTTTAATGTCTAACGGACAAAAACAAACCGAAGATGAATTTTAAAAAATTACAGATGATAAAAGATTTTAACGTTTTCAAAATCGTTTTGGCATTGTTATTGGTATTGGGCAGTCAAGAAAGTGTCCAAGGACAATTTGGAATGGGTGGTTTTGGTGGTTATGGTTATAATCCCTACAGTGGAATGGGAAGAATGCGCAGCAGTGTTCCAAGAACAAATGTAGCTGCTGAGCCTGATACTCCATTAACTGCTGAAGAAATTACCGAGCTTGAAATGGCTAAGGTTAAGGAAGCCCTAATTATTGACCCATTTGAAGAAGCTATTTTGAGATCAATTTTACTTGAATTCACGAAAAAAAGAATTGAGCTGCAGATTTTAAAGGTAGATCCGAAGACACTAACTGAATCGTTTCGAAAACTAAATGACTTAGAAAATGAACGATTAAAAACAGAATTGTCTTTGGCTACCTATGAAAAACTTATTGAACTCAAGGAGCGAAACTTTAAGAAACTAAAAGACAATTCAGAAAAGAAGAAAAAAAAGAAAAAAAAGAAGAACTAATTCAATTCTGAATGAAACACTATTTCGTTGCACTTTTTAGTATCCTAGGAATGCTGAGTGCCCAGGCTCAAATGCCTAATCGTCCAATGCCATCGATGACTCCCATTACCATTACTGGTAGTGTAGTCGATAAAGATAGTGGACAGCCTCTAGAATACGCAACTCTGGTTTTACAAAGTGTTCGAATGCCTGATCGAGTTACTGGAGGTATTACCGATGAATCTGGAAAATTTTCGGTAGAAACGCTTCCGGGAATGTATCATATTCGTGTAGAATTCTTATCATTCAAAACCTATTCTCAAGAAAATGTTAGACTTACCGCTGCTACCGATTTAGGTCAAATTGCTCTTGAGGCTGATGTTGCTCAATTGGAGGAAGTTGAAGTCGTTGCAGAGCGAACCACCGTTGAATTAAGACTAGATAAGAAGGTATACAATGTTGGCCAAGACCTCACTGTTAAGGGAGGTTCGGTTACGGATGTTCTTGACAATGTGCCTTCGGTAAGTGTTGACGTAGAAGGAAATATTTCGCTTAGAGGTAATCAAAGTGTACGTATTTTGATTAACGGGAAGCCTTCAGCCCTTTCAGGTCTTAGTAATGACGCACTACGTCAACTACCAGCAGAAGCCATAGAAAAGGTAGAGGTAATCACTAACCCATCGGCTAGGTATGATGCAGAAGGGACGGCAGGAATCTTGAACATTGTTCTAAGACAAGAAAAAACCAAAGGTTTAAACGGATCGGTTACCGTTAACGTTGGAACACCAGAAAACACTGGTAGCAACCTGAATTTAAATCTCAGAAGGAAATCATTTAATTTATTCTCAAACACTTCATACAGAAGTAATAATAACCCAGGAAATTCTTCAAATCTGCAAACCAATTTCAACACTGACGGTACCGTTGCTAGTTATCAAGATGAATTTGGGAGAAACGAGCGTATTCGCGAAGGGTTCAACACAAATATTGGTTTAGAACTTCTTTTAGGTAAAAAATCATCCTTTACGCAAACCTTTTTGTACCGAAACAGTGACGGACAAAATCTTAGCACGGTAGACTTCTTTAACTATGATAGCAACCGACTTCCTACTATTTCGAGGTTAAGAACGAACTCAGGGGATGAAACTGATGTTACCTATCAATATTCAGCGAATTTTGTAAAAGATTTTAAGAAGTATGGACAAAAATTAACAGCTGATTTTCAATACTCTACAGGAGAGGAATTGTCCAATTCAGGAATTAATGAAAGTGTTTTAAGCGACGAAACGATTTTTATACCTTCCGAAGCAACCTATACTAGTGAGGAACAGATTAATCGTTTATTTCAATTCGATTATGTCAACCCCATTGGTGAAAATAATAGTGGGCAATTTGAATTAGGATATCGAGGTACGTTTAACGATTTCTACACCGATTTTGAATTGCAACTTCAAGAAGAGGCAAACGGTCCTCTTCTTAGAGATCCTAACACTAGTAATCAATTGGTTTATAAGGAATATGTAAACGCTGGATACGTACAATTAGGCAATAAATTTGGTAAGGTCTCATTATTAGGTGGACTGCGTGTAGAAAATTCAGCAATTACGGTGAATTCATCCGGTGATTTTGGACAGGACAATAACAAAAAAGAGTACACCAACTGGTTCCCATCTCTTTTTGTAGGATATGAGTTCTCTGAAACCGAACAATTTACCCTAAGCTATAGTAGACGTCTTAGAAGACCTCGATCTTGGTTTATCAATCCTTTTGTAAGACGAAATAGTAATACCAACCTATTTGTCGGTAATCCTGATCTTGACCCAACTTATTCGAACGCTTTTGATTTAGGATACCTTAAGCGCTTCGGAAAATTAACACTGAATACATCTACTTATTATAACAAGAGTACTGGGGTGTTCCAATTTGTTGTTCAAGAGACTGGAGATTTCGTAGAAATTGATACGGGTGATGGTCAAATTGTTAGTGTTCCCGTGCAGCTAAGAAGTCCTATTAACCTTGCTACTGAGTATCGATACGGTGGAGAATTAACTACTTCTTACTCTCCAAAACGCGGTATGAGGTTCTCTTGGAACATCAATCTATTTCAACAACAATTACAAGGAGACTTTTCTTACACAAATAGTTTAGGCGAAGAGATTACCCAAAATTTCGATACGGAGAATTTTAGTTGGTTCAGTAGAATCAGTGGACAATTTCCATTACCTGGAAAAATCAACTTTCAAACTAATGCATTCTACAGTGGCCCATCTGTAAATCCACAGGGAACCAACAAAGGAGTTCTTTCGGTGAACCTAGCGATGAGTAAAGAAATTCTAAATGATAAAGGTTCTATTTCATTTAACGTAAGTGATTTGTTCAATCAGAGAAAACGAATCTCTGAAACGAGAACGTTTAACGTCTTCACACAAAGTGAGAACCAATGGAGACAGCGTCAAACTACTCTTACCTTTAGATATCGTTTCAATGAACAAGAAGGTCAAAGAAACAATCGCCGAAGACCAGATATGGGAGAAGGTGGCGGTGGTGAAGAATTTGAATTCGGAACGCCGTAAATTAAAAAAGCTTTCAATAAAAAAGGCCCGGAATACCGGGCCTTTTTTTATACTATCTAAGTCACTTAAGACTGTGTTTCTTTCTCTTTTCTTTTCTCTTTTAAGAATTCAATAAAACTACCTGTCAACCAGTAAGGAATCACAAAGGTTAAAAGAAAAATCATCAACCAAAATCCTATGGTTAGAATGCTCAAAAAGGCGATAAATCCTAAGTATTGATCAAATTCAATCATGGTAATTCTTATTTATAACGCGAATATAAGATGTTTTAAGATTTGGCTGCAAGCAAAAGGATATAAATCAAGGTAAAAATAGCAGAAGTGGTTAACTTTGAATTTCAAATTGACACATCATGGAATATAGAATTGAAAAAGATACCATGGGTGAAGTGCATGTTCCCAAGAATGTATATTGGGGTGCTCAAACCCAAAGATCTATCAATAACTTCAAAATTGGTCCGCAAGGCTCGATGCCTAGGGAAATTATTTATGGATTTGCCTATCTAAAGAAGGCAGCCGCTTATGCAAATTCTGAATTAGGAGTTCTTGATGCTACAAAAAGAGATCTTATTGCTAAAGTTTGCGATGAAATCCTAGAAGGAAAATTAGACGACCAATTTCCCTTGGTTATTTGGCAGACTGGTTCAGGAACCCAAAGTAACATGAACGTTAATGAGGTAATTGCAAATAGAGCACATGTTTTAGAAGGAAATGCACTCGGAGAGGGTATGCGTACCTTGAGCCCCAATGACGATGTGAATAAGTCTCAATCGTCTAATGACACCTTCCCTACCGGAATGCATATTGCGATCTATCAAAAAATTGTTTCAGAATCGATTCCAAAAATCGATTCGTTAAAAAAAGCCTTAAATCAGAAAGCTAAAGCTTTTAGCGATGTGGTTAAGATCGGACGTACCCACCTGATGGACGCCACCCCTCTAACCCTTGGACAAGAATTTTCAGGTTATGTAGCCCAACTCGATTTTGGATTGAAAGCATTAACCCGATCGCTTGATCATCTATCGCAACTAGCACTCGGAGGAACTGCTGTTGGAACTGGTTTGAATACTCCAAAGGGCTATGATGTATTAGTAGCAAAATACATTGCTGAGTTCACGGGATTACCCTTTATAACGGCTGATAACAAATTCGAAGCATTAGCTGCTCATGATGCACTTGTTGAATCTCACGGAGCATTAAAACAATTAGCGGTCTCTATGAATAAGATCGCTAATGATATTCGATTAATGGCTTCAGGACCAAGATCTGGAATTGGTGAGTTAATACTCCCAGCAAATGAACCAGGAAGTTCAATCATGCCTGGCAAAGTCAACCCTACACAAGCAGAAGCAATTACCATGGTTTGTGCTCAGGTTATGGGTAATGATGTGGCCGTTACCATTGGTGGTACACAAGGACATTACGAATTGAATGTATTTAAACCAATGATGGCTGCGAATGTATTGCAATCGGCAACGCTTCTTGCTGATGCTGCTCATAGTTTTGAAGTGAATTGTGTCATCGGAATTGAACCGAATCACAAAAGAATTAAAACACTCTTAGACAACTCACTAATGCTGGTCACTGCTTTGAATACTAAAATTGGTTATTATAAGGCCGCAGAAATTGCCAATTCAGCTCACGAGAGGGGTACTACTCTAAAGGAAGAAGCCGTACGACTAGGCTATGTAAGTGAAGAAGACTACGATCGTTTTGTTCGCCCTGAAGACATGATTGGTCATTAAATTATGAAATAGATGCAATAAAAAAAGGCTCCCAAATTGGGAGCCTTTTCTATGGTTGGTAAAACTTAAAATTACTTTAAAAAGAATTTTGAAGTTCCGATAAGTTCTAGATCGTTGTCGTAAACATTAACCATGTAGTTTCCTTTAGCAAATTCGCCAGTCGTAGAACCCACATAATCACAAACATCTAAAATGTCATTCTCATAGTAGAATGCAGTGACCTTACTAACTGATAATGTGCGGCTGTTTACAGAAACTGATTCTGAAGCGCCAACTAGGTTCCCATCAGGTCCTAAAACTTCGATAAAGAAATTCTTATCTCCTGCTTGAGCGATGGCATTGTCTCTAACTGTAAAACAAACTTTGAAGTTGTCAGTGCGACGTGCACGATTAACATCCTTGAAGTTTCCGTTATTCTTAACCTTAACCGCCTGAACGTTTAGAGACTCTAAACGAAGTTGAGCAGCGATACGGTTCTCTTGCTCAAGGATAATGTTTTGTTGAACTATAGAATCATTTAATGCTGCAACACGCTCAAGTTCTTTCTGAGTAGCCTCGTTAAGAGACTGAAGTGCGATGTTACTTGCTGTTAAGGAATCTAAACGAGCCATTAGTGTAGCGCGCTCTTTTCTTAACTGATAAACCTGACGACGAAATCTAGATAATGTCGCAACGTCAGCTTTTAATGTTTTAACAGAATCGATATAGTTAGCAATCTCTCCACGAGCAGCTAATAACTCTTCGCTAAGTGCGTTAGTTTCAAGGATAGACTTGTCATAATCTGACTTAAGCCCTTCAAGCTCCTGAATAACTTCAGCTTTCTCTGCGTTTAAAGCTTCTTCTGTTTTCTTTCCGCTGATGTAAAGGCTAATTGCAAATGCTGCAGCGGCTACAAATAGGATACCTAATATTGCGGGTAACGCTTTAGATCCTGATTTTTCCATAATGATATTGATTTAAAGTCTTTAACTAGCTGCAAATATAGCAGGATTCTTGCCAAATGGGCAAGTTTTAATGGTTAACGAATTAATTTTTTGTACTTGATTCTTGTTGGGGTCACTTCCTTACCTAATCGTTTTTTTCGATTTTCTTCGTAATCAGAAAATGATCCTTCGAAGAAATACACTGAAGAATTCCCCTCAAAGGCAAGTATATGTGTGCAGATTCTATCTAGAAACCAACGATCGTGAGAGATCACTAACGCACAACCAGCAAAATTTTCTAATCCTTCTTCTAGAGCCCTTAATGTGTTGACATCCAAATCATTAGTCGGCTCATCGAGTAACAAAACATTCCCCTCTTCTTTAAGAGTCATTGCCAAATGCAATCGATTTCGTTCTCCTCCAGAAAGTAGTTTAACCTTCTTGTTTTGTTCACTACCTGAGAAGTTGAATCGACTTAAATAGGCTCTTGAATTTACCTCTCTTCCAGACATAAGGATGAGTTCTTGACCATCAGAAAAATTCTCCCAAATGGTTTTTTCAGGATCAATATTGCTGTGACTTTGGTCAACATAGGCCACTTTAGCGGTTTCACCAACCTCAAAAGAACCACCATCAGGAGTTAATTCTCCCATGATCATTTTAAAAAGAGTCGTTTTCCCGGCACCATTGGGCCCAATAACTCCTACAATTCCTGCTTGTGGTAATTTAAAACTTAATTCTTCATACAGTAAACGATCTCCGAAACCTTTTTTGATTGCATTAGCCTCAATTACAGTGGTTCCCAATCGAGGACCATTCGGTATATAAATCTCAAGCTTCTCTTCGAGTTGTTTTTGGTCTTGACTTAGGAGCTTATCATAATTGTTTAAACGTGCTTTTTGTTTAGTTTGCCTACCTTTTGCTCCTTGTCTTACCCATTCTAACTCTCGTTCAAGAGTTTTTTGTCGCTTACTTGCTTGCTTGCTCTCCTGTTCTAAACGTTTTGTTTTTTGGTCTAGCCAAGAAGAGTAATTTCCTTTCCATGGAATACCCTCACCTCGATCTAACTCAAGTATCCATCCGGCTACATTATCTAAAAAATAACGATCGTGTGTAACCGCAATTACGGTTCCAGCGTATTGTGAAAGGTGTTGCTCTAACCATAATACCGATTCGGCATCTAAATGGTTGGTTGGCTCGTCGAGTAATAAAACATCCGGTTGTTGCAATAGAAGTCGACATAATGCTACTCTTCGACGTTCACCTCCAGAAAGAACCGATATAGGAGTATCAGGCTCAGGAGTACGAAGCGCATCCATGGCAATTTCTAATCGGGTGTCTAATTCCCAAGCATTGCTAGCATCGATTTGGTCTTGTAAACGGGCCTGTTCGTCCATAAGCTTTTGCATTTTATCTGCATCCTCATAAACTTCTGGAAGTCCGAACAAGTCATTGATTTCATTATATCGATCAAGAATAGCCACCGTTTCTGCAGCTCCTTCACGTACAATATCAATTACTGTTTTAGTCTCGTCTAATGTGGGCTCTTGTTCTAGATAACCAACGGTGTAACCCGGTGAAAAAACCACATCCCCTCGGTAATTGGTATCTAATCCTGCAATAATCTTAAGCAGTGTAGATTTACCCGATCCATTTAAACCGAGAATACCGATCTTGGCTCCATAGAAAAAGCTGAGATAAATATTATTGAGAACTGGAGTTTGAGCACCTGAAAAGGTCTTAGTCACTCCAGACATGGAGAAAATTACCTTCTTATCGTCTGACATATGATGGTCTATAAAATTAAAATCTAAACTCTTCCTTTTAGGGCATTAAATACCCAGGCGATGGCAAAAAAACCGATTCCTACTGTGGCAAACCCCCATCCGGCAACCTCATCGTACTTAAATGCAGCCAAGGCTAAAAGCACAAGTCCCATAAGGATCATCAGAAATGTAGCGTAGGCTAAAACTGTATTTTTATTCATGGTTTTGTATTTGTTGCAGTGCCCAAAGTTCGTAAAAATGGCTCAATAAATTGTACCTTCACGGCATTATTGCTAATCGTATAAATCGGTATAAGCAGGCTATGAAAAAGACTAAAAAGCAACTCGAGAACGAAATTCATCATCGCAATGCAGTAAAAGAACTTCAATCCATTTTAGGAGAAGTTTATCTGGGTGGTGGTAAAAAGCGTCTTGAAAAGAAAAGATTAGAAGGAAAGCTAACTGCTCGAGAACGCATCTCCTATCTATTAGATAAGAACACACCTTACCAAGAAATTGGTGCGTTGACCGCTCATAATCAATACCAAGATCACGGCGGTTGTCCTTCTGCAGGTGTGATCACCATTCTCGGTTATGTAAATAACAGACTATGCATCATAGTTGCAAACGATTCTACGGTTAAGGCAGGGGCATGGTTTCCATTAACTGCGAAGAAAAATCTTAGAGCTCAAGAGATAGCTATAGAGAATAAAATTCCTATTCTTTATCTAGTAGATAGTGCTGGGATTTATTTACCCCTTCAAGATGAAGTTTTCGCCGACAAGGAGCACTTTGGAAGAATTTTCAGGAACAACGCTAAATTAAGTGCCATGGGAGTTCCCCAACTCTCGGCCGTTTTAGGGTCTTGTGTTGCCGGAGGTGCCTATCTACCTATTATGAGCGATGAAACAATCATGGTTGAAGGTGCAGGGTCAATCTTTCTTGCTGGTCCTTATTTAGTAAAGGCAGCTATAGGAGAAACTATTGATGCCGAGACTCTAGGTGGTGCACATACCCATAATGCGATATCCGGAGTTGCCGATTATAAAGCAAAGGATGACAAGGAGGCTTTGGACATTTTAAAGCAACTAGTAGGATCTTTAAAACTGCCAAAAACGGCGGGTTTTGACCGAATTAAAAGTGAGTCTCCACTTATAGCTCCTGAAGAAATTTACAATCGACTACCTTCAAAACGAAGTGAAGCCTACGATACGCATACCATCATTGAAGCCATCGTTGATGCTAATTCATTCCTGTCTTACAAAGAATCTTATGGAAAAAGCCTCATCACTGGTTATGCACGTATCGATGGCTGGGCCGTAGGGATTGTGTCTAACCAGCGTAAGATCGAAAAAAATGCAAAGGGTGAGATGCAAATTGGAGGAGTGATTTATTCAGATTCAGCCGATAAAGCAACCCGTTTCATCGCCAACTGTAATCAAAAAGGAATTCCACTAGTGTTTCTGCATGATGTCACAGGGTTTATGGTAGGCAGCAAAAGTGAACATGGAGGAATTATTAAGGACGGAGCTAAGATGGTAAACGCGGTTAGCAATTCAGTGGTTCCGAAATTTAGTATAGTCATGGGTAATTCTTATGGCGCTGGCAACTACGCTATGTGCGGAAAAGCCTATGATCCGCGATTAATTGTGGCGTGGCCCTCTGCGGAGATTGCTGTAATGAGCGGAGGTTCAGCGTCTAAAGTACTGTTGCAAATTGAAGAAGCTAAACTTCAAAAACAAGGAGGTACCCTTTCAGATGAAGAAAAGCAAACCTTACTAGAAAACATCGAATCAAAATATAAGGAAAGTACCTCGCCATACTATGCCGCCTCTAGGTTGTGGGTTGATGCGATCATCGATCCTGTTGAAACTAGGGAATTAATTTCACTAGGGATTGCTATGGCGAATCATAATGACGAAAAGCATATATTCAATATGGGAGTACTCCAAGTCTAGAGTGTAGCCCTCTTGTCAATTTTACCAGTTGCTGTATAAACAAAGTTTCTTGCAATTACCTTACGAGGCTTATGATAGTTGGGCCAATCTAACGTTTCGATGTATTCCTGTATCGAGGATAATTCAGAATCTTTCTCAGCATGAATTACTACGGTAATCTGACTACCCAACTCGGGGTGCGGAGTTCCACAAACAAAAAACTCCTTCTCTAGGCGGTTCAAACTCAAAATTTCTTCTACCACCCTCGGATGAATTTTTATTCCCCCTGTATTGATGACCTCATCTAATCGTCCAATCAGAATAAAATGAGATTCATCAATAAGTTCAACTTCATCATTAGTAAGATGCGATTTAGTGCGAAGATGTGGTGTTTCAATAACTAGTGCACTGTTATCCGCTCTTGAAATTTCAATACCCTCTAATAGACTGAAAAACGGATGGTTGTTAGGGTGGCGCTCTCTTAAGGCAATATGAGATAAGGTCTCAGTCATTCCGTAGGACTCTACAATTCGTTCTGGTTTCTTTAGTAACCTACCTAGTATGGCATCAGACAAAGCAGCTCCTCCTATCAAAATATTCTCAATAGATTGAAAACTTTCTTGACTATTCACTAATTGATGCGGTGTCATAGAAGCCCAATGTATTTTTTGATGATGAAACATAGAAGGTTGTATCACAGATGAAGGTGTGACGGTAATTAACCCTGCCCCCACACGCATCGCACGAACAAGCATCATCAGTCCACCAACACCATTTATCGGAAGACAAAGTAATAAGTTAGAATGAGCGTTTAACCCGAGTGCCTTAATACTCAAGTCTGCGGATGCCACTAACTCCTCTATGGTAAAATGAATTTCTTTTGGCGCATCTGTAGATCCTGAGGTGCGAATTCTTAAAGAATCAATTTTACCCTCAGAAAGCTTGTATAGTTGGTTAATGACAAATTTTAAACCCTCAGGAGCATTAAGAAATACCTTCTCTTCTAATTGAGCTAGAGACTCAGAAGATTGAATGAGATGACCATTTATTTTCCAAGGCTTAAAATGCATCGTTATCCGTTAATCCAAATAATTTTTGTTTCGTATTCTTCCATTGATACTTTTTGGAGAACACATAGAGTATAAGTGGATAAACTACTAGTAATGGTAATAAGGCATCCATTCCAAAACTAGGTTCGCTTATGTCTTTAAGTACCGAAGGAACATTGAAAGCTGTCCAGTCTGCAGATACCAATAATGCTCCAATTAAATTATTCGCAGCATGAGTACCTAGAGCTAATTCAATTCCTTCATCAGCTAGGGTCATGACACCGAAGAAGAAACCTGATCCGATATAATAAGCTAGGATTCCATACCCAAGTTTCTCCACCTCTGGATTCGCAATGTGCATAAGGCCAAACAACACGGAAGGAATGACCAGTGCCCAAAATCTTCTTTTCGAAAAGAAGCCTATACTTTGAGTTAAATGACCCCGAAACATTAGCTCCTCAAATGAAGTCTGAAAAGGAATCATCGCTAGTGCTACGATTAAAAAAGGCCAAAAGGTTGAGAAATCAAATTGTACGACAAAATGTTCTGGAGCTAAGAGGTATTCAGCAAGCACAGACACCAAAACAACCATCGACCAGATAAAAAAGGAGAAACCTACTCTACCCCAGTCGACTTTATGTCTTCCTGTAAATTGTTTTGCAACGGGTAGCTTTAAAACGAGAATGCCATAGACTAATAATATCCAAAATCCCAAGACCAGAGGTAGTAAAATGACAAATAGCGTAGTTGTCGACCCTAACATTTCAATCATCTGATTCATCGCTGTAGCTGTATCCACAGGGCTATTAATGGTTACCCAAAAATTGTAGACCATGAGTGCAAAAAACAGAACAGGGATTAATAGAAATTTCCAAAAGGGTGCTTTGGTCTGTTCTAAACGCTGTATAAACATTGGTTCGTTTTTAAAGTTGAATTTTCCAAGGTAATTCATTTTGATAAGACAGGGCCCCATTAGTAACGAGAAGTGGCGAATCAAAATTGTTTGTGTATAAGCTTCCTGTACCTAATCCCTGTTCTAGGGTTGGATTTAAGGTTGCAGTATATTGAGCAATTGCATTTAGTCCAATATTACTTTCTAAAGCGCTCGTAATCCAAAATTCATTATGAATGCTTCTGTACTGCTCGATTGCACCGTAGCCCCCTATTAGAGCAGGCTTAAAAATGAGATAATCAGGCTGAATTGTATGGATACAGCTAGTTCTTGATTCTACCGTTTTTAAACCAATAAGTTCTTCGTCTAAAGCAATAGGTATTGGGCTTTCTTCAACAACTCTCGCCATTTCTTGCCATTGTCCAGCCTTGATAGGTTGTTCTATAGAATGTACTCCTAAAACTGCCAACTCATCCAATACCGATAAAACCGACTCAGAATCAAATGCACCGTTAGCATCTACTCTTAAGGTAAGCTCTTGATGGCTAAAACGATCTCTTATAGATTTTAATAATCGATATTCTTCGTCGAAGTTGATTGCTCCAATTTTCATTTTAAGGCATTTGAACCCCTTTTTTAGTAGAGGTTCAATTTGAGCCTTCATGAAATTGGTATCACCCATCCAGATTAGGCCATTGATTGAAATGCTTGATTGACCCCTCGAAAATGGAGAATCAAAGAGATGAAAAGGAGAGGTACTGGATAGATAACTTAGGGTAAGTTGCTCTAAACCAAATTGTATGGATGGATAATGTGAATTTTCCCGAAGTAAGTCAACGATTCTAGAATCATTTAGATCAGCTACAGAGTCTAGAAACCCTAACCATTGCTCCACAGATTTCTTAAGCCTTTCTAGGTATGAAGACAGGGGATCAATACTGAGTCCTTCAAAACGATTAAATTCAGCAATTGCAACTAAACGATCTACCTTAAAAAGACGAACAATGTAGGTGTCTTTACTCGTTAAAACACCTCTTGAGGTACCACCAGGTATTTTAAAATTCAAAACGTGTTTATGAATATCAAAATGCATCATTTGAAATAAGCAATCGCGAAACTAATCACCGAAAGAAAAAAGCAGAACAAAGCTATTTTCTTCAGTTCATCATCAAGATTTTTATAGTCTTCAACTTTGCGAACCTTTTGAATATGAGGTATAATAAAAACAAAAGCAAGCACTAAAAAGACACTACTCGTGCTAAGGACAGCAATCGTTGAAAAGGTAAATCCAATATAGGCGGTGATTAGAAGTAAGTAATGATAAATTTTAGCACGCTCCACTCCCATTCGAACCACTAAAGTGTTCTTCCCAGACGCCTTATCTGATTGATGGTCACGCATATTATTCAAATTCAAAACTGCGGTACTCAATGAGCCCGCTGTTAATGTGTACCCGATAGCATAAAATGGGATTTTTGGAGCGAATAAAACGATGGTACCTAATACAGCAACACCTCCAAAAAAGAAGAAAACCATAAAATCACCTAAGCCATAATAACCATAAGGTTTTTTGCCTAAGGTATAGGTGAGCGCGGCAACGATGGATAATGCACCTAGTATTGCAAGAACGGCATAAGAAGTGCTATTTAGATGTGCGTCTTGAAGCAACTGATAGATCGCTAACCCGGTCAGAATGACAAGTACTACAATCCCAGTTTTCAACTCCCGAGCAGACAATAAACCTGCTTGCAGTGCCCTTTTTGGTCCAATTCGATTCTCATTATCCGTTCCTTTTAAACCATCCCCTAAGTCATTAGCAAAATTGGATAAGACTTGTAACGAAATGGTCACTATCAAGGCCCGATGAAAGATTGAAGGGTCAAAGTTTTCAATAGCTAGAGCTACTGTAGCCCCAAAAAATATCCCTGAAAGTGAAAGAGGAAGCGTCCGAAGTCGAGCTGCGATTAACCAAGCAATAAAGGTTTGCTTCATTATTCAGCGCTGTGAATCTTAAGACGTGTAGTACCCTTGTAAGAAGCGACAAAAGCGTCTGAAAAACCAAGTTTAACTAACCCTCTTCTTAGTGCGTTTGCCTCTTCTAAAGTCTCATATAGACCGATAGAATATTTCATGTAAGGATGAGCTTCAACAAAGATTCCATTAGCTAAACCTGGAGAAATTAAACCGGTAGCCTCTATTGGCAACATACCCGTTTGAACGCTGTAAATGGTATCTGAAGTCACTAAATTTCGGGCCAAATAAAAATCTTGAATTTTCTTAAGCTCGGTATTTTCTTCTTCTAACAAACTAATTTTTTCCTCAAGACGGGTGATTTCAGTGGTATCAACCTCCGGAATCTTAACCAACCACTCTGATAGACTTCCAAAAAAAACCATAGCGATAACCAATAAGGATAACACCATTAAGCTATACGAAAGCAGACTGTTTTGACGTTTTAGAGAATGAAGTTGTTTAGACACAGAAACTATTTTTGATCAGTAAATATACTTAAACTCCCTTAATTAGAAATTATTGCAGAAGTCGAATACCTCTTTCTTCTATTGAGATTTTTTTAGATTTTAGAAGCCCTCCTACCGCCTTTTTAAAAAGCTTTTTACTCATCTGAGTAAGTTTATAAATTTCATCTGGTGAAGACTTATCGTGAATAGGAAGAAAGCCTTTAGGTTCGGCCTCTAATAATTTTAACAAACTCATTGCGCCCTCCTCTAGTGCTTTTAATCCGACCGGGTGTAAACTTAAATCGACTTTTTGGTCTTCGCGCTGGCGAATCACATAGACGGTTAACTCGTCCCCTCTTTTAAGATGAGCTGAATCTCTGTCGTGATAGACTAGACCCAACCATTTACCCCCTAAAATACATTCAAACCCTAAATCAGAGCGACTAGCAACAATGGCTTGAAAGGAGGTGCCAGGAGTAATGGATTCAGTAATGGGCTCTATGAATCGCTTCCATCGCTTTGAAGCTACTAATCGACCTGACAATTCGTCTAAATAGCAATAGATAAAAACAGAAGAACCTACCTCTAGATCCTCAGAAGATTCCCGGTAGGGTAGAAAGAGTTGTTTTTGTAATCCCCAATCTAAAAAATATCCACTCTTTGAACGATCTGCGATTTTCAAGTAACCAAAATGATCGCGAATCACTTTTGGCTTTTTAAGTGAAAGTACAGGTCTTTCTTCATGATCCAGGTAACAAAAGAGGGACTTTGTCACTCCTTGTTCAAGGTCTGGCGTTATTTCAGCATTGGGCAATAATACCTCAGTTCCCTCCTCGTCAGTAAAATACCAGCCTTGAGGTGTTTTATGGGAGGCTTGCAGTTCATTATATAATCCTAAACCAATCATTTGAGCGCTTTAAAGTAATTTAATAAAATAGCCTCATTATTTTGAGGATGAGTAATTACCTCCAGAAGCTTCGGTTTTGATGAGTAATTAAAAAATGAATCTAAGACATTTTCTAAATCGTTTAACGCTTTGACAGAATGGTAATCGAAATCAAAGTGTTCGGTAAGATGTCTGGCGGTAAACTGATGGCGCGTTTCGAAGTATTCTGAAAAATGTAAACTATTTTCTTTTCCGGGTAGAATTCTAAAAATACCTCCTCCGCTGTTATTCACAATGATAATTCTAAAGTTAGAAGGTAGATCTCGAGTCCATAAAGCATTAGAATCGTATAAAAAACTAAGATCTCCGGTCACTAAAACTACTGGTTGATCAGTACCTTTAGCATACCCCACAGCCGTTGAAACACTACCTTCTATCCCACTGGTACCACGATTACAAAACTGATCATTCGCAGTTGGAAATAATTGTGCATATCGAATGGCCGAAGAATTAGCCATATGTATCACATATCTCTCGGGAATACCTTTAAAAATTTTGGCATAGGCTTTAAAATCAGAATAAGGAGCATTCTCGATATACTCGCTTCTGCGTTTTTCAAGTCCTTTATAATGATTCATCCAATATTTCTGGTAGGAATCGTCAATTTCTAGAGTATCTAAAAGGTTTTTAAGTGAGTCTATTTTTAAACAACCTTTTAGCGCAAAATAGGTGTCTCTGGCAGGAGTTCCTTTAAGATGAATATGAATTAAATCCTTATGGGCCCTGAGAAGTGCTTTTATTTTCTTAGAGACGATCATACCCCCTGCGGTAATGAGTAAATCGGGTAATAATCGATTGAAATAATCGGATGAATTTTCCAATTTCTCCAAAGGCGCAATTAAGGTATCTATACTGTCAACAGTATTTGATAAATTCAATTGAGACAAGCTCTCGTGAAGAAATAATACAGAGTGATGAGATTGTAAGTCTATGAGCCATCTGATTTCCTCTGCTGAAGGCCTCAAAGTACCTACCAAACACATGACCTTTAGTGGACGATTGGTTGGAACAAACTCTACCGATAAGGGATCTTCATCCTGATCTTCAAGTTTAAGTCGTTCTGACTCAACAGAGAATAGCGGTTCTTCGGTTTTATGGTAAAGTGGTTCATCAAAAGGGATATTGATATGAACCGGTCGCTGTGTGGTTATTAGCTGAACAAGTGACTCTTCAATACGTGATTTATTAATTGAATTAATAGAATCTTGGTTGGATGAATCATCTAATAATAAGCTCGTTGAATGAGCAATCATTCTTCCATAAACACCCTCTTGAAGAATCGTTTGGCCATCCCCAATTTCTAACAAGTGTTCTGGTCTATCCGCGGATAAAACAAGTAACGGAACATCACTATAGTAGGCTTCAGCTATGGCCGGAAAATAATTAAGCAAAGCCGACCCCGAGGTACATACGAGAACTACAGGTTCGCTTTTTGCCATCGCAAGACCTAAACCATAAAACGACGCCGAGCGTTCGTCAACGATCGAATGACAATTAAATGCTTTGTTTTCAGAAAAACCAATAGTTAACGGAGCATTTCGTGAGCCTGGAGAAATCACTACCTCTTTTACGCCGTGAAGTCGCAAAAGCTCTACGATTAAAAATGCCGATGGAATCGAACTGTACATGGTTCGACAAAGGTAAGAAGGCAAAGAGTAATCTATGCCATTAAAATGGAAGCTAACGTTGAAGTTTTAATTCGAATCTCTTCAGTTTCAAGTTCAGGATCAGAATCAGCTGTGATTCCTGCTCCAACATACACCTTGATCATCCCTTCTTGATAAGACATACATCTTAAATTCACGTAAAGGGAAGAGGACTCTTTTTGAACTCTTCCTAAATAACCAGAATAAAGGGATCGGTTAAGAATTTCGTTTTCCTGAATATATCGGTAAGCCAAACTTTTCGGATAACCACAAACAGCAGCTGTAGGATGCAGAACACTTGCAATATCTGCAGTAGTTAAGTGGGGTTTTATCTCCCCTTTAATAATTGTTCGTAAATGAGCTAATTTACCCGCCTTTACCGTCTCCACTTCTCCTACATGCATGAAATCAGCAGATTTATTCAATAATTCAACAATCTCCTTAGTTACCCAAGCTTGTTCTGCTCTTTCCTTTTCTCTGAAAGGATCGGCATCCAAGTCCTCTAATTTTCGAGTACCAGCAAGAGCCATCGTTTTAAAATCTCTATTCGTTGAATGAACCAATACTTCTGGGGTGATGCCCATCCAAAGACCAAGTTCTGCACTGTAAAAAGAATACCGAAAACCTTCAGTATCTGCTGCTAAAACCTTGTGTATTAAACGGTGTATTTCCTTGGAGTACGCTAGTTCAACCTGAGTATGAAGTACCACCTTGTTCAGTACACCCTTTCCAATTTCATCGATTGCATTGGCGACTTTTAAACGGTAATCCTTCAAAGTAGATTTAGGAATATCTAGCATTTTAAACTGATCATCTCTAAAATTTGAATCTAACGTAAAAGACTCCTCAGAGAGCACCCGATAGTAATAAGGTAAATGTTCTGCAGAAAAAGGACAGGTCACCCATAAATCATCAATAGAATGATGCGCTTCACCCTTAATAGCGCTCAATTGTAAGAGCACAACCTGATCACTTTTTGGCGATCTGTAAAAAGCGAAATCAAGACCCGCTTGTAAGATTTCCTCGATTCTAGATAGTAACAAAGGAGTTTCCTTAAACACTACTTCTTTTCTAAGGTTATCGTCAGTAATTTACCCACAGAAATTAAGGCACCCTCTTTATCAGTTACCTTAATTTCCCAGTGCTGCGTAGTTCTGCCTAGGTGAACAGGTTTAGCAGTGGCGAATACATCGCCCTCTTTTATTGATTTTAAATGATTGGCACTGATTTCGATTCCTCTCACTAACCAGTTTTCAGTCTGTTTAAAAACAAATACAGCAACACTCCCAACCGTTTCTATTAGAGCAGCTGTGGCCCCGCCATGTAAAACACCGTCGGGCTGGTGAACCGCTTTTGTCACCGGCATTTTAGCAGTGATTGATTGATCTTCAAAATCTACAGCTACGAAAGTAATATCCAAGGTTTCCATTAGTGTCCCCTTCTTTCTTGAATTACATCGATCTAATACTTCTTGTTTCGAAATCATGGTTCTGTATGGTAAGTAATTATTCGGTTAATGTATTTGTTACTTGGTAGTTCAATCCTTTTTACCCAATTCGAAGGGATATGGTTGTCGTATTGATAAATGTAGTTCTGTCGCTTGCTGACAAGGCCATTACCGGTGACAATACTGTTGACATTACCGTTTTCATCGTAAGCGTAGGTAATCTGTCTTCGTGAAGTGGTGATCATCGAATCCCTTTGAAAAACATAATCAGTAAGCGCCTCTTTAATGATTTGAGCATTTTGATTTTTTTCAATAGCATTTTTACGCAGAAGTATTCCTTGACTCCATTCTTCAGTAATGAATTGTTCTTTAAGATCTGAAGCCATTTTTTTTATCCATGTACGCTCTATCAGTTCATTGTTCTTAAAGATACGAGTCACAGTAGAATCTTTGGTTTCAACGTATTGATAATCGTAACGCTCTTCCTCTATTCCATCTGACAGTAATCGGTTAATTAACCTCGACCGATCATCATAAGAGTAAGTGGTTTTCGAAACACTTTCCTCATCTAACCGAATTGTCCATTCGATTACTTTATTTTCTCTGTAATCAAAATGAAATACATAGGACATGTCCTTTAATAAGGAATTGTCCTGATACACTTCGATCCATTTTTGATCTAATCTATCATTCTTGTATATGAATCGTATTTCTTCACGCCTATTCTGATCAAGTAGGGTACTTAAACGATGTAATCTACCCTCCTTATCAAATTCGTAGGTCTCTGATCCGTATTCTGATTGTTGAATACACTGATACACCCTTCCTTTTAGGTCAAAATCTTTTAAAGTCGGAGGGTTGATCTGCGCGTTCAGGCAATTAAAGAGAAAAATTACTAAACCGAAGATTTTAAATCTAAGCATACATCAAAATTACAAGAATGAAATGGCATATTGGGTAGTTTGTGTAACTTGGTAACAAATAATTCAAACATGAAAAGAAGTCTATTTTCTCTCTTAATCTTATCCTTTCTGGTCGGATGTGCCAGAAATGAAACCAAAGCACTTGTGGAGGTTAGTGATGCTGATGCAGTTGCTCTTGCCGCCTCAATTACCGAAGGTGAATTAAAAGAACATTTATTCATTTATGCATCTGATGAGTTCGAAGGACGTGAAACTGGAACTGAAGGTCAGAAAAAGGCCGTTCAGTATATCGTTGATTATTACAAGGAGCTAAATATTGATCCTGCAGCAGGTACTAACGACTATATTCAGAAAGTACCCGTAAACTACACGACGGCTCCCACAGGTTCAGCTTCTATAAGCAATACCTCTTTAGAATTGGGAGAGCAATTGGTGAGCTTTACTCCTCTTGAAGGTGAATATTCAATGGTGTTCGTTGGCCACGGTATTGTAGATGAGACTGTAAATGATTATGAAAACCTCAATGTTGAAGGTAAAATTGTTCTTGCTGTAGCTGGAGAACCAAAAAATGACGACGGAACCTATGTTCTTACCGGAACAGAGGAAATATCAAAATGGAGCAATCGATCTGAGGCACTACCTAAAAGAGTAGATGCAGCTAAAGAAAATGGAGCGGCCGGTCTTCTTTTTGTCGACGATGACAATTTTGCACGTTACAATCGTTATTTCTCTTATATGAGACGAAACAATAGTGGCCAAATGCGCTTAGATACTGGAGAAGAAACGCTTTTCAGCGGTCTATTAAAATCAGAATCTTTAGCTCTATTTGGGCTAAGTAAGGATGATTTTGAAGGTAAAACCCTTGATCTAAGTTTTACTGTCTCAATACAAGGAGGAACTAAAGAGGTGGATACTGAAAATGTAGCTGCAGTTATTGAGGGCGTTGATTTTCCTGACGAGTACGTTGTAATTTCTTCTCACCTAGACCACATTGGAATCAATGCTGATGGAGAAATCAATAATGGCGCTGACGATGACGGCTCAGGAACTGTTGCGCTTTTAGAAATTGCTGAAGCTTTTAAAATGGCCAAAGAGCAAGGAAAAGGCCCAAGGAGAACCATAGTATTTTTACATGTTACTGGAGAAGAAAAGGGTTTATTAGGTTCTGAATACTATACTGATTTTGAGCCTCTATATCCGCTAGAAAATACCGTAACTAACCTAAATATTGATATGATTGGCCGTATCGATCCTGAACGCTCGGGAGGTCGCAACTATATCTATCTCATTGGATCAGATAAACTAAGCACTGATCTTCATGAACTCTCTGAAGCGGTGAATCAAAAGTATATGCAAATTGAACTCGATTATACCTATAACGATGAAAATGATCCAAATCGATTCTACTATCGATCTGATCATTACAATTTTGCAAAAAATAATATTCCAATCATTTTCTATTTCAATGGAACACATGATGACTATCACCGCGAAAGTGATACCCCTGATAAGATCAATTATGATCTATTAGAGAATCGCTCAAGATTGGTATTTCATACGGCTCTAGAAGTAGCCAATAGAGACCAAAAGCCAGTGGTAGATAAAGCTGAAGTTAAAGAATAAGGATTTACTGATCGATCAATAAAAAAGGGCTCCGAAATGGAGCCCTTTTTGTTTTGGGTGGAAGACCGGGTTCGAACCGGCGACCTCTGGAACCACAATCCAGCGCTCTAACCAACTGAGCTACAACCACCGTGTAATTTCAGGTTGGCAAATGTAGTATTTTTCTCGATTCAATTCAAAGAGAAAAGCACAACAAATTAGTGGATATCAAACAAACTTTTAATTAATGGATACCGTTGAACCGTAAAACCCTCTGCATAAGCTACTCCAGTAATTCTTCCCATATTCTGAGCGCGGTACTTCACCGAATCTAAAAAGTTCTTACTGCTAATAGGTGTTTCAGGCTCCTTACTGTTGGGGTCATAAAACTGAGTAGAATAGGCGAGAATGGACGCTACCTTCTGATCAATGGTATGACTGATGTCTACTACAAAGTCAGGTTCAAGATCGTACCATTGAATCATGTGATAAACATGCTGTGGACGAAAGGCTTCTTGCTTCTCTCCTTGATCGTTTAAGGTGGTTACTTTCTGTAATCCACTTAAAAAACAGGCATCACTGACTAGCTTCGCTCCTCTCCCGTGGTCGATATGTCGGTCGTGAATCGCATTGGCAATGACAATCTTTGGACGATACTTTCTAATTTTTTGAATAATGGCTAGCTGATGTTCTTTATTATTTTCGAAAAAGCCATCTGCGAAGCCTAAATTTTCTCTAACATTAACTCCGAGTATTTTTGCAGCTTTTGCGGCTTCCTTATCCCGATCTTCGGCTGATCCCCTTGTTCCTAATTCTCCACGGGTAAGATCTATGATTCCTACCGATTTACCCTCAGCTACTGCAGAAGCAATTGTACCAGCAGCTCCTAATTCAGCATCATCAGGATGCGCTCCAAATACTAAAAGATCTAATTGACTCATTGCTTCTGTGGTTACTTATATACTTTCTTATACTTATACAGGCTAATTCCGCCAAGAATGATTACCCCAAGTAAGGTGTAATATACAAAGGTTGGTGTAATGACCTGGTCACCAGAAGCATATGAGTGAAGACCTACTAGGTAAAAATTCACTCCGAAATAGGTCATCATAATACTGGCAAAAGCTATAATACTGGCAAAGTTAAAGGCCCAACGCCCCTTTAAACCAGGTACCAAACGCATGTGCAATACAAAAGCATAAACCAAAATTGAGATCAAAGCCCAGGTCTCTTTAGGATCCCAACCCCAATATCTACCCCATGATTCATTGGCCCATTGACCTCCTAAGAAGTTTCCGATCGTAAGCATAATTAAGCCAATCGTTAAGGCTAATTCGTTGATAATCGTTAACTCTTTAACGCTGATCTTCATACGATCAATATTCTTAGAATTACTCAGTGCGATTAGTAGTAGAGAAACTACACCAAGGATCATTCCGACCGTAAGAGGCCCATAAGATCCTACAATAACCGCCACGTGAATCATCAACCAGTAACTATCTAAAACAGGTTGCAGATTAGCAACGGCAGGGTCTACCCAATTCTGATGAGCAATCCATAAAAGCATAGAAGCAACAAAGGTTGAAGAGGCCAAGGTAAAATCACTCTTTTTACCAAGAGCAATTCCCATACCGATGGTTGCCCAGGCTACATACAAAATACTTTCGTAAGCGTCACTCCAAGGAGCATGTCCAGAGATATACCATCGAAGAATCAGCCCAGCAGTATGTAAGACAAAGAGCAGATAAATCAAATACCTAAAACCCGAAATCGTGAACTTCAATGCTTTGCGTTCCTTATAGATGTTGGCAACTACCAAAAAGAACAATAAAATACCAATCAGCGCGTCGTACTTGTAAAGACGATTGAATAGATCGATCCGATTGTAAATAATCTCAGCCTTTATTTTCGAATCAGAAGGCATCACCTCATCACCCAACTGTTGTTGACTTCTCTTCAAACTAGTGAGGAGCTGTTCAGCCCTGCTGTAATCACCTGTTTGTACCCCTTGATCTACATATTGTAAGTAGAGCGGAACCGAATTAGAAACAAAACTCCCATAAAGAGTATCTGCAACTGTTACGGCTCCTGAACGATACTCTAAGGCAGAGGTCCACTTATTATTTTCATCGGTCGGAACAGGAAATATGCGAAGTATATCCCCACTTAAAGCGCGATTTAGAAGTGCCAATCGCAGTGCCGCATCTTTGAAGTCTTGTTGAAACTTGTTTGGAGTAGCTGTTGCATAGGCTTCTTGTAAATAAGGACCGAGCTTATTAGAACCTGATTCATCAAAAAAGTCAGTAACCTTAACAAAACGCTGATCACTATCGACTCCAATGATTTTACGAATACTGTCGTTTTGGGCTTTTTTATCTAATGCCAGGATCTCGGTATTATACCAAAGGCCTGGGTACAACATCATGGATAACATCACCTGCTCAGGGGCAAGTCCTTTGTAATCATTTTTAAAGCTCAGCTTTCGAAGTAATTCAGAGGCAAAGGTGTGGGCCGGCTTCATTCTTCCTTGATCGTCTTGAATCACGAGAGAAGCAAATTGTTCGGCATGCTTCTTATCAACCACATTTGAGAAAATAATAGAATCGACCTCCTTTTGCGTAGGTAGATTCGATTGAGCCAAAGCACTACCTAGTGAAAGTAAGGTTAAAAGCAAGGTTAAAGAAGCTTTCTTCTTGGCTAGTTTTTCGAGGGACTGTGCGAGTACTTTAAAACGTGTTTTTCCGAAAAATAGAAGACCCATCAAACCAATATAAAGTAGAAAATACCCGATATATGTAATCCATGTGCCCCAGAAGTCGTGATTTACAGATAAAACAGTCCCTGTCTCATCTGGAAAAAAGCTTGATTGAAAAAACCGGTACCCTTTGTGGTCTAGTACGTGGTTCATGTATATATCGTAATCAAAAGACTTTTCATCTTCCACCGAAATACGGCTCATAAACGATGAATAATTCACCTCTGTACCCGGATATTTCTCGGCGATAAAATCATTTAAGGTAATTGCAAAAGGAAGCTCATATTCCTTTGAACCATAGCGCATGGTAAAATCAAGACCCGCCAGAGTAAAGGGCGCTTCAAAATCTGTAAAACCTTGTCCTCCAAGCAACGTAACCTCTTTAAACTGATCCCCTGCTGATACATTTAAAACCAAGGCTTGTTTTGCTTCTGTCGAAGAATCTGATGAAGGAACAACACCTACCTTACCTCGAATAGCACCGTTGGGAATGACAAAAGCTAAATCGCCCATAGTGTAGAGCGATCGTAGTTGTAAGGTATCTTGAATATCAGACTCTAATCGTCCCGTGTACTGATCAGACATTCGCATAAAGTCAGCACTAAATGGGCTCTTAACCAAATAATTTCCGTCGCCATCCAAAGTAATAGAAATCGCTCCTTCGGTAGGCTTATTAAAAGCAAATAAAGTATTGTGAATATTCGAAACTGTGCCTTCTTCAATAAAATGCTCATGACGGGTTCCACCCCCTGACTCAACAACTTTAAGCAATAGTTTTCCACTTTCATCAGGTATGATGTCTTCTACGGCTTCTTCGATAAAATCCACATAGCTTATGGTCACTGGCGTATCTCCGAAACGTGACTTCCACGGTAGGCTACTTCTTCTGCCCTCTGTACTGAAAATCATAGCATCCTCTAATGATTTTCTTCTTCGGTTACCCTCTAAGTCCCCATCAATGTAAACCGTTAAAAAAGTTTTATCTGAATAAAAACTCGATGCTGTTTCGCCTTCGGCGATAGGCATCATCCCTTCAAAACTGATATATCTGGTTACGCCTGCCCCGATGATTATTAAGATCCAACTCAGGTGCAATGCTAGAATAGGCCATTTACTCCATTTCCAAAGTTTATAGCGTCTAATATTACCGACAAAGTTGATTACAAAGAGGAGCATCATTAGCTCGAACCATTTTGCATTGTAGATGTAAATTCGTGCGGTTTCGGTGCTATACATGCTTTCTATAAAGGTTCCAACCGCCATTGCTAATGCAAAAAGGATAAATAGAACACTCATTAATCGCGTTGAAAACAGAAATCGCAACAATGGATTAGCCATGAAAAGAGCTTTAGTTTAGAGTGCAAAATTAAGGCGTTTTGAGCTAAAAACAGTAGCTTCGAATATGCATATGATTCAATCTGTGGGTATTCTTGGATGTGGTGCTTTGGGAAGAAATTTATTTCACAACCTCAAATCGCTAAAAGGCTTAACTATTAATTGTTTTTGCCGAAGTATTGAGAAAGACGATGCTCTTTACCAAAGCAGCGTTCGAGAGATAGAAGAACTTTTCCACTGTGACCTTATTTTGATCGCTGTGTCTGACCAGAATATTTTAGAGGTTGGTCAACTACTGACGACCTATTCAGGAATAATAGCTCATTGCAGTGGTGCTACCCCACTTCATCATTTCAATGATAAGGGTGGAGTGTTTTATCCACTTCAAAGTTTTTCTAAGTCAGTGATTCGGTCTTTTAAAGAAATACCATTATTCATTGAAGGAAATAACGAAGAAACCACTAAACAACTGTACTCATTTGCACAAAGACTGAGTAATCAAGTGGAACATTTATCAAGTGAAAAGCGTCAAAAGCTGCATTTAGCAGCAGTGATGAGCCAGAACTTTAGTAACCATCTTATTGCATTAACACAAGCCTACCTAGAAAAGGAAGCTATTTCATTTCAAGCTTTAATACCGCTACTTGAAGAAGGTCTAGGTAATTCCCTTCATCAAAATGCAAAAGAAATTCAGAGTGGTCCGGCGCGCAGAAAGGACACCAAAACCTTAGAGACCCACCTAAGTTTGCTCAAAGAAGAAAAAAGGCTACTACCTTTGTACGAGCAGTTAAGCGAATCTATCAGAACCTATTATGAAGAAGATTTTTAAAGCAGAGTTACACCATATCAAACATTTTGTATTCGATGTAGATGGAGTGATGACTGATGGCACCGTAAGTATTGATGAAAATGGCGAGCTTATTCGAACCATGAATGTCAAGGATGGTTATGCACTGAAGGTAGCCTTGCAATCGGGCTACGGAATTGGAATCATTACTGGGGGTACTAATAAGGCTGTAAAAGATCGCTTAAAAGCTTTAGGTATTACCGATATCTTTTTAGGCGCACACGATAAAGCTACAGTACTCAAAGAATACTTAGAAGATTACGGAATAAACCCTGAACAGACCCTTTATATGGGTGATGATTTACCCGATCTACCGGCGATGCAACTTTGTCGTCTAGCCACCTGTCCGCAAGATGCGGTCCCTGAAATCAAGGAGAAGGCGGATTATGTCTCTCATATTCATGGAGGTAAAGGTTGTGTTAGAGATGTCATCGAGCAAGTTTTAAAAGTTAACGGGCACTGGAATAATGATTCAACAATTACTAGCGCGTAAGGCCAAAAAATTAGTTCTAGGATCGCAATCTCCTAGACGTAAAGTTTTTCTCGAATCGCTGCATCTCACCTTTTCTACAAGAAGTTCATCTGTAGAAGAAAACTATCCGCCAGAGCTGGTAGCCGAAGAGATCGCCATCTATTTAGCTGAGCTCAAATTCGAAGCTCTCGAACCAACACTTCAGGAGAATGAGCTACTCATAACCTCAGACACGGTTGTTTGGAATAACAATACCTCTTTAGAAAAAGCCGCAAATAAAGAAGACGCCATTCGAATGCTTAAAGCACTGTCCAATAATAAGCATCAGGTAATCACTGCGCTGTGTATCGGAGATGCTGATAAAAGATGGACCTCCTATGAAGTTACTGAAGTGCATTTCAGAGCGCTTACAAATGAAGAGATCGAATATTATGTTGATCACTACCAACCCTTCGATAAGGCGGGTGCATATGGTATACAAGAATGGATTGGGCTTATTGGAATTACACATATCTCAGGCAATTACCCCGCTGTGGTCGGATTACCAACTTCCCTACTCTACCAAGGACTTATCGAGTTTTTAGAAGATTAGGTTTTGTTTATCTTTTTTCGCTAAAGAGTTAAACAAATTGTATCTTTGAGGTATGTATTGGTACTACCTAGAAGCGGTTCAAGAATTACCTATTGGTACAGATGAAGCCTGGCAATTTCTTTCAAATGCCAAGAATTTAGAATTCTTGACACCAGAGTCAATGAATTTAACCATCAAAAGCTCGATCACCACACCGCTTTACACCGGTAAAATTCTTCACTATAGTGTTACCCCATTGCCCCTATACAAAACACTCTGGGTTAGTGAAATCACCAGTTATATTGAAGGGAAATTATTTGCAGATAAGCAATTGTACGGTCCTTATAAATCTTGGAATCACGAACACGAGGTTACCGGATCAAAGGCAGGCAGTACCATCATTGATCGCGTATATTTTCAAATGCCCTTTGGAAAATTAGGTGGTCTCGCCTTCACTTTAATGGTTAGAAGGGCGCTATTTAAAGCATTCTCATTCAGAAAAAGTCAATTAATCGAGCTTTATCCATCTGCAGAGAATCTTCACTATTCATTTCAACTTAAAAGAATAAAAGCATGAAACACATTCTTCTTGTAGGAGGTTCAACAGGAATCGGAAAAGCCCTCGCCGAGGAGCTATTACAAAAAGGCTATAAGGTCACAATGGCCTCTAGAAATCGTCCAGATATCGATCATTCTCATTTTAACCATCTTAGCTTTGATGTATTGACCTCAGATGCATCTGCCTTGTCTACTATTGGAGCCTTAGACGGTTTTAGCTATCTACCAGGAAGTATTGCTCTTAAACCTTTACAAATGTTGAAGGAGGAGCAGTTCAAATCAGATATGGAAATCAATTTCTTTGGTTTGGTAAGATGTGTAAAATCAATCAGTAGTCAGCTGGGTGAAGGTGCTTCGCTCGTTTTCTTTTCAAGTGTAGCGGCGCAACTAGGAATGCCTTTTCATAGTTCAATTGCTGCTGCTAAGGCGGCAGTTGAAGGCTTTACCAAATCATTAGCCGCTGAAAGTGCCCCAAAATGGAGAGTGAATTGTATCGCTCCTTCGCTTACCGATACCCCATTAGCGGCCCGCTTGCTAAACAATGACAAGAAACGTGAAATGATCGAAGAGAAACACCCTTTGAAAAAAATAGGTAAAGCCACTGATCTGGCGAAACTAGCACTATTTCTTCTCAGCGATGACAGTTCTTGGATCACCGGACAAGTTATCGGTAATGATGGAGGAAAATCAACATTGAGTATTTAATATTATGAACGCAATCTTTTGGTTTCGTCGTGATTTAAGACTGTTCGATCATAAGGTATTGCACGAGGCACTCACTGAGTGCGATAGCGTATCCCCTATATTCATTTTTGATCCGTCTATTTTAGATCATCTTCAAAGGAATGACCACCGGGTACAGTTTATTTTTGATAGTCTTAAGTCCTTAAATAATTCTCTTAAATCAAAGCAAAAGTCAATCCAGATATTCTTTGGTAAACCAACTTCTGTTTTCAAGCAATTGGTTGAGGAAAACTCGATTCAAAGAGTTTACACGAGTGCAGATTATGAACCTTATGCTCGAAAAAGAGATGGCGAAATAGCCGACTTTTTAAAGGTACACGGTATTGAATTGATTCGTAAGAAGGATGGTGTAATTTTCGAACAAGATGAAGTTGTGAAAGATGACGGATCACCATACGTAGTCTTTACTCCTTACAAGAAGAAGTGGATGAGTCAATTAAATCCTGAGGAGGATTTTAAAGAGTTTAATATAACGCCATATCTAGATAAGTTCAACTCACTGAGCACTAAGCTCAAAATCGTTCAAGCATTATCTGATATCGATTTCTCACCAAGTAACATACCTGCTCCGACCATTAGATTGAACGATGCAATCATTAATAATTATGAAGACACTCGTAATTTTCCATCAGTGCCTGGTACTTCACAGCTAGGAACAAGCTTACGATTTGGAACGGTTTCAATTCGACAACTAGCTAAAAAGGCCTTCGAATCTGCGAATCATACCTTCTTAAGTGAACTTATTTGGAGGGAATTCTTTCAACAAATCTTATGGCACTTCCCAAAAACAGTTAATTACTCCTTCAAACCTGCCTATGATCGAATAGCATGGAGAAATGCACCTGAAGATTTTGAGCGTTGGAAAGAAGGTAAAACAGGATATGCACTGGTAGACGCAGGTATGAGAGAGCTAAATGCTACCGGATACATGCACAATCGAGTACGAATGCTAGTAGCGAGCTTTTTATGTAAACACCTATTAATTGATTGGAGGCTCGGAGAAGCTTATTTCGCAGAAAAATTGTTTGACTTTGAGTTAGCGAGCAACGTGGGTAACTGGCAATGGGCTGCAGGATCTGGGGTAGATGCAGCCCCCTACTTCCGAATTTTTAATCCAATAACTCAAGTCAAAAAATTCGATGCAGATTTGCGATACATCAGAAAATGGGTTTCAGAGTTTGAATCAATACGATACCAACCTATGGTAGACCACAAGTTCGCGCGAGAGCGTTGTCTTTCTACTTATAAACAAGCACTCAATTCTTAAGGTTCCTTTTCGTATCTTCACTAGCAAACCTTTATAGAGATATGAAAAAATCATTTCTATTCGCTCTGTTGTTCGCTAGTTTCTTTGCAGCGAATGCTCAGCGATTAAGCAAACACAAAAAAGCAATTATTGCTTCAGTAGAAAAACATGAGAGAGAACTCATCGCAATCAGTGATTCTATATGGGCACTTGCAGAAACAGCATTTGAAGAACATCAATCTGCTCGAATTTTGGCAGACTACGCCGAATCTCAAGGATTCAATGTAGAGCGTGGTGTTGCAGGTATTCCAACCGCATTTGTAGCTACCTATGGTAGTGGTTCACCAGTAATCTCTGTATTAGGTGAATTCGACGCCCTACCCGGGATTTCGCAAAAGGCGAGCCCGGTAAAAGAGGCCTTAAACGAAGGTGCCGCAGGACATGGTTGTGGACACAACTTATTTGGTGCTGGTAGTTTAGGGGCTGCACTAGCAGTAAAAGAACTTATTGAAACTGGTAAAATAAAAGGGACTGTTAAGTTTTTGGGCACCCCTTCTGAAGAAAAATTCTTTGGTAAAATCTGGATGGTTCGTGAAGGCCTATGGGACGATGTCGATGTAAATTTAAGTTGGCACCCAGCAGCTCAAACTGAAGCAGATGTTCAAAGTTCATTAGCCTTAGTAGATTTTAAAGTAGAGTTTTTCGGACAAACCGCCCATGCCTCTGCGGATCCATGGAACGGTCGTTCCGCATCTGATGCACTCGAAATCTATACCACAGGAATCAATTACTACCGTGAACATGTAAAACCTACGGTCAGAATACATTATCATATCCAAGATGGAGGTCAGGTAGTGAATGTAGTTCCTGATTACTCAAAACTATGGGTACGCGTTAGAGATACCAAGAGAGAAGGTATGATGCCTGTTTACGAGCGAATCAAGGAAATGGCTGAAGGTGCAGCAATTATGGCTGATGTAGATTATAAAATCTCACTGATCTCAGGTATTTACGAGGTTCTCGTTAACCGCCGTGGCGGTGAAATTATGCAGTCGAATTTAGAACTCCTTGGACCCATTGAATATACCGAAGACGAAATCGCATTTAGTAAACGTATTCAACAAGAAACCGGAAAAGAGCAGGTAGGAATGGATGCTTCAATCAATCCATTACTTCCTACAGCAGAGCACCCAGGAGGGGGCTCTACCGATGTTGGGGATGTTAGCTGGAATGTTGCGAATATTAACCTCGGAGTTACTACTGCTCCAAAAGGAACACCTTGGCACTCTTGGGCTGTTGTTGCTTGTGGAGGCATGAGTATTGGACATAAAGGAATGACTTATGCCGCAAAAGCCATGGGAATGACTATGGTTGACCTTTTTGAAAATCCTAAATGGGTAGAACAAGTGAAGACTGAGTATAAGGAAAGAAAAGGAAACACTGTATACGAAGCCGTTGTACCTGATGGACCACCACCCATTAATCAATAATTAAAAAAAGCCTCCTTTTGGAGGCTTTTTTTATTAATATAGATTTATACAATAATCTTTCAAAGCCTATAAATTTGTAAAAAATCAACAGCTATGAAAAAGTTTAACCTAGGCTTTCCTTGGCCCACAGAAGATCCCTTCCTGTTTTGTGCGCATCACAATGATCATTATCCCCCAGGCAACTCTGAACAAGGCATCGATAAAGCATTAGTGAGTGATCGATCGCTAGGAAGTGATTTTACACTAAAGAACGGTTTTCGAATGTATCACGGGAAATCAGTGCCTGGATTCCCCTATCACCCACATTGCGGTTTCGAGACGATCACATTAGTGACTGAAGGATATATCGATCATAGCGATTCACTCGGAGCCAAAGCACGTTTTGGTAAAGGCGATGTTCAATGGATGACAGCTGGTAGTGGAGTACAGCACAGTGAAATGTTTCCATTACTAGATAGCGAAAAATCAAATAAATTAGAACTTTTTCAGATCTGGCTTAATCTCCCAAAAACCAGTAAATACGTTGATCCGCATTTCGATATGATCTGGGATCATGAAGTTCCGAAGTGGAAGAAAGAAGGTGTTTTCACCCGTTTAATCTATGGATCTCACGCTGGCTTTGAACAGCATAAATGTCCACCTAACTCATGGGCTGTTCATTCTGAAAATCAATTGGTAGTTGCTCAGTTCATTCTAGACCCAGGAGCTAAACTTTCACTTGATAAAGTAAACGCGGGTATCTCTCGAAACCTCTATCTATTCGATGGTGAAGAACTTATCTGTGACGAGGGTAGCTTAAGTAAGAATGAAGGTTTGAAACTAAAGGAATCTGAACGGGTCACTCTCACAAATTCATCCAAAAAAGAAGCCTCTCTCATTTTAATGCAAGGTAAACCTATCAATGAACCAGTCGCAAAATACGGCCCCTTCGTAATGAATGAAAGTCAAGAAATCGAATCAGTTATTGCCAAGTACCGTATTACCGAATTCGGAGGATGGCCATGGCCAAAGGCAGAAATGACTCATGGATCGGAGCCAACTAGGTTTGCAACTTATCCTGATCAAACGACGATTTATGCCGAAAAATAATTGATAATCAATTATTTAGACTACCTTTAACATAGAACCTAACCTATGTTTTCTCTAATCTACCGCTCGGTGGCCGATGAGAGTTTTAGCAATGCAGAAGTATATCAGATGCTCAGTGCTGCTAGGGACTTCAATGCCGAGCACGACATTACGGGATGCCTTTTATTTCATAATCGACACTTCTTGCAATTGCTAGAAGGCGAAAAGGATAAGGTACACCATCTATTTTCACTTATTGAATCTGACACACGCCATAAGAATATTGAGATTATTCAGACAGAGGAGAAGACCGAACGTTTGTTCAATAAATGGAGTATGGCTTTTTACGATTATGGAAACCTAGCGCTTTCCGCACAAATTAAATTAGCACAAATAGATACTTTTTTTGAAAATTCAAAGGCTCTTAAAACCCAAAGCCGCCTTACTAACCCTTTCTTTAATGAAGTACGAAATATGCTTATTGAAAGGGCTATTTAAGGAACACGCTTAATTTTTGCGCCTATCGATTGTAATCGCGTTTCAATATCTTGATAACCACGATCAATCTGTTCAATATTTTGAATTTCTGAGGTTCCCTTAGCAGATAAAGCAGCTATAAGCAGTGCCATCCCCGCTCTAATATCAGGAGAACTCATCTTAGCTCCTCTCAACGAAGAATTAAAGTCAAGCCCAATCACATTAGCTCTATGTGGGTCACAAAGAATAATCTGTGCTCCCATGTCAATTAGTTTATCTACAAAGAATAAACGGCTCTCGAACATCTTTTGATGAATCAGAACTGATCCTCGTGCCTGGGTAGCAACTACTAATAATACGGAGAGAACATCCGGAGATAAACCTGGCCAAGGAGCATCAGAAATGGTCATATGTGAACCATCAATAAATGACTGTATTTCGTAACCTTCTTTATGTTCAGGGATAATCATATCATCACCCTCCTTTATGAGAGTGATACCTAATTTTGCGAAAACTCGTGGCAGCTGACCTAATTGCTCCCAAGCTACATTTTTCAAACGAAGTTCTGATTTCGTAATAGCTGCAAGACCAATCCAGCTACCAATTTCAATCATATCCGGTAATAATCGATGGGTAGTTCCTCCCAGCGATTCAACCCCTTCAATCGTAAGTAGATTTGACCCAATCCCCTGGATTTTAGCACCCATTCTAACCAGCATATTACACAACTGCTGTAGATAAGGTTCACAGGCAGCGTTGTAAATCGTTGTAGTACCCTTAGCTAAAACAGCAGACATAACGATGTTAGCAGTTCCTGTCACCGAAGCTTCATCTAGAAGCATGTAACAACCTTTTAACTCATCTGCCTCAACACCATAGAAGAACTCTTTTTCATTGTATCTGAAGCTAGCTCCTAATTTTATAAATCCTTCAAAATGGGTGTCTAATCTACGTCTACCAATTTTATCCCCTCCTGGTTTAGGTATAAAGCCCTTTTTAAAGCGTGCAAGCATCGGACCAACAATCATGATAGAGCCTCTTAGACTTGCTCCCTCCTTCTTAAAAGCCTCGGATTGCAAATAATCGACATTTACCTCATTCGCCGTAAAAGCATACGAGTCTTTAGAAAGCCTCTCGATTTTTACTCCTAGTTTTCCTAGGATATCGATCAGTTTATTTACATCAACAATATCTGGAACATTCTCAATAACTACGCGCTCTGGAGTGAGTAAAACAGCGCATAATATTTGTAAGGCCTCGTTTTTGGCTCCTTGTGGAGTTATTGTTCCTGACAGCGGGTGACCACCTTCAATAATGAAGCTCGACATACTATACTATTTCTTTTTTGAGCGATTGTTACGATGATTTTTACGTGCCTGAGGTTTCGCTGGACGATTCACTCGATTCTTAAGAATTTCTTCGCTGTCGGTTAATTTATCTTCTTTAGGAGTTAGTTTCAGAACGCCTCCACTTAACTCTTCGAGGTGATCAAAAATGGCTTGATCATCTACCGTGTCTTTGTTCCAATTTAGATAACACTTCTTCATATGATTCGCTATCACATATGCGAAACCTTCACGTTTTTCTGCATCATCCCAACCCACAGCAACATCAATCATGCGCTTGATATTATTCCCATAAAATCGATATTTCGGAAAATTCTGCGGATAAGGTAATGCCTCTGGTCGTTGGGCCAGTAGTTCGGCGGATGGCTTAGGAAATGGAGCATCAACATCGAGTGCAAACCCAGACATGATAAAAAGTTGATCCCATAATTTATGTTGAAAATCAGGCACGTCTCGTAAATGAGGTTGTCTATTCCCCATAATGTCAACGATAGATTGTGCAACCTTGTTTCGTTCCTCACGATCCTCAATTTGCATGGCATGATCTACCATTTGTTGAAAATGACGGCCATTTTCTGGAATAATAAGAGCATTGCGCTCCGTATTGTACTGTAAGTGGTCTAAACTTTCTAAAATCATATATTACGCAAAATACATATATCCTCGAGCTTATAAAGAAATAACTCCTTCAATTTCACCCACACGTCTGTATTTTTCAATTACGGCATCCGGTGAAAGCATAAGTGTTTTAACACTGACGCTTGTGTAAGTACCAGCTTTAGATGGTTTTAATTGTATTCTTTCTTTTTCATTTTCAAAAACGGCAACTACGGCATCTAGTGACTGAGAGCTTGATTTGACAATAAACTTAAAGAGATATATAGAAGGCCAGGAAGTTTCGCTCTCTAGTTTTTCTTTTAAACTCTTATAAAATTCATCTTGGGAGGTAGAACTCATTTCGGTGTATTTTTGGCAAAGATATCGAACAGTAATGCGTAAACCGAAAAAAATAGTGTTTAGTGGTGCTCCAGGGAGCGGAAAAACCAGTGTCATTTGTGAACTAGAAAAAAGAGGGTTTCATGTCGACCATGAAGTCATCAGAGATCACACTGCATCATTATTGAGCGATAAAGAGGGTGTTTTTGAAAATCCACTAGAAGCTCTTGACGATCCGATACCCTTCAACGAGACACTGCTAAATTTAAGATTGAATCGATTTCAGGCTCAGAATAATCAAGACACCTTCTTTGACAGAGGTATGGTAGATGTTTTGGCATACATGGATCATTTTAATCAAAAATACCCGCAACACTTCGAAGATACTTGCTCAAAGTATAAATACGATCAACTTTTCTATTTTGAACCTTGGGAGTCTATATATACTCCTGATCCTACCCGTCTAGAAACGTTTAAAAGCGTTTTACAAATAGATAAAGCTTTAAAGAACGCTTATTCTTGTTTCGGATATGAAATAAACATTGTTCCTCAAACAACCGTTAAAGAACGTGCTGATTTCATTCTAAAAGAACTCTTAGATTGAATAATAAACCTGACATTGATGCGATCGCCTTAGAGCGCTGGCAGATTAAACAACTTCATTCAGATCAAAGATCAATCATCGAAAATGTCCTTGCAGGGAACGACACTTTTGGTCTTTTAGCAACTGGTGCGGGCAAGTCTATCTGTTATCAATTACCAGGCTATTTACTTGAAGGGGTTTGTATTGTTGTTTCTCCACTTATCGCTCTAATGGAGGATCAGATGAATCAACTAAAAAGTCGCGGTTTTAAAGTAGTTGGTTTATTCGGTATCATTAATCAAGAGACGATTATACAACGTTTAGACAACGTCAAATACGGTAACTATCAGTTTCTATTCCTCTCACCCGAACGACTTGCCAATGTGGTGGTTCAAGATCACCTAAAACAAGTAGATATAGCCCTATTTGCTATCGATGAAGCACATTGTATTTCTGAGTGGGGACACGATTTCAGACCAAGCTACAGGAAACTATCTATAATTCGAGATCTCTTTCCACATACTCCTATTCTTGCATTAACCGCAACAGCCACAAAAGAGGTTGTTACAGATATCGTTAACAGTCTCCATTTAAAGACCCCCAAACAAGTGGTAGGTTCTATAGTTAAGGAGAATTTAGGCATTCGTTTCTTCATTAATGAAGATAAACCTTGGATGTTACTTGCCAGAATAAAACAACAAACTGAGGGAGGGGCTATTCTAGTTTATACAAGAAGCCGAAAAGGAACAGAAAATCTTCACAAGTGGTTGGTTGAAAAAGGAGTTGATGCTACGTTTTATCACGCAGGGTTGAACGAGAGTCTGAAAACAGAACGATTAAATGACTTTATTTCTGATAAAGTAGAGGTCATGGTTAGTACAAGTGCATTTGGAATGGGTATAGATAAACCCAATGTCCGCAGTGTGATTCATTTTGATTTACCTGAAAATTTAGCCCAATACTACCAAGAAATCGGGAGAGCAGGGAGAGATCGACAAAAGGCTTCTGCAGAACTCTTAGTGAACTCCAAGAGCATTGACCAGTTAAAAAATCGTATAATCTCCCAAACTCCTTCAGTTGAGGATTTATTCCAGGTTTACCGCAAATTGGTCGCTCATCTCAAAATCGCTGCCGGAGAACAAGAAGGAAATTCGATTTTGAGCATCAATCATTTCAGTCGTAAATATTTGTTTCAACCAGCCTTCATTTATCAATCGATAACCACCTTAGAACGCTGTGGCGTTTTAACCTCTGAACCGAGTAAGTTAAATACTTGGGAGGTACAACTATGTGATCATTGGGTAAGTGATCTGTCCTCTTCTGAGATTTCGTTTGAGCGAATGCTTATAAAATTAAAAAGCACTCAATTAGAGGACACCATCAGACTGGCAAACCCTTCAACAAAAACCTTAGAGTTTCTTAAAAAAGCAGAGCGACAAGGTAGATTGACCCTAAAAGAACCCGAAGAAGGCCTACTAATTCATTGGATGTACCCGAGAGAAGATTCTTATACACAATCATTGATAAGAAAGGTGCACAAGCCGAATTTAGAACGAAAGATCCGTCAACTTGAAAGTATGGTCGAGTTTTTAAAAACGGATCGCTGTAAAATGCAGTTTATCAGTAATTATTTTGGGATTCAAAGTCAACCATGTAATCAATGCGAGTCATGCCTTCCAAGCTCTATTGAAGAAGATCAAATTCTTAAAATAATTGACAAACATTCAGTGAGCTTATCCGAACTGATTTATTTAACAGGCCTATCTTCCACTACCCTTGAATCACCTATTCAGTCTTTATTAGACGGTCATCAAATAAAAATGAATGAAAGCCATAAATTTGAACGCTATTAAAACGATTGTTCGATGAAGATTGCCTTTTTTGGTACCCCATACTTTGCTGCAGCCCAGCTAGAACATTTAATTAAAGAAGGGTTTCAAATTAGTGTTGTAGTTACTGCACCCGACAAACCAGCTGGTAGGGGTCGTAAAATAAATCAATCAGCGGTAAAGGAGGTTGCTCTAAAGAATGGATTAAACCTGCTACAGCCTACCAACCTCAAAGAGGTAGATTTCGTTAATAAGTATCAAAGTCTTGGAATAGACATAGCGGTAGTTGTGGCATTTAGAATGTTACCTGAATCGATATGGAGAGCGGCAAAATTAGGCACCTTTAATCTGCACGCATCGATCCTTCCATCCTACAGAGGAGCCGCACCTATTCAATGGGCAATCATAAATAATGAATCGCAATCTGGGGTAACTACCTTTTTGATCGATGATCAAATTGATACAGGAAATATACTCTTACAGGCAAAATGCGAAATTCATAAAGAAGATACTGGTGGAAGTTTACATGATAAATTACTAGCCTTAGGTAAGCCACTAATCGTAGAAACGATCCAAGGGTTGATTGATGGTAAAATAAAGCCAAGAAATCAGGATGAAAGCTCTAGTGTAGTAAGTTATGCACCAAAGCTGAATAAGGAAAACACTCACCTACATTTAGAATTAAAAGCCTCAGGTGCAGAACTACTTGTTCGAGCACTCAACCCATTCCCAGGAGCTCATGGACAGATTCAAATCGATCAAAAAATAATTGGGGCGAAGATTTGGGAAGCAAAGGCAGCTGACCTAGATCACGATGATCATCTAGGAATGATTCGTGTAATCAACAGATCTCTTTTTATTCGTTTTAAAAACTCTTGGTTAGAAGTAATCGAGTGGCAATTAGAGGGTAAAAAAAGAATGTTTGTTAGGGACTTTTTAAACGGAAACCCCAATATTCACGGGACCAAATGGCTATAAACCGCCTATAATTAGAAGATTTTTGAAAGAAAATTGTTGATAAACCCTTAAACTTATCAACAAAATGGGTGCTACCCCCTGTATTCACTAGGTTAAGTGAGATTAACACTTATATTTGATTGTTATCAAACTATAACCCTTAATACTATTATTATGAACAAAACTGAACTAATTGACGCAATGGCTGCTGACGCAGGCATTACTAAGGCAGCTGCAAAGAAAGCATTAGAATCTTTCCTAGGTAACGTAGGAGGATCTCTTAAAGCAGGTAACCGTGTTTCTCTAGTAGGATTCGGATCTTGGTCTGTATCAAAGAGAAGTGCAAGAGAAGGTAGAAATCCACAGACTGGAGCTACTATCAAAATTGCTGCTAAAAACGTAGTAAAATTCAAAGCAGGTGCTGAGCTTTCAGGAGCAGTAAACTAATTGACTTTTATTTCAATTTTTTGATACGGCCCCATTCTTGGGGCCGTATCTTTTTTTAATTAATTTCTTGTTCATGTTTGAATCTGGAGATTTACTAATAGCAGATCCGTCCTTAGCCTTAGACTATCACTTTTCAAGATCAGTCATTTTACTTTCAGAGGTGAATGAGTCTGGTTGTATTGGATTTGTCTTGAACAAACCATTACATTACCGATTAAGTGATTTAATTCCTGAAGTAACATCTGAATATAGTATTTACAGCGGAGGGCCAGTGGAATCGGACAATCTATATTTTCTTCACACTCTACCAGATCGTATTCCTAATAGTGTTTTAATTAAGGATGGCATCTATTGGGGTGGCGACTTTAAGGAGCTAAGTGAACAATTAACTGTCGGTGAGATCGATAAGAATAAAATTCGATTCTTTTTAGGTTACTCTGGTTGGGAATTCGGACAATTACAAGGAGAGATCGATGCTGATTCTTGGGTAGTCACTCCTAACATGGAAAAAGAAAAAATTCTTCAATCACCTCCAAAGTCAATGTGGAAAGATCAGATGACACAACTAGGTGGCGAGTTTCTTCTTTATGCCAACGCCCCTGAAGATCCAAGAAATAATTAGTTAACTAATAGTATCCGAAAAACTAGTTTCATAGATTTTCTTGCGATAATTCGAAACCGAAAAAACACCTTTCAAAGGGTTATATATAAAGCACTCGTCTGCTCTTTGGAGCTCAAATGGAGTTATTGAAACTTCTTCAACAGACCCACCCTTATCTTTTAGTTGTTTTATAAACTGATTTCTTAAAGTCAGTCGAGTTACTCCCGAAGACTCTGCTGGAGTCTTTATCACATCCCCAAATCGAACGAATAAATATCCGTTTAAGGTTTGTACAACTTCTTTTTTGTGATTAATCAATAAAACATCTTGAAGTTGATGATCATTCATATAACCTTTAGCAACATAAAATACAGCTTGGTTCTCAGAAGGTACCCCTGATATGTAGTCTGCTCCTAAAAATCCATCTTTAAAAAGGTCTAATTCCCCAATGGATTTAGGATTTGGATAATCCTCTGGTAGTTTAATTAAATGCATCGAGAACTCTGAAGCTCCCTCTTTTAAAAAAATGGTCCAATTCACTGCAACTTCTTCAAGACTAACCTGATTAGATTCGAGTAACTTATAAGTTTCGGTTATGAAAAACTCTAAGGTATAACTCACTGGAATAGGTATGCGATATATGCGCATCGAAGCCATGAGTGAAAAATAGAATGGCTCAACGACACTCTCCTCAAGCTGATCACAAATTAAAAGCTCATAAACTTTTATGGAATACCCCGAGACCAGATCGTTTAGGGACAAAAAAGATTCATCCGAATCAATTAATGACCCGTTGACATTACAAAATTTCATAGCAACTTAAAGTTATTTATACTGAACCAATGATTTTCTTTAGATCATCAATTTGGTTCTCCCAAAGCATTTTAGCCTCATCAACTTCGTCGTCTTCGGCGAAATCAATCACAAAGAGACTAACATCGTTGGTCAATTCATCGACAACAATACGCATCTCAAAATAGGTATCATCATCTTCAGAGTACATCCATTTAAAACGAACGAACTCATCGGTCTTCTTTTTCAAAAGCAAAGCTTCCTCTTCAGACTCATCCCAAATAAAGATGAATTTTTCGCCACGTGAATTCACGTTATCTGCATACCATTCAGATAATCCTGAAGGAGTTGATATATAATTAAATAATAAAGATGGTGAGGCATGCACCACAAACTCAATTTCAAACTTCGTCATGTTATCCTATTTTCTAAGGCTATTGTGGCCAATTTAAATAAATTGTTGAGATTAAAAAAAATAATAAACTATATTTGCAGCCTCTTAAAAACCACAATTGGCGAGGTAGCTCAGGTGGTTAGAGCGCAGGATTCATAACCCTGAGGTCGGGGGTTCAATTCCCCCCCTCGCTACATTCAGAAGAACCGAATATCTCAAGCAGCTATTCGGTTTTTTTATTCTCTAAATAAATCCATAAAAAAAGCAGCCTTTCGGCTGCTTTTTGATAACGCAATATATTGTTTGTATTAAATCAATTCAATATTGGCGGCTTGAGTACCCTTTTTTCCGGCCTCTTCTTGGTAAGAAACAGCGTCACCTTCGTTAATACGAAGCCCGCGTAAAGCAGTTACGTGAACAAACACGTCTTCTCCTGTTTCATCATTGGTAATAAAACCAAAACCTTTGGTTTCATTGAAAAATTTTACTGTTCCAGTCATAATAAATTTAATTCTGCTGCAAAATAACGCTATTTACCTGACAATAAATGATTTTCAGTCAATTATCTCTAAAAAACTTTATAAGTTTTCTAAATAGTCATTTACATTTTTTTCAATCCGCTCTTGTAAGTCTTCGGTATCCGCTTTGATAAATTTTTCAGCAGTGATCGCTTCGTATAACTCAATATAACGCTCAGATACTCCTTCAATATATTCGTCACTCATGTGTGGAAGCGTTTGCCCCTCAAGTCCCTGAAAATTGTTCTCGATCAACCAACGTCGAACAAATTCTTTTGACAGTTGCTTTTGAGATGATCCATTTCTTTGAAGCTCCTCATAAGTATCCGCGTAAAAGAATCTAGATGAATCAGGCGTATGCACCTCATCAATTAAGACGATCTCTCCTTCATCGGTTTTCCCGAATTCATATTTGGTATCTACTAAGAGAAGCCCTCTCTCCTTTGCAATACGAGTGCCTTCTTCAAATAAAGTACGAGTGTATTTTTCAAGTACTATATAGTCAGCTTCACTTACAATTCCTCTTGATAAAATCTCCTCTCGTGAGATATCCTCATCGTGATCTCCTTGTTCCGCTTTTGTTGCTGGAGTAATTATAGGTTCTGGAAAAGCATCATTTTCTTTAAGACCTTCAGGTAAGGCTACTCCACACAGCGTACGCTTACCTTTAGCGTATTCACGTGCCGAGTGTCCCGCTAAATACCCACGAATTACCATTTCAACTTTAAAGGGTTCACAAGCCTTTCCAATGGCAACATTAGGATCAGGAGTAGCAAGCAACCAATTCGGAACCTTTGAAGAGGTATCCTGAAGCATACGTGTGGCAATCTGGTTCAATATTTGCCCCTTAAAAGGGATTCCTTTGGGCATAACAACGTCAAAAGCAGAAAGCCTATCAGTGGCAACCATCACCATTAATCCGTTATCTAGGGTATATACCTCTCTTACTTTTCCTCGGTAAACCGACTTTTGTCCTTTAAAATGAAAGTCGGTATGCATCAATGTGTTCGTCATCTTAATTTTGATGTTCTATGTTTTTATAGGCATCTATAACCTTCTTAACTAAGCGGTGGCGAATTACGTCTTTATCGTCTAAATAAACAATTCCAATTCCCTCGACTTTGTTCAAAACAAGGAGCGCCTCTTTTAATCCTGATATTACTCTTCTTGGCAAATCAATTTGTCCAGGGTCACCCGTAAGAAGAAACTTGGCATTCTTTCCCATCCGAGTAAGAAACATTTTCATTTGGGCGTGAGTCGTATTCTGAGCCTCGTCGAGAATAACAAAGGCGCCGTCAAGCGTTCTTCCGCGCATGAATGCCATTGGAGCAATTTGAATCACACCAGTCTCGAGATAATTCTCTAATTTTTCAGGAGGAATCATATCTCGCAGTGCATCGTACAAAGGCTGCATATACGGATCTAACTTTTCTTTCAAATCCCCCGGTAAAAACCCTAAACTTTCTCCTGCTTCAACGGCAGGTCTGGTTAAAATGATTCTACGAACTTGTTTTTCTTTAAGCGCCTTTACGGCAAGCGCTACACCTGTGTAGGTTTTACCGGTCCCCGCAGGACCAATAGCGAATACCATGTCGTTTTGCTGAACAGCCTCAACCAATCTTCTTTGATTTAGAGTTTGAGCTTTTATTTTTCGCCCATTAACTCCGTGAACGAGGGTAGCATCTGAAGATTCTGGTATATCATTGAGTGCAGTAACCTCAGAATCGTCTGAAGCAAGAATACGCTCAAGGCTATTCTCATCTAGTCGGTTGTAGCGTGCAAAATGAGAGGTTAACAAATCAAAACGCTTTTCGAATTCATCTAATACCACTTCGTCACCAAAGGCCTTAACCTTGTTCCCGCGGGCAACAATTTTCAATTTCGGGAAATAATTCTTGAGAGAGGTTATCGTCTCATTATTCATCCCAAAAAAGTCTTGGGCACTGATATCTGTAAGTTCAATGATGAGTTCGTTCAAAATATCTTTTCACTAATTTTACCTCAAACAAACTTAGCCAAAATACCCACAGAGGAATCTATAATTCTATTAACAATTCATGGCAGTAATCACCTTGACCACCGATTTTGGTCTAAAAGATCACTTTATAGCTCAAGTAAAAGGGAGAATACTGACCTTAAATGCTTCGGCAAGTATTGTTGATATCTCACACGAAATCAGTCCTTTTAATCTTAAAGAGGCTGCCTATGTAGTACGAAACGCGTACTCAGAATTTCCAGAAAAAAGTATTCATATCATTGGCATAAATAGCTCGATTACCCCTGGTGGGCGTCATGTTATTGTAAAGGCAAAAAATCACTTTTTTATAGCTGCTGATAACGGCATTATTCCAGCCATCGTCGGTTTATCTAATATTGAAGAGGTAATCGAAATTACAGCTTACACAGACTTTTCAGATTTTGTAGAGTTAGAGACCTTTAGTAAAGTTGCCACCCACCTATTAAAAGGCGGGTCATTGGCTCTGCTTGGGAAACAGGTACAAGACTTATACAATTACCCTGAGCAGTTCGGAATCATTGGCGAGGATGCTAGTCAGATCTTTGGTGAAGTGATCTATATTGATCGATTCGGAAATCTTGTAACGAACATCCGTAAGGTAGATGTTGAGGCGAGAAAATCAGGGCGAAAAACACAGGTTCATCTTAGAAATCATCAGATTGATCACATCTATGAAAACCTGAATGATTTCTCCTCAAGAATACTAAAAGACGAATCAGCCAAAAGGGCTGCATTAGGCAAACAAATTGCTCATTACAACACTGCTGGTCACCTGCAAATTAGTATCTATAAAGGAGTGCCAGGGTCGTCAGGATCTGCCGAGACACTTTTAGGAATGCAAATAGGTTCAAGTGTTAACCTATTGTTTATAAGTGAAACTTAAATCGGTCGGCAAAACCTAGTTTTCAAATATATTTGTGTTATGAAATTTATAGTCTCAAGTTCTTATTTAAAAGATCACCTACAAATATTAGGAGGAGTTATTGCAACCAATAACACCCTTCCTATTTTAGATCATATTTTATTTGATTTAAAGGAATCAAGCTTAAAGCTGATCGCCTCAGATTTAGAAACAACCATCAGTGCAGAATTAGAGGTTGATTCTAGTGACTCTGGCGTAATTGCATTACCAGCAAAACTTCTTCTAGATACTCTAAAGACATTTGCTGAACAGCCTCTCACCTTTATCGTTTCTGATAATGGTACGGTAGAAATCAGTGCCGCAAATGGTAAGTACGCCTTAGCATCTGCAGATGGTAATGATTTCCCAAAACCCGTAAGTCTTAATGAAGCCGAAGGTTTTGAAATTCAAGGAGATATTTTAGCTACAGCAATTTCGAAAACATTATTCGCTGCTGGTAACGATGATTTGAGACCTGTGATGAGTGGTGTATTATTCCAATGTGATCTTTCAAACATCACTTTTGTTGCTACCGATGCACATAAGTTAGTGAAGTATAGAAGAGACGATTGTCGTGCCAACTCGGCAGCCGAATTTATTATGCCTAAGAAGCCATTAAATGTGCTTAAAAGCATACTAATTGGTCATGATCAAAACGTCTCGGTTACTTACACAGAGGTTAATGCGAAGTTTAGTTTCGACAATATCGAAATTATCAGTCGATTAATCGATGGTAAGTATCCTAATTACGAAGCAGTAATACCAAAAGAAAATCCTAACCTTTTAACGGTTTCAAGAGCGCAATTCCTAGCTTCAGTTCGAAGAGTTTCTATTTTCTCTAATAAGACCACTCACCAAATTCGCCTTAAAATGGCAGGCGCTGAAATTAATATTTCGGCTGAAGATGTTGATTATAGTAACAAGGCTGACGAGCGTTTAAGTTGTTCCTATCAAGGTGATGATCTTCAGATCGGATTTAATTCTCGCTTCTTAACAGAAATGCTTAACGCCCTTGATTGTGAGGATGTACAATTAGCAATGAGCCTACCTAACAGAGCAGGATTACTGACACCTGTTGATGGACTTGATGCCGGAGAAAGTATTACCATGCTTGTTATGCCGGTGATGCTAAACAGTTAATATGCTTTTCAACGATACCATTGCGGCAATAGCCACTGCGCCAGGTGCAGGAGCTATTGCCGTAATTCGTTTATCAGGACCCGATGCAATCGATCTAATAAACGAACATTTTAAACCTCTAGGACCCAAAAAATTAAGTGACCAAGATTCTCATACCATACATCTAGGAGATATTGTCTTCAATCATCAAATTATTGACCAAGCTTTAGTAAGTCTATTTAAAGCACCTAGATCTTATACTGGTGAAAACGTAGTTGAAATTTCATGCCATGGGAGCACATATATTCAGCAAACACTTTTAAATCAGCTCGTTGCGACTAAACGTTGTAGAATTGCAGAACCTGGAGAATTTACCAAGCGTGCTTTTTTGAATGGAAAAATGTCACTGACCACAGCTGAGGCGGTAGCTGATCTCATTTCTTCAGAAAGTGAAGCTGCACATAAGTTGGCTATCAACCAAATGAGAGGCGGATTTACAGAAGCACTTAAAGATCTTCGGGCTCAACTCATCCACATGGCTTCTATGATTGAACTAGAACTAGATTTTTCAGGAGAAGATGTGACCTTCGCGAGTAGGGATGAATTGAAAAGTTTATTAGAAAAACTAAAAAAATCAATTAAGGAGCTTCTAGATTCGTTTGCTTATGGCAACGCAATCAAACAAGGTGTTTCGGTAGCCTTACTAGGTGCACCCAATGCAGGTAAATCTACCTTATTAAACGCACTTCTAAATGAGGAGCGAGCAATTGTCAGTGATATTGCAGGTACTACAAGGGACACCATTGAGGATCGCTTGATTATTGACGGTATTCTGTTTCGATTTATTGATACCGCAGGCATTAGAGAAACGAGTGACCAAATTGAAAAGTTAGGAATCGTTCGATCGATCGAAAGTGCTCAGAAGGCTGATATCGTAATCCTACTCATTGATGCTTTATCTGCGACACAGACTGACCTTAGCACAACCATTTCATTACTCGACAATCATAATATTGATCGTTCGAGAACGATGATTCTATTGAATAAGATCGACCTTAATCAAGATTTAAATCTTGAGGTTCCTAAAAACGTTCAGTTCTTATCGCTATCGGCAAAAAATAAAATTGCCATTGATGACTTAAAGCACCTACTCGTACAACGAGTATTACAAGCAAAAACTGGGACAAACGAGACGGTGGTGAGTAATTCGAGACATTATGGTGCCTTGCATAGTGCACTGCAAGAAATCTTCGAGTTAGAATCAGGAATCGCCCAAAATATTCCAAGTGATCTTTTTGCCATCTCACTTCGTAAAGTGATTCACCATTTAGGAGAGATTACGGGTGAGGTTAGCACCGATGATCTTTTAGGGTCTATTTTCTCTAATTTCTGTATCGGAAAATAATTGGTGTTTCGTTACCCTGTAACCTAAGTACCTCATGAAACTTCAGTATTAACTACCTTTGAATCGCTATTTATATAGAACATGAAAGCAATTAAAAACATATGCTGTATCGGTGCTGGCTACGTTGGAGGACCAACGATGACGGTCATCGCTTCACAGTGTCCTGAGATAACGGTCAACGTAGCAGATATTAATCCTGAGCGTATCTCGCTTTGGAATCATGATGATTTAGACCAGCTTCCCGTCTACGAGCCAGGCCTTGCTGAGCTTGTAGGTCAGCAGCGTGGTAAGAACCTATTCTTTACCACCGAGGTAGAACGTGCCATTGAAGAAGCAGATATTATCTTTATCTCTGTCAACACCCCTACCAAGACTTACGGTAAGGGGAAAGGTCAGGCAGCAGATCTTAAATACATTGAGTTATCGGCTCGCACCATCGCTAAGGTGGCTACTACCGACAAGATTGTTGTTGAGAAGTCTACCCTACCCGTTCGTACCGCCCAGGCGCTTAAAAACATTCTAGAGAACACCGGTAACGGAGTAAAGTTTGAGATTCTATCGAATCCTGAGTTTTTAGCAGAAGGTACCGCCATTGATGATCTGCTTAATGCCGATCGGGTGCTTATTGGTGGAGATAACACTCCTTCAGGGAAAGCGGCTAAAGATGCTCTTTCTTCTATCTATGAGCACTGGTTACCCAAAGAGCGCATCTTACAGACTAATGTCTGGTCATCAGAGCTTTCTAAGCTTGTTGCCAATGCCTTTTTAGCACAGCGCGTGTCATCAATCAATGCAATTTCTGCGCTTTGTGAAAAAACCGATGCTAATGTAGACGAGGTCGCTAAGGCTATTGGACTTGATTCTCGTATTGGTCCGAAGTTTTTAAAGTCTTCGGTAGGTTTTGGGGGATCTTGTTTTCAAAAGGACATTCTCAACCTAGTGTACATCGCTCGTAGTTACGGGCTTACTGAAGTAGCTGATTACTGGGAGCAAGTAATTATTATGAATGATCATCAGAAGCGTCGCTTTGCCGATCATATCATCTCTAGTCTATACAATACCGTTTCAGGCAAGAAGATTGCTTTTTACGGATGGGCCTTTAAAAAAGACACCAACGATACCCGTGAGTCGGCAGCCAT